>CAIZXS010000001.1 GCA_903937035.1 uncultured bacterium
GAGGAGATTGCCACTAGCAGTATAGGTTGTACCAGTCGCAGCTTGCCAAGTTGGATTAGCGCCTGATCCATTTGTTCGCAGGAGATAACCATTGGTACCAGCTGCGAGGGTGGTCCATTGTGTGCCGTTGTAATAGATGAAATCTCCTTGGGATGGAGTGATGCTGGCCATATCCAGGTGACTGGAAGAAAAAAGATTGTGTGATAGTCCAGGGACAGTCGGCACCCAAGCGAAACCATTTGTTGCTGAGTTGTAGGCTAAGATGTTGCCGTTAGCTGGAGTGTTGGTGCTCTCACGTAGCATGCTTTCAGTAATTTTATCCGCCCCAATTGAAGTTACTCCCGCATTGGTGGTTGTGACGTCTCCACTCATCGCAACGCCAGTGGCAATGTTTGAGGCGTTGCCAATGAAAAGATTTCCGCTGGTGAGGGCGGGTGAAAGTTTACTGTTAAATGTTTGCCAGTCGGTATTACTTAGTGCTCCTGTTGCTGAAGTTGAGGCGAGGGCAATAGCTAGTTCTTGACCATTTAGAGCTAGACCATTATTGGTCGCGTTAATGGTGAGTGGGCTGTGGCCCACTGAGACACTATCCGTATCGCAGACTAGTCCACTGGTAGTGGAATAGGTGCAGATTCGGCCGTTCGTGAGCAGACCTTCTTTGACTGAAAAGGTGCTGCCCGCTAATTGCAGCAGTGTGCCAGATCTTGTGTAGGTGGTGCCAGTCGCCACTTGCCAAGTCGGATTACTGTTGGCACCGTTCGTTCGTAGAAAATTACCACTCGTGCCAGCACTAAGGGCGGTCCAGTTGGTGCCGTTGTAATAGATTACATCTCCTTGGGCGGGAGCGATACTGGCTGTGTCGGAATGAGCGCTAGAAAACAGATTATGATTAGTGCCAGCCGGAGCGCTCCAGGTGCCGTCCCCTCTTAGATATTGCGTGGTAGTACCAGAAGTGGTAGGCAGATTGTAGGCTCCATTAATACTCAGGGCACTAACTCTGGTGGTGCCCGTTACTTCCAATTTGTAGCCAGGACTAGTGGTGCCAATTCCGATGTTCGTGCCATCGTTGTAAAGGACACTACTGGCAGACCAACCCAAAGAAGTGTGATAGTTAAGTGTTTGTCCGGTTGTGCCAGTCGGGAGGGTGCCACCACCACCGCCGAGCATCGTGTTTCCCCAGTAGAGATTACCACTATTGCTGTAGAGACGATTGGCTGTAGTTGTCGGCACGGAGCTATCGGCCAAGTAGAGTCGATCGTTAACATCCAGACTATTGACGTTAATCGTGTCTTTGAGTGAGATAGAGATATTGCTGTTAGTGGTGGCAACGTCAACATTCCCTGCCCCCAAAATGGAACCGAAAGCATAACCAGATCCTGTGCCCATGAGCACCTTGCCATTTTCTGGAGTATTGGTAAGTCCGGTGCCTCCTTGGTTTACGGGCAGGGTGCCTTGGGTATCCGTACTGAGTTTAATTTTATTGGCGGTTAGTTTTTGGTTGGAGAGAGTGAGATATTTTGCGCCAGAAAGGGTGAGTGAATCATTTAGTCTTGAGTCATTGCCGGTGATCAGCTGTCCTGCTCCTGTACCAATGGGGAGATTCTGAAGGTCAATTTTGCCCGTAGCATTGAGGGAAAGGATATCGCCGGAGTTTGTACCAATTTTTTTGCCATCGAGCAGTGAGGCATTGGTGGCATTGTAGGCAAAGAGGGTGGAAGTAATTCTTTTTCTGGGGATCAGTTCACTATCCTGATTAATTCTGATTCCTAGGTAGAATTGATTGTTCTCGTTATTAGTCAGGATGGGCAGTTCTTGGTTTTGACCAAGATTGAATTTGAGAATACCATTTTTGATGGTGACAGTTTGAGTTTCTTCCCAGACTCTTTGGTCTTTATCTGCGTCAGAAGGATAGTTGTCAATCGTTGTTCTATTTTGAGAATAGAGAGCGAAGCGTACGGTGTAATCACCGCTAATCATTTGACCGGTTTTGTCGGTGATAAAAGCGACGCCTTCCATTTGTCTGGCGGCCTCTACTTTGAGGAAAGAAAAAAGAGAAAAAAAGACAAAGCAAAGCAGAAAAATGGCTATATTTTTCTTGTATTTTTTTTCACTTTTCGCTTTCGAAAATATCATGCTTCTATGCCCTAGCTAAAAGCAGAACGGCTTGTATTTATTTTGCTTTTTTTGCTTTATTTTTTTGGGGAATAAAGTGATCTACTTATGGATAAATTATACCACAGAAAGTGGGAAGGCAACAGAGGAAAAATTAATTATTCTTCAACAAATCAATTTGATAAAAATCTCGTCGATTTTGCAACACAAAAAAACTGCGAGGATGCGTGAAGCTGTTTCCTGGCAGTTAAAATTGAACTAAAAAAACTATTTTTCTAAATTAAATTTCTTGACATAAAAACCAACATCATCAATCCACTTATTGGCTGCCGCTTGGCCACCTGTGACTGCACAATTTGATCCACATTTCCAGATAACCATCTTGGCTGGAGTATCAAGTTTTTTTTCTGATATCAAATACTCCATTCTTTTCGCAACGACGTCAACAGCGTCCTTTGGGCTATCAAAACAAGTATGCCCCCCCGTACCCATTCTCTCTCTTTTCCCTCGATAACCCCAGTAGTTATAGCAATCTTCCCCATTCAAAACTGGAACGTGCACACCCCAAGAGCTTTCTTTTCTGGCAATTCCAATCAAAAATGCAGCTACAGTCCGATCCCTTTTAGCAATTTCCGGCACCATCTGCTTGATCGGATAATCCTTGACCATTTCCATTATTTCCTTCTCAAAATCTGATTGCTTAGTATTCGCTTCTTCAATTAAAAGCCTCGCGATATATTCATCATCTGCCATCTTCTTCGCTTCCTTCTTAGCCGCTTCTTCTCCCAGCACCCTCTGAGCTTCCTGCTCTTGAATGAGCTGTTCTGTCCCAGCCTTGTCTTTGGCCTCTTGCATCTTAGCTTGCGCTCCTGGACCCAAATAACGATAAATCATCGTCATCAAAAACATGCCAAAAATCAAAGAACCAATAAGGGATATGTTCCACATCCGCACCATGCTCACGCCATGAGTATAGCCCGTGGATACATCCTTAAGATAAGAAAAAAGACTGGAATATCTATCTCGAATTTCGTCATACATCCACGCTTCTTTTTTCCGAGAATAGGTATGATGCACATTCCGTTCTCGTCGTGACGCGGCCCCATCAATTCTTCCCGTGATAAATTCAACTCGCTCACCACGCCTCAGCCGTGAAAGATCTTCTTGACTAAAATACAACTTAGAATCACGGGTAGTGAAATCTTTCACCTTTCCATATTTCTGAGAAAGTAACACAGAAGAATTTTTATGCTTCAAAACAAATCTAGCCAAGGCATAGTCTAGCTCTACCGGTTTTTTTTGTATTTTTTGTATTCCATCTAGCATTGTTTTATTATAGCACATTTTCTTCTTTCGCAAAAAACAAGCACTAGCCCGCCAATTAGCATTGCAAGAGAAAATAACTGGCCTAGCGTAAAATAGCTCATAAAAAGACCTACCTGCTCATCCGGCTCACGAAAGAATTCCCCAATAAAACGCGCAACAGCATAACCTATGAGATATAATCCTAATAATTTTCCCTGTACTACTTTTTTATTCCTAATTCTCCAAAAGAGCCAAAATAGTAAAAATCCTTCCAAAAAAGCTTCATATAACTGTGAAGGATGGCGCAAAACACCTAAGGCGTCACTCGGGAAATACATCCCGATCCATATATCAGTGGCTCGACCATAAAGTTCTCCGTTGAGAAAATTTCCGATTCGACCAAACAGATAGCCAGCTGGAATTGCTGGCACGACAAAATCTGAAAGTGCCCAAAAATTTAATTTACGAAATCTCACAAAAAACAATACAGCCAAAAGTGCGCCAATCAGACCGCCATGATAACTCATGCCATATATACCGATAAGCTCACCAGTAGCAGCGTCAAATGGAGAAATAATTGCCAGTGGATGCGCAAGATAAAAGGGCAAATTATAAAACAAAACGTAGCCCAGCCTCCCGCCAATGACAACACCCAAAAAACAAACATACATGAAATCCAAAATAAAGCCTTTCTGTTTTTCAAGCTTATCCTTACCCTTTTTTTCAAATGTGTTTTCAAAGCTACTTCCGCCCTCATCCAATTGCAACCGCCTCTCCAGGAGCCTAAAAACAACAAAAAAGGCCACCAAATACATCACAGAATACCAGCCAACAGAAAAAAATCCAATATGAAAAATTTCCGGATTGATCTGCTCAGGAATGTGCTGATAAAATTTTAAAAAAGTATCCATCAAAAAAACGCACAATTTCTAATTACCAATTTCTAATGTCAAATCAAGTCCAAAAGTTAAATGACAAAAAATATTTTGAACTTTGACTTTTGTAATTGGTTGGAAATTTGGCATTTAGATTTTGAAATTTACCTATCTACCGGCAAGCAGGAAAGCAAGGCCTAATTTAAAATTATTTTTCTTTCTTAACCTCCCTCTCAACCTTCTTCTCCTCCTCTTTCTTCTCTTCTTTTTTTTCCAGCCGCATCAGATAAAAACTAGCCACCGCCACAACGAATGTAATCACTAATGCGTAAACTAGTTTAGCTTTTAGACTATTTTGATCTTGAGGAAAGAAGTACTCGATGAAGGACTTAATAGAGTCATTCCACGCAAGTCCTGCCACAAGCCCAAGCGCTCCGACGATATATTTTACCGTTCGATTGCGCACTTCACTTCTCACTTTCGCCATTTCACTAATCAATTTTTCTTCAATTTCTTTCATAAATTTTTATTTATTGATTATAGTGTCCACCGCCAGTGCTGCGGCGAGTGCAAATGCGTGATGCCTACCAAAACGTGGGACATCAAATGTTTCAGTCTTTTCTTTATGTCTTATTTCCACAACCTGTCCTACTCCCGTCCTTTCAATACCTACTATTCGCCAATCATCCTCTTTCTCGCAAGTTTCACCAAAATATTGCACTGGAGCGATGGCTTTTTTGGTTAACTCTTTTACGCGTAAATTATCTCCATTTAAAATCACAGCGCCATTTTTTTTGGTTTTTTTTGCTAGATAAATATATTCTGCCACTAAGTCGTTCATACTAGGAAAAGATTCCAAATATCTCTGAGTAATATCGGTCACAACTGAAATTTCTGGCGCAACGATTGAGAGCAAATAACGCATATCCCCTGCCGAAGAAACACCCAACTCAAGCACGAGATAGTCTGGATAGTTTTTTTGCCATATCGCGCGAAATGCTTTTCCAATCACAGGACGCCATTCGCGGTAAGATCCATATCCGCTTGATATATTAAGAATAGCCAAGGGAAGCCCGATTTCCGTGTTGAAATTGCGCGGATTAGCGCGAACACTTTTGCCCGCTTTTTCCAGAGCTCTGCGAATTTCATCACGCACAAAAGTTTTATTCACACTTCCAGCAACTACAATAATTTTGGGACGATAAATCACTAAAACTAATTTGGCAATTAATTTTAGATAATACTTGAGAATGGGCTTGAAGATAAGTTTCATATATAATTTTATAATTTCAAATTTCAAACAAAATCCTAAATCAAAATAACAAAAAAATGACTTAACCAGAAATAGAAAAATATATTTTGACATTTGAATCTTGAGCTTGGTTTGACATTGGGAATTGGAAATTTGAAATTATGTCCCGAATATTTTCTCCATCCGATCAAATGCCCGATTAATATCTTTTTCACTTCTTCCAAAACTCATGCGAATATGGCCTTCTCCGCCCGGCCCAAATGCTACTCCTGGCACAGTTGCGACTTGCGCGCGCTCCAAAATTCCAATGGCAAAACGCCAAGACAAACTATCTGGACAATCCTTCAGTTCACCAAAATCAAAATCATTTTTCAAAATTCTAGGAAAAACATAATAGGCGCTCGTTGGCTTCACATAACTGAAAACATGACTTAATTTATCCAGACGACAACAAATCAAATCGCGTCTTTTTTTGTACTCATGATTAAAAAATTCGATATCTTTGTCCCCCATCTCAAGAGCCCCCATCGCCGCGTATTGAGAAATAACTGGTGCGCAGGTCACCAATGAATCATGCACTTTCAGAATTTCTCTTGCAATACTTTCATCCGCATGGAGATATGCCACGCGCCAACCAGTCATCGCGAACGACTTAGAAAAACTAAAAAGACGAATTACTCTTTTTCGCAGTTCTGGGAGTTGGGCAAGACTAAAAATTTTCTCACCGGAATCAAAAATAAAATCCTTATACACCTCATCGGAAATTAAATAGAGATTATGTTTTTCGGCAAGCTTGGCGAGGCCCATTAGTTGTTCCTTGGAATAAATCGTACCAGTTGGGTTATTGGGATTACAATAAAAAATCGCCTTAGTTTTTTCCGTGATCGCCGCTTCATATTTTTCCAACTCAAATGCCCAACCTTTTTCTTCGTCAAGCGACACGAACACCGGCTGACATCCTGCAAGCAAAATTACTTCGCGATATGAGGTATACGTCGGCTCAGGAATAATCACTTCATCACCCGGGTTCGTGATCGCAAACAGGGTCGCCGTGATCCCCTCGATTGAACCCGCCGTCACAATAATTTCTTTTTCAAAATCATAAAACATTCCGTCTTCGGCCAGTTTTGTCTCAATCAGTTCTCGCAACTCAGAAAGCCCGGGCGACAGCGAATATTTCGCCACTACGCCGTTTTTCAAAGCCAGCTCCACTCGCCTCTTGATGCATTCCGGCGTATCAAAACTCGGCACGCCTTGCGCGAGCGATATCACATCGGGAAACCTTGAAGCCCTAAGTTCCATTTGCTTGATCACAGAAAGTCGCAGATTTTTCGTTCGTTCAAACATAGAAAGTTATTTATCCGTATTATTATTAGCATTATTAGCTATCATATACTCTCTTTTAATAAATTTAATGGCGCTAGCCAAATATTTTTTTCTACCGCCAGCCAATTTTGTCCTTGCTTGGAATCCCTTGGAGAATACGGATGCTTTTCAATAGTGCCCTTCGCCACAAAAATTATTTCTCCTTTTTTAATATTCGCTTTTGCAAAAAGGCCATTCCCGATATTGCCCGCTTTGGCAACATACACTTTTGACATAGTGTGGTATGAAATTATTTCATTAACTTGCCCAACTTCAACTTCACCGAATTAGCAAAACTCATCATATCCGAATCAAAGGTATATTTAAATTTATTTTTTTCTCCGTGCCGCTCAACTGCAAAATCGATTAGTTTTTTCAAAAGTTCATTGAGCTCAAGGCCACTGGCTTTCCAGAGATGATGATAGACCGTGCCTGGCATTGGATTAATCTCATTGGCATAGACTTTTTTTGCCACTTTGTCATAGAGAAAGTCCACTCGCGCAATGCCACTCGCTCCCACGCCTGAGTATATTTCCTTAGCCAACTCTTGCACATTTTTTGTCGTATCCGTATCCAGTCTTGCTGGAATCACCAAGCTATTCGTCGCATTGCCCAACTGCGCGCCGCCATCGACCAGATATTTTTCCTTGAAATCAAACAGCTCACTTTCGAAAACTGATTCTTGAATGAGCGATGCCTCGAGCTCGTCATTACCGATAACACAACAAGTAATATCCATCAAATTCTCCACTCCATCTTCCACCAAAACTTTCTCACCATAATGCAAGGCGACCTCAATTGCAAATTCCAACTCCTTGTCATCTTTCGCTTTGGAAATTCCAATTGATGATCCGAGCTTCGGCGGTTTCACGAACAACGGATAGCGCAAAGTATTTTTGATGTTAGCAATAATTTCCGTTCGGTTCTTATCCCAATCCTTTTTGCTAAAAAACATAAAATTGGCCGTGGCAGTTCCCGTGCTCTTGTAATAGGTTTTGGTAAGAATTTTGTCATAGGCAATGGCCGAAGACGCGACGTCACAACCGACATATGGGAGATTGCAAAGCTCAAACATGCCCTGAATCGTGCCATCCTCACCATTGGATCCATGAAAAGCCGGAAAGGCTAAATCGATTTCAATTGATTTGGCCATAAGACCTTTCTTTTGAAAAACCATCTTCCCCTGAGATTTTTCCAGGTCTAGCGAGACTTTGGAAAACTCCAAAAGCTTCTTGTCTTTCTGGTGATCTTGAAAAAATTTTAACGTTCCCAGCTCCTGCGAAATATACCACTCGCCATTTTTTCCCAAGTATATCGGCACAACATTATGTTGCATTTTTTTCAACTCTGAGATGACGAGTTGTCCCGTGATAATCGAAACGTCATGCTCCGGACTTTTGCCTCCAAAAAATACTCCGATGTTCATATGATAAACTGTTAAATTGTTATATTGCTAAACACTTCCTTCTGAAATTTCATAACCTACACACCTACCTCTTACTGTCATCCTGAGCGAAGTCCGTACTCGGATGCAGTCGAAGGATCTACTTTTGAATATTACTAGCTTTGCAGCTAAAGACCAGACCTTGGGTTGCGCAATGCAGATTCTTCGACTCCGCTCCGCTTCGCTCAGAATGACAACCTTAGTTTAAGCGTATAAATTCTTACCATACATTCGTATATTCGTATTTGATTCGTAATTAGTAGAGAGCTCCTAGATGTAATTATCCGGCAGATCATTTTGAAAAATAATCGTGTCGCCGCTTTTCACAACATTCGAAAGATCAGCGTGTGCCTCTTGAGATGATGAGTAGACTCTATAATTCTTAAATCCTTTCTCTTCGAGTCCTTTAGTAATATAACCAGAATTAGGGCTTTTTATCAAGAGAATGAGATCTATCCCACTCTGGGCATAGAGCTGCCCAATTTTTTCATGAACTTCCACGCTTTTCTCACCCAATTCAACGAGACCTGGCGTAAGCACGATTCTGCGACCAGCCGCTCGTTTCAAGACCTCCAATCCACTAGCGATACCGTCAAAATTACCATTATAGCTATCATCAATCACCCAAACTTTTGTCATTTCATTATAAATTGGTTCCAGGCGATGAGGCACATATTCAATCTTTCCCACTCCATGCGAAATCTCAATCGTAGTCATGCCCAATTTTTGCGCCACACGGCTGGCCAGAAGAATTAGCGCTATATTATGCTGCGCCAGCAATTTTGTTCGAAACATTGCGCCCTCCAATTCAAATTCCAACCCAGAATAGTTGTCCAAAATTCTAACATTTTTCGCCTCACTTTTTGACGTGCCAATAAATTCCTTTAACTTAAAACGCGCATAATTTTTCAAAATATTCTCGTCATCAAAATTCAAGACCACTGTTTTTTTTGCCTCTTGCGGGAGCTCAAACTTCGCGGAAATGATATTTTCCAAACTACCAAATCTTTCCAAGTGCGATTCATTAATCCCCGTGAGAATGGCATAATCCGGTTCAACTAAATCGCAAAGTTTTTTGATTTCTCCTTTTTTATACGCTCCCATTTCTACAATAAAAATTTCGTTTTCCAAAAACATTTTAGAATTTTTCAAAATAAAATCGGCAATCCCGATGTCCGTGTTTATGTTTTCCGATAACTTTATCACTCGAAATTTTTCCGCTAAGATTGATGACAAAATCTCTCGCGTCGAGGTTTTCCCATAGCTCCCTGTTATCCCAATCACGGTGAGATTTTTCCTATTTTCCTGCAAAAACTTTTGCGCTTTTTTGAATAATCTATTTTTCAAAAAATAATCAATCGGCTCAATAATGCAAAGCGCAATGACAATGACTATTGGAACAAGCGGGATTATGACCACTAAAGACAAAATTCCCCATGTGCCAAAAAGCCCTGCTGAAAACAAAAATATGGCGAGTAGCATCAGTGCCGTAAGCACATAAATCAGCCGAGCTTTTTTTGTCCAAATAAGTTTTGCTCTTTTTTCCAGTTTCCACCATTGAGAGTGCGAATAAGCAAATCGCAAAAATTTTCGGGCGTCATAGAGCTCCGCTTGGAGAATATAAATTAAGTTTCGAATAATCATCTTATTTCTTTTGAAAGAATTTCTCTAAACTTTTCCGGCTGATCAATGAATGAAAAATGTCCCGCATCGGAAATCACAAACAACTTTGAATTGGCAATCTTTTCTCGCATCAACTCCCCTTGCCAAAGTGGCGTAATGGAATCTTTTTCGCCCCAGATAAGCGTTGTGGGGATAATAACTTTTTGCAAATCATCAGTTAGATCATCTCGGATAATTTTTTTGTAGCTCTCGATCATTTTTCCCGCTTCGATATAATCTTTGGAATCAATTGCCGAGTAGAATTTTTTCCGAATTTTGTCACGAAAAATACTTAGCCCGGGCAGTAAAAAAAATACTTTGAAAATTTTCGCAATAACCTTATAGAAAAATATTCTTGGGCCTCTTTTTCTGATTCCTGCCGAGGCAATCAAAATCGCTTTTTCTGCCATCCCACCTTCCACTAGATATTTGATAATAATACTCCCACCGACAGAATGACCCACGAGGGTAGGATTTTTTATTTCAATTTTAGAGAGAAAACTATCTAAAAAAATCGCAAATTCCGACACACCCCAAGGAGATAGTGGCAAATCACTCCCACCAAAACCCGGCAAATCCAGCGCAACAAAGTTTGGCAAATTTTCAAAAACGCTTTTGAGATGCGCAGCTCGTGAGCCCCAGCCATGCAAAAAAACAACGACTTCCTCTTTTTTTAGGTCTTCACTTTGGAAATAGTTGATATTTAAGCCATTGATAATTACCTGTTTTTCTCGCATAAACACATTTTGCTCTTTTTACTATTCTACCACCTCCCAAAACTAAAATCCACCCCCTGCCTGGGAGTGGATTTTTGCCGTAACTGATCCAAAGAGAAAACTACAGATTAATCGTGATTGTCACAGTTCCATCGGGAAAAGCCGCTTTCAAAGTTTGCAGAGCCGACTCCATCGTTCCGCGAAATTCCGTCCGCGCTTTTTCCATTGTTGCTTTTCGCGCTTGAATAAGCGGATCAACAGCTGTGCTCAATTTACTTTTTGTTCTTCTGTCACTTGCCATCTGTTGTTGCGCTGTTTTAACGCTAGCCCGAAATGTTGACATCGCAGCGGCCGAATCAGTACCACCAGCACAACTCGACTCAGCTGTCTTGAAAGCGGAAGCAATAGAATTTTTGAAAGTTGCCGTTACCGCTTCCGTTTCTGCTTTATTTTCTGTTATCGATTTTTGCATCCCGGCTAAGAAAGTTGTTCTTGCTCCGTCAACAGCTGATCTTTTTTTCGCCACTGCCTCTTGTTCGGCCTTGCTAAAAGCTTCTATGGCTGCTTTTTGAGCATCAGTTGTCGCCTTAGCCTTTAGGTTGTTGAGTGAATTAGCGAGAGCCGCATCGGCGTTTTTGCGAATATCCGTTAACCGTGTTGCATTGAGTTTTATCCGTTCCTGCCAGCGATTGGCACGTTCAGCTTTCTTGGCAGTAAAATTAGCTGAGCGCTCTGACATCTTTTTTGTCAGTTTGTCATAATAAGTCGAGATTCCAGTACAAAATTTTTCACTGGCTTTTTGCTTAGCTTCTTGAGGAGTTATATTTGTCGTCATTCCCTGCACTAAAATCGGCGTGACAAAAAAACCCAGCAAAAAAACCGTTCCACTAAGGAATACTTTTTTATTCATTGTCATATGAGCTTGTCAGATCAGCTGTTTCCTGATCGCTAGGCACGGCGTCCTTAGCGTCATTTTCCTCTTGGGAAAGCAACAAATCCTCTTCGTTAGTAGCGCTTGTTGTAGCGCTATTGCCATTTAAATTTGTGCCCGTACTACTACTTGCACTAGGCGTTTTTTCACCCGCCACTGGGACCTTCTCGGTAGGGGTTTTTCCGCCTGTCTGTGGCGCTTGATTTTTCTGCTCCGTCGAACCACAACCAGACAGAAACACCAAACCAAAAATCAGCACGCCAAAAGACAAGACTTTTTTTAGTTCTTTTCGCATAGTTATTTTGCAATTAAAAAATTAATTAAATCAATTAAACTAATTAGGGAAAATCGACCACTTCCCCTTTCTATTTTATTCGATGCAACAATCAATCGCTTTTCTGACCAATTCTCGAAGCTTCCCCGTGAAACCACTTGGATTTTTATCGCTTTTATTCAGGGCCTTTTCTGGAATTTTTTTAATGCCTAAGTTTTTTTCTGCGTCAATTCCGCCCGCTTCTTTAATATCATTTGCTCCAATCAATTTCATGTTAAGCGCCCAAAACATCCCGTAGAGATCATAGGCCTTATGAAACAGTTCTTGCGCTTCTTCCTTCTTCCCCATTCCCTGCTGCTTTGTTCCCACTTCCATAAGCCTCATTGAGGCCGCTAACAAGTGCTTGGAAATACACCAAACTTCGCCCTCATATTCTTTAATAATTTTTCGCAAAAGTTCACCACGCATCTTTCTCACTTCCTGCAAGAGATCAAAATATTCATTTTTTCCAGTTTTCTCAGCTGTAAAAAAGAAATGTTCTTCGATACTGATGAGATTCATGATCGCAATACTCAGGTCCTGATCCGATGACAAGTCCATCTTGTCTTGCTTTTTCATCTGATCAATCTTCTCCACGAATTCATTAAGACTTCTGATTTTGTTTTCTTCCATAATTATACTTTATATGTTAGATATTAGAGTTTGCCATTTTCCGTTCAGGTAAATTTTTGACGTTCGACTTTTTCAGCATCTTAGTCTTTGATAGACCGGTAGAAAAATAACCAAAACTAGTAAGCAGCGCTATAAAGAATGCACTTGAACGGAAAATGGCAAACTACACTTTCTTAGCTTCGGGTTAAAAAATAAAAAACCACACTCAAGATTAATAACAATCCCACTGGCACAACCACTTTTTGAAAAGGAAAATGGACTTTATTATTATTTTTTTTCTTGAGATGAAAATGCCACATTCCGCCAAAAAAGAAAACGACACTACCAAAAATTATGCCCAAGAGCAGCTTATCCACGCCCCAAAAGCTGTGATAAGACTGACCCATGAGACCCGCAAAATAGAGCGGGACAATCATGAGCAGATAATAGCCAGCATACACCGCCAACGTCTCTCCCTTGAATGTAATTTTTTTCTTTTTCAGCCACTCAATTGTCCAAGCAGACAGTCCCACGAGAAGCGCTCCAACCCAAAGACCAGTCACGGTGTCATCAATCCCCAGATATTGAGAAAGCTCAAGTCCCGCTCCAACCGCTACCACACAAACAGGGCAAAATGCTCCGACCGGCAAAGCACTAAAAAGCAAGCCGAAAAAAGAGAATAGATAAATAAACTTCTTAAGATACTTATTATGCGCCATTTTTATCTTTGAAAAAATTAATGATCTCATCTTGACCTAAGTAGCATTTTTCTGCTGTCCATAGGAATGGCACAGCTCCAACAGAAGCTTTGTCTATCTTGCAATTCTGCTGTCTCTTTACCATCATACTAGCATTGGCCTTATCATGATTTACTTCTCGCTCAGAAAAAATCACTTTCGCTTTGACATTGTTATCCGCGATATATTTTTCTACCACCTTGCAGTGCGGACATTCTTCACCATAAAACAAGATAATTGCAGAATCATCAGGCGCAGCTGACTGCTGACTTCCGCAACCACTAAAAACAAAAATTCCCAAAAATAAAAAAACACCTAAAATAATTTTTCTCATAAAAGTTCCTCTAGGCCAATTAACTCCTACCTTAATAAATTATACCAGCAGCCAGATTATCCTGCAAACTTTCAATTAAACACAAAAAAAATAGCCCCGATTGCTCGGGACTACTTTTTTATCCACTAAGGGAAAAGAAATACTAGTATCTCTTTGCTCCGCGGAAACCACCGTCATTGCCACCTGGCTTTCGGAAACCACCAGTTCTTGGTCTTTCCTCCATTGGGCGAGCTTCGTTAACAGTCAAAGTTCTTCCTTCGAACTCTTTTCCGTCAAACATTTCGACAGCTTTCCCAGCTTCTTCATCAGAAGACATTTCAACAAAACCGAAACCTTTTGAACGACCAGACATTTTATCAGTGATGATAATTGCTGATGTAACGGCTCCAGCTTGAGAAAAATAATCCTTCAAGCCTTCTTGTGTTGTACTGTAGGAAAGTCCTCCTACGTATAATTTTTGTGCCATGTTTTTTGCCTTATACTTAATTATCTTGCAAGCCGACCTTCTCTTTTAGCTTACTTCTCTTTGAAACTAACGTTTCAAGATCTTTTTCCTTAGATTCACATATAAGGCAAAACCTGCTGAGAAAACTTACAATAGAACTAGTATACACCAGAATGAGAAAAAAATCAAGTGACTAGAGCCTTTGGAGCGCGCTTAGTACTTTTGGCTCTAAAGGCTGATAAATTGCATCTTTTAAAAAACAATTCGAATATTGTACGACTTGTGCATTTGCCAAAGAAAAGTTAATTTTTTTCAATCCAGCTCCCGAAAACCTCCAAAAAACCTTTGAAATTTTCCTGCTCTATCACCCATAACTCTTTCTCATCAAATTCCAGATAGGATTTCCCTCCCTTAACTGGAGACATGATTGCTGACATCGGATAACCAGTCGTCTTTCTTTTGGAAAATTTCTCCACCGCATAGGAAACTTGCCTGACGAGACAAGAACCCTTAGCTGAATTTTCGGGATTAAAAAAAGCAGCGGCAAAATTCCAGATAAATTCTTTGTTCTTTTGAGGATATTGCGCATATATTTTTTTCCAAACATCAATCACCTCCCGATCAGTTAATTCTTTTTTGTTCCCACCAAATCTGCGCACATACACTCCAGGTTGTTCATTCTCTGGCAAAAAATTAGTCGTCACAGCTTCATCAATTGCCAGTGTTATTTTCCCCGACATCTTTCCATAAGCAACCGCCTTATGCATTGCATTTTCACTGTTCGTTTCAAAAATCTCATCCACTTTTTCTGTAATTCCCAAATTCAAAAGCGACACTGCGCGAATTCCAGCGATACCTTCAATCAGTCGTTTATACCTCCCCAATTTTGCCAAATTATGTGTGGCGATTAATATCTCCATATAAAATAATATTATTCTTTGCTTAGCTTAAATTAACACAATCAAAGCTCAAAATCAATTTTGTGATTTTCTAAATTTTGCAAAATAAAGCCCCGCCAATCCTCATAGGATAACGGGGCGCCCTGAAATATCAGTCAACCTAAATAATTTTAGCAACTACAAGTTGCTTGCCGCTCAATATTCTCGAGAGCTGGAACAAAATACTGATATTCCCTGTCTTGTTGGTTAATACCACTCTCTCGCTCGGCGTCTCGCAAGGCAGCGATTACTACTGCGGATATTTCTGGTGGAATTTCTTTTTCCGCCGTTGCATACGCCCGAGTGATAGTTTCGATATTATGCTTAGTCGGACTACTCTTGAGCAGAACAACTACTCTGTCATGACGTATCTTCACGTCACCAAACTTTTTGTGCGACATCCCCCGTCCTCCCCTTTAATAATTTAAAAAAATCAAAAAAACAGACTAACTTGAAACCATTCGGCCATTGACCTGTGTGGTCGCTGGACACCAAAGAACTAAAAAAATATTTTAGCACCGGATCTTGTCCTGGTCAAGTTTACTGACCTCAAAAAAAACACTCCGCCAAAATAGCGGAGTGTTTTCAAGTAGGCAAACTGATTTCTATTTTCCTTTTTTTTCTTCTTTCTTTTCAGTTCCCACGACTGGTGCAGTTTCCTTGACCACACCTTCAATCTTAGTTACATCAGCATCTACCTTCGTGTCTAGTCCAGACATCTCATCATCTGATCTTGGTTCAGAAACTAAAGCAATAACAGTTTCAAGGTCGATGCTAAGTTCAATTTTCTTAGAAATATTAAGGTCTCCCAGGGTGATGCGATCATCAAAAGTCTTAAGACTTGAGATGTCCACGGTGATGCTGGATGGCAAATCAGCAGGAAGACACTTAACTTCAATAGCATCAATATTTTTCACCAGCACTCCGCCCAGTTCTTTCACGGCTGGTGCTTCTCCAATATATTCCAATTCCACTTCTGTTTCAATTTCCTCATCCATTCTCACCTGGAAAAAGTCAATGTGCACATATGTATCTCGCACTGGGTCCTTTTGTGTATCGTAAATAAGCACATTGCGATTATCCTTCTCATCAATCTTGAGATCAATCACGGTGCTCTCTCCAGACTTCTTAATCAAACGCTTGAAGTCAAGTAGTTTTACCCAGATATTTGTACCGGAAATTCCCTTACCATAAACCACAGCCGGGATAAGACCTTCTTTGCGGCCTTTATTAGTCTTACGCCCAAGCACATCCCTCTTTTTTGCTTCTAAAATTACTTTATCCATGTTTTTCGCTCTACCCACCCCCGAAGTGTTTCGGAGCCTCTCAAGCGGATTAATTTATTAAAACTATGCCCATTTCGACATTGGACCAGTTTAGCACAAAAATTGATTTCGTCAAACATTCCGCCCTATTTTCTTTTCCTGCCTTTTCACGTACAATAAGATACAGTTAATAATTCACATAACAAAAATATGGAAAATGAACCAGTAGCTAAAAATCAAATACAAAGCGCTCCAGTAAGCGAAGTAATTACTCCAGAAACTAAAAAGAAAGTATCTCCTTGGGTGTGGGCTATTGGAGGATGCCTCTTAATTGTGTTTCTTTTTATGATTGTAATGGGCGCCTTGGGTTGGTGGGGATACAAGGCTGCCAAAAGAGAACTTAGGAAACAAACTCCGGCAATGAAAGAATTCCAGCAAAAGATGGAAAAAGCGAACAAAGAATCTGATGAGTGGGAAGAAGAATCAAGAAGCACTCGCAATTCAATGCCAGATGAGACAGCTCTGCCGGAGTTAAAATAGCCACACATTTCCAGCTATGAACTAAACGCCTCTTCTATTAATAGTAAGAGACGTTTTTTAATCAGAAAATACAAACCGTCAAAATCATTCTAAAAGATTCCCGTACTGTTTTTTTAATTCCTCGAATTGCCGCATCTCATCTCCAGCTAATGGCTCGCCTTTAGGCATATCCATTTTTAAAGGATTGACTGGCACACCATTCAATTTAATCCCATAATCCAGATGTGGCCCAGTCGACCAACCGGTAGACCCAACATAGCCGATTAATTGCCCCTGGCCGACTCTTGCCCCGGAACGCAACCCCTTAGCGAAAGCGCTAAGATGACCAAAGTGAGTAGTGTAGCCATTGTCATTTTCAAGTCGAACCATGTTCCCCCAGCCCCCCGACCAGGAAGCGCTAATGACTGTTCCGCCGGCTGAAGCTACAACTGGCGTTCCAGCAGGCGCTGCATAATCAATCTGATAATGCGCGCTAACTTTACGCGTAATCGGATGCCTCCGTGCACCAGTAAAGCCGGATGAGATGTGTCGATAACTCAAAGGGGCCTTCAAAAACTGCCGCTCCAATACTCTTCCATCCGCATCATAATATCCACTATTACCAGCATTGTCGAAATAATAAGCGAAATAATCCGTGCCGACATTTGTAAACTTAGCCGCTAGAATATTTCCATCTGACGCCTTTTCTCCATCACGCGTTCGCTTTTCATAGATAATTGAAAAACTATCGCCCGTCTGGATCTCGGTGGTAAAGTCAACATCAAAGGAAAAAATGTCCCCCACCTCTAGGACCGTACTTTCCGAAAGTCCTGACTCCAATGCATCAGCGTAGAAAAAATTGTTAATCGTTCCCTTGGCAGTCTCCTTTGAAATATTATAATTAATTTTCTCCTCTCGCACCATAAAGTCATCCCCGGCGCGCTCAACAATAATCACTCGCTCAGTATCACGATCATATTCAATGCGCGTAGCACGCACTTCATTTTCAAAATAAAATCGGATGCTCCGTCCAATTTTTAGATTGGTAAAATCATACGCATCTTTCGAAGCAGCTAATAGCACAACTGTATCATTAGCATCCAGCTTTCCTTGCGAGCTAAAAATATCTGCCGGAATATCACCAGCTGAAATAGTATAGTTTAAAATCTGAGAATATTTAGCATTGGGGTCAGGAACGGTTTCTATGCTTTGTTTTTGAGCAAGAGGAATCTCCGTAACCCGCCTTTGCCCAAACATCCCCTTAATCCAGAAAAATCCCTTAAAAAGAAAGAAGGCCAGCAGAAGAAAAAATAGCCAATGAACAAGCCTTCTTTCGGGCCGATTTTTCTTCGGTTCAACCGCGTCTTTCCGCTGATAGCTATAAATCTGGTTCATATGGATAGTCTCCTAGTAAAAATCACACCAGTCTATTGTAGCATAAATATGGGACTATTGATTTATTTCAAATACCTGCTAGAATTACTTTGTTTTGCAAAATTGTATTTTTAAGCCAAACTGTCCTGCGACAGCCTCAGCCCAAGGCTAATCCCCCTACTAGGGCAAACAATGGTTCTTAAAATTAGACTAACAATTTCTTGTTAGTCTAACATTAAAAATCAAATATTCCGCGATAGCTCAATGGTAGAGCAGTTGACTGTTAATCAATTGGTTCCAGGTTCGAGTCCTGGTCGCGGAGCATCATTTTCAAGGCCTATTTAAGCCTTGATTTTTTATACCCGAACAGGAATATTTGAAAGCAAAAATATATATGCAAAAACAAACAATCCCCCTAAAACCATGCTATACTTGTTTAGCGTATAATTTTTAAAACATTAAAAAGCCAAATGAAAAAAATAATCATCGCAGTCATCCTTATAATTCTTTTAGCGACTGGCACTCTATATCTAATCAATAAGCGCAACGTAAATCCAGCAAAAAAAGTACCTCAAAAGCAAGTAGTTCTAGAAAAAACGTATAACCTCTCTAAGGAATATGTGTCATTACGCTATAGAACTGATGAAGTTCTGAGCAGCGCCAAGAATTATTCGGACTACACAACTTGGAATAATGAGATGAGCGCAGTAGTGCAAAAATGGGAAGCATTGGAAAAAGAAGCACTGATCTTGGAAAAGTCAGCTGAAATCATGGCTCAGGAGAAAGTTAGCTTTAATCTAGTGCCTCAAGCGATGGCCTATGATAAAAAAGAAATTTCTGATATTTTTGACAACGCCCCCGCTGGAAAAAAAATTGCTACGCTTGCCAAACATCTTGGCGTAGATGCTAAAAGAGCCTTCAAAATTCTTCAACAAGACCAAGCTCAAGTGGAAGCTGATGGATGGAATGAAGCGGGAGACACTTTTCAGAAATTAGAAACTTCCGCCACAATCATTAAAGATGGTTGCAAGGTGGCAGGATTCGTCGGCGGCATTGCAGTGACCGGCGGAACTTCAGCCTTAGCGGCCGGATCAAGTTTGGCTAAAGCTGCTGTGATAATTTCAGGAGCGGACCTGACGCTCGAAATCACAGATGATGGAGCAAAAATAGCTCTCGGAAATCACAATAAAATATCCGCTATCGTGGGTGATGCTCGCAAGGTGACCGAGCCACTCGCAACAATTCTAACCATCGCCAATATTCCTGATAATCTAGCTAATAATATGGATAAATTCAATGCCGCAATAGTGGCGCTGGATCAATTCAATAGCGCAGCTCAAGATGGAAAAATCATAGGAATCACACTTCCTGCCTACACAAAAGATCAACCGACACAACCAACCAGAGTCGCTGTCATGCAAAAAGCTGAAATTGAAAAATGGCTAACTGATCAAGGCATAAAAAACAAAACAGAGAAAATTGAGGATATCGAAAAAATACTGAACATCCTAAAGAAAGAAGGAGACGCGAAAACTGCCACCAAAGAAGCTGGCACAATAGCTGAACCGGAAACGACTGATGCAGCCCAAGCACATAGCGCAACTGTCGGAATTTGGGATGGCACAATAACTCATACATCCAGTCAAACAGCCAAGGAAGAAAAAAATTCGATTGCCTTCAGCTTGAATCCGGACGGAACTGTCACAACTACTAGTGAGCTAGGAACATTTGTTTCATGGGAACAAAAAGGAACTACTATAATCTTGCATGCAGAGGCAGAACAGAAAGATGGTCAGTATGAGTTTTCCCTATCCGGGGATACCATGACTTTTGTCAAATTATCCGGATTTGATGATGAAGGAGTTTGGCAGGAAATTTTTGCCGGAGATGATTTTTTTGGCGGAAAGTTTCTGAAAATTGAATTGAAAAAACAATACTAATGAGGACTACTAAAAAACACTTCTTGCCCTCTTTTAAGTTGAAATAGTCAACAAATCTAATCCCTGTAAGATTTTGGCTACATTCAAAACTCCGGACATATCTACCAGTGAAAACTAGTATTATAAGAGAGCCAAAATTTGGCTCTCTTATGTTATCATGTCGGTTCAAATATTTAAGTATTTCTTTTGATTCGTCCATCGTTCTTTGCAGCACTTGCGAATAATCTTGCCCGGAAACGATGTAACAGCCTACCGTAATTTTGTCGACCTCGTATCTCTTGGGATAAAAAAAGTTAAAGAAGCACTCCCCAACCCGTTCGAAAGGAAATTTTTCCCGAAGATGGGATTTTCAGAAAAGTCCTGGCTAGTATTGTAATCCTAGGCGGAACAATTTTGCTTGTTATTAAATAAAACTATAAGTCGAGAATAGCTCTTGATTGCCTCAATCCATTTTTTATCAGATAATAATAGTAACGTGACCACTCGCGTTACTAAAAAGTTTAATCTAAAAATATGACACAAAAAGAAGCCTTGAAGGGTTTGCGAATTCTATATCCTATTTGGATAGTGGCAGGATTGTTTAGCCTTATGTATGTTCCGTCTAGGTTTATCACGGAAGATGCCGTTCAGACCGCAAATAATATCCTCGGCAATGAATTGCTTTTTAGATTTAGCATCGCCGGTAGTCTATTTTCTCAGTTGCTCTTCATCTTCGCAGTCATCTTACTCTATCATCTCTTCAAATCAGTTAGCCGGATATGCACAATGAACATGCTCATTTTTGCCCTTGTTTCCGTGCCGATTGCGATGATCAGCACGCTTGGGCGGATTGCCGCGCTTGAGCTTGCTGGAAATAATAATGAGCTCATGCTGCTTTTTCTAAAGCTAAACGACCAGGGCATTATCATTGCTTCAATATTTTGGGGCCTTTGGCTATTCCCGCTGGGAAACCTGATCAGGCAATCAGGCTATTTCCCAAAGTTCATTGCACCGGCCGTGATGTTTGGAGGAGTCGGCTATTTCTTCGGATCATTTGCTCAGCTAATCATGGCGAACCATGAAAAAATAATGCCGCTATTTGGAATATTAACTCTAGGAGAAATAGTCTTTATCTTCTGGCTCATCATCAAAGGAGCTAAGTTGCCTGAACGCGCGGAGGCTGGTGGCGGAAATGAGGAGAAATAAAAAATATCTACAACACAATGGAAGCAGACAATGGAATCGAAGCGACTGGATTTGTGGGAGAATTGACCAAAGCAAAATTGGCCGAAAAAGTTAGATAGTTTGTTTTTGGAAAGCAGTTTGAATTTTTTCTAGTTTGCGGAGCACAAAAAAACAAGAAGAGGCTAAATCGCCTCTTTTTATTTTGCCCCATTCCCCTCTTTTGCATCTCTAATTCAAATCTAGTAAGATTCAAACTTCCAAACGCGCTAGCTATCAAGAGCAAAGTTGAATCAAGGCTTTTTTAAAGCCTTTTTTCTATCTCTCGCACTTGACAACCTCTGCATTACGTGCTAGGCTTTCTTATTAGTTCTTTCCAACTAAACATTGTACAAACTGATAGCAAAGTCATTAAAATTGTTAATCATTTTGCTGTCAGTTTGTGCAGTTTTCTTTAGCTAAACTCAAAATAGTGGGAGGGAAAGATGAATTTTTCCAAGATTGGATTATTACTGCTGGATATGCTTGAATTTTTATTTAGCAGCATATATGTCCCTAATAAGCTATATTGGGGACTGCCAGCGGCAGCTATAGTATCGTCCTTCTTTTTCTTTTTTTCATCCGAAGTTACGAAGTTGTTCTTGGGAAATCTAGGGGCGATTTTCCTTGCTATCTATGGCATTACAGTCCTAATAATAAGGGTTAGACATTTCGGACGATAACATCCGAAATACAAGGAAAACGAAAAGTCAGTGGCGGAATATCGCGCTGACTTTTTTTTATTGACCTAAAATAAATCTGGATTTGTGATATACTTAATCTAGTAAGGATTAGTTTGAAAAATAAAAATATACATGGAAAATAAAACATTCACAAAAATCCGCTCGATAATATTTCAACTAGCACTCTTTTTTCTAGCGCTACTCTTGCCAGCGTTTAAATTTGATTTCGACATATCCACCATCCTGACTGTTGTGACATTATTATTTACTATTCTTGTTGGCTTCTTTATTGCTGCCGCCACATCAAATTATCTCAGATTGCAAACTATCATTTCCGATGAGGATGCTAGCCTCATCTCCCTATTTGGCTTGGTGAAAATATTACAACCAGCCATGGTAAAAAAAATCAGAAACTCGATTGATAAATATATGATTGCTGCATTAGATTATGGATTACTTGATTATTCTGAGTACACTTCAGGGGAGGTTGACGCTCTACTAAACACCATAGACGAAGTCACACCCACCAAGAAACACACAGAATCATTAATCCAAAATCTGCACAATATCAAAGTAAACATTATCTCAATCAGGCAAGAAATGGCAGTTTTAATTAAGCGAATCGTGACCGCCAGACATTGGTTTATCCTAGTTTCGCTGGCCGCTATCATTTCGGTGATTCTGCTGAGCCTGCGGAGTGGGAATATTATAACATCTTCCTTAATTGGCTTGATTATGATAACCCTATATCAAACATTAAGACTTTTGCATCAAATCGACTCTAATTTATTTCTCGCAAGTCAATTGGCCTATGAAGTTCCACAAAAAGTTTTTCTAGCCATCGGTCAACTCAGATACTACCCAGAATATGCACTAAGCCGAAAGATAAAAAAAGCTCTAAAAAATGAACGTTATCGGGTCGGACTTTACAAAAACTTTCCCGAAACCATGGAGAAAAAAATAAAGATAGTTAAGCCAAGCAAATAGCACGCAACCCATGCCCGTCAGAACCCATCTGTGTTTTTGATGGGTTTTTTGTTTTTGCCATGATGGGTGGCGGCTCCTATGGAAACCTCTTGAGCCCTACTAATACCCCACCAGCCTACCGAGGCTAGTTTCGCTATTCCTGACTCGATTCTTTTTTTGGCTCAAAGCGATTGATAATAGCACTGACAAGTGAAAGCGCGAGACTAAAAAGCAGTGCCCACCAAAAACTTTTCACATAGAAACCACTGACGATACCACTCGTAAGCATGACGAGTCCGGCATTAATAACAAGCGTAAAAAGACCAAGAGTAAAAACTTGAATCGGTAGGGTAAGGATAATTAAAATTGGCTTAATCATACTATTTAAAAATCCTAAAACAACCGCCACGACCAATGCCACAAAAAAGCTCTCTATAAAAATAGCTTCTTTAGGCAATAGATATGCAGTGATGATGACGGCCAAGGCAGAAAGAATCCAACGAATAATAATTTTCATATAATTTTCAATTATAATTATGCCTTGAGTATAATCCAAAATTATTCTAGGCGCAATGATTCTCTTGCGCCTGCTTTTGTATTTTTCTTCAAGCAAAGGTAGAATAAAGAAAAGGGATAGGGTTTGTCAGGGAAGTCTTTGGAAAACAAAAAATATATGGAAAACATTTCTGGCAGGGAAAATGAAGATTTGGGATATGATGCTTTTTTTGAAGCTAGCCGAGTAAAGCTCAGGCTGGTTGATTTTGCTGTGGCGCGCGTGACTGCTCAGCATAAGGGAGGCTACCGGGTCAAAAACGCTAGTGGAGAATATCTGACAAAGATTACTGGAAAGCAAATATTTAATGCAACCGCAAAAGAAGATTTTCCCGCCGTTGGTGATTGGGTGACACTCAGCGAAGAGACCAATGGTCAAGTCATGATTCACAAAATATTACCAAGAAAAACTTTACTAAAAAGAACATCCGGGGATAAAAATAGGCTTGGCGAAAAAAGGGAAACACAAATTATCGCGGCCAATATTGACGTAGCACTGATCATCGAGTCAGTTGGAAGGGATTATAGCCTGAACCGCATAGAAAGATATTTTGCCCTCGCCAATGATGGTGACATCCAGGGCGCAGTCATTCTCAATAAAATCGATCTAATCTCGCAGGAAGAATTAGAACTGAAAATTAATGAGATCAAAGGCCGACTAGCAAACGCCACAGTCATTGCCACCAGCACTTTGACCGATGAAGGACTGGCGGAACTCAAAAGATATACAACGAAAGGCAAAACCTATTGCTTCTTGGGCTCGTCAGGCGTGGGCAAATCATCGCTCATCAATAAACTTCTAGACGAAGCCCCCATTAAAACCGAAAAAATCGGAGAGCGTTCAGGCAGAGGCAAACACGCGACAACCGCTCGAGAAATGTATTTTCTGGCCCAAGGTGGCATCGTAATCGACAATCCTGGAGTACGAGAAGTGGGAATGACAGACGCAAGCACTGGCATTGACAATCTATTCGACGAGATAACTTCCCTCTCTCAAAAATGCAAATTCGTTGATTGCACACATGTACACGAACCAGGCTGCGCAGTACTCTTGGCCGTCGCTTCCGGCCAGCTGAATAAGAGCCAACATGCCAATTACATTATTCTAAAAAAAGAAACTGCGCACAACAGAATGACTGGACTGGAAAAAAAAGAAAAGAACCGCCAGTTTGGAAAATTCATCAAATCCGCAAAAAAGGGATTGAGGGGTATGGGGCATAAGGAATATTAAATGATACTAGAAAAATAACCCACAAATTCTAGCAAGAAATTCCCAAACATTTTCCATTTGTAAATTTAGATAAATTTTTGTAACATTATTAATACAGTGACTTCTAAAAAATTCTAAACCTACCTAGGTAATCGGCAAAAAAGCAACAACCATGAAATTAACACAAGAAATAATAAAACTATTATCCATCCCTGAATTATTCAGTGGATTTTCTTTTGTTGACCAGGATTATGTCATACGGGCAAGTGATTGTGAGTTTGTTGCAATTACTGGGAACAGCCTTCTTTTGAATGGGCATAATCTATTGGACAAAATATACTCGCCTGACGAAAATGGTAAGGACTATATTTTAGATTATCAATCTTTCTTTCAAAAAATATCTGATTCAATCATCAAACTAGACCACATCGGGATCAGCTATTCTTGTCCTGATATGGAAAAAGAAATCCGCTTTTACAAAGACATTCTCAAAGACAGCCCCTTTGAGCTGAAGGAAGAAAAAAATCCTGACGGTGATTCGCGCTGGTTTTTTGTTCGAAGCAAGGAGGACGAAGATGCCCCGCTATTTGAAATTGTTTTGCGAGAAAGCAAGGAAAAAGTAATAAACGAATGGGTCCCCCATTTTCAGATCGATCTCAATACTGCGCTAACAATAGAAGAACTAGGAGAATTGACTAATAAATATCTCACCCCCGATTTCATCAAATGGGAAATGGATACGCCAGAAAGGGGCGTGGTTTTGGCGATGGGCTTTTTGGGGCAAGCAGGAAAAACGAAGATTTGCCTTGGACTAGGAACCAACAGAAGAATTACTAATAATCGCAATGAGCCTGCTTAATCATAAACGAGGAAAAATAAAATACTAGAATTAATTTATTAATCAAAAAAATATTGACACAAAGATAAGCATCAAGGAAAAGTTTTCGTTGCTATGGATTGTCGTGATGTTCACGATGGTTTTTGCGGACATTGCTGGACTCATGAATCCTGGAACACTAAAGGCGATGATGAACGGTGAAGTGGGAATTCAAATCACCCAAGGAATTTTATTGGCCTTTGCTATTTTGATTGAAATTCCCATTGTCATGATTTTCTTGTCCCGAATATTGAAATACAAGATGAACCGCTGGGCGAATATTGTTGCCGGTGTGATAACTATTTTATTTGTTGTCGGCGGCGGCTCCCCCTTCCCCTATTATGTATTTTTCGCATTTGTGGAAGTTGTCTGTATGCTAGCCATCATCTGGACTGCCTGGAAATGGCCTAACCCAGAAAGTGTCTCCGATACCAAAATTTAATTAATTAGGTTGAGTAAAATGAAAAACCTAGCCCTTAACTTAACACAACGCGATTCTGTAAGATTCGCATACTCAACATCTTAACAATGGGAGAATTATTGCTTACAAGTTGACTTGTGTTTCGGGGAGCTAAGATACCCGAAACAGATGAGGCTAAAGGATGAAAGAAAAATTAGACATTTTCTTGAAATATACCTATAATAAAGCCCTGCAACTTAACATTATAATAACGATTGAAAATATCCATACAACCTCAAAAGGAGAAAATAGTAATTATGTGCGGAATAATTGGAATTTATTCGGAAAAAAAGATCGAGCTCATGTCACTACTCTATTTCGGACTTCTCGGTGTGCAACATCGAGGGCAAGAATCGAGTGGAGTGATATTGTCGAATGGAGAGACTGAACTTGAACATCTTCATTTTCGCCGATTATCAACTGGCAAGAACTCCGTTGATAGTCTATTTGCCAAAAAAAATATTCCCATTGGAGAGAAATTTAGCTTGGCAATCGGACATAATAGATATTCAACATCTGGATCGGTAAAAAATATAAACAACATTCAACCGCTTTTAGCAAAAACCCGCTATGGAACATTGGGCATTGCTCATAACGGAAACCTTCCTCAATCTTTAGCGATGCGCGATGAATTGAGTAAGCAGGGGGATATTTTTTTCTCCGATTCTGATACCGAGATTATTCTTAAATTAATAGCTCGGTCAAAAAGAAGCTCTTTAGTGGAAGCGATAATTGAAACTCTCGAAGTGATTGGCGGCAGCTACTCTTTGCTTTTTATCACTAAAGACGAAATAATCGCAGCAAGAGATCCCTATGGCATTCGCCCACTCTGCCTTGGTCAGTTTGATCATGGCTACATGATTGCTTCCGAGCAAAGCTCTTTTAACAAAAATCTGGGGGTAAATTTCGTGAGAGAAATAGAGCGAGGAGAAATTCTCGTTATAAACAACGAGGGACTAAAAACTCACAAAATGAACATTCCCCAAAATGCCGCTCATTGCATTTTCGAATTAATCTATTTTGCCCGACCAGACTCCTTTCAGTTTGACCACTCTGTAGCTGATTTTCGAATGCAGACCGGAAAACTCTATAGTCGAAGACATTCTTCTTTGGCTATCGATGCGATTGTTCCAATTCCGGATAGCGCCATGTATTTTGCCCAAGGCTACTCAGATGAATCTGGATTGCCCTTAAAATTAGCGCTCTTGCGCAATCATTACATCGGCAGAACATTCATCACCCCTGGTCGAAAAAATATTCAAGCAAAACTCAGTCCGATAGAAAGTTTGATACGAGATCGGCACATCAGTCTTGTTGATGATTCTATTGTCAGAGGCACAACAAGCAAGAACATTGTTGATATCGTCAGAGAATGCGAACCCAAAGCAGTACACTTTGGAGTTGCCAGCCCACCAATCATTGGGCATTGCTCCCTTGGGATAGATATTAAAAGCGAAGAAGAATTGGCAATAAGCGGCGGAAGGAGTGTCGAAGATATCCGCCAATCAATCCATGCGGATACATTAAACTATCTTTGCATGGAGGATTTGCGCAAAGCGACTTCGCATCCTGATGATTTTTGTTATGGATGCTTCACCGGAAAATATCCGGTGTGAAAGATGATACATTTAAAAAAAAGGAGTACGACTATGAACATAGCTGTACTCCTTTTAATTTTTTAAAAAAATCAAAAATCGTTTCTAAATTGCATAAATACCTATATCTGCTATCATAAAGAACTACTTATTTTAGTAGTTTTGGTAACTTAAAAAAAGAATGAATTTGTGTACATAAATTGGGATAATATCTCAAAAGTGACTGATTTTAACCATCATTTTTCCATTTTCACAAACATCAACACAGGGAGGACTTGGCAATGATCAAACGCTATAGCAAAGAAGAAATCACGAAACTGTTTACAGACGCCGCAAGGTATGGAGCTTGGCTCAAAGTTGAGTTGGCCATCCTTCGGGCACGCGTTGATCTCGGCACGTTAGAAAAAGATTCTCATGATGAGATCGAAAGACGTGCCAAATTCGACTGTCGGCGCATCGAAGAAATCGAAGCGGACACCAGGCACGACCTGCTTTCTTTCGTACAATGCGTACAGGAAGAAATCGGCAAAGATCGGCTTGCAAAATTTTTTCATGAATCCATCACAAGCTACGATACGGAAGAACCGGCTACTGCCATAATCATCATTGAGGCCATCCAGGTAATCATCGCGGCCTTGCAACGACTCTGCACCTCTCTCAAGGAGAAGGCAGTGGAGCATAAATATCTATTAAAAATTCATCGGACTCATGGTCAACATGCCCAACCCACAACGTTCGGACTGGAATTGCTGTGGTGGCTCGATGCAGTTGATCGCCAGATCGAAAAACTCGAAGATGTTAAAAAGGACATGGCATATTCGAAAATTACTGGCGGAGTGGGAACGTATGGAACAGGCCTAAGTCCAGAACTGGAAAAAAAGGCGCTTGAATATCTCGGACTCAAGCCGGCGCGCATTTCTGCGCAGATTATTCTGCGTGATCGGCACTGCAGAGTTCTCAATGAGTTGGCCATTCTGGCTTCACTACTTGAGCATATTGCGGTCAACATCAGATTGTATGGGCAAACAGAGGTCAATGAAGTCAAGGAACCATTTGGCAATAAGCAAAAAGGTTCCTCATTCATGCCACATAAAAGAAATAATATTCTCACGGAGAATGCCTGTGGAATGGCGACAATGGTGCGAGGATATGCGGGAATGTTAATGGAAAAAATTCCCACCTGGGGAGCCCGTGACATCGCCCACTCCAGCATCGAACGAGTTATCATACCTGACGCTTTTGAGATCGCCAACTTCATGCTTTGCCGTATAGACGGTGTAATCAAAGGTATGGTGGTCAATAAAGACCAGATGCAAAAAAACCTCAATTTACTCAAAGGAGCAATCTTCTCTCCAGATGCTAAGGAACTTCTCATGAACAAAGGAGTTGATCCTGAAAATGCCTATCGCATCTGTCAGCGAGCCGCATTCGAAACCATGGAAAATGGCACGCCCTACAAGGATGCTCTTGAAAATGACACTGATTTTCCTGTCGACCTGAAAGGAAGTAAGGAGCTCGAGGGAATTTTCATACCTGAAAATACTCTCAAATACATTGACGAAACGTTCGCCAGATTTGGGCTTTAATTTCCAATAACTAGCAAAACTTCAAAGGAAAGGAAAAGGCTATGCTTTATTTAGCATCGGACCATGCAGGCTTCACTCTAAAGACTGCAATTATTGCAGCTCTAAAGAAAAATGATGTACCGCATGATGATTTGGGATGTTACTCGGAAATTTCCTGCGACTACTCAGATTTTGCCCACAAGTTGGCCGATCAGGTGCAAAAAAGTGGCGCGATGGGCATTGCTATTTGCGGCAGTGGCATCGGAATGTCGATGGCCCTAAATCGACATGCGGAAATCAGAGCCGCATTGTGTCACGAAGAAAACTCTGTGGAGTTATCCAGAAAACACAACGATGCCAACGTGCTCGTTCTCGCTGGAAGAAAGACGACTCTCGAACAAGCACTATCATTTCTGAAAATATTTTCCGAAACTCAATTCGAAGGTGGAAGACACCTCGCTCGAGTGAAGAAAATAAAAATAACCTAAAACATGCACATTACAAAGTCAACAGACCCACCAACAAAAAATATGCGTTGGTGGGTCTTCTGTTTTTATGCCAATTTTAGCTCTATTTTTTGTAATTTTTCAATAAAAAAAACGGGCAACAGAAATTTATTCTGTCACCCGGGTTTTGGTTTAGGGAAGTTTTCCCCTTTTATTTTTCAGCTCTCTGGCGAATGTCTTCGAAAGAGTATTCGCGCATGAGCTGCCCATCTTCGAAAACCACCCTGAGCTGGTCTTCACCGGGAACATTTTCCGCTACAGTTTCATAGCGTCCAGCGTTCTTCAAAAGCTTCATTCTTCCCGCCTTGGAGCGTTTTTCCGGATCCGTGATAGGATCTTTCATTACTTGCCTTCTCTCACCGTTGACTTTAACTTCCGAACATTTGATCGCAAATTTTGAAGTATCACGATTTACTTTCTGCAAAAGTCCCCCGCCTGAACCAAAGGCAATGTTGTCTGCTGACCAACTATTGTTTTTAAGTGCAAGGAGGATGGGTCGCAAAGTTTCTCGGTCAATTCCGTCACCTTGAATCACGCGCACCTTGGGATTTAAAAGCTTATAGCCTTTTGCATTTAATTCGAAACCGAAAGCATCTCCCAAGATTGCAAACATTTGCGGCAACACCTCTGTTGGCTCGCCAGAGTCAGGACGAACCACGAGCACTCCATCACGCTCCAAGATTTTGTCGCGCAACGCCTGCCCCCAGATATTCTGACAAGCATTAAAAATGTCATAGGAATCGGAAACAACAGCGACAAGTCCTGCGGGAAATTGATCGAGCATATTTTCATAAGCTGCCCTTTCATTTGATTTTCCCCAGGCTGTAATCGTGCTGTGTTCGGCTGCCGGAATAGAAAAACCGGCCATGGTTTCGGAATAATAATCCCGTGCCACTAAGATGCCAGCGAGCGTATCGCTACCTTTGAAATTAACCAAGTGCGCCGCGCCGCCAATGCCGGCCGATTCATCAGATGTTGATCCGCGATAGCCGAAATCATGCAATTTGAAATCAATCAATTCAGGACTTCCCGTTTCTTCCAAAAATTCCCGAATTATTTTTTTCATATAATAACTCTGCGTGGCAACCGTCGTAGGATACCAGACCTGAAGGATGAGCGTTTCCAGATAATTGGTGAGCCAAGGCAATTGCGGATCAGTGTTTTCCATTGTAAGAAGCACATTACCAGTCGGGATTCGCAAACCTTCCGCGACAGCTTTGATGCGCACAGGGAGACATCCTCCGTGTTCATCGACGATTCTTTGCCAACCGGCTTCGTTGAATATCTCACTGGAACCGAAATGTGCGGTAAAAAATTCTCGTGCTTCAAAAATGTCAGCTTGAGTCACCACTTGCCCGACAAGATAGCGCTTGAGGATATACTGCAATCCGAAAAATAATGTTTCGGGGAAAATGCCACCGCGGCTTTCCAGGAAGGAATAGACACTTCTCGTCCCTTGTGGATATTGCTTCCAGTGGGAAACCTTGTAGCTATCAGTAGCCAAAATTGGATTCATTCTTGTTTTGTTCATTTGGTTCTCCTTTCCTCTTTATTATTGAATGCTTGAGAGATGTGAAAGCAACTCTTCAGCTAGTCGTTTATGTTCTTTGATTACCACTTTCTTGCAATCCCAAATAGGGATCCAAGCCAACTCATCGATATCGTCTCCAGCACATTCCCTACCACAGAGTTTATAGGTGACAAAAAAAGCTGTCATAACTCTATCCTCTTCTGCTCGGTAGCGATAATCTGAAACACGCCAAGAACCGAGATAAGTGAAATTATGACAATCAATAGGGCCGGCTTCTTCCCTCAATTCACGATGCGCCGCCATTTCAAGCGAATCGTCAGCTGGGTCAACAAATCCACCAATAAAACGATACTTTTCTCCGTCGATCTTTTTTCGCCCCATCAACACGGCTTGATCCTCATGTCGCACGACAGCAATGTCCACTGTCTGAAATGAAATTGGAAAGCGTTTATTCTGAGCATAGATGATACCAGAGACAAATTGCTTGTCCGCCGTGACAGCGCCGTTAACTTTTTTCCGCATAACCGTTCCTGATGGCACAGTCATTTTGGGAACAGTAACGACCGGATATTTTCCTGAATAATATGGAATAAAACTATCACGCGAACCAAAGAGCGAAGCCATATAGTCCGGAAAATTTTCTCCAATAATTTGATCCACACTGTCTGACCATCTTGCATCTGATGGGTTATCCGGCAATGCGATAATCATAGCCTCAGGAAAGGCCTTTTTTAACATCATCTTACGAATTGCGAAATCTAATGGATTTCGCTTACTTGGCATGGCCTGCGTCACTCCAACAAGAATTAGCAGTGCATCCGCCTTTTCGCACGCGTAGTTTATGAGATAGAGGTGCCCCGCATGGAGCTCCGGCACTTGAAAACGTCCAATAATCACACTTAAATTTTTCATAGAATTATCCTTTCTTCTAATTAATTGTCAAGGTTCTGCTCCCTTCCTCTGCCTTAATCGCCAGAGTTTACTGGATTGTGTAATTTATACACTAAGTAGGTAAAAATAATAAACACTTGCGTGTTCCCAGTCAGGTCCTCCTAATCTAGCTTTTTATGCGCTTTCGGATCAATAAATATAATTATCCGGCTCATAAAAAACGCTTCTTAAAAAAGTCCCCTCTTCTTCTCACCTACCAGCGGTTTTAAATTACTAAGTGTAGTTTACACAATAACTAAATATTTGTCAATAGCCTCCTCCGAAGTGTGATTGACCAACCCAAATTAATAGTGTTATTATAGTTGCAATGAAACACAAAACGAACAATTTAGGCGAACCAAAAAAGACCCCAGCCGTGGCGGTCGATACTTTGATTTTTTCTGTTATTGATAACAAATTAAAGATTCTTCTTATAAAAATCCTCGGTGGGGCGTATAAAAATAAATGGGCCATTCCGGGTGGACTCGTGGACACCAATGAGTCTCTTGAAAAGGCCGCTTCACGGATACTCTCGCAAAAAGCCGGCGTCGATGGAATTTACCTCGAACAGCTAGCTACTTTTGGCGACCCCAAAAGAGATTCGCGCGGGCACAGTGTGTCTGTCGCCTATTTCGCATTAGTCAATGACAAATTATTCTATCCAAAAACGACGGAATACTATGCAGACATCGCCTGGAAAAATGTGGACACCCTTCCGACAATGGCTTTTGATCACAAAAAAATCATTGAGTATGGCAAAGAACGTTTAATGAGCAAACTCGCCTATTCAAACATCGCCTACGCCCTACTCCCCAAAGAATTCACACTGACGGAACTTCAATCTGTCTATGAAGCCGTGCTTGGCAAAGTTCTAGACAAGCGAAATTTTCGCAAGAAAGTTCAAGAAATTAAACTAGTAAAAGAAACTACGCGCACAAGACAACTAGGAGCAAACCGCCCCGCAAAGCTTTTCATTTTCACACAAAGACATCCAAGGATTATGGACATACTATGAGTTGAAAAAACATACCCATTAGCAAGAGCAAATAAAATCAAGGCCTTTTAAGGCCTTTTTTCCTACTCATAAGCTATACTGATCAAGATATGTATGATATATTTAAAATATAAATAGATAATAAAAAAATATGGATGAAAGAAATAACTTTGCAGAAGATATAAATCCAATAGAAACAAATAGCTATGGAACAATAAATTGGAAAAATAACACGTTCACAAAAATATGCGGTCCAATAATCATCCTAATGATCATTGCTCATCGGCTGTTTTTGATGGCAAATAGCGACCCCGTTGGAGCAGAAGGAGCTGCGATGACAGGGCTTCTTATGATTGCCATATTTGGCATTCCTCTCACTTTAATGCTACCGGCTTATTTAACATATCAATTTATCAAACGCAATGAATTGGATAAGTGGGATATTCTCATTTCAAGAATCATCCTAGGACTAATCTTCCTGACACTCTTGACCACACTAATACTCAGCCTTTTAGACCCTTATGCTTTTTAATATACCAGTCCGATCTTAATCAAACGCTCAACAGAACACTGTGTCTGTTCGAGCGGTTTTCTTATTCCTAAATTCAAGTGATACGCTATTCCAAGCCACCTTCCTTGAAACAATGCACATATTTATGATCCATATTGAGAACGTGATCAGAAAACCAATTTTCTATAAAATCAACCAATTCTAGCAACTGCTCTTTTTCGCTATTTTTTTGAAAACTCGCAACCAACTCCCCTACTTTTTCATTGAAATCTTTATGTGCCTGAATGTGTTCATCTGCTCCGGCGTAATTAAATTGTTTGAAATATTTCTCCTCTGTCTCAAAATGAACTGTTTTGTACGCATCAATTTTTTCAATAATTGATGTGATCTCTTGATTTGCACTCCCAGGATATTCTCCAACTAGAGCAACAAGTTCATTCAAAATTTCGACCAACTCTTTGTGTTGGTCATCAATCTCTCTAACGCCAACACTAAAGCTATCATTCCACAAAAGCATTGCTTGTTGTTTCCCCATATTTTTTATTATTTATTTTTCATTATTAACTAGTCAAAAAAACAAGAAAAATTATTCGTGCGTCACTTTCGCCTGATAGACAACAACTTCACCATAATTATTTTCCGAGCACAAAGCGGCGGACTCCTCTCTTTGGCAATTTGACTGTGTATATACGCCAACCTTGAAATAGGCTTGCTTAACCTTTTTTGCCAGAACATATGCAGGCTCTGGATTATTGTTGTAATAAAGTTTCATTTCACCATTTCCTACCACAAATTTAACCGTGAACCGTTTGCCTAGGACATAGTCATCATCTAAAGTAACAAGATTTGTCTTGCTGCGCGTAAGATAAAGTTTTTGACCCTCAAGCCGAATAACCAAAAGATCGCTATCATCACCATGGATTTGTCCGGCCACAACATCCGGCTTATTTTTCGGAGTGGCAGTAATCGCCTCGTCGAGAAAAAGCGTATGAGTGCCTGCGGACGATGACCAGAAAATTTCTTGCGCTCCCTTGTCTGTCATCTCCCGCAATTCTGAACGAGGATAGCTAGAATTTGAAGTTGTTGGCGCGTTGACAGCCGCCCGAAAAACAATTCCCTTCTTTTGTGGATCTAGCACAAACCAGGGGCTTAGTTGATATTTCGCTAACTCAGGCTGGCGAATTTCCAGCGGCTGCGTCAAATCATCGGGAGACACGATTGGCAAGGTCAATTTCCAATTAGTCAAATCCGGTAATTGGGAAGAATTGCCCTGATCAGGCTGCTGAGACAACGTAGACTTGAAAAAGGGAGGCAAAGCGATTGACTGTTTCTTACGCAAAAAAATGACAATAACAAGAACTCCAGCCAGAAGCAAGAAAACTGTCACTCCAAAAATGAACCACTTTCTATTAGACATACCACTATTTTTAAAGCTTGCTATGATTTATTATAAAACGTAACAATTTTACATGCAAGGCTTGCTTTTTCCTCAAAAAGGGTGTATAATAGAAGGGTAATATAATAGTGTTTCAAAAGCGGGTGATGCCGCTTTTTGCTTTATATTAAACAAAAATATGCCAAAACTAAAACAAAAACTCAAAAAATTGATAGACCAGGCGAAATCCCAAAAAACCGCTTATTTTAAGCTTTTATCACAAAAAATGAATTTTGTTGCTGAAAACATCAAAAATAGCATCAAGCTGGGAGGACTCAGCGAGCACCAAGCCAAAAGCCTGGTTTTGATTTTCCTGATTGCCTTCACTGGCTTTGTGATTTTATTTAGACAATACTACAGTGAAAACTTCTTTCCACAAAAAAACTACGTTGAAAAAAAGAATCCGAAAGAAATTGAAAAAGAAAAATTAAGAAAAGATCTTAGTGTTCTTGTAAAGGGTCATCCGATTGAAATGATGGTTCCTTACATTGCAAAGCAGGACCGAGTTACAGCCGCCTATTTAATTGGGATTGCCAAAAAAGAAAGTAACTGGGGAAAGAGACGCCCGATACTTGCAGGACAAGATTGCTATAATTATTGGGGCTTCAGAGCGCAGCGGGAACGAATGGGTAGCGGAGGTCACACTTGTTTTGATAATCCACGTGAAGCCGTCGATGTTGTTGCAAGAAGAATCGCTGAAATCATCGAACGCAACGACGCCCAGTCAGCGCGTGACATGCTTGTTTGGAAGTGTGGTTCAGATTGTTCGGTGACGGGTGGACAAAGAGACGCTGATAAGTGGGCACTTGATGTTGATTTTTATGCAGAAAAAATACTCAATTAGCAGGGGGGCCTCTTACTAATAAAGAAATTTGGAGCCACATTGACAGACTAACTGAAATATGTTAGTCTGTTTTATTGTCCACAGAAAAAATTCTGTTTTAACAACAATAATAACAACGGGGGGATGAAAAATGGAAATCATGATTAATGATCCGGAGATCGAAAGCTACTGGCCAATCAGCTCATTTCGAGAAACTTATCAGCAGGTGGCTGGCAAAAACATCTGTAAATGCCTTGCCATTACTGAGGACAATGGAAGGATTGATCCGGAAGCTATAGTCGTAATCGTTCGTCTCTTTATTGAAAATGGCGAACGAGCGAGAAAGGATCAGAAATATGTTGTCTGTCTTCGCTTTTATAACTTCGGAGAGATGGCTACGCTTGACATTATCAGCCAAGATAAACCCAATCATCGTGACATTCTAAAAGATCACGCGATTCGGATGAACTGGCTATCTCCAGAATTAAGCACTGGAGCAAATGCTTTCGCGGAGTCATTTAAAATGCCGGCAATTGCCGTTGGTGCACATTTGCGAGTTGGCGATAGTAACGCCATTGTGCCATTTGGTGATAGCGGAGATTTTGGCAACAACCTCATTGGATTCGGTGCTAATGATGTTACGGAACATATCGCTACTCTTTGTAGTCTGGGCAAAAATAACGCCAATGGACTGCAATTCGTCAAAACACTAACAACCTTCATGCTGCAAAACAAAGAGCGAGACAACTTCTATGAATTGTTCGTTAAGCACTGTGTAGCAAGCAAGATGTCTTCGCAAAATTATGCGGGGCTTCTCATGATGAAAGTACTCGACAGAACAGTAAGGGAAAGTTCCAATAATCTGCTCTCCATCCTTGTCGATGAATTGACAGGCGAATTTGGTGGAAGCTGCATCGTCATCGGCGCCGCACACAACATGAAGATGAAGGGTGGCTAAAAAGCCACGGCTTCATCTGAAGACCAGAAACTATCGTAATAGTTTCTGGTCTTCTTTGTTTTTAGCCTCACACAGTAAAGCACATTCACAAAATAGACAAACAAAAAACTCTCGAAGCCCTAAAGCCCGAGAGTTTTTTTAAAGTTTACCTAAGATACTTAGGCGCGCTTAACGTTGATTGCATTCAAACCCTTTGGGGATTCTTCTGAATCAAAAGAAACTTGGTCACCTTCTTGGATTTCGTCAAATGTAACGTCAACCAAAGAATTGCTGTGGAAGAATAAATCCTTACCCAATTCTGGAGAAGTGATGAAACCGAAACCTTTGTCAGTTTTTTTCTTTATTGTACCGATCATACTTTTTTCGTTTGTAATTAATAACCTCGTGTATTGCGTGAAGCTCGACGACTTTTCACTTCTCTTAGCTTAGCACACAACACAAGTTTGGTCAATGACTAACGCAAACTAAACTTAATCCCATTTTAAGCTCAGTTTAGGACTCAAATAGGCCAGATTCCTATTTGTACAGTCCTCACATTTTAAAATAGAAAAGAGATGAATGAAAAACTCATAGTTTCATAGCATGACTACATGATATGCTATAATATTAAAATAAGTACAATTTAAATATCAAAACAATATGGACACGCCAGAAAAAGAAAAGACCGCAAAAGAACTGACGCCAACTGAGGCAATCAATGTCATCATCCAAGAGGCTTTCCTCGCCGGAGCTTCCGACATTCATATAGAACCGCTTAAAGATAAGGTTAGAATCCGCTTTAGAATAAACGGAGACATTATAGACACACAAACAATATCGACCGAGAAAGCTTCGCTCATATTTAATTCACTGAAAGTCATGGCTAACCTCCCCTATCAGACATCAGAGCTGCCTGAGGATGGACATTTTTCAGCCGATTTTCTTAATTCTGAAAATAAATACGAGAACGTCGATATTCGACTTTCCGTTTTTCCCACGATAAACGGAAGCGCCGTTGTTTTGCGAATTCTTAACCGCGCAGAAATCCTACTCTCCATGAAAGATCTTGGCATGAGCAATGATGACCTCATAAAACTCAAGCGTCTTTCTATGCGAGGCTATGGTATGATCCTCATAAACGGTCCTGTTGGTTCCGGAAAAACAACAACCATGTATTCAATCATCCTAGAACTTAGCCAGCACGATAACAAAAAAAATATCATCACACTGGAAGATCCAATCGAATATAATTTTGAATTCATCCGTCAAAGTCAGATAAAATCAGAAATCGGCTTCACCTTTGCAGAAGGAATGAAAGCCATTCTTCGCCAAGACCCAGATGTTATTATGATTGGCGAAATTCGTGATCCTGAAACCGCTGCCTATGCTGTGGGGGCGGCTCTCTCTGGAAGAAGCGTTTTCTCCACAATCCATGCTAACTCCGCAATAGGCACTCTAGCTCGACTTGTTGATTTGAAAATTGAACGTGGGCTCATCTGCTATGTCCTCAATGGAACAATCGCACAAAGGCTTGTGAAAAAAATTTGTCCAGCGTGCAAGCAAGATGACACTCCGCCACTTGAATTCATCCACATGCTCGGACTAGAAAATGAACGCGTCAATTACAAAAAAGGGGCTGGCTGTCCAAAATGTAAAAATACGGGCTTCATTGGCAGAACAGGAATTTTTGAAATTTTGGAATTTAATGATGAAATAAGGTCGGCTATCATTGAAAAAAATCCCATCAGTGAGATAATTTCAATTGCCAGAAAATCTGGCTTTAAAACGCTCCTTGAAGATGCTGTCAATAAAATAAGAGAAGGCGAAACAACAGTCGAAGAAGTGATAAAAATAGTTTTATAGAGCCATCCATCCTCTCTACATTAAAAGTCCCCCTGGTTACTTTGACCAGTGGGACTTTTAAGTTATCGCCAATTAATAACATAGATGGAACATTTAAAATTAATATGCTAGAATGGAAAACATGGAAATTAGCAAAAAATTAGCCAAAAATAGACGTTGGGATATATTGGGGATTGGCAGTCCCCTGCTTGACATTGTCATAAATATTAATGAGGAAATGCTCAAAAGCCTTGCGCTCAAAAAAGGCTCCATGAACCTGATTACCAAAAAAGAAGGCCAAGCCATCCTCAAAAAATTTGACCATAAAAAGCAAAGATTGGCACTAGGTGGAAGCGCATCAAATACACTTTTGGGCGCGAGTCTTCTAGGGAGTTCTGTCTCTTTTTTGGGAATGACCGGAAAGGATGCGCATGGAAAAATGTACAAAGAAAAAATAGAAAAAGAGGGAGTTTTCACACACCTTTCCGAGCATGCTAGCGACGCAACGGGGCATGTCATCATCCTCATCACACCAGACGGAGAAAGAACCATGCTACCTCATCTGGGGGCAGCGCTTAATTTTGCCAAAGAACATATCCGCGAAGATGAAATCAAAAACAGTAAAATTTTACATATTGAAGCATATCAGTTGGAAAATGAAGCAAGTCGGCACGCAGTTTTACACGCAGTAAAAATTGCAAAAAATAACCAAACGCTAGTTTCACTTGATCTTTCCGACACAGGACTGATTAAAAGAAACAAGGATCTTTTTAAATATTTTGTAAAAGAGCATATCGATATCGTATTTGCAAATGAAGATGAGGCGATGGAATTTTCTAGTAAAAACGACGCGCGCGCAGCTCTGCATGATATAGCGGGAATTTGTACTATTGCAGTGGTCAAATTAGGCGCTAAGGGAAGCTTAATTAAAGAGGGTCAAAAAGTTTTTGAGATTGATCCATGCCCAGTAGACATGATAAATACCAATGGCGCGGGAGATATGTACGCAGCGGGAATCCTGCATGGCCTAATTAACAACCTAAACATGCAGACTGCGGGAGAAATGGCTAGCCACCTGTCAGCCCTGGTCGTCTCGAGTGTTGGCGCACAACTAGATAAGATACATCTTAAGTCAATTAATAAATATAAGAATATGAAAATGGAAAAAGAACTGGATTACAAAATTAGTGACATGAGTCTCGCAGAATATGGACGAAAAGAAATTATCATTGCGGAAAAAGAAATGCCCGGCCTCATGGCTCTGCGAAAAAAATTTAGCAAAATTAAGCCACTGAAAGATGCGCGAATTTTGGGAAGTTTACACATGACCATTCAAACCGCAGTTCTCATTGAAACTCTTGTCGAGCTTGGAGCTCAAGTGCGCTGGGTATCTTGTAACATTTTTTCTACCCAGGACCACGCGGCGGCGGCGATTGCAAAGGCAGGAATTCCTGTTTTTGCTTGGAAAGGTGAAACACTGGAAGAATATTGGTGGTGCACAGAGCAAGCCTTTAAGTTCAAAGGTAACAAGGGACCAAATTTAATTGTCGATGATGGAAGCGACGCGACACTCATGCTTCATCTTGGAGTAGAAATCGAAAAAGATCCAAAAATTCTCAAAAAAGATTATTCCAAAAAAGGTGAGGATGAAAAAGAGCTGATGAAAATTCTTGCAAGAATCCACAAAGAAAATCCAATCTTTTGGAGCAAAATCATCAAAGATGTTAAAGGTGTTTCAGAAGAAACAACCACGGGCGTGCACCGACTCTATCAAATGTTTGAGCAAAAAAGACTCCTCTTCCCCGCCATCAACGTGAATGACTCAGTCACAAAAAGCAAATTTGATAATCTCTATGGTTGCCGAGAAAGCTTGGCTGACGGAATCAAGCGTGGAACAGATGTAATGGTGGCCGGAAAAGTTGTAGTTGTTTGTGGTTATGGTGATGTGGGAAAAGGTTGCGCGGGAAGCATGAAAGGCTTTGGCGCGCGCGTCATCATCACTGAAATCGACCCTATTTGCGCCTTGCAAGCTGCTATGGAGGGATTCGCAGTAAAAACAATTGAAGAGACTCTTTTTGAAGGAGACATTTTCGTGACCACAACTGGCAACCGAGATATCATCACAATAGCGCATATGGAGAAAATGAAAGATGAAGCGATTGTATGCAATATTGGACACTTTGATAATGAAATTCAAGTTGAAAAATTGGAAAAATATAAAGGCATCAAAGAAATCAACATCAAGCCTCAGGTGGACAAATTTGTCTTTCCTGATGGACACGCCATTGTACTGCTTTCAAGAGGACGCTTGGTGAATCTGGGAAATGCGACTGGTCATCCAAGTTTTGTAATGAGCGCGTCTTTTACCAATCAAGTCCTAGCGCAAATGGAACTTTGGGAAAATAAATATGCAATTGGTGTTTATACTTTGCCAAAAAAATTAGACGAAGAAGTCGCGCGACTGCACTTAAAAAAGCTTGGCGTATCTTTGACAAAACTAACCAAGCTTCAAGCTGACTATATTAATGTGCCAACGGAAGGTCCCTATAAAGCAGAGCGTTATCGTTATTAAAATTCTGCTTGAAAAACTATTTCGTATTTATTTATTTTTATGCTATAATAAATAGGAAATAAAAAACTTATTCTTTCGTCAATGCTAGAGCTTGCCCTGCAATTATTTAGGGGTCAAAAAAAATGTATACGCAAATTGCTTTTGCTTGTTTTTTTGTTTTCTTTTTTTGCAATTTCTCGCGAAGCAAGTGCTGCTCCCAGCACTGACTCACTTTTGGGTTATTGGAGATTTGATGGAAATGCCAATGATTTAAGTGAAGATGGAACAACTGGACAACTCGAAGGACCAACAACTTATAGCACCGTTTCCCCTGCTTCTGGGTCAGCATGCTTAAGCCTTACTGGTATCGATAGCTTTGTGTCTTTCGCGAATCAACCTGATATAACACCATCCTCGGAACTGACTCTTTCTTTCTGGCTTAATTTACCAAACTACCCAACGGCATCAACAATAATTGCTGGAAATTATTTGGCTTCATATCCAACTAAAGGCTTCTTTTTTACCATAGACCCTTCTAATGTTTCATTTTCAATTGGAGACGGAAGCTCAATTCATAGTGTTGTCCGCCCAATAACAGAGATCCCTACCGGGACCTGGGTACTACTCACAGGCACTTGGAATGGAACAACTTTAAAATTATATAAAAACGCCGAACCCGCCATTAGCTCCGCATCCGGCTCTATAATGTACCCCCCGGGAACACTTTTTCAAGTCGGCAATTTCACCGGTAAAATGGATGAGATGCGGTTATACAATCGCGCACTCTCACCAGAAGAAATTGCGGTTTTGACTTCTAAGCAACATCTAACAGCGACCTGGAATGGAAGTGTTAACTCCTCTTATGAAAACAAAAGCAACTGGACACCGAATGCCGTCCCAGATCCATATTCCCTCGTCACAATAAATAGCGGGACTTACCAGCCGGAATTTACATCGGGAACAGCCGAATATATGGCTGGACTGACTATAAACAGCAACGCTTCCTTGGATTTGCATGATTCCAACCTAACTATCAATGATTCCGGAATTTTTAATAACAACGGCACGCTAAGCTTAGATAATACGTCCCTTCAACTTCTATCCGGCTTTTCAAATGACATTGACAGCGGAACAATTAAGATCAACAGCCCGGCAAGTGTCACTGGTCTAAAAACTGGACCCAATTATTATAACCTCACAATCAATGCCGCAACATCAACTACATTAACGCTGGGAGCAACAACCACCATCCATGGCAACTTAAACCTAGAAAATGGAAAACTAGACGTTATCCATTCTTCGCCAGACTATGGAATAATTCTTTACGGAAACTGGAATAGCAGCTCCGTTGACAATTTCAATCCCAGACAAGGCACAGTCTCTCTCGTTGGTACCGACCAGGCGATTAATGGCTCCAATCATTTTTACAATCTCAGTAAAACCACCTCAACTGCAAACACGCTAACTTTTCAAGCTGGCACAACTCAAAATATCGTCGGCACATTAACTCTTCAGGGAGAGGGGTTAGGAATAGATACGAACACAAATTTATTATCCTTGCGCTCCTCAGCTACTGATGGGTCAGTCTGGAATATCTATCCTTCGCAGAGTAGCGTAGGTGCTGTTGATGTCAAAGATAGCACAAACCTAGGGACCACAATTATACTACAAGGTCGCAATGTTAACTCAGGCAATAATACCAACTGGGCATTCGATACCACCCCACCCGTGCTAAGCCTTTCTGCCGTTGCAACGCCAACTTCAAATAACTTGCAACCAATAACTGGAACGGCTTCGGAAGCCGATGGAACCAATACGACTATCCGCTCTGTTGAATTTCAAATGGAAACCACTGGCGGCACATGGACAGCCTGCACTGCGGATAATGGTACTTTCAACACTACGACCGAAGCGTTCACCTGCACGCCTGAAGCCCCCCTACCAGAAGGCCAACACACAATGTACGTCAAGGCAACCGACATAAACAACAACATAACAACACCAAGCACCGCAAGCTTTACAGTTGATGCTTACCACACACTAACTTACACTGCGGGGGCTAATGGAACAATCGCTAGTTCGGGCGGAACAACAGTGGCAAATATCAACACACAAACTATTGCACATAGCACTAATGGCGCAGCCGTAACAGCTACTCCAAACACGGGTTACCACTTTGCCGGTTGGGATGATAGCAATTCAGAAAACCCCAGGACCGATTCCAACGTCACCGCAGATAAATCAGTTACGGCTAATTTTGTCATTAACACATACACCGTCACATTTAACAAAACATCTGGCACAACTGATGCTAGTCCCCTGACTAAAACTGCTGACTATAATACTTCTGTCACTTCCCTGCCTTCTGCTCCAACCAAGACTGGCTACACATTTGCTGGATGGAATACGATTACTGATGGTTCTGGCACAGCTTTTACTACTAGCTCTTCAGTTACAGGAGATATTACGGTTTATGCGCAATGGACCATCAATAATTACACCGTCACATTTAACAAAACATCTGGCACAACTGATGCTAGTCCCCTGACTAAAACTGCTGACTATAATACTTCTGTCACTTCCCTACCTTCTGCTCCAACCAAGACTGGCTACACATTTGCTGGATGGAATACGATTACTGATGGTTCTGGCACAGCTTTTACTACTAGCTCTTCAGTTACAGGAGATATTACGGTTTATGCGCAATGGACGGCCAACACTCACACATTAACCTACACTGCGGGAGCCAATGGAACAATCACGGGCTCAGCCTCTCAAACCATAAGCCTCGGCGCTTCCGGGACAGCAGTCAGTGCTACAGCCAATGCCAATTATCACTTTGTCAATTGGAGTGACGGATCAACAGCGAACCCCAGAACAGACACAAATGTGACAAGCAATGTCACAGTGATTGCTAATTTTACACCAAACACGTTCACCCTTAAATATAAATGTGACGAGAATGGAAAATTGGATGGCGACACCACGCAAACAATCAAATACAAGGAAGATGGCTCTAAGGTTGAAGCCAAACCAGATACGGGGTATAAATTCAAAAAATGGAGTGATGGTTCTGATGATGATTCGAGAAAAGATGAAAATATTGATGAAGACCTAACAGTAACAGCCGAGTTTGAAAAAGAGGAATATACCCTCAAATATGAAGCTGGATCACATGGCAGCATCAATGGCGATACAGAGCAAAAAGTTAAGTACAAAGAAGATGGAGAAGAAATCGTTGCCGTTCCTGATAATGGTTACCGCTTCTCAGGTTGGAGTGACGGGAAAAATGAAAGAGTCAGAACTGATAACGATATTAAGGAAAATCTCACACTAAGTGCTAGCTTTGCGCCAGATACAGCTCCAGGCTCCGATGAGTCAAAAACCACCACCCCGCCACCAACCGAAACACCCATCCCGGAGAAAACAACGCCTGCTAAAATTGACTACAATGGAGAAACTACCCCGAACTGGCAAAGTACCCATTTTGGAGCATCCTTCTGCTATGATGCAACTAAGTGTGGTGGCGCAGCGGACCCAGACGGCGATGGAATCAGCAACAGTGAAGAATTTAGACTAGGCACAAATCCAACTAAAGCCGACAGTGACCAAGATGGAATTTCCGATAAAACTGAAATTGAAGAAGGTCATAGCCCAACCAAATCGTCCAAAAACAATAGTGACGACAAGATCAAATTTGAAGACCCAAAAGAAAAAGGTGAAACGAAAAAAGATACGTATAGAGTCGATAAGGTAGAATTGGTTTCCTCGGCTGACGGAAAAAAACATCTCAAACTTACTGGAAAGGGATTGCCGAATAGATTTGTCACGGTCTATATCCACAGCGATCCAATCGTCCTGACAGTTGAGACAGATGCTGATGGAAATTGGTCCTACACCCTAAACAAAGAATTGGAAAATGGTGACCATGAAGTTTATGTCGCTATGACTGATAGCAGCGGAAAAATTTCTGAAAAAAGTGAACCACTAGCGTTCATAAAGACGGCTGAAGCTGTGACCATCATTCCTCCAGCCCAGGCTGCTGCTGCCAATCGAGCAAAGTCCCCTGTAGAAGCTGGGTACCAAAAAAACCTAATCCTTTCTATCGTTATTGGTATTGGCGGACTACTTCTCGCCATCATTACTATCGGATTCATCAAGCACAGAAAAAATGAAAATCGAATAGCCTAAATCAATACTCACCCACCATCAACATATCATATAAAAAAATAAGGCCCCAAAAAGCCTTATTTTTTGTTTTTTTGTACAAAACATTCTTCTTTTTGAAAAAATTTGCTAAACTCTAATTATACTTATTTTTTTACACAATCCTATGCACGATGACTTTAAATTACCTCTAGTCAATGCTCACACTCACGCCGCAATGATCGCTTTTCGCGGTCTTGCCGAAGACATGCCACTTCAAAAATGGCTCGAGGAATACATTTGGCCAGCAGAAAAACAAAGCGTAACGGCTGAATTTGTCTACGCTAAAACCAGAGAAGCCATTCTTGAAATGCAAAAAAATGGCATCAAAGTTTTCTGTGATATGTATTTTTTTGAAGACGAAGTAGCCCGAGCAGCCAAGGAATTAGGAATGCACGCACTCATTGGAGAAGCAATCCTGGATTTCCCCACGCCTTCAGCCAAAAATCCTGAAGAGGCTTTTGAAATCACAAAAAAACTTCTAACAAAATATGCCAATGACCCGCTAATAAAAGTGGCGGTCGCTCCCCACTCGATCTATACAGTTTGCCGAAAAAACTTGCTCAAAGCAAAGGAATTAGCAGAAGAATATAATGCCCCACTGCATATTCACCTCGCAGAAACCAAGCTAGAATTTGATGATTGTCTGGAAAAAAATAATCTAACTCCAATCGCCTATCTAGATGAACTTGGCCTCCTGAGCGAAAAATCCATCCTAGCACATTGCGTCTGGATAACCGATGAAGATATTGAAATTATGGCAGAGAAAAAAGTCAATGTCGTCCACTGCCCACTGAGCAATCTAAAACTTGGATCAGGAATCGCGCCAGTCATAAAAATGCTAGAAAGCGGGATCAATGTCTGCTTGGGAACAGATAGCGCGGCCAGCTCTAATCGACTCGATATCTGGGAAGCAGGCAAATTCGCCGCACTCTTGCAAAAAGGTGTAAGCCTTGATTCAAGTAAAATCTCGACCAAAGATGTAGTGAAAATGATGACCGTAAACGGCCTCAAAGCTTTGGGGTTTTCTGAAATTGATGGCAGAAAAATAACAGAAATGGAAGCAAGGATCAAAAGCACTGATAATTACAACCTCATTTATACATTAAATTCAAATGAGCTTAATTTCAAATAATACCCGTGATCAACAAAAAGCTTTTTTTTACTATTTTCATCCTAATTCTTGCTACCGCAAGTACTGTTTTCTATTTAAACCGCAAAAGGGGAAATACTGTCCTGCTCATTAATACACAAAGCACGGATACCATTGAAGGTGCGAAAGAAAAAGAAACAGCCAAGGCAATACCCGACGAAAAGACATTTTTCATATCTGGCTGGCTCCCCTATTGGAGCAAAAAGGCTGGCGCAGATTCGCTTTCTGGAAATCTAGCTTTGTTTTCCGAAATCAATCCCTTTGCCTATGGCGTAAACCAAGATGGCACTTTGCGCGATACGCTAGACATTAAAAATGCTCCTTGGCCTGAATTGCAAAAAGAAGCGCAAAAAGAAAGTGTTGCCATCGTTCCAACAATTATTTGGACTGATGCCCCTGCAATGCATGCAACTTTTTCCGACTCACAAAAATTAGAAAAACACGTCAGTGCCATCTCAACAATGCTCACGCAAAATAATTTTCCAGGAGTGGACATTGATTATGAAGGCAAAGATGTGGCTGACCGAGATCTCTTTACCACCTTCCTTGAAGCGCTGCATCAAAAATTAGCACCGTTAGGAAAGACTGTGAGCTGCACTATTGAGGCGCGGATCCAGAATGACCCACCGTCAGACTGGACGGGAACACGAGCAATGAGCTTTGCAAATGACTATCCAGCGCTCAACCGACTTTGTGATAGCGTGCGAATTATGACCTATGACCAAGTATTCCAAGCGGGTGGCGGGAAAAAAATTTTTGATGATTCTAATGAAACACCTGCTGCGCCTAACGCCGATATTTATTGGGTAGAAAAAGTGATGCATTATGCATTGCAATACATTTCACCATCCAAGTTAGTAATGGGCGTACCAACTTATGGTTGGGAATTTAGTATCAAAAAAACCAATTCTGGTTATCACTATGAGAGGATAAGAAGCGTCACCTATCCACAAGCACTGGAAGAAAAAACACAAAGCAACGCAAAACAAGAGAGAACTGCTGGCGGAGAACCATTTTTTATCTACACGGCGCCAGATGGAAAGCATTTGGTCACTTTTTCCGACGCCGAAAGTGTGAGGCAAAAAATTGAACTCGCAAAAACACTTAAAATCAAGGGTGTGAGTCTCTTTAAAGTTGACGGGCAAACTGACCCTAAACTTTTTTCAGAAATCAAATAAAGATGCTCTGGCGGGGCGTCTCTACGAAGTCTCTATAATCACCGTTTTCTATCCAATAGCTTGGAAACAATTAATTAAATAATTTGGCGTTTGAAAATTAATTCCCATATGCAATCTTTCCGCATTGTAGTAACTCAGATACTCTGGCAATGCTCGATTAAAGATTTTAACCTTGATCGGTAATTCTCGCAGACACTCATCTTGCAATGTCCGATTGAATCTTTCCACATAAGAATTATCATTTGGTTTTCGAACGCGAGAATGACGATGTAAAACTTTAATTCTTTCCGAAAAGTGTTGAGAAAACTCGCTGCCATTATCTGATTGAATACAGTTAAATTTAAACGAAGCTAGCCCCTGTGCTCTTTTTAAAAACGCGACACTCATTCTAGTATTAATTCGCTCCGTAGCCCAAGCATAACACCAGCGCAAATAGACATCAATCAGAGTGTAGACGTAAATTCGCTTCTTCTCACTGATCATGAGATGAATGGTGTCCTCCATCACCAAATCACCAGGCTTCAAGGCCTCTGGACGCTTAGCAGACAAATGCAAACGCTTCCAAGGACTACGTTTCTTTACAAGGCCGGCTTATTCCAGTTTTCGTTTAACACTATTTAAGCTAACTATGACCCCATCATTTTTCAAATGCTGATGAATCACATCACTGCAACGATTATACTTCTTTTTACATTCAATAATCTTTTCTACAACATCCTCTGAGAGCTCTCTTGGGTGATGGTGTGGACGAGAAGATTTAGTGGGAATGTAGTGGATACCGCTGGGCGGTGACTTATGACACCACTTACTGACTGCACCCTTGGTGTAGCCGAAATATCTCGCCACTTCCGAAACTGATTTACCGGAGAAAATTATATTAACTGCCCGAGCACGAAGCTTGGGCATTCTAGGGTTAGTTGTATACATAGGCGGAAACGTTAGAGTTTAACTGGTTATTCTATGCCAGAAAACGTTTCCAAGCTATTGGGCTATTACGGGTGATTGAAGAAAATAATAGAAGAACTGAGTCCATCAAAAAAGGCACCGAGAAGATTCTTCTTGTTGATGATGAAATTATTGTTTTAGATGTCACAAAAGCACTACTTACCCATTTGGAGTATAAAGTTCTTACTGCAAGAAATGGCAAGGCGGCAATAACTCTTTATCAGGAAAATAGGGATATCGATTTAGTTGTTCTGGATATGATTATGCCCAACATGCAAGGAGGTGAATTTTTTGACTCTCTCCGAAAAATCAATCCGACTATCATAGTGCTGCTATCCAGCGGGTATAGTCTGGATGGACAAGCCCAAAAAATCATGGAAAGGGGCTGTAATGGATTCATCCAAAAACCCTTTAACATAACAGAATTCTCACTGAAAGTCAGAGAGGTTTTGGATAAATAACAATAACTTGTCCCGGTGCCAAGTTTTGGTGCCGGAACATTTTTTTCAAAAGCGCTCTCGTTAGGCGTTTTTTATTTTTGGTTATATAATCAAAGAGTAAGAATTAATGACAAAATTGATGAAAAATCTTCTATCAAAAGCGCTAACTTTTATCCGCGAAAATCCTAGCATCATCTTCTCCCTTATGCTAGTCGTTATCATTCCCGTTGCCTTCTTTGTGAATACCTACATGATAACCAGCAACTTTGAAAAAAACATCGATAAAATCACCCAAAGCAACGCGATTGTTAGTGAGAATATTATTAAATTTATCGTTAGCCAACAGATAGAAGACGCAAACTCACTGCAAGAAACAGTTGAAAACATTACGCGCGAAAATGAAAAAATAGTTGAACTGACTATCCTAAAACCCAATGAAACTCATGAGACTTTTCGCGCAATCGCTTCCACAAACAAAGAACTTCTCGAAAAAAAAGACTCTCCAGATGTTCAGAATACTCTTGCTTGGGGGGAGCCTGGGGGAATCGCATTCCTAGATCAAAATCAAGGTGGTAGATTTTGGAAAGTGACCAAGGCCTTTACGAATTCTTCGGGGGAAAAAATAGGTCTCGTCTCAATTTCACTTACTCTAAATGACACAGACAAAATGATCGGGGCTACCATAGACCGAGCCTACATAATCCTACTCATTACCATATTAGTAGTCGTCTTATTTGTTTCTAATCAAGCACGTCTTTTTGGCTATGCCCTGACGCTTTCTAAATTAAAAGAAATCGATAAGATGAAAGACACTTTCATTTCAATGGCTAGTCATGAACTACGCTCACCACTCACTGCCATCAAGGGTTATTTGGAATTCCTCAGCGAAAAACAAGCGGAAAGTAAAGATGAAGAAAGCAAGCACTATATTGAGAATATCACTCTTTCTGTCAATCGCCTCGGCACCTTGGTTAATGATATTTTGGAGGTATCTCGCATTGAAGGCAATCAAATTCCTATTGAGATGACCTCGTTTGATCCTCACCCACTCATCTCTCAATCCATAGAAGAATTACGCTCACAAGCCATCATTAAAAATCTTGAGCTTATCTATGAGGTCGGTCCACAGTCAACTATTGACTCTGACAAAGAAAGATTTAAACAAGTTTTGGTCAATTTAATCGGCAATGCTATAAAATATACCCAGAAAGGAAACGTAACCGTTAGTACAAAAATTAAAGACAATGAATATCTGATTACCGTGGCAGACAGTGGAATTGGAATGTCCGCCGAAGATCAGGCCAGACTTTTTGAGAAATTCTATCGAATCAAAAATGACAAAACCAAAGACATCGTTGGCACTGGACTTGGGCTTTGGATAACAGCAGAACTTGTTCGTCGAATGAAAGGAAAAATCACCATTGAAAGTATCGAGGGAGTCGGATCACATTTCACAATCCATCTTCCGCTTGCTAAGGCATAACTAAAAAAACATGAACGCTTTTTGGCAAAAGAAGAAAATATATTTCATCCTAATTATCGTTGGAATCATCATCTATTCCAACGCGCTGACCAACCAACTTTTTTGGGATGACAACGATGGAATCGTCAACAATGCCTATATCAAAGATTGGCAATATCTTCCAAACTATTTCTCCGAAAATCTGATTGCCGGCGCAGGACTTTCCAGCAATTACTGGCGTCCAATCCTCCTCATTACCTATGCCATTGAATGGGAAATTTGGGGCCTTTGGCCACCTGGCTATCATCTAGTCAGCATCCTGATACACGTCCTTGCTTGCCTCTTAATGTTCAAATTATTCAATCTTTTGACCAAAAAAAGATGGCTGGCTTTTTTCAGCGCCCTGCTTTTTCTTGTGCATCCATTGCAAACAGAAGCAGTTACCTATGTTTCAGGACTGGCTGATCCCCTTTCAACAGTTTTCACAGTTTTAGGCCTGATCTACTATCTCAAAAGAGGTAAGGAAAATATCTTGTGGCCAGTTTGGTTTTTTTTCATTCTCGCGCTCATGACCAAAGAAAAGGCGCTCCTTATTTTTCCCTCTCTCTTAGTCATTCTCGAGCTCACCGTCTTTCTTCATGAAAGTCCAAAAATAATAAATTCTGCTCAATGGAAAGAATGGTTTTTTTCAAAAGTTAAATCACTTTGGCCAATTTTTGCTATCGGCATTTTTTATGCCCTTTTGCGCGCGACATCATTAAATTTTCAAAATACTTTCAATCTCTATGATGGAGCAAATGTCTATGCGGACAGCATCTTTGTCCGCACATGGACTTTTTTAAAAATTTTTCCAGATTATTTGAGGTTGATTCTTTGGCCATTTAACCTGCACATGGAACGTTTAGTTCAAATTGAAATATCCCCTTTCTCGTCACTAGTTTTTTTTGGTCTAATTCTTTTGGCGCTGCTCTTTTTTCGCGCGCTCAGCCAGGCAAAAAAGAATCCCTTCATTTTTTTCGCGCTTGGCTGGTTCCTTACCTCTTTGCTTTCTTCGTCAGGCATCCCGGCTGTTTCCAGTGGAATCATGTATGAGCATTACCTCTATTTGCCTCTGGCTGGTTTTTTTCTCTGGCTAGGACTAGAAATGGACAGTCTAATAGCTTATTTTAAAAAACCCGGCCTAGTTAGACAAATACTTTTCATTTTAATTCTGATTATAGCTTTTTTCTTTTCAGTCCTAACTATCCAGAGAAATCGCACATGGAAAACACCAATCGCTCTTTATGAAGATATTTTGGATTACAATCAAACAAGCTTACGTGTTTGGAATAACCTTGGCATGGCCTATACTGATACCAATCAAATGGATGAAGCTGTCAACGCTTATCAAAGAGCTATCGAACTTGATCCACAAAAAATTTCAGCTCCACCCTATCACAACCTTGCTAACGCTTTTGCTGCGTTAGGAAAAAAAGATGAGGCAGTTGCTAATTACAAAGAAGCCTTAAGAGTCAATCCCGACTTCACTTTTTCCTATGGCGCGCTATTCAATCTCTATGTGGAAGAAAAAAAATATGACGAGGCCATTGCTTTTTTTGAAGATTTAAGTCAAAAATCTTCCCAAAATAAAAGCGGAATTAATGGACTAATTAGCATGCTTAAAAAAGCTAAAGCTAGCTCGATTTAATTCCATACTTTTCTGATTTGGTAGCAACATCCTTTTATGTTAGACTTCACTAGTTATGATTAATAAGTCAACAAATATTAAAAATATGAATTTAGAAGGAACAATTTTGGGTTACAACAAAAAAATGCTTGCAATTTTTGCACTTGTTATTTTCGTCGCTGGTACGATGTTTTATGCTGGAGCTAAATATGAAAAAAGAAAATTGAGTTCTTTGGGACTACTAAAAACAACGGCTGATAACAAAGCTAAGAAAAAACCAGCCGAAACCATTGCTCCAAGCAATAAAGTTCCAATAGATGCCCCAAATGGACAAAACACTGCTACGCCAACAACCGCTACTCCGTCGGCTACAAAATCAGTAACCATGCCAACTAATCCTCAAAAATAACTGCCAAAAAATACCAAAACAAAAAGCTGCAATCATATATTGCAGCTTTTTTAAATCAGAACTTGCACATTTGCCGGTAAGGCTGTCGCCCCTTCCCTTTTCTCTCAATATGGTGTAGAATAAAAACTCGAGTATTATAAGTTAATTTTCAAAAAATATGTCAAGCAATGAAGTTGCAATCAGATTTAATGAAGTTTCATTTGAATATTCTCGCGATAAAGTCATTCTAGACGATGCCTCTTTTTCTCTGCGTCAAGGAGCGAAAGTGACTCTGATGGGCCAAAACGGCGCCGGGAAAAGCACCCTCTTGGAGCTCATTACTGGAGCGCTTAAACCAAAATCTGGAACAATCCACGTTGCTAAAAATCTTACTATCGCTTACGCCAAGCAAGTCATTCCTCGAGACGAACTTGAACTAACTGTGAATGATTTTTTTGCTAAGCGCTTTACAGAAAAAATCTATAACCTCACCCCACGCATTGATAAGGTTTTGGACGTGGTTAATCTCAAAGCTCCCCATGATCGAATAGTTAAATCCTTTTCTGGCGGACAACAAGCTAGGCTCCTTCTTGCATCGGCTATTATTTCTGATCCAGACCTTTTGATTTTAGATGAGCCGACCAACAATCTTGACCCGGCTGGCATCGAACACCTCACTCAATTCCTAATTAACTACGGGAAAACTTGCCTTGTCATTTCTCATGATGCTGATTTTCTTAATTCTTTTACTGATGGCGTACTTTATCTCGACATCTTCAATCACAAAACTCAGCAATATCTTGGCGACTATTACACGGTAGTAGAAGAAATTGCCGCCCAGATTGAAAAAGAGAAACGCAAAAATGCTCAATATGAGAAAGAAATCATTGCCAATAAGGAAAAGGCCAATTTCTTCGCCAATAAAGGAGGCAAAATGCGACTTGTAGCTAGACGCATGCGCGACAAAGCGACAGAAATGGAAGAAGCAAAAGTTGATGTTAGAAGAGAAGACAAGGCTATTCGCCAATTTGAAATCCCTTGCCAAGAAGACCTGGGCGGAGAAATCCTACACATTGACTCAGTTACAATTGTTAAAAATTATGAACCAACAGAAAAAACCGTCAACGTTTCACTGCGCAAAAATCAGCACCTACTCCTCTCCGGACCAAATGGCATTGGAAAAAGCACCCTACTAGAATCAATTGCCAAAGGAGAAACGCTAAGCGCAAAGATTCTTGAAGGCGTTAGCGTCGGTTATTATCGTCAAGACTTTTCAACCCTTAATTTTAAAGATACAGTCTTTGACTCACTTCTCTCAGTGATGAAATTGAAAGATGAAGAGAGGATGCGTTCGGTCGCCTCAGGCTTTCTTCTAACAAAAGAAGTTGTTTACGCTAAAATCGGCAGTCTTTCTGAGGGACAAAAAGGTCTTGTCGCTTTTGCGCAACTAGTCCTCTTGGAACCAGGACTTTTAATTCTTGATGAACCAACAAATCACATTAATTTTCGCCATTTACCAATCATCGCGAAAGCGCTTGATGAATACAAGGGCGCGATGGTACTTGTCAGCCACGTACCTGATTTTGTGGCGCAAATCAGAATTGACGAGGTGTTGGATTTGGAAAGATAAGCTTAAATTATTTTAACTAACCATATCGCGGGTTCAAGCTTTTCGCTTGAACTTTTTGTTTTTCCAATATTTTACCAGTCCTTCAATGCTTTATTAAAGAAAATTATTCACCTTGACAGCTTTTAAGACTAGTCTTATTGTTGAAATAGGAAATAACTCATGAAAGGAGGTGGGCCCGTCTATGGGAGACTACGAAGAAGGCATTAAGGCAGGAGAACACATGCTTGAGAGTGGCATCAGTGAAGATGCAGCGCATCTGTCCACTCACTGGAATCCAATGGATTCCTCAGATTTTTCTGATGGTGTTGATGAAGCGATCAGACGATCGCACGAAGAGTAACGCTAACCCCTCACGAGTTACTGTCAATTTCAAGTCCAACTTGTTTCAACAGTTTTCCATGGAGTGATAAGTCGCATTGCGCTTATCACTTTATTATTTTTTTTGCTTTTTTTCAGCAGTAGTCTAGCATTAGCTTTTATGCTAATATAAGTTATAATATTTATTTTTTTCTTATGGTTTTTTTGCAAATTATCCTTTTTTTAAGCCTCTTCATCCTAATAATTTTCGGCTCGCACTATCTCCTGTATTCCTCGCTGATTAAATTTTTTCCTTTTTTTGAAAGTCACAAAAACGGACTAATTATCACTCTTTTCATCCTAGCTATTAGTTTTATCCTAACCTCAATTCTTGTACATATGCGAGAAGATTTTTTCACCCGCATTGGCTATTTTCTTTCTGGCTTTTGGCTCGGTTTTCTTACCAATCTCACTATTGCTATTGTTCTTATTTGGATTATTCGCTGGCTGTTTCAACTAGCTAGCATTAATCTAAACATTCAATTTATAGCCTCAATTCTTTTTGGCTTGGCTTTTCTGGTTTCCATTTACGGAAGCTGGAATGCCTTCCAACTGAGAATAAAAACTGTCACAGTCGCCATCCCCAACCTGCCAGCTGATTGGCAAGAGAAAAAGGTCGTTCAATTGTCTGATATCCATCTGGGCATGACTTATCATCAGAATTTTCTAAGCCAAATTGTAGCCAAAACAAATTCTGTCCAGCCTGATTTAGTTGTCATAACAGGAGATCTTTTTGATGGTACAGACAACACGGACCTAGGCTCACTAACCGCACCTCTCAACAATCTCAAATCGAGAAGAGGCACATATTTCATAAATGGCAACCACGAAACCTATCTTGGTTTGGACAAGGTTAATGAAACTCTTGGAAAAACTTCTGTAAAAGTGCTAAATGATGAGGTTTTTGACCTCTCAGGGCTAAAACTAATTGGACTTAGTTACCCCGAACGCGATCTGAAAAAAGACGTGCTTGCAACCTTGCAAAACCTAAAACCTCAATTTTTTGGTTCACCCAATATTCTGCTCTATCACTCCCCGACCAACATTACTGGGTTCGCTGAAAATGGCATCAATTTGCAACTTTCTGGACACACACACTTAGGACAAATGTTTCCTTTCAATTTTATCACGAAGTTAATTTATCACGGGTATGACTATGGTCTGCATTCAATTGGAAACTACACGCTGTACACAAGCAGCGGAATTGGAACATGGGGACCAGCCATGCGCACCAATAGCACCCCAGAAATTGTTGTAATTACACTGAAAAATAAAACTGACTAATCCAAATGCCTGAAACATTAACTCAAAAAGACTTACTGGCCAGAAAGGCTCAGGTAATAAAAGATATTAAGGAAGGAAAACTTTTTATCTATCCTACTGACACTTTGCATGGACTAGGCACAAATGCTCAAAATGCAAAGAGTGTAGAAAAAATCATAGATCTCAAAAGAAGATCTGGAAAAGCCTTTCTCATAATCGCCCCATCTCTCAGATGGATATTCGATAATTGCGTAGTCGCAAATAAAGAGATAGAAAAACTATTAACTGAAAAACTGCCCGGACCATATTCATTCATCTTAAAATTGAAAAATGTTAAAGCCGTTAGTCCAATAGCGATTAATTTTAGTGAGACGGTTGGCGTTCGCTTGCCCAATAATTGGTTTTCTCAAATTATTGCGGAAAGTGGCGTGCCTTTTATTTCTACCTCCATAAACTACGCCGGAGAACCTTCAGCTAAGCGCCTATTTGATATCGCTCAAGAGCTCCAAAACTCAATGGATTACGTTGTTTGGGACGAAGCATCTTCCACTGGAATGGCCAGTACCATCATTGATGTAACTTCTGGAATACCAAAAATACTTCGCCCCTAAACTTTTCTTTGACAAAAAGCTTTTTCAAGGGTAGAATAAGGGTTATGTTTAATTTAACCTAAAAGCTCTCTCAAGAGCGAAAAAATACTCAGATGGAAATCCGAAATATTGCGATTATCGCCCATGTGGATCATGGAAAAACAACCTTAACAGACGCAATTATGCGTCAAACTGGAAACGCCCCTGAAGGCGATACGATGGACAGCAATGCCCTAGAAAAAGAACGCGGAATCACAATCTATTCCAAGAACGCAGCTATCATCTACAAAGATACAAAAATTAATATTGTGGACACCCCGGGACATGCCGATTTCGGCTCTGAAGTAGAACGAGTTCTTCGTTCGATCGATAGTGTTGTACTTGTCGTTGATGCTCAAGAGGGTCCAATGCCACAAACTAGATTTGTGCTCAAAAAATCCCTAGAGCTAGGACTAAAGCCAATTGTCGTTATCAATAAAATCGACAAGCCGGCAGCAAACCCAGATATGGTGCAAGAACAAGTTTTCGAATTGTTCCTGGATTTAGGTGCAAATGATGAGCAACTGGAATTCACAACAGTTTATGCCATCGCTCGTCAAGGTATTGCCAAGATGCACCTGGAAGACGAATCAACTGATCTCTCCCCTCTTCTCGACACTATCCTTGCACGCATTCCAGCGACACCACTTGAAAATAGTGACAAGCCTCTTCGCATGCAATTTTTCAATCTGGGTTATGACAACTTTTTGGGACGCCTCGGAATTGGGCGAATTTATGAAGGCAAAATCCACTATAACGATACTGTGACGGTCAAAAAAAGTGATGGCACAATTGAAACTGGTAAAATCGTTAAACTGTTTTCATTTCTTGGGACAGAAAGAAGGGAAGTGACTGAGGCGATTGCTGGAGACATTGTCATGATTGCCGGAATTCCCAAAATTGATATTGGAGAAACAGTTTGCGCCACTCCGGAGCAAGAAGCATTGCCTTATATTAGCATTGATGAGCCAACCATTTCACTTAGCTTTATCGTTAATGACTCGCCCTTTGCCGGGAAAGAAGGTAAACTAGTCACCAACAAGCAAATCAAAGAACGCTTAATGAAAGAATTGGAAATCAATGTTGGACTCAAAATTGATTTTTCCCAAGCCGAATATTACACCGTTTTGGGACGCGGAGAACTGCACATTGCCATACTTCTCGAAAATATGCGCCGTGAAGGATTTGAATTACAAGTTTCGAAACCAAAAGTAATTATCAAAGATATCGATGGAGTAAAATCTGAACCATTCGAAGAGCTCACAGTCGATGTTCCAGAAAAATCATCTGGCGTGGTGATTGAAAAGATTGGAAAAAGAAAGGGTGTTATGATGAATATGAAACAAACCGGATCACAAATGCGAATGATTTTTGAAGTTCCAACCCGGGGAATTTTAGGCTATCGCGGAGAGTTTATGATTGATACGCGTGGCGAAGGCATCCTTTGTAGTCGCGTAATTGGCTTTCGACCATACGCTGGAGAAATCAAAAAGACTGACACAGGATCAATGATTTCTATGGCTACTGGAAAGGCGCTCGGCTTTTCTCTCGCCAACCTCCAAACTCGTGGCACGCTCTTTATCGAACCTTCCACTGAGGTCTATGAAGGCATGGTCATTGGCAACACATCAAAAGGTCAAGACATGTCCGTTAATCCAACCAAAGGCAAGGCAATGAGCAACATGCGCTCATCTGGCGCAGACGAAGCTATCCAGCTCACCCCGCCAATCAAAATCACTCTTGAGCGCGGACTGGAAATCATGTCTGATGATGAATATCTAGAAGTTACTCCTCTCTCCGTGCGACTAAGAAAGCAATTTCTCAGCGAAACCGAGCGAATCAGGCATTCAAGAAAGGCCTAGATAGTGTGAATGAAAAATCTCAAACAAAAAAACCATCCTCTTTTGGATGGTTTTTTGTTTACAAACAGACCGGACCAGCTTAATCAATTTGCTCCAAGGCTGAAAGAAGTTTTCTATTTTTCTTTTCATCCTGAACAGTAATTCTCACATAACCCAGATCCTCTAGTCCAAGACTTTTTCTAAAATCTGCCGTCAAGACAAATCTTTTTTTCAATTCTTCATAGATATCTTTACTAACGTGTTTCAGGATGACTACGTTTGTTTCAGAATTCCCTCCAATCTTATAATTTTTCATTTTCCCTATTTCTGAAATTAATTTCTTCCTGATTAACTTAGTTTTCTTCGCCACTTGAGAAATATAGCTCCTATCCCCCAGTGCGATCTTGGCCACTTCTTCTGACAGGGCATTAATATTAAAAACCGGCTTAATGTGATTGATATTTTCGATCAAATGTTCGTCCGCCACCACAAAACCTAGCCTTATCCCAGCCAAACTATATGATTTCGAAAGGCTCCTAATTACAATCAGATTTTTATACTTCTTCACTAAATTAACCGCCGAATTCTTTCCAGTCGGATCAAAAAAATCAAAGAAAACCTCATCAATAATCAAGATACTTTCTGAGCTAATGTTATCCAAAATTTGCTTGATTTGTTTTTGTGTTAACACATTTCCTGTGGGATTATTGGGATTGCAAATCCAAGCCGTCCGCGCTTTCTTGTTATTTATTTCTTGAATGAATTTATCAATAAATTTCTTATCATACTTAAATTTATTTTTTTCTTCTAAGCCAACAAGATGCACGTTAATTTTGAACATTATATTGGCTTCGACAATTCTATAAAAAGTCGGCACGGCAAAAACACTGTTGCTGCCAGGCTCACTGAAGGCCCTTGGAATTATCCCGATAGCCTCGTCAGCGCCCACAGATAGAAGAATATTTTTCAAGTCAACGTTCAGCTTTTTGGCTATTATCTGTCTAATTTCCTTATACGTCGGGTCCAAGTAAGCACTCAATTTTTTTGGATCAAACTCAGAAAGCCCCTGCTTAATTTTCTTGCTAGGCGCAATAAAGCTCTCGCCCATATTAAACAGCTCATATTTGGAAATATTTTTAATTTCATCATGGACATAGCCGGCCACTTTTTGACTGAGTAAATTTTTGATGTATGAATTCATGGGATTAATTTTGATTAAATAATTAAAGGTATAAACCCTAGGGCAAGCCCTAGACCTTATTTGCGGCAAGCCACGGAGAATTTACTCAAATTAGCTCGTCCGCCAAAGCTTCAGCGTAGGAGGATTAAAATTTTATTAATTATAAGTCTGGATGGGAAATTGCTCGCTGGCAATCTCCCATCCCAATTCATGAAAAAACTTGTCGATACTGATCGCCAATTAAAAGGTTTAACTGTTGCATACAGTCCAAAAACGTCTCGACTGGTGGGCTACCATTGAGATGAAATCCCATTTCGGCAAAAATGTTAAAGGCAGGTTGCAATGTACCTCTTTTCACTTTCACAGACTTAGTCGTTCCGCCCTTACCTCTAACAAGAAACTTCGCAGAAAGACTCTCTGGTTCTTCCACAAGCAGAACTCTGCAGTCAGTTGTAGACTGCTTGACAAGGTAAGGCGGTCCTGGCTTGTAATTGGGGATTATTCCTGGGAACCTTCCCAGTACAAACCCAATGTCTTTGCGATCCGGAAAATATTTGCCAAATTGATAGGCAAAATAATTTTCATCCTTAGCCAAATAATTTGTTCTGTAGCTGGGGTAAACCCAGCCTATTTGAAATCCGCCATTAGGCAGAAGTCTATTGGTGATGCTACTCTGCACTTCTTCATAGCTCCACCCAAAATCTTCATGAGCGAACAGATCAGAATACTTTGTAACTTTCCAGTACTTCATGCCGAGAGAATCCAGTAAAAATGCAATGAAAGACTCCTCTTCTGTCACGTCAAGAATATCTTGACCAAAGGGTTTGTTCATTAGAAACAATGTCGCACTCCTGGCTGAAAGCCGCTTCCTTGTTTCTTCTGCCATCTTGAGCATGAAAAGAAAATCCAGCCCCAGTCCGCAGCATCTATTGCCATCGCTCCCAAAAAATCCCATTCCCATATAGATATCAGGATTTTTCAAAGTGCATTCCGGCGCGATCACCTTTTCCACAAATGGAACGTTCTTTAAAAGTTCAAGCATGCTACTACCCCCATGTCATATGTTAGTCAATCGATTATCGACAAATTCATTCAATTTTCCAAGGAACAAAAAAACCGGTCTCGCGAGAGATCGGCTTTGACTTGACTGAAATGAATATTGAAGCGTTATGCGTTATTCATTTTAAGCAAACCAAGACCGATCTGGCTAAACCAGAAACTAAAAAAATAGAAACTATACAATTTTTGGTTGGTTTGATTGCTCATTGTTTTTTACTTAGCTATCTTAGCACTTTTAGGAATTTTGTCAACACCCAAGGCGGTGAGTCACGTCTCCTTCTTAACCAAAAGAGTGAAAGCTTCGTTCAAGTAGGCCTCACTTATACCTCTTCCATCATCTAAATCGCTATGATAAACACTCATAAGACTATCCAGATTTGCTGTAACAATCTCTGTTTTTTTGGCTATTTTATGCAAGTTTTTTACCGGGAAAGCCAAAATTGCTATGCTTGGATCAGTTATCACAACCGCGTGGTCATTTCCCACGCAGTCAATAACAACGATTTTTTTGGCACCATCAATTAGTTTTTGGTATTTCTGTTCAAAAGCGCGAAAGCCACTCCCCCAATAAACCGGCTTATCATAGGACAACTCTTCAGCTCCTGAGAAAATAAACAAATTATTTTTTAATGTTTCTGGTTTTTCTAAAATCACCTTCATCATTACCGCCACACCAGAAGCGTTATCAATGGCACCTTTTTTAATGCTATCGTAGTGAGCAAAAAATATTGCCCTAGGATTTTTCACATTTCCCACAAGAATATTAGCTGATTGATGAGCAACTTTTTCAACCTGAACATTGCCAGCAATTTTTTTCGCCTCAACTATTTTGGCAATATCTTTGTAATTAACGCAAATAGCTGGAGTAAAGTAATAGTTCTTCAGCGATATTCCCTCACACCTGGGGTTGAAGTTGATGTTGGAAATTTCCTGACAAATCGAAGAAGAAAGCAAGGAACTGAGCACAACGTCATTGCTTTTAATTTCTCCACTCAAAAAAGAACAACCTTCGCATTTAACCTTTTTGCCGTCCGCTAACAGAGAGACTTCTTGTGTTAAAGGAATTGCCACTTGAAATTTCTGCAATAAAAAGGGAATGGAATTTTCTTTTAACACAGAAACTAAAAAATCACGCGCTTTCAACTCTCCTTCCAATTGTCTGGGAGCAAAAGAAACTAATTTAGCAATAAACTTTTGGTAATTTAATTTTTTAGTATTCATAATTATATATATAAAATTTAACTACTGTCATGGGAAAAGGGTTGTGCTGATATTAGCTTAGCACAACCCTTTTTTTAAAGCATTCACGACTGAGCGATTAGCTCTTTTTCGTAATGATTCATCAGCCCGAAGAAACATCCATCAATGGTGGCTTGAGACGGAGCAGAGAGAGATTTGAAAAAACCATTTCCACCCAAAGCTTTACGAGGAATCTCGTTTAACTTTGAGCAAAACCCATCAACTTCCACTTTGAGCGGAGTATCAAGTATAAGTGGCAAAAAGCCACAGATATCCTTTATTTTTTGATTACTCTCCCTAAACCATTCAACTACTTCCGGGTCTTCATCCACAGTCGAAGCAAGTCCACGATAGCCGCTGACAAAAAGAAGTAAGTAAAAAAAATAATACCACGCCGCTGGTGGCCGAGGATCATTAGCTTCTGAATAGCCATAATAAGAAGACATTTTCTCCCGCCTACCTTGACGCACAAAGACCGAGTGGGGTAAATTTTTAGAAGAACTTAAGAGTAATTCCTGAAAAAAACTACTTAATTCCAGTTTTTGAGGAGGATTTGGAATGGCCATTTCCATCAGTTCCCAGTGAACTTCAGGAAGCTTCCTTCCACACTTCGTGCCTAAATCAGAAAAAATAATATTCTGAAGAGCACCCTCCTGGGAAATTCTCTCAAATTGAACAGAAATCCCATTTCTTCCGTGAAACATCCGTGGCGAATTAACTAAGGATTTTTTGTACGGATTTTCTGCTGCCTGCTGAGGAAAAGAATCTCTGGTCAGTGACATATAGACCGGCTCCAATCCCCATGCTTTAGCTGATAGATATGTGGCCAAATGCTCGACATTTGGTGTTGGTATTTGACGCACCAAGCAAATCTGAAACCCGTCCATCTGTTCAGGAAAATACTTGTCCGCAATCACAAAAAAATCTTTAATTCCGAACTCTTTCGCGCAAAATGCGTTAATAGAGCTTCGAATTTCCACCTGAGCGCATCTTCTTGTTGCAGCTTCTCTCTCAACTTGATCACGTTTCATTTTAAATCCCCCCTTTATCCCTATCTACTGATTGACTTGAATCAAATGACTCAAGCTGTTATTATATTTTCTACTTCTTCATATTCTTTCAAGGAACTAAAAAACCGGCTCTTTCGAGACCGGTCTTGGTTTAGTGAAAATGTTTTTTTTCTTACCCCCTACACATTTCCCTTAAACCAAAACCGGCCTTGACAATAATCAAGACGCAAATCAACATCAAAGTGATATTCTTTTCAATTGTTTTGGTTATATTTCTAAACATAGTAATAACTTAGCAAATGAGCGGATTTTTGTCAAGTTTTTATTTTTTCGCTTTATACAGCTTATAATTCACACTATCTGTGAGCGCCTGCCAACTGGCTTCAATAACGTCATAGGACACACCCATGGTGTGCCAGCGTCCCGCTTCGCCATTGGCTGATTCAATAAGCACTCGCACGCGTGCCACTGTCCCCGCTCGACCAGGCAGCACCCGCACCTTATAGTCCAGCAGTTTCATCTCTTTCAAAACAGGATAATATTTTTCCAATGCTTTTCGCAGAGCCTTGTCTAGCGCATTAACCGGGCCATCGCCCGAAGCAAAAGCTTCTTCCAATTTGTCACCTACTTTGATTTTCACTGTCGCTTCCACTTGTGGATTTTCTTCCCCGGCTTTTCGCTCATCAATCACTCGCCGACTGATCAGTTCAAAAAATTTAGTTTTTTTGCCCAATGCCTCGGCCAGTATTAGTTCGAAACTCGCTTCGGCGCTTTCAAATTGAAACCCGACATTTTCTAATTCTTTCATTTCTTTGAGCGCACTCGCCACAACTGGATTTTTAGGATCGAGCTCGATTCCCAGTTCTTTGGCCTTCATCACCACAGATGCTCTTCCGGCTAAATCAGAAACTAAAATTCTTCTTTTATTTCCCACAAACTCAGGTTTGATGTGCTCATATGTATGCGGATTTTTAGCCACTGCGCTAGCATGCACGCCACCTTTATGCGCAAAAGCACTCCGTCCGATGTAGGCTTGAAAATGATTAGACGGTAGATTAGCCAGTTCCATGAAATAGCGACTAAGCACTTGCAACTGGGCCAAATTTTCTTTTGGCACACATTCAATTCCTAATTTTAGCTGTAAAGTTGGGATAACCGAACAAAGATTAGCATTGCCGCAGCGCTCGCCGACACCGTTCAGTGTCCCCTGGATATGCGATGCTCCCGCAAGCACCGCCGCAATAGTATTAGCAATCGCCAGCTCACTATCATTGTGCGTGTGAATTCCCAATTGACTCTCGGGAAATTGCTTTTTGACTTCTGTCACAATGCGCGTCACTTCACCCGGCAACGATCCACCGTTTGTATCACAAAGCACGAGACAATCTGCTCCACCATCCCTCGCCACGCGAAGAGTAGAAAGTGCATACTCAGCATTATTTTTATACCCATCAAAAAAATGTTCCGCGTCATAGAAAACCGCTTCAATCTTTTTTTTCAAAAATTCCACGCTGCCTTTGATGATTTCCAAATTACGCTCGGGAGAAATTTTGAGCACATCCTCCAAGTGCACCGTCCAACTTTTACCAAAAATAGTCACCACGGTCACGCCAGAGCTGATTAGCTCTCGCAGATTATCATCCATCTCGGGAGTATTTTTCGCCAAATGCGTTGAGCCAAATGCAGTGAGCTTAGCATTTTTCAGTTTTTGCGTTTTCATGACTTCAAAAAATTCCCGGTCTTTCGGATTTGATCCTGGCCAACCGCCTTCAATATAATACACACCAAACTCATCCAGTTTTTTGGCAATTCGCACCTTGTCAGCCACAGAAAGGCTCATTCCCTCACCTTGCGTACCGTCTCGAAGTGTTGTGTCGTAGATTTCAACTTTTTGCATAAATTTGTCAGTGTCATTCCCGCGAAGGCGGGAATCCAGGTTCCACTAGTTTTAAATTTTAGAAAATCGAATTATAAATCCTCTGAATTCTTATCACCAACCAATAAATTCTGTTTTTCTATTTCTTAGGCCTGAGGTGCCTGGATCCCCGCCGGAGTTTATACTCGTGAAACGGGTGCGGGGATGACACAAAAAATAATAACTTCTCGAACAAACAAAAAACCCGGTTCTGCCGGATTATGCTTTGCTACTATTTTCTTATCTTTTATGCACAAACCAGCGTGAAAAATTTTCGTCTAATGATGACGATGCTAATAAATCCAATAATTTTTTTCACTATTTTTTGCATAGAGCTAGTTTACCGTGAGATAAATAAAGTGTCAAATTGATTTTAATTTAGTTGCAGATATATATAAAATAAAAGAGGGGCAAATCATTATATTTGCCCCTCCTAACCATTTAAGACATCCACCCTTTCCATTTAAATATCCAGTAGGCAAGCGTACTAACTGCCCCGCCAGAAAATAGTGCAATAATGATAAATACTGGCGTTGTTGCTGGCTCCTTAATCACCCCCTTCACCTCGTAGACACCCCAGCAAACAACAAGAAAAATGACCCAAAGAAAAATCCGGCAAATCATCTCAATATCATGCGCCTGCATCTGCATCCCACACCTCCACTATGAATGATTAATTTACAATGATACTAGTTTTAGTATCATTGTAAGTTAGCAAAAAATAATTCGAATGTCAATAAATAGAAAAAAGCGTTCTGATAGATTTCAGAACGCTTTTTGGAACTATTCTCCGTTTTTGAGATTATAAAAAACCACAACCCCAACCGCAAGAAGAATTCCAGATGTAAGCCAGTTTGCTGGAATACCGGCTTTTTCTGCCAAGTAGCCACTGCCGAAAAGACCAATGCACGCACCCGCCTTCCCCATCATTGAATCAAAAGACAAAATTGTCGCTCTCTTTTCCGACGGGATGCGATGATTGAGGTAGCTTTGTTTCAAAGGTCCCACCATTCCACGTCCCATTTCATGGAAAAGAAACAAACTAACCGTAGGAACAACTCCAAACATCATCGCTGCCCCAAGCATTCCAATCACTGTCACAATTTGCGAAAGCACAATTGCATTTTTTTCCTGATGGATTCTCCCTGCGAAATATTTCGATAATACTCCGCCCAGCATTGTAAATAGTGAAACTGCCACAAACAACCAACCAAGCTGAGAAGTTGAAAATCCATACGTTTTTTGGAACACAAATGGCCATTGCATATTCATCCCTTGGACCGACATCGCCAAAAACATTCCAAACAGTGTCACAAACCAGACCGATTTTTTCTTGAAACCAAAACTAACACTATCCCTGATAACTTTTTTGAAAGGCGCGAAAGTAAACCGGAAAGGTGCATGTTTTTTCTCTTTTTCGGTAATCGCAAAAAAAGCAAATATCCCTGCAACAAAAGTACCAATTGAGCTAGCCAGCCATGGTAGAGCCAAATCAAATTGACCCAAGTATCCACCAGCTAAGCTACCAACAATTATTCCAATTTGTGAGGCATAGACTTCTCGGCGAAAAACAGTTGCAATCTCTCCGTCATAACCATGACCTGCCAACGCGTCTACAACCCAAGCCTCCAGCGCACCAGAGAGAAAAGTCAATCCCAGTGCACCAATAAGCTCAGCTGCCACGAAAGCCCAAAAGCTGTTGCCCAAAAAATACATCAGCATCGAAAACGAAGATAGCAAACATCCGACAACAACTGATTTTTTGCGTCCAAAAGTATCAGCGAACGCTCCGGTGGGCACCTCCAAAAGAAATACCCCGACCATAAAAAACATATTGACGATATTTATCTCCAAAAGATTTAGTCCACGTGAAGCCAGAAATAATGCATAGGTTGCGAAGAAGAAGGAATGAGCCAAACTAAAAAGAAATGAAAATACAATGTAGGCCCTGATGGTTTTTTTTGACATAATGTTATTCTCCTCTAAGTTATTGTTAATGATCACCTCAAGCATAAAAACAAAAAACTCGGCTTTTACGTTTGAGCCGAGGAGGTCTTTTATCAATTTTGTGTGAACTACTTCTAGAAAGCGTCTATCCGATACGCATACTGGCTCACAAAAACCGCCTGGGCTCGCAAATCATCATACATTGCGACAATGGCAAAATGGGGAGAATTATTCCCACAGGTCTTTGCCATATTCAGTTGGTTTTCGTAATTTATATACATATATTTAACTTCGCCTATTTTTAACACGGATGAGGTTTTTTGTCAAATTCGAAGACCCATTATTTCTCAGAAGCCAGTCTATCTTTCTTATACACATCCGCCTTATACGCCAACGGAAGGAGTTCTCGTGAATCAGTCTTGACCACAAGAGACAGGTCACTATTTGCCAGCAGCATCGGAATCGCCTCCGTTTTTGATCCATATCCTTCCGCCTCAGCCAATATCTGTCGACAAGTCCCGCAAGGAGGAGTCAATTGATCCGACTTGCCACTTCCGTCCATACTGTTATTGTCAAAAAATCCTACGATTGCCAAAAGCTCATAGTCATAATTTTGATCAAAAAGTGCGCTATCCAATGCCATGCGTTCAGCGCAAGTTGAATTGCTGGTATTGGTCCGGCGGATGCTGACACCGTGGTAAATTTTCCCATCATCACAAAGCAATGCCGCGCCAATGTGACGAGTGCCCTTTTTGTTTATATACCTCACCCCCGCCTCTTTCGCCTCTTGCAAGAGTGATTGTTCTTTTTCACTAAGCTTTTCAAAGTTGATTTGTTGCATAATATTAAATTATATTAAAAATGGAGCTACTTAGTCGAAACAGTCAAAACTTGATTTGTGAATAAATACTTTATCTAGGCATTGCCATATTTGATCTTTTCGGTAACCTTACAGTAGGGATATTTTGGGCATCCCCAGAATTCCCCAAATCTGCCTTTTTTCTTAATCATAAGAATATCATGTTCAGGACAAACTGGTGTTCCATCTGCCGTAAACTCTTTTTTTATTTTCTTTATTTTAGCAACTGCTTGTTTACGTTCTGCCTTTTCTTCTTCAGTTTTTGGTTGAACTCCTTTTTTATGCATGCCAGTAAGACAGAATGTCCAAATACCAAATCTACTTAAATCAGTCCAGTACCAAGAACCTGATTTGTCACAAAATTCACATTTAATAAGGTTATTTTCGCCAATTTTACCAATATTTTTATCCCACTTAAACAATGACATTATCTGATTGGCTGTTTGAGATCCAACAAATCTTCTCATAAATTCCTGACTTTCTCTTTGCGAAAGTATATTCAAACTACCCTCCCAACTTATGTTACGATCAATCACCGCTAATTTTCTATGCATATTGCCCTTGAATGGCAGCACTATTATACCCATCCCTTCCATTTTTTTGAATTCTGCATTTGCTTGTGCTTTCATTGAAGAACCATGTTCCTCAGTATTTCTTGTTATTATAAATATATTTACATTCCTTGCTCTTAGATTTTCAAAAACTGGCATCATCATTCTCATTCTTTCAGAGGTAATATACGGACTATCAATAATAACTTCCTGTTTTGCAGATAAAAGATCTCTATAGAATTGCGGATAAAAGTCTCCTTCCAAAAAAACACCCGAAGTTAAAAATTCATTTACATCGGCAATATTATTTATTTTCTCAAGCCATTTCTCAGATTTCTCAGCAACTGAAAATTTGGACAATATATCTTGAGTTGAATAAATTGGTAGTTCTTTTTCTTTACAATAATGAATTATCTTCTTTATCAATGATGACTCGCTGTGTTTTTTTTCTACAACATTAACATCCGCTACAAGAATGCATTTCGTCTTTGCTCTTGAAAAAGCAACATTTATCAACTTCTCATCATCGCCACCATCTTCTTGGTCATCTGTTAACTTTGTAGGCTGGGGAGTTGAAACATCAAAAATAATTACGTCTTTCTCTCCTCCTTGAAATCTGTGCACTGTATCAGCAGCAACAGAATTGTTCAATCCAGAGTCTTCAAGTATCTTTTGTATAAGATTAGTCTGTGGTCTAAATGGCGAAATTATACCTACACTTTCATAGCCACTTTCAACAGCTTGCCTAGCTAGCTCGACAGAAAGAAATGCGTGATAAAAATTATAGTAAGAGCCACTATCTGTTCTATTTGCGACTGATCCAATGCTACTGGTATCATAAACTCCAATATGAGCACCTTCCAATGGTTTCTTATCTACAAGTCCAATGCCATTTTCTTTTGTATTCTCTCCCGATTCCAGCTTGAATTTGCCGTTACCTTTATCGTAAACAAACTTATTTATAACAGCTGCGATATCAGGATGCATTCGATATTGGGTATTTAACTGTCTAAGCCATGGTGGTGATTCTCCTCTTTCAATTGCATCTGTGATTCCAACAATTTTAAAAATATCACTTGCTAACCACCTCCTGACAATTTTCTCTTCATTTTCTACTTCCTCCTTTGGTTTTGTTTTATTGTGTATGGCTTTATGTTTAAGTACTGGCGGTAATTGCAAAAAATCTCCCACAATAACAACATTCTGTTTTGCTAATCCTGCAGCACACCAAAGAGCTGGCAATGGGGCCATAGATGCCTCATCAATAATAACGCAGTCATACTCTCGTTCTAAAATTAATTTCGAGCTGTAACTTTTTGTAAGAGTAGCGGCAATTACCTTGGCATCCTTAATGAGACTGATAGATAATTCATCAAGTTCCTTAAGTAGTATTGTTTTTTGCTTTTTTAAATCTCCCTCTTCCTTTTTTTTGCTTTTTAATATATTTTCATGCTCAACAAGAATTACACCATCCAGCTCTGTATCAATTTCTTTCTTTGTTGATATGAACTCATTGTATTTCATTAAACAACTATCAACACTTTCTTTATTGGATTTTATTCTGTTTTCCTCCTTGCTTATATTTATAAGTATGCCGGATTTGTTTCTGGTTAACTTTTCAATATTCATAGTTAGAGAAAACAATCTTCCGAGTGTGCCAGTTGAGTTATACTGATTTATTTTCGCTTCAGCCTGTATCAATTCGCTTTTTTGTACGCTTAAACTCTCTGCTGCTATTCGCATCTCCCTTGTTTTTGTGTTTGAAAATCCAACTATATTTTCTATTTCTTTTTTAATTTCCTCCTGTTTCTCAAATAGCCTAACTATACCTTGTGATTTTGAAACTGCGTGAATAATTAACTCAAGCTCTTTTGTGACACGATTAATTTCATTTCTAAGCGGTTCGCTATTTTTAGCTATAGCATTTTTAAGAATAACTAATGAATATTTCTCATCCTTGAATTCATCCTTTTGAATGTCGCCAATTCGCAGAAATTTTCCAGTTCTATAATCTTCAGTATCAATAAGATGCTCAACAAAATCCTTTAAGGCTCCGTCGGTAGCTATATTCGTATGAGACAGCAACAATACGCTCTTACCTGCGCTTATAAAGCCTTCGATAATTCTTGCTATCGTTTTTGTTTTTCCTGTTCCTGGTGGTCCCCAAATAAAAGACACCTCACTTCCTAGCGATAATCTTATTGCATCTTCTTGGGATTTATTTGCTCTGATAGTTTTAGAATCAGGAATAATGTAATTTTCATCAATATTAATTTTGGCAGATTTTACACCAAAAGTTTTTTCAGCAAATTTTGTGAGAGAAAATTCTCCATTGTCTACAGCTTTCAACTTATCCATAAGAAGCTGCAACAGATAATAGCTAGAAATAATTAAACGCCCCTCTGGGATTACTGACCCTAGGTTTTTGTTTATTTGTACCTGAATGGCTTTATCAGTAACGGCTACAACTTTTCCACTTGCATTTTCACGCTTTACTCGTATTTCCACTTCTGCATCAGGCTGAATGTCTTGAAAAAAATCTAATGAAAATTCATACAGGAAGTTTTCTCCTATACTGTTAAGAAAGCGACCATTTCTAATGGTTAGCTGTGAACTTCCTTCTTGTTTTAGAAATTCTATATTAGCCTCTAAAGCCAATAACATTTCTCGAATGTAGCTTTTATCGCTTTCTGTCATAAATATTGATTGCTAGTGCGGTCATGACTTCTTTAGAATATCACCATGAATAGATTAAAACAAATAATGGGAGTTTATCCGCCTCTTGACAATTCCTCTACAGAGGAATATACTCTACAATATGAAACTAAGTAAAATCATTTCCGAATACAGAAAAAAGCGTGAACTCACACTGGAACAACTCTCCAGCAAGAGTGACCTGTCTAGGAGCTACATTTCCAAACTAGAAAATGGTGGCTTAGATGACCAAAATGTTTCTCTGGCGACTATAATCAAACTGTCCACGGGTCTAAGTATAAAAGTCAGAGATATAATGGAACTTCTAGATATTACGGAACCAGCAAGCAAAGAGTCTGCCCCGTTAAAAGTTTATCTGCGAAATAAATATAACATTTCAGATGATAATGATGTTAAAATCATTGAAAGTCTAATTAATCACCTAAAAGAAAAATAGTTTATGAATTACTCAAGAGTAAATATTAACGCTGAAAATATTGCATCCGCCGTATATGACGCCATCGGATCGTTAGAACCATCTATTTATGAACTGCTTGTTTGGATGGAAGATAACTTTGGAATAAGAATAAAGGTTAATTCTGGAAATTCACAAGGATTTCATATGATATCGGGTCTTGCTGGCTTGGAGTATTACGATCCGTCAATAAATGCGTATCGCATATGGTACAGAAATTCGGACTGCGAATACCGTCAGAATTTTACTATTGTCCATGAAATTGCACACATACTCCGCAACTCCCCAAAGACATTCGGATTTTCAGATGGCGACATCTACAATAAGGACGAGGAAGAAAGATTTTGTAATAGATTTTCTGCTGCATTTTTAATGCCGAAAGATTTGTTCATAGAAAAATGGAATGCGGCTGGCAAAGATATTACTTTCAAAAAAGTTCGAATGACATCTATCTTTAAAGTTTCTGGTGAAGCTGTATATTACAGAGCAAGAGAATTGAAACTAATTTGAGAATCAAAAAAAGCCGCCAGTTAAGCGGTTTCTTTGGGCGTTTAAATTAAGAAAAGGTTTCTTCTCCTAGACCTAGGTCGATTTCTTAAAAAGCTAGCCATGAACATAAAAATTCAACATCTTTATTATATCATGACTGACGCCCTTTTAACAAACCCAACATTAAAACACAGTGAGTAAGGAATCAAAAACTTCTCTTCGTGGTCGAGATGCTGAAACTGGTCAATTCACTACAGTGGAAGAAGCCCACAAGCATCCAAAAGACCACGTCGTAGAACGCGTTCCGAAGCCTGGATACGGCGATACAAAAGACTAAAAGATAGTCTCGTCGTAAGGTGGCACATTAAAAAGTTATCCAAGAGAAGTGGATAACTTTTTTAATTTCTCATTTTTTCAAATATACCACAAATTATTTCCAAGAAAAAGTAATGCCCCAAAGATAACAAAAACACTCATTTCTGAGTGTTTTTGTTTAATTTCTAATAATCCCTGAGCTTCTTAATTGTCTTATGATCCCGAATCTTTTCTAAGGCTTTCGCTTCGATTTGCCTGATGCGTTCACGGGTAACGCCAAACTCTTGGCCCACTTCTTCGAGCGTGTGAGTCACGCCGTCTTCGAGGCCAAACCTGATTTTCAAAATCTTTTGTTCGCGTGGTGTGAGGTCTCGCAGAATTTCTTCCACATGTTCCTTGAGCATCTTTCTTGAAGCCAATTGATTAGGCATCACGGTTTCTGTATCTTCCACGAAATCACCAAGCACTGAGTCGTCATCACTGTCTCCGACAGTTGTTTCGAGAGATACTGTTTCCTGTGAGATTTTTTGGATGTGACGGATTTTTTCCACCTCGACACCCATTTCCACGGCAATCTCCTCCGGAAGTGGCTCACGGCCCAAATCTTGGACTAGGCGACGAGTTATCTGGGTATATTTGTTGATTGTTTCCACCATATGGACCGGAATTCTAATTGTCCTTGATTGGTCAGCGAGGGCTCTCGTCACAGCTTGACGAATCCACCAAGTCGCATAAGTCGAGAATTTATAGCCCTTCCTGTAATCAAATTTTTCCACCGCGCGGAAAAGTCCGATATTGCCTTCTTGAATAAGGTCAAGGAGTGACAGATTATGCGAACGTCCAACATACTTTTTGGCAATGCTAACAACCAGTCGCAGATTCGCTTCAGTCATTCTTTGCTTGGCTGCGAGATCATCTTTTTCAATTCTTTTAGCCAGAGCCACTTCTTCGGCAGTGGAGAGCAGGTCAACTCGTCCAATTTCTCGCAGATACATCTGCACAAGGTCTGAAGAAACATCATCAGAAATTCCGGCAGCCAGATTATCCTTGCGAGGAGATTTACTTTTTTTAGTCGGCTTTTCACTTTCAAAATCTTCTGAAATTTTGTCGGTTTCAAATTTGATCATCTCATCTGAGCTGATCACCTTGATACTGCTTTTTTCCAAATTTTCATAGAGCTCTTCCAGTTTTTCAATGTCGCGCTCAGCATCCGGAAAGGCATGAAGAATTTCATCTTCGGTAATGAAACCACGTTGCTTGGAACGATAGACCAGATCTTCGATTTTATTCTTCTTCCCGCTTTCCGTTTCTGGTTTTTTTTCAACCTCTCCTTTTTTCAACTCGATTACTTTATTTTCTTCCTTTTTAGATTTTCCGTTTGTTGCCAGCTTACTTTTGGGTTTAATTTTAATTGTAAAACGACCAGCGGTGTGTTTGGAAACTGGTCTTTTTTCATCTTTGCGCGCCGAAACAACCTTTTTTTTCAATGGTTTTGGAGAAGCTTTTTTTGAAGATTTTGGGGAAATCTTTTTAATTTCTTTTTTCTTAATCGCAACTTTGACCGGCTTTAACTTCTTTTTATTTGGCATAATTTTCTTTGTTTTTTTAAGCAAACGCTTTTTTATTTTTTCCGGTCTTTTCTTCTTAACCATAAAAATTAAAAGTTTTAAAATTTATCAACATAACTCTACTCCACAAGTACTCTTTCAAATTCTTCTCGTAAAAAATCTAGAGCTGCCTTGTCCTTGCGACTTTCCGCTAGCTTTAAATCCTTGGTAATTTGAACCAGTTTTATTTTTTTTATCTCTTTTTTCAACTCAAACAATATTCCCTCAAATTCCACAGGAAAACTTTCCACTTGAATTTCTTCCAGACTATTATTCAGTCCCAAACGAAATTTCTTGCGAAAATATAGCTTTTCCGCCTGAAGCTTTAGCTCCCGGTCAATATTTCCTGTTAAAATAGTAAAATCGAAGTTAAATTCCACTCCCCGCGTTAGCATCAAATCAAGCAGAAGAAAACGCGAAAAACAGGCGTGGTATTCATTTTTCTCCAAAAGCTCCTTCCAGATTTCTCCGGAAACAAGCGCTAAGCCGGTGAGTTCTTCAAGCAGTATATCAACTTTTTGACGATCCTCAGTTACCATTGGTTCGTCAGCTTGGTTTTTTTTACGCACCGATATTCTGTTTCCCAGTTTAGTCTTTTTTAGCATATCAGTCAATGCCGACTCAGGAGCATCTAGTCCTTGGGCTATCTTTTTCACCCAATGACTTTTTTCCACCTCACTCGAAAGACTTTCCACCATCTCCATGAGCTCTTCACTAATCTTTTTCTTACCCTCTGCCGCGTCTTTATCATGAGCGGAAAAAGCCTTATCATAGAGATATTCCATCGCGCTCTTTGAACTCTCAATCGCTTCACGCAATTTTTCCGGGTTATTCTTGGCTAAATCGGCAGCGTCTTTGCCAAAGGGCAGTTCCACAATTTGGACAGAGATATTTTTTTCCAAACACAACTTGATGCTTTTTTTCGTCGCCGCTTCCCCAGCTGAGTCCATATCAAAAAGCATTTTCAAGTTTTTCGTATAACGCTTCAAAGTGTCGAGTTGCGCCAATGCCAACGCCGTACCGGAAACGGCCACTACATTTTTTATCCCCGCTTGACTGGCCGCAATCACATCCATATTACCCTCGACCAATAACACAAAATCCTTCTGCTTAATTTCACCCTTGGCTTTGTCAATGCCATAGAGTGCCTTACTTTTGTGATAAACTTCCGTTTCTGGCGAATTGACATACTTAGCTTGCGATTCATCCCCACCGGGAGCAACACGCGCACTATAACCCAAAACACGCCCTGAATAATCGCAAATGGGGAAAATGATTCGGTCGCGGAAACGATCATAAAACTTTGTTTCAGCATTATTCTGTCCCGATGCGCTATCCTTTCTTACAAGCAATCCTGTTTTCTCAATCTCCTCAACAGAAAAACCGCGCTTAGTCAAAAATTCTAAAATATTGCGCCACCCATTTGGTGCATAACCTAGACGAAAAAGCTTGATTGTCTCTTCGGTCAATCCCCGTTCTTTCAGATAACTCACAATTTTTTCCTTTCCTGCGCCTTTCCAAAGCTGGATTTCATAAAACTTGGTCGCTAATTCCAAAATCTCCGTCGTGCGATTTTTTTTCTCAAGCATTCCCGGCGCAACCACCCTCAATTCCACTCCTGCTTTTTCTGCCAGTTGCCGCATAGCATCGCGAAATTCTAAGCCCTCAATTTCCATTACAAAAGAAAAAATATCCCCCCCTTTTTGACAACCAAAACAATGCCAAATCTGTTTTTCTTCGCTAACCATAAATGACGGACTTTTTTCATTATGAAAAGGACAGAGCGCCCTATAATTGGTCCCTGTCTTGTCTAGTCTTAAATATTCACCCAAAACGTCCACAATGTTCAGGCGGCTTTTGATTTCTTCGAGATCTGTTCCCATAGCTTTAGCCTACTATAAAGCGGGAAAATAAGCAAAAAGCTAGCTAAGTCGCTTTTTAGCGATAGTTTTTATCTCCTGATTGAACTCGGCGATTGCCTCATCAATCATTGGGTCAAAGTGTTTGTATATTTCTCTATTCTTAACAACATTGCTCGCTTCCAAAAGTGAATCATATGTTCCAGCGTCAAGCCAAGCACCTTTGATTTTTACAACTTTGAGTTCCCCCATTTTCATGTAGCGCTTGTTAATGTCAGTCACTTCAATTTCGCCTCGTACGGATGGCTTTAGGCTTTTTGCAATTTTCACTACGCGATTATCAAAGACATAAAATCCGGTCACAGCAAAATTACTCTTTGGTTTCTTGGGTTTTTCCTCAATCGAAATCGCATTATCATGTTCATCAAATTCCACTACACCAAAACGCTCCGGGTCACTAACTTTTTTGGCAAAGACTAATCCGCCTTTTTCAAATTTTTTAATCTTAGCACTGAGATCATCTTCAAAAATATTATCCCCCAAGGCCATCGCCACGCTTTCGTTGCCAATAAACGTTTCTCCCAAAATGAAAGCATCGGCGAGACCGCGGGGAATTTTTTGCACGCGAAATTCCAAATGAATCCCTACGCCCTCAAAAATTGATCCCAAAAGATTAATGAATTGTCCCGAGTGCTCTGGAGCAACAATAATCAAGATTTCCTTGATCCCAGCCTTAATAAGTACATTCAGGGGATAAAAAATCATCTGTCTATCATAGACGGGAAGTAGTTGTTTTGAAGTCGTTGCTGTGAGCGGAAAAAGACGCGTTGCTATTCCTCCAGCTAATATTATTCCTTTCATATAAATTTATTTTTGACAATTACTTAGACATGAGGCTTTTGCTTCGGCTGGCAAACTCTCGCACATTTGACAGACATCTACTCCTGGCTTCCCACCAACTCCTTTTGGCAGAGCATTTAACATCTGAGAAAGATCATTAAATTGAATATCAGTTGGGAGCACAAATTTGGAAGCATCAACATTCCATTTCTTACAGTTGTAATCAAGCTTGCTATCCAAATCTTCACTCTCGATAGCAACATCTTGTCCGCCAGGTGTCTTCATGGCTGGATTCTCCTGAAAATCTTCTGCTAATTTCTTCGCTTCGGTAGTTTTCATTTTTGTTCCCATCTTAGAAAACGTGCTCCATTGATACAGCCATTCTCCATCATTCAGAATAAAGCTCTTCATTTCTCCTTTTTCCGGTTGAGAAGAAAGAAACTCTTGATAGAATTTGTCACCATTCACATAGACCGTACCACTAACTTTCCCTGATTCATTATCAGCCGACCAAGAACATTGCATACTTGTTCCTTTGGCCATCAAATCTTTAAGTGAACCGGAAAATATATTGCTCCCGCCATCGTCTTTTTTCTCCGCAATTGGAGCAGTTTTTTCAACTGGCCTTTTTTGATCAGTCACTTCTGGCGCCTTATTTCCACAACCCGCAAGCGCCAAAACGAGGAATAACGCTCCAAGCCAAATAGCTTGTTTTTTCATTAGATTAAGATTAAAAAAATTATGCTCCTATCTTAGCATCATTTCATTTATTTTCAAAATTCATACCAATATAACTTATTTCAAGCCATGTATTAGTGGTTATAAAAAAACGATCATCTTTTAGATTTTTGGTATAGGCGAAAGTAATAAAGTGGACTATACTTGATACGTCATGAAAAATATCCAAGAAAAAAAATTGCCCCGAGATGAATCTAGATTGGAAAAATTAGCCTTTACTACCACCCATCATATCGGATCATTCAACTCGCTCATTCTCCACACAATCTTTTTTGTGGGAATTTTTTCATTGCAATGGCTCGGCTTCAATTTTGACCAAATTATGCTTATTCTGACAACAGTCGTATCATTAGAAGCAATTTATCTCGCCATATTCATCCAAATGACCGTTAACCGCCAAGCTCACACACTCGCAGAAGTCAGCGAAGATGTAGAAGATATCTCAGAAGATGTAGAAGAAATATCTAAAGACATCGATGATATTCAAGAAGATATGGAGGATATCGGCGAGAGCGATGAAGAGCTGACTGTCAAACGTCAGCACAATCAAGAAAGGATCCAACATATTGAACTAATCTTGAAAGAATTACTCGGTGAAATTCGAGAACTAAAGGACAAGCACAAATAAACTTCAATCAAAAACGCATCTTTCAAAAAAGCCATTGGCTTTTTATTCGTCCATTCTCTGTCCAGCTTTTTGTGCCCCCATTTCATCTGAACCAAAATGATGAGCGATTTCATGCCTGACTGTACTCGTAATTTGTTTTTTCAATTCCTCCTCCGTTCGACACATACTTTCAATAGACTTTTTGAATAACGTAATCCTGTCAGGGAAAACCAATCCAATATTGAGCCTTTTTGCTTGATGATAGCCCTCATAAAGCCCCAAAAGTGTTACATCGGATCTCTTGGAAAGCTTCACTTTGCGCAACTGATCTTCAGTGGGATAATCTTCAACAAAAAAAGCCAGGTTGTTAATCCACGCTCGATATTTTTCCGGCACCCCGTCAATCGCTTGGGCCACAAACTGTTCAAATTGTTGCTTGGAAATTTGCATCTTTACAAAAAATTATCCCCGTTTATTTTTCCACTTAATCTGAAACTCCAACTCTTCTTCATCTCTCGCTCTTTCATGCTCGATATTAATCATTGCTCCGGCCGGAATCGTTATTTTCTCACCCGCAACTTGGATGGAAAACCGCTTATTTTTTTCCAGCGCATCCGCCAGACGGCGTAATTTTTTGATAAACTCGGCATTGGAATATTTCTTTTCAATGTCGCGTGTGTTTTTCTTTTTCATAATTTACTTTTTAGACTTACGCGTAAGTTTCAGAAAAAGTTCGCATGGTCATCTTTTTTAGCACCCTAGAACTTTTGGTAAACCAGAGAGGAAAAGCCAAAATGAGGAAACCGTGCTTTCAGAATTTTTTTTCAAACAAATGCGTAAGTCCTATATTTTTTAGTTTATTAGTATTCTCGACTATCATAGGCCCAGTGCAAAACCGCTTGTCGTTGTTTTTTTCGGCAATCCCAATCATGTGCTGAGCAATTCTTTTCAATCTGCGAAACATGGCGCTTCATCGCCTTCCAGCGCCTAATCTGCCGCTCGTCATCAATGTGCCTGCGCCCGAGATAGTACCGGCAATACCACTGGAACCAGCCGCGCGGATCATCTTTGCATATCCAGCCATTTTGGCGCCAGACAGAAAGTGACTGACTAGCATTCACTCCAAAAAAGTTGAGTTTGGGATCGTGTTTTTCGCAGCACAATTTAGCTTTACTGAACCATGCAGATGGAAATTCAGCTGCACAGTCAGTCATATACTTTCCACCGAAAATCCCCAGCTCAAGCAGCTCTTTGGGTGTCAATTCCGGTTGAAAATCCGGAGTGAAATTTTTCCCCGTGGGCTCAGTTAGGTCATAGCTATAACCTGTTTGCATCTTGTCGTTAACAATGCTTGTTTTTATTTTTTTCGCCATAGATTATCGATTGAGATAAGTGATGGTCAGTTGTAAAACGGTAGCAAAAGTTACCCAGAGCAGATAAGGAATGTTGACGTAAGTAATCCAGCGCGCGTGCGGGTAGATTGCAATAAGTGCCCAAATAAGCGTTCCGAGAACAAGCAAAATATCAATAGCCGCCAGCAAATTATTTTTAAGGCCGAACTGCAATGGCGTAAAAGCAAAATTGAAAATCAAATTAAGCACGAACGGCAGAGCGATGATCCAGGGAAGTTCTTTTTTGAAAACCAGCCAAAAAACCTTGCCAAAGGAAACTGCGATGACGGCATAGAGGAAAGTCCAAACCGGCCCAAAAATCCAACTCGGTGGAGACCATGTCGGTTTTGTCAATTGCGAATACCAATTGTAGTTATTCATATGTTTTTTATTTTATATTATTGCGAATGGTCGCAAACCTTGTCACCGTTTGTGTCGATATAACTCGCGCAGTCTCCAGGAAATTCACAATCCACCCTTCCGGTGGGGCAATCAGTTGAGGTGCTTGTTTTTTGAACTACTATATAAGCATCAATGACCGCTCTAAAATCTTCCGTCTCCAGCACAGCTCCATCCCTATTTTTCAAATCATATTTTGGACCAATCTCTTTTAATTTCAATGAGATGTCAACATCCTTGGGTAACCCCAATTTAGACTGGAATTCACCTAGAGGCACTTTGGTCGTTTCGATGACATATTTTAAGGTATTGCTTCCACGAATATCCGCTGTGTTAACTTCACCCTTTATGTTTATGATATTAGACTCTGGCTTAGTCTTCCAAAATGGGGTAAATGGCGCAATAGCCAGCGGAAGAATTACTAGGATAATCACAAAAATAGTAAAGGTTTTTCTGGTAATGGCTTGACCGAAAATTGCAAAGCGCAGACTATTTTCCGGACAATTCCTGACACATTTTCCACAACTGACACAATCTGTCTCATCAACCGTTTCTGCCGTCGCTATTTTCAAATTAGCCGGGCAACTCTGGTCGCAGATGCCACAACTGATGCAAGTTTTAGCGTTTCTCTCAATCTCCAAAAAACTAAATTTCCGAACCAGTCCGAAAAAAGCACCCAAAGGACAGAAATAACGGCACCATAAATTCTTGGAAAAAACCGCCACCAGAAAGACTATCGCCAAGATACTATAACCAAAAACTTTCTCTTCAAATTCAATGCCAAAGTGCATAAGGGAATTATAGGGGTCATAATTGCGAAAAACGAGATCACCAAGATAGAAAGAATAATAAACCACCGCGGTAAGCACTAAATATTTCACATAACGCAAATATTTATCCAGCCCCATTGGCAATTCCAAGTCTTTTTTGATCCCTAACTTCCTGCCCAGCGCACGAAGCCATTCCTGAAGAGCACCGAGCGGACAAAAATAGCCACAAAAAATTCGCCCCAAAACTAAAGTTCCGACCAAAAATACGCCCAACAAAATAAATGAGCTGGTGAAAACCCTTTGCAAGAATTCGCCCTTAAATAACAATGTGAAAAAGCTTTCCACTGCACCAAAAGGACAGTAGGCATCAATCGGAGCTGCTTTCTCGATGCCCAATTTTTGATGGATGAGCGCTAAAGAGACAACCACCGCGACAACCGCAAATTGGGCAAAAAAACGTAGAGACAATTTCGAAAATATTTTTGGCATATTTTGTTTTTATTGTTTAATGATAGAAATGATTATATTTGCACACCTTCTGGTGAATTTATCATACCGTAGCTTTAGCGTAGGCAGAGAGACAGGGACTGACTACGCCAAGGCTTCGTCAGTTAAGATTTTCCTTGCGGATTTATCCGCCGAAGCTTTAGCGTAGGCGGAGAGAGAGGGATTTGAACCCTCGATGCCCTTGCGAGCACGCCGCATTTCGAGTGCGGTACCTTCAACCACTCAGCCATCTCTCCAAAAAAGACACAATATCAATCTATCACGCATATTGGGTTTTGTGTAGTATTGTGCAAAAAAAGATGTAGCGACACTACGTCCCTTCAAAATAAGCCTAATTTCTATTGCAACCTCCACAATTCTGACTTGGTCCAATATCGCCTCCTGGGACAATGTTTCTCATCATTCCCCGCATCGGACCGCGCTTAAGCCAAATATCATCTAACCCTGCCATATCAACAACCCAACCAGTGGCAATAATCGCTAAAACAAAGCCTAAAACTAAAAACCAAAAGTTTCTCTTATAGGAAAAATCGAATTTCCGCAATAGCATGGTTCCAAAGATCAGCGTTAAAATTGCCACCAGTGGCACCCAAAGCGGAAAGCTAGAAAGAAGTTGTTCTAGGCGAAATTGCCCCATTGGTCCATGTGTGCGCATTAAAAAGCTCATCAAACTGACCGAGAAAATTGCCGTAATGCTCGAAGCAACCAAGCCGACAAAGATAAAAAGTGATCCCAAAATAAAATAGCTTCTGGGGCGCATTTTAATCTGACCCTTATGAATTTTATCCATTACGACGCTGGAAATATTTTCTACTTCTTTTGACATATTTTTTGCATTAATAATTTTGCCCGACTAATCCGCGTCGCCACTGTCCCCTGAGGAATTCTTAAAATATCCCCGATTTCTTCATAAGTTTTTTCTTCGATATAAAATAGTGCTAACGGTTCAGAATAATTAAGAGGAATTTCAGATAGGCATTTTTCAATCGCTCTAGTAATTTCTTTTTGAGAGAAATCTTTTTCCAGATTTTCCGAACTTTCAAAATCAAATTCGGGAAGCATTGGCAATTCCTTGCGATACTTTTTCAAAATATTGAGCGCCTCATTATGCACGATGCGATAAATCCAGCTAGAAAATTTCTTCCTTGGATTAAAACCATTAAGATTGATAAAAGCTCGCGTAAAAGCTTCTTGCACAATATCTTTCGCTCTGTGTTCATCTTTCACTAAATTATTTGCATAACGCAAAAGCCTTGACTGATAGCGCTCCATTAAGTAATTATAAAATTCCTGATCTTCCGATTGGACTTTTTCCACAATTTCTTCATCAGTCAGACTTAAAATTTCTTTTTTAATTTCCTTACTTGGCATAATCTAATCTTATCAAAAAAACCATCAATACACCAAGCTCCAGTTAAAACCGGAGCTTGGTCTTTGCGCCAACCACAGATTAACGATTTTGACACCCGCCCATTCCCTGACCTCTACCTCCGCCAGCTCCAGCACCCAAACCAAGCTCTGCCCGAATTTTTTGTGCTTCAACTGTTTTGCCCTGTAGCATCAGCTCATGCGCTTCGGAAAATTTTGCAAAATTATCCTTATTAATAACTTGCGTTGCACGACCTCGTCCAGCCATTAAATTTTTCCAAGCATCATAATCCTTATCTTCAAACGCTTTTAGCATCGCGTCGTGACGCACTTCAGAATAATTAGGCCCTTTGACATTTGGATCACCCCTGAAAGCTTGCGAATTATTTGAAAAAGCAATCGCGCCTCCCAAAATCACTGCCAACGCCCCGAGTCCTAATATTGTTTTATTCATGTTACTCATATGGTTGATTTATTATTAATTTAATTAAGTACTTATCGACCCCTCTGATATTAATACAATTTGAGATAGGATTTTCTTTCACCTTTCGGCATATATACAAAAAAGCGCCTCATTGAAGCGCTAAATTAGAAAGCTTATTAACCTGAAATCTAGATACTTTTTTCAGAAGTACTTTTGCCCAATGCCTCTTTCCATTTACTTGTGTCCCAAGTCAATTTATCCCGCAAAGCACTTTCGACTAAGTAGGTGTTTTTTATGCCGTCCCTGCGCATATAGAATTGATTCGGTGCGGTGCCGACTTTGCCCACGAGAAACAGTGAGGCTTGACCATTTTGAGTAAGGATGAGTTTGATGGAAGTCTCCTTGTCCACTCCGAACTTAGATTGATTAGCTTCATTTTGTGAAACCATCTCCTTGACTGCTAGATTTTTCAAGCTAGCAAAAAACTCAGCAAGCTTTGCTTCATCAACCTCAGCGTCTCCAAGTTTCCACACGCCTTCCTGAAAAATTAGCACCTGTTCGGTTTCTCCATTTTTAATTACAATTTTTTCAACTGCTTTTTCTGAAAAATTGGAAAAATCCAAACTGCTATTTTTTGGTCCATCATTGCTTTCACTGCTTCCAATTTGTCTGCTAAGCCAAGGCATGGCAACAATAAATGCCATAATAATGAAGACACCGATTAAAATTTTTATATTTTTATTATCCATAGAGATAACGATTTCAAGACTTACGCATTTGCCAAAAGCAAGCTTCTCTATAACCAAGATTGATCCGGAAAAGCTTTGGTGGTTTCAGAGGTTAAAATAAGCAAAAACAAACTCCAGAGTGTCCCGCGCTTTAAAGATTGTTTTTGGGGTAGGCGTAAGTCATAAATTAAATTGATTTATTAAGTTTCATAAACATCATTTTTTCTTTTCTTCCGCTTCCATAGTCGCAATGTTCCATAACCAACGGTCACCACAAAAATCAAACCGAGATTGCCAAATTTGATTAAATTTGGATCAGAACTGTTTGTAAAATTAAACTTTCGCTCAGCTAAATTCTTGATTCTAATCTTACTCAACGATTGCTCTTGCCCCAACCAAGAAAGTGCATCCAAGACAAAAGCGAGATTGGTTTGACCGTTTTGCATAAACTGATCAGAAAGAAAATTGGAACTGCCCACAACCACGATGCGTGATTGATTTTTCCCTTCTTGCTTTGGCGCAAGAGCAAGCGCAAGCGTCTTTTGCCCTAGTCCGGTCTGACTAAATTTCTGGTTCGGCGTAATATCGAACGCTCCAGATTGCACACCGGCAAAAGCGGAAGAGGTAAATAGGTCGATTTTTTCCCAGCCCTTATTCTCGATTACTCTTGCGTCTACCTCCACGGAACTACCCCAGGGCAACAATATATTTTCCAATTTATTGGCTATTGGCAGGGAATTTTGAGATCTTGTCGCCCGCACCCAAAATGGATAAGGCAAGGCAAACCTTGATTGACCACCACTAAAACTCACAACTTCATTAGATTTCAGATCATAAACTAAATCCTTTTTTATCTCCACTCCAGTTTCATCCTTAACAAAATCTGCTAAACTCTTTTCATTAACAGCTACTTTCATATCTGCCGGAGAGATTGTGGTACCATCAATTAAAAATAAGACACTACCACCTCCAGCAATGAAATCTGCCACTGCTCTTTTTTCTTCACTGGAAAATTCTTGATTAGGTCCAGCAATTACAAGCACTTTGATATCAGACGGAATAACAAGTTTTTTAACCTGATCAATACTGTTTTTCGCATCCTTTGTTTTTCCGCTGACAGACTTATCCGCAACAGCACTGGCATTATCACTACCAGCTGCTACTGACACAATTTCAAACTGCTTAGTCAATTCTTGTTGCAAAGCTCTATAATCAGTGGCTACGCTCTTCTCACCATGCCCAGAAACAAAGCCAATTTTACTTTTCTTCTCCGCCGTCAAACCTTTTATAAAACTGGTCAATTGATATTCTAAATCGTTAATATTATCCACAAAAGGAATACTTTCATGCTTTCCGCCATAGGTTACAGCGAGACCGAGATAACCTTCATTGACCTGAAACTGCTCATCTGAAATAACATTAAAACGCACTGAACCAATTCCAAAAGAGGCTGCTTCCTTAGCAAGCGCACTATCCCCAGAAGGATTTTTAATACTCACGCGAATATTCCCTTTGGAAAAGTTCTGATAATCCGCCAAAATATCCTTCGTTTCACGCAAAACTGGCTGCAATTGGGCTGGCAATTTATCCGAGGCATAAAGAGAAATATTCACAATATCCGGCAGATTTCCGGCAATGTCTCGGGTGGTATCGGACAGAGTGTAGACTTTTTCCTCCGTCAAATCGAGTCGGCCAGGAATCTTAATGCCGATCATATTGGACAAAACAAAAATGCCAATAAATAAAATGATGGCAATTTTAATATTGCGAAAAGCTAACTTCCTGTTGCCATACTTATTTCCAAGTAATCCAAGATAGGCCAATCCAAGAAAAACTACTGCAAGAGAAATAAAATACCACAAATCGCGAAGATCAATAACGCCCCGCGCCATCGAATTGAAATGAGTGGAAAGCGAGAGTTGCTCAAAAAAAGGCGCCAACTCAAAAGGCAGCCGCGCCGCTACCAACTCCGTACCAGACATAATCAAGAAAAAACTAGCAATAATAGCAACTAGAAAAGCTGAGATCTGACTCGAAAAAAGTCCGGAAATAACGATTCCTAGACTTGCAAGCGCTGACACAGCAAAAACACTGGCCAAATATTGTCCCATGACTTGCCCAAAATCAAGGTTACCAAATTTTCCCATGCTCCATGCCAGGGGGAAAATAAACAAAAGGGTTATTGCAAAAAAGATTACAATGCTCAAAAATTTCCCCACAACTAATTGGATCTGACGCAAAGGATGCGTCAAGAGGAATTCCAATGTCCCTTCGCTTTTTTCCTCAGCCAAGGATCCCATTGTAAGCACAGGAACAACAACAAGCAAGATCCACGGTAAAAGATCAAAAAGCCCGCGAAGCGACACTTCTCCAACCAGAAATACACTGCGAAAGAAAAGGAATTCCCAGAGAAAGAGAAATGCCAACATAACAACATAGGCAGTAGGATTGTTATAATAGACCTCTTGCGAAATAAACTAAATTCTCTCAAAATTATAAATCCCAGCAATTAAATTAAATCTCAAGTTGTATCTCTTTCTACGATTACGATATCTTTCTGATAAAATTCTGAATATTTTAATTTTTCCAATCACATTCTCAATCAAAATTCGTTTCCTTGAAATTTCCCTGTTGTTTCTTTTTTCTTTTTTTGTTAATTTATTTTTTTTACTAGCTTTTTGAGGTATCAAACTGTTCTCATGTAGTTTACATATTCCTTGATATCCACTATCACCACAAATTTCAGTTTCTTTTCTAATAGCGGTTTTGCTTTCAATAAACAGCTTAAAATCATGTTTTTTACCGTTATCAAAGTTTAAACAAATTATTTTTTCATCTTTTTTATTAACAACCAGCTGAGTTTTTAAGGTGTGCTTCTTTTTCTTTCCACTATAGAATTGTTTTTGTTTTTTTTGGGACGCTCTATCTGACTTTCAGTGGCATCAACCAGCACAACTTCAAATTCAACATTGGTTTTTTGAAATTCTTTTTTACCTGGCAAATGAAATTGTTTGCACTTAATTAAAATATCTTCTATTTTTTTAACTATTCTACAAACTCTTGATTCATTAACTCCATAATCTACTCCAATATGAAACATGGTGCGATATTCTCTTAAATATTCTAATGTCATAATGACTTCATCCTCAATAGTTAACTTTGATTTTCTGCCTCTGCCTTTTGCCTTAATCTTTCTTTTGTTTTCAGCTTTATTTACCTCAAATAGCATAGTCTCGAAAGTTTTTCTTTTTACTCCCGTAGATCGCTTGAATTCTTCATTGGATAATTTTTTTAATTTTTCATATTTTGTTTGCATACTTTTTTATTTTAGTGTATTATTTGATTATACAAAAAGTATAGCTTAAGTTATTGATTTGTGGAATTTATTTCGCAAGAGGTCTA
>CAIZXS010000002.1 GCA_903937035.1 uncultured bacterium
AGGGTGCAGGTGGCAGGAGTGCTTGATGCGGTGTAATATTCACATTTCCCACCTGTTGTGCAAGCAGAGAGTGTGCCTTTGTCTGTCCAGGGGGTGGCTACGCTGAGTCCGGTGGTTTGAGTTCCGGGGCAGGCGGTTTTTGGTGAAATAGGATCGGGTGGGGTGCAGGAATATGTAGTTGGACTTGAATTGTCGCAAGAGGAAACATAAATCTTACCCATGCTACCTTCAACTGCTGTTTGAATTTTTCCATCTGCAGACATATCAACTTCGCTCCATCGACGGCTAGATTCCCGAGCTGTCCAATTATTACCAGAATCAATGGAAACATAGATCCGGCCAGGTAGTTCAAGTGCTGTCTGAATCACTCCATCAGAAGACATAGCAAGATCCCACCATTGACGATCAGAATCCTTGGCATTCCAAGAATTTCCATAATCCGTGGAAACATAAATTTTTCCATTATAATCAACCGCTGTTTGGATTCGGCCATCCGAAGAGATTGCAATTCCCTTCCACGAACGAGAGGTTTCCTTAGCTGTCCAAGTGTAACCATAATTATCTGAAACATAAATATTAGCATCATCCGCAACCGCTGTTTGATATCTTCCATTTGCAGACATAGCAACACCAATCCATAATTGCGTAGATCCTACCGCTGTCCAAACATGACCAGAGTCATTTGAAACATAAATTTTTCCCTTATAATCAACCGCTGTTTGAATTGTTCCGTCTGCTGACATAGCATTATTCATCCAATCATGCTTACCCATTCCTGCAACCGTCCAAGTATTGCCAGAATCCGCTGAAACATAAATATCTCCCTGATAGACAAGCGCAGTTTGAATCTTTCCATCCGAAGACATATCCATGCTAGTCCAGTAAAGATACGGGCCCTTGGGCTCCCAAGAATTTCCAGCATCTTTTGAAATATAAATATACCCGCCGCCAGTCGCAGAGCCACGCTCAGGCGATGCTTGAATTTTTCCATCCGAAGACATTGCAATATCAGACCAATTACGATCAGCTTCTTTCGCCGTCCACACCTCACCAATACTGCATGTCGCCCCATTTGCCAATCCAGCACCAAAAAAAGACATAAACATTAAGAGGCATAAAATCAGAAAAACTTTTGTTTTTATCATTTTTTTATACAAAAAAACTACTTTTTATATTACACACGGAATTATAAGCCACTAACCAAAACGGTAACCGCATTAACTTCTTTTGTTAAGTTATCATATTCGACATTGACAGCATCACCAACTCTTAAATCAGTTAATGCTTTTCGTTGTTGTTTTCCTTTCTCGGTGAAAAACACTATGGTTGCCTGTGAAGTTTTTAGCGAGAATTCTATTCCAGCCTTATCTTTTGTGAGGTCCTTGATTGGGGTATTGGCGTCAATAATTACTAGTATATTTTTATCTATCGTCTTTATTTTTCCAGTAGCCTCTCGTCTAAATGCATTGGTATTTTTTTTGTTTATCGTAGAATTTTTTGATGAAAATTCATCAGCTAAATTTTTATTAGAAGTATTTCTATTTTTTATAAAAAGCAAAACCGCCACAACACAAATAACAACGATTAGCAATATTACCATGCGTTTTCTTTTGTCCATATTTTTTGTTTTATTTTAAATACATTAATATTCTTAATATTAGCATTCTATTGCCAATACACAAAGAAACATCACCCATTGATCACTCAAAAGATTTGCACCCTACGGACAATTCTTCGTCCCCTGCTTTTTCACACAGCCATCAAAACAAACAATGTTTTTGCAGGTATGTGCAGCGCAATCTGGATCATCAGGTTCACAGACAGCTTCTGTTCTTTGGGGAGCTTCTGGATCTATTGTTGC
>CAIZXS010000003.1 GCA_903937035.1 uncultured bacterium
GCAAAAAAAGAAACGCCTCTCAATTTGTGTAAGAGGAACTTCGCAATAGAACACTTTTGGAGCAACAAATATTTAAAACAAGTTGCCTGAGTTTATTTTAGAGAAGCTATCTAAAAACTTTGACGGCTCAACAACCCTGATATCTTCAAATTTCTTTACCTCGAGAACGGCTTTGTCGCCCGTTATGATTATTTTCGCCCCGCATGATTTGGCTATCTTAAAATAGCAATCGTCATCGGGGTCTTTTTTTACCACATTCACATTCTCAAGAATCCCTTTCGTATCCATAATGTTAACAATCGCCTTGTAATCCAAAATTATTTTCTCTGGCGTAAATATCTGCTTCTTCCAATATTTTGAAAATTTTGGCATCATGACTTTTTCGCAAAACTCATCGTAAGTTTCTTTGCTACCATACATAACAACCTTCTTCGCCAGTGCCAAGTTCAGTATTTGCCTCGTTCTTGATTGAGAATGACTCAACATTCCGGATAGCAATAAGTTTGCGTCAGGTACGATTTTTATCATCGTCTTTATTTCTCTAAATCTTGAAGTAGCTTGTCCAATTCATCATCATCCTTTTCGTAGCTCCAGTTTTTCGCTAATTGTAATACATTCAGCCAACGCTTGAGATGGATAGTTTTCAGGTCAATTGCAAACTTCCTATTATAAGTCTCAGCCAATTTAATCGCTTTTGTAAGTTTTTCTTCCATCAGCGCTATTTTTTGCGCTCTATCAAGCTTACTGAGCGCATCCATAATTTCCATTTTACGGTGAACAAAATGCTGCTTTTTAGCTTGCTCACCTACTGGAAACGAACCCTGACAAGCAGCACAGCTACATTTATAGTCTATCTTTTTTACGATTTCATCGTTAACCTTGTCGAAAACTTCTGGGATATATGTTTTTTTAACCTTGTTCGACCATCCCTGAGGGCTTTTCTCTAAATTTTTAACTACCAGCGATTCTCCATCTCCTAATCCACTGGAAAAACCAGTCAATCCTATTGAACTAATAATTTCTCCAAAAGGCCCGATTCGCTGAATAATAACATCCTTTCCCTCAGAAAGCTGAAATGACATGTATGCCAGTCCGCCTAGCGTATCTTCTGTAGCATTCTTGCAGTCCAGTTCATCAAACGATATGAAATATCCTCCTATCTTGTCAGAAAAATCATCCCTGTAGCGGTCTACAATATAATTCACTATGCTTGGCCTGCACAAAACATTATTCCCAATTTGTATTTTCACAAAAATGGGCTTCTCAATTCCCTTTTCTTCAACATATCTTATCGTTTCAGCAATCATGGAAATGTTAATCCCGAATTTAATGTCATCCGTATCCACCGCGAAAAAATACGGAGCTATTATAATATCAGCCCCCATTTTGATTTGATTATCCACCGCTGGAATGATTACATTTTCCCTCCTGAAATCAGAATCGCTGTATATTTTTTCAGGTTGGACATTAGTCGGATATGATAACTTCTTGAAATTTTCCTTTCCCTTTGCCTCATTAAACAGCATACAGTGAGTAGACGGGTCAACGATAAACACGCCTGCTGATTCTTTGACCTTTTTTGCAGCCTTTGGCCGCCACACAACATGGGAGGCATCCATTAAAACTGCTGGAAAAACAAAACCAGCTTCAAAAATTTTCTGGTCTTGAAGTTTTGGAATGAATATTGGTTCTTTTTCAAATATAGCCATTTTTTATTTGAGTTTCTATTATACGAAATAAAATAAGTCAACAATTATATTGAGTCTATCACCAATGGCAGTCGCTGTAAATGGAGAGCGGAGCGGAGTAATCCACGCAAAAAACGCCCTTGTGAGGCGTCTCTGCGTGTGTTCAAGCAAAGTAAATATGTATCACAACCTATTGCGATTAGTCCTATAAGAGTTTACCGACGTGTGTACAAACACATCTACAGATTCTGTTAGCTCTGCTAGGCATTGCTGTTCTCTAATAAATTAGAGTCGACCAGCGGATGGTAACCATATTCCACAACTCTTAATGATGACACTAAGAGTCTTCGCGTGTAATATTCTCGATTACCATCAAAATCTCCCTAGAAAGGAGGTGATCCATCCACAGCTTCCGCTACGGATGCCTTGTTACGACTTCACCCTTATCATCGATCCTACCGTGGTCCCTGCTTTGAAACAGGGCCTTCGGGTATTACCGACTCTCTTGGTGTGACGGGCGGTGAGTACAAGATCCGAGAACGTATTCACCGTGACATAGCTGATTCACGATTACTAGTGATTCCAACTTCATGAGGTCGAGTTGCAGACCTCAATCCGAACTGAGAACAGCTTTTTGGGATTGGCTCCACCTTGCGGTTTGGCTACCCTTTGTACTGTCCATTGTAGCACGTGTGTTGCCCAGGGCGTCAAAGGGCCATGCTGATTTGACGTCATCCCCACCCTCCTCCCAGAACCCAAACCACAAAGCATATAAACATACAGCATGTAACAAAAATCTTTCTCAAGAAAATTGTTTCATGTTTCATGTTTCATGTTTCATGACCTAAGTTCTGGGCAGTCTCGCGTGACACATATAACACGCGATAGGGGTTGCGCTCGTTTCCTGACTTAACAGAACATCTTACGACACGAGCTGACGACAACCATGCAGCACCTGCTTAGCACCCTCGAAGGCTTAACTATTTCTAGTTAATGCAGCTAAGTTTCAAGCCCTGGTAAGGTTCCTCGCTTACCGTCGAATTAAACCACATGCTCCACCACTTGTGCGGATCCCCGTCTATTCCTTTGAGTTTTAAGCTTGCGCTCGTACTTCCCAGGCGGCATACTTAACGCGTTAGCTACGACACTGGAAGGGTCGATTCTCCCAATACCTAGTATGCATCGTTTAGGGCGTGGACTACTGGGGTATCTAATCCCATTCGCTACCCACGCTTTCGTGTCTCAGCGTCAGATGAGGGCCAACCAAATGCCTTCGCCTTTGGTGTTCCATATGATATCAACGCATTTCACTGCTACACCATATGTTCCATTGATCTCTCCCTCTCTCTAGATATACCGTTTCAAATGCAGTTTTCGAGTTGAGCTCGAAGATTTGACATCTGACTAATATATCCGCCTACACACGCTTTACGCCCAATAAATCCGGATAACGCTTGAGGTCTCTGTATTACCGCTACTGCTGGCACAGAGTTAGTAACCTCTTATTCGTAAGGTACCGTCATTACATTCTTCCCTTACAAAAGCAGTTTACGACCCAAGGGCCTTCTTCCTGCACGCGGCGTCGCTCCATCAGACTTTCGTCCATTGTGGAATATTCTCGACTGCAGCCACCCGTAGGTGTTTGGACAGTGTCTCAGTTCCAATGTTGGGGGTCACGCTCTCACGCCCCCTACCCGTCATAGCCTTGGTAGTCCATTACACTACCAACTAGCTGATAGGACACAGGCCACTCCAAAAGCGATAAATCTTTACTCCGTAGAGCACATCATGTATTATTCCGGATTTCTCCGGATTATTCATGACTTTTGGGAATGTTCCTATGTATTACTAACCCGTTTGCCGAGGGTCTAACCCTCTCGACTTGCATGCCTTATCCACGCCGCCAGCGTTCATCCTGAGCCAGGATCAAACTCTCAAAAAATATCAGAAGTAAATCTGACTATATAAAAGAAACTAAATTCTTTTTTTATCTACCGTAGCTCCGAAGAGCGCAGGCAGATATTTGAAATAGACTCGAATTCTTCATCTACCATAGCTCCGAAGAGCGACGGCAGATTTTGTCTCGATTGCTCGAGACCGGACTAATCGCAAAAAATTGCGATTAATTTTTGTTTCTCCAAATCAAAAGGTTGGATTTAGAGAAACTATTCACTTGTTAAAGTTCACAATGTTTTTGGTATCAATGAGCACTTCGAAACGCTCAGAGTGAACAAAAAACACATCTCTGCGGACAAACACAATCATACGCAAAGATGTATTTTTTACCTTCACTTCCCACCCCTTGTTTTAAAAGTCTTATTGGGTATTATTTAATGCTTTTTTGCTTTTAAATAATTATACCTGGAACTCAACTGTCTTTAGCCATTGTAGAGCGCTTTTAAAAACCTGTCAAGGGGCCAATTTATGCCCTTGCCAAAACCGACTTTTCAAACCTATTTATCCTTTTTTCATGGTCATTAACCGCTTCCTTGTCCGCTTTTTTATCCAACGCCTCATCGGTCTCCTTGAACCTATTTTTTATCTCGACTATTTCTGATTTTACATAATCCATATCTTCCTTCAACATACCGACATCCTCTTTTAGTACAGCCACATCCTCAGAAACACCCGCCAACTGTTCTCCAAAAATCTTAAAATCACTGCGAACATTTTCAAGCATAACATCGATATGCCTTTTTATATTTTCTTCTAGGATTTTATTTTCTTCATTCATATGAGTATTTTAGCACTTCTAAAATTACAGTCAAACTTCGATTTCATTACTTTTGCAAATCTTGGCATATTCCCCAGAGCTCTTTCGTGGCGTTCTTTTCATTGTTTTTCTATCAACTTCAAAAAGGCCGAATTTCATTTGATATCCCTCATTCCATTCAAAATTATCCAAAAGCGACCAATAGAAATATCCCCCCACATCAACACCTTTCTTGATGGTTTTGTGCAATGCTCGCAGATGCGCTTTGATATACTGGGCTCGGTATTTATCCTCGCTATCAGCAATTCCATTTTCTAAAATATAAATCGGCTTTTTATACTTTTCCCAAGCGTCCATTACAACCTCAAACATTCCCTCAGGAGAAACGCCCCAGCCCATATCGGTCACTTTTTTTTCATATGTCGCGAGTTCATAGAAAGGATAGGTCAATTTCACTTTTGCGCCATAATAGTAGTTCACTCCGACAAAATCTTTTGCCTCGCCAATCTGATCAAAAAAATGCCAGTTATAAAAATTCTCAACTTTTTCCGTTAGCCAATTCTGCCAGCGACCTTTTCCGAAATAGTCAAAGTCATTGCAAAACTGCGTAATCCCAACTGGCAAATCCGGTCTGATTTTTTTTATTATCACATAAGCTTTCTTATGTGCTTCCACTAAATTTTTCCGCGCCAAAAGATACAGAATTGGATTTTTCTTTCCTGGCGGGAAATTCCCAGTAGCATAACCTTTATTCAAAATGAGCCGTGGTTCATTAAAAGTGATACAAACATCAATTTCCTCACCCAACTCCTTGATCACTTTTTCTACAAATCTTTGAAAAATCAGTACCGATCCTTTCTTGTGCCAGCCATATTTTTGCGAAAACCACAAAGGCAACGTCCAATGGTTGAGTGTCACAAAGCGCCTTATTCCCTTAGCCTTCATATCTAATAGCCACTCACGATAATGCTCAATCGCTGATGCAGAAAATTCGCCTTCTTTCGGTTCAATTCGCGACCACTCCAAGGAAATCCGATATGCATTGCAACCCAAACTTTTCACCAAATCATTGTCTTCTCGAAAAAGATTCCACGAATCACATGCAATTCCGGAAAATTCTTTTGTTTTTCCTTCTTGTTCCCAAGCATACCAATCATTATTATCATTTCCACCCTCAACCTGATGAGAAGATGTGCCCACTCCCCACAAAAACCCTTCTGGAAATTTTAGTTTTTTGTTTTGCATGTATTAACTTACTTATTACTATTCTTCCTCCGCCTATTCTACAACACTACCAAGAACCACCATCGTTTTTGAAAACAGAAGCGGAATCCATTCCACCACTCCCAGTTAATTTTCTTTGCTCCCAGATTCGTCGCACTTTTCCGGCGTGTTCCTCAGTATTTATTCTCAGATTGTCCAGGGTATGCCTCACTTCAACTGAATCACTTTCAAATACTTCAAAAAAATTTCTTTCCAACATTCCCTGCTCAATATCAAGCGAGGTACTGAGCGCCTGAACAATATTCATCGTATTGTCTTTATCATCCATTTGACTGATGCAACTTTTAACATGATCCTGGAAAGACATTACCGCTTCTTTCTTGAAACGATCAATATCGACATAAATCCCTTTTTCCTCCATTTGCCGCTTCAGACTGCTTATCCATCCAAAATGAAGTTTCTCTTCAAAAGCTAACTCTTTCCAAAAATCAGCTTGCTCCGGAAAACTCACTGCATATTTTTCATAAAGCACACTCAGCAATTTCTCATTATTTGCCATACAATCCAAGACAACGTCAGCATCTATTTTTCTACTAAGCTCCTCGTTTCTTTTGATATTTTCACTCATTTATTTTTTGTTTAAATTATTTTTGCTTAATAATAGAAATTTCTCCCGGCATCCATTTCCGCAAGACCTCCGGCACCGTCACTGAGCCATCTTCGTTTTGATAGTTTTCCAAAATGGCAATCAGCGGTCGCACTGATGGCAAAGCGGTATTATTCAAAAGATAGGCGAATTTTTTGTTTCCTTCCTTATCTTTGTATTTTACGTTAAGCCTTCTTGCTTGCCAATCAACAAAGTTTGAAGCTGATCCGGTTTCGCCCCAGCGATCAAGTCCTGGCATCCACGCTTCCAGATCGAAAGCACGATATTTTCCTGCTGCCATGTCTCCTGTGCAAATTTGCAGTTTGCGATATGGCAGGCCAAGCTCACGATGCATTTCTTCAGAAATTGCCACCATCTCTTCTTGCATTTTTGTTGCCTCGCTAATGTCCGCTGTTGAAACAACGACTTGCTCGACTTTAAAAAATTCATGCACGCGATAGAGCCCCTTATTGTCCTTACCATAATCCCCAATCTCACTACGATAACACGGTGAAAATCCACAAACCCGGATTGGCAATTTCGCCTCATCTAACATTTCATCTGAGAAATAGGCCAGAAGCGATGGCTCAGCAGTACCGACCAAAAATTTCTTTTCCTTTGAATCAGCTCCATCCATCTCTTTGTCACGAGTGGCGATTTGATAGATATTATCAGAATCGCTATCATAGTCTGCGCCCTTGAAATAGCCACTACCAAACAGCGCAAAGCTCTTGATCAGCGTCGGTGGAATAATTGGCGCATAACCTTTTTCCACCATCTTATTAAGCGCATACATCATAAGCGCCATAACAAGCAATGAGCCTTCATTTTTCAAATAATATCCGCGATACCCAGAAACTTTCGCCCCTTTTTCAAAATCCACAATGTCCAAATTTTCCGCGAGCTCAATGTGTGTTTTAGGTTTGAAATCAAACTTGCGAATTTCGCCCTTCTGATAGACTTCCACATTCCCACTCTCATCCTTGCCAATTGGCGTATCCTCCGAAGGAATGATTGGCACTTGCACCATTAGCGTGTCAAATTGTTTTTTCAGCTCCGTGTATTCCGGTTCCGCCACTGCCATCTTTTCTTTCACTACCCTTCCCTGTTCAATCGCCACCTTTCGATCGTCATCAGTTTTGCTCAGTTGCATGAGCTCATTGAGCTTATTTTTCTCCGCACTCAAAAGCTCAATATATTGCAAAGACTCAACTCTTTTTTTATCGACTGCCAAAAGCTCATCGAGATTGAGACTAATGTTTTTATTTTTAATTGCCTCTTTTAGCTTGTCCGCATTCTCGCGGATGAATTTGATATCTAACATAAAATTAAATTGCTAAATTGTTATATTGCCAAATTGTTTCTATAAATTTAAAATTATATCCCCAGAGGGGAGATAGAAAAAGATGCCAAAATTTGATAAAATCCCTTATTCATAGCTAAAACTACTATATCATGAGCTTTAAAAAATATAAAGTTAAGCTTTACCCTGCCCAGTAATTATTCACAAATAGCATGATGTCCAGAGCCAGAAAAAGAGTTGAGGTGAAAATCCAGGTCAGTCGAAACGTTTCATTTTTTATACTAGCCAATAGTATAAATAGTGGAAACATAACAAGACTATAACGACCAACACTCATCAAAGTGCCCGATGAAAAAGCCGCAAATAAGGTAGCCGACATGAAAAGTGCGTATAACAGAGACAATTTTCGACCTACCATTATCGTAGCACCTATAATGAAAATGGTTAAAACAATATCAATCCCCATGTTGGCGATTGATGGGTTTGAAAAAAAGGAAAAATGCTCCCAATTAATCGAGAATGCTCTCCCCCAGTTACTCTGAATTTTGAAAAATAAAAGTGGATCACCAAACTTTAGATAGTCATAAGTGATAAAGGCAAAACTTCCGATTGGCGCAAAAAACACCGGGACCAATTTAACAATCACTTTTGGCGCGAACACATTTCTCCAACCACTAATGCGAACCACCTCCCACAAAATTGGCAACGCCAAAAAAACACCATTACTATGCGCCAATGCTCCAAGAAAAGCGAAAAGACCTGCCAGATAAAATTTTCGCCCAAATGCATAATAGAAAGTCGCAATAGTCAGAAAAAGAAATAGCGATTCGGTATAGATTACATTGAAGAAAAAAGCAGTCGGAAAAATTAACATGAGCATTATTGGCAACTTTGGATCAACCTTGGGATGAAACTCACGCAGTAGCTTCCAAAAATACACACAAGCCAAAAGAAGAAACACCATACTAAGCAACCATCCTGCCAAAATAAAATTTCCTCCCAGTACCGTTCCAAGAATTTTTATCAAAGCCGGATATAACGGAAAAAAAACAACATTCGACAAGGTATTGTCAGTTTTCAAGTAATAACCATTCTGCACAATATCCAGGTACCAATACGAATCCCAACGATTATGCATATCCATTAAACCAGAACTCTTCGGAACTGGAAAATTTTCTGGAGCAATCCAGGCATAGGCCGTGTCTGGGCTCAAATTAAACCGATTTAACACAATAAAACCAAAAATATTAACGACAACAAGCCATAGCGATACAAGCAGTAAAATTTTCTTCATTTTCTTAATTTTGACGATTTAAATTTCTCAGGATTATGCCCCTGCATTCTCACTATTTCTGCTTGAAGCTTAAGGTTTTTGAGCTTTTCTGTCAATTCAGACAAATCCACACTTTGGTCATATCCTAGAGCAATCACATCGGGTCGGTATTTTTCTAGCACGACATATTTATCCTCTAAGCTTCCCAGAACAACCTCATCAGCCAACCCACTCTTTTCCACCACCTCCAGCCGTTCCTCCTCACTATTTTGTGTCCACTGACTTTTAATACGCAGTACAGTTTCATCCCTCGCAACTACCACAATCAAAAAATCCCCCATCTTTTTTGCCTGTTCTAAATAGCTCTTGTGCCCATCGTGAAATATATCAAATGTCCCAAATGCCATTACTTTTCTCATAAAATTTCTACAATACACCAGTTATTTCTTTTTCAAAGCGATTAAAAAATCCAACCATATAGTCATGCCGCTCCTTGGCAATTCTTTTTCCTTCTTTGGTTAATATTTTATTTTTAATTTTTTTCAACTTAATCTCATATTCCAAAATCGGGCTATCCTCTTTGGTAAAAGAATAATCCTTCCCGGATTTAGCCAGTTTTTTTTCATTGCCTGTGTAAAGCGCTTTCGCTCCAAACTGTCGAGCAAAAACAAAGTCGCGTGCAACGCCAATTGCTCCGATAGAATCCAATTTATCAGCGTCATAGACAACCCTTGCTTCTAGCGTCCTAGGCGGAAGATTTTCCCTAAAACGATGCGCTTCAATCGCATGAATTACATTTTCAATGGTTTCTTTCTTGAAATCATATTTTTTCAAGATTTTTCGCGCTAAAATTCCACCTTGCACGGCGTGACAAAACAAGCCCTTATTAGCCATTTCGGACTTTCTTCCAATATCATGCAATAGCGTGGCCACCTCGACCACAAACAAATCGGCTTTTTCTTTTTTAGCAATTCGCAAAGCTAAGTTCCGCACTCGTTCAACGTGAGTCCAGTCGTGACAACCACTCGCCCCCACAAAAAACTTCCTGGCTTCAAGTTCAATTTTTTCAATGTCTTTTTTCATATCTTAAAATCCCAGCTTACCACCTATTCCTTGCAACGCAAAAAGTCCAATTCCCAAAAATTCATCTAACGGAATTCCTGCTTTTTCGCATTCTCGAATCAGATCTCGATTGCAACGCGCGGCAAAACCTTTGTTCTTGAATTTCTTTTTCAGAGATTGAAGAGTAAGACTGGAAAGTTTTTTATTCGGTTGCATTAGCGTCGAAGCGATGATTAGTCCTGTCAAAGTTTCTGCCGCCACCAAGCAATGCTCTAGATTTGTTGAGCGCTCCTTGTCACTGAGCACTGGAATCGAATCCATCCCATAACCATGCGATTGAATCGTCTCAATCAAAAATTCACTCCCACCCGCCTCACGCAAAATTTCCTGACATTTCACACAATGCTGCGCTGTATCATTTTTCGTCAAATCCCAATCAATATCATGCAACAGTCCAATAACGCCCCATGCCTCCTCATTTTCTCCAAACTTTTTTGCAAGCGCTCGCATAATCGCTTCCGACTCAAGCAGGTGCAACTTCGTGATTGGATCTTTAATATATTCATCCAACAATCTATCCGCCTGTTCTCTTGTAATTCCTAGATTTTCCATACTTATTTTCTAATAGTTTTTGATAAAATTCTCCGCTGAACGGTCATAAGTTTTTTCAACTTCTTTTGAAAAATAACAAGCCGGCAGCTCACCTTTTTCCCGATGTTCTCTTATGCACTCACAACAAAAACCTTTGAGCTCACAATCATACGTGCAATTACAACTGACTTTATTTTTCTCTCTTTGGCATTCCATAATACTTATCATTCCCGCGCAGGCGGGAATCTGGTGTAAAAACTAAATTAGCTAGATTAGCCTAATGCGCAGATTAGCTATTTAAACAAAATTATCCACTGGATCCCCGCCGGAGTTTATGCTCGTGAAACGGGTGCGGGGATGACACGGAAAAAATCACTCCTTCGACTTCATCGGCGGAAAAATAACTGTCTCGCGAATGGATTTGTTCATTAGAAATGAAAACAGTCTTTCACTCATGCCAAAGCCAAAAGCTGGTGGCATGCCATATTCCAGCGCCTCCACAAAATCCTCATCCATCATCTGCGCCTCTTTGTCTCCGCCTTCGCGCGCGGCCATCTGAGATAAGAAACGATTTTTTTGGTCGATTGGGTCGTTCAGTTCGGAAAAAGCATTGCAAAGTTCACTACCTCCCGCCACAATCTGAAAACGCAATGTTCGCTTGGGGTTCTCCGGATCAATTTTCGCCAATGGCGAAACTTCCAAAGGATGCCCAACCAAAAAGCAAGGTTGAATCAGTTTTTTGCGAATCGTTTTTTTGTAGAGCAGGTCAACCATCCGGCCCTTGGAATAACCCGGTTCATATTTAATTTTCAGCTCGTCTGCCTTCGCGCAGAGCGCTTCGGCAGATAAATCCGCATTCAAATCTAAGCCGGTTTCTTTTTTGAATTCGGTGAAATAATCCACAACCGGAAATTTTTTACTCCAATCAATTTTGTTCCCCTCATATTCCGTAACGAGCCCTCCCACAACTTTCTCAACAACCTCTCGATACATCTTCTCGCAAAACTCCATTCCTTTTTGAAAATCCCAATAAGCGACATAAAATTCCATGTGATCAAATTCTTGCAAGTGATCACGATCCATGCCTTCATTGCGGAAAACCCGCCCAATCTCAAAAACTCTCTCGTAGCCCCCCACAAGCAATCTTTTCAGGGGTAGCTCTAAGGAGATTCTTAGATAGAAGTCTTGATCCAGGGCATTGTAGCGCGTCACAAACGGTTCTGCGTCAGCTCCACCCGGTGTGTGCTCCAAAACCGGAGTTTGCACTTCTAGAAAACTTTCTGCCACCAAAAGTTGCCGCACAGTTTGCCAAAAAACATTTTTCTTGGCGAACAGTTCGCGCGTTTCGGCGTTCATCATTAAATCGAGATAGCGTTTGCGCAGAAGCGCCTCCTCATCTTTCAACCCAAAATATTCCGTTGGAATCGGTCGAATGTTTTTCGAAAGCACTTTCCAATCATGCACTTCCAAGGTTTTTTCTTCTTGTTTAGTTAGAAATAATTTTCCCGACACTTGCACAAAATCCCCAATCTCAATATTTTTTGCAAATAGTTTATATTTCGCTTCGTCCATATTTCGCTTATTCAAAAAGATCTGAATCTTCCCTGTGCCATCTTCGATGTGCGCGAAAGTCGATCCGCCCATCGGACGATTTGATTTTACCCGACCAAGTAAAGATACATCTAGCTGTCCCTCAGCAGATAATTCCCCAAAGCGTTCCAGCGCTTCGCTATTCGTCATTGACCGCTCGCATTTCTCCGGATAGGCTTCCATCCCAAATTCCTGGATATTTTTCAGTTTTTCCAGTTTATTTTCCAAAATGTCTTCGCGCATAAAATATGATATTTAGGTTTTTTAATGCTATCCACAATAGGTCTATATTACCGCATTTGTGACGAATTGGCAATTTTAACCAAATACCAAAAGAGACGTCCCAACGGGGCGTCTCTACGAAAAATAAATTCATTTCAAGTCCAGCTTATTTCACATCCAAAATCGTATATTTCACTTCTCCTCCAGGAGTAACCACGTCAACCTTATCACCTTTCTTCTTCCCCATGAAAGCTTTTCCCATCGGAGATTCATTGGAAATTTTGAGATCACTTGGGCTCGCCTCATTTGATCCGACAATCTGAAATTCCATCTCCGATCCATTAAACTTCACGCCCACCTTGGAACCCAATTGAACAACACCCAAATCCTTATCATAGGTTGCCACTTTTGATTCCTTGAGCATAAACTCCAATTCTGCAATCTTTGATTCATTCTCTGCTTGCTGAGCTTTGGCAGCACTGTATTCAGCGTTCTCACTCAAATCGCCCTGCTCTTTCGCTTCTTTAATTGCGCCCGCTATTCCCTGTCGCAAAGTAGTCTTGCGATGCTCCAATTCATCCTTGATTTTTTTAAGTCCTTCTTCGGTAACAAATTTTGTCATAACATTTTTTTAGTTTTTTATAAAAAATTGTCGTTCCTTTTTGGACGACACTGGAAATTGTACCAGAAATAAATTTTGTGTCAAATTAAAAAATATGTGTCATTCCCGCGACCGCGCGCCGCCTTAGCTTTAGCGGTGGCGCAAGGCGGGAATCCAGGTTCCGCTAGTCATAAACTCAGGAAAATCGAATTATAAATCTTCTTGCTTTATGATACAGTTAGTTTTTTTATTTAGTAACTTATTTTTCTACACAACAGACCCGATGTGCCTAGATCCCCGACTTCACGGGGATGACACAAGTGTTATTTATTATCTCTTTTGAAATACCAATCATACACTTCTTTTGTCACAGGAACAGCGCTAGAATGTCCCTCACCGCCACCTTCCACCAAAACAACCATGGCAATTTTTGGATTATCATAGGGAGCAAAAGAGATGAACCATGCATGCGTCTTATCTTGCGTTCCATATTGCGCCGTCCCAGTCTTGCCCGCAGTTGCGACAGGAAGATCTTTGAGTGATTGAGCGGTGCCATCGGTAATTACTTGACGCATACCTTCTCTGAGAACTTGCATAATGTCCTTCGGAAGAAAATCCTTTCTAATCATTTCTGGTTGAATATAGAAATCCTCTCCACTAGCATTGCGAATACGATTAACAAGCTTGGGAGAATATAGCGTTCCGCCATTAGCAATCGCCGCTGTGTAGTTTGCTAATTGCAGTGGCGTCGCAAGCATAAAGCCCTGACCAATGGCGCAATGATAACTATCTCCGATGTACCACTTCTCACCAATTTTATCCAACTTCCACTGCTCACTTGGAATCAGCCCCCTAGATTCTCCTTGAAGATCAATGCCCGTTTCCGTCCCAAAACCAAATAAATTTTCATATTTTTTCATCCGATCCATGCCGAGGCCTGCTATATTTCCATACCCCCCTCCAATGGTATAGAAAAATATGTCATTACTCTCTGCAATAGCTGTTCGCACATCACTAGGACCATGCACTTTCCAGTCGCCAAATCGAAAACTACCAATATTCAGACTACCACCTAACCCATCAATTATCGTTTTGGGCGTAATCGTCCCTTCCACAAGCGCTGCCGCAGCTACGGCGGGCTTGATAGTTGACCCTGGCGGATACTCCCCGCTGGTGACGCGATTAAGCAGCGGTATATCTTTATCGCTAATCAGTTTTTTATATTCCTCACTACTGATACCGCTAGCGAATAAGTTATTATCATAACTCGGCAAACTGACTAATGCTAAGATGCCACCCGTACTCGGATCAATCGCAACCGCCGCCGCAGTTCTTGTTTCAGTTTTTTCCAGTATTGCAGATAAACTATCATAGATCTTTTTTTGCAATTCCTGATCGATATTCAAAACCAAATCAGCTCCCGCCTTAGGGTTGATTACACCCAAATTCTTTTTTATTTCACCACGAGAATCCACCTCGACTTGCTGTGCACCATATACACCCTTTAAATATGGCTCATAGCTTTTCTCCAAGCCCGTTTTCCCAATATAGTCAGTCATATAATAACCGCTATTCTTATCCAGTTCCTCTTTAGTTATCTTACCGTCATAACCGATAATGTGTGAAAAAATGGCGCTATTTTCATAATTCCGAATAGCTGTTTTTTCCAATGCTATTCCCGGCAATTCATTGATTTTCTCGGCCAAAATAAGCGTCTGATCTTGCGTAATATTTTCTTTAAGTAAAATTAAATCGGTCGATTTTTCATTCTGACTAAGCAAGACTATTTCCACATTTCCCAAATTCATGTTGAGAACATTCGCTAGCTTTGCTGCTAGGTTTTTTTTATCCTCAACACTTTTTGGCAGATAACTTGGCACAACAACCACATCGATACTGGGAGAATTCCGCGCTAAAATGTTGCCAAATTTATCCAAAATATTTCCACGAGGAGCCTTAATTACAATCTTCCTAATTCGATTTTCTGCCGAAACGAGCGCATAATACTCGCCGCTTACAATATCTAGATAGAAAACCCTGCCAAAAAGAAACAAAAGTACAACAGAAATAAGATACCAAACAATAGAAAGTCCCTTCCTTTTGAATGGTTTTTCAATAATGGCCTTCTCTTTTTGAGAAACATTCATAATTGCATCCTCAATCTCCACACCCCTGGCCATTCGCCTTGTTTTGAAATATCTTTCAAACATAGATTCTTAAAATATCTTATTACGCACTTGCAAAAAATTCGAGCGTCCAATTCTTTTTAGCAAGAAATAAATAAGCGGAAAAAATAGAATATTAAGCACGACTTCTTTCGCCAAAATCAAACTAAACAAGGAAACTGGCGCATTGCCAATAGACGCTCTGCCAAAATAATTTTCTAAAGCAAACAATCCATTGAGAAATATATTATTCGCTAGCGTACCAAAAATAATTGTCATGGTCAAAATAAATATTCGCCAGTTGCGTGCAACCACAAGAAATCTCTTAGAAATAAATCCAACAAAAAAAGCAACAAGTGTTAACGAAACGATATGCACTCCAATCGGACAAAAAAGTATCAAATCATAAACAAATCCAGTGAAAATATTTTTTGAAAAGGCGCTTTCAAAACCTTCTTGCGTGGTCCAGAAAATCACCAAAAGCAAAAAAATGTTGGGACCCAGGCCCCAAAAAAAGACATTGGAAAAAACCGCTAATTGTAAAATAGCGGACATAATAACGATTAGAAAGATTGTTAATTTTTGCATTATTCTTATGACTTATGCGTTTACCAAAAACGATCTTTAAAGCGCAAAGCTTCTTGCAGTTTGTTTTTGTTTATTTTAACCCTCAGAATAATTAAAGTTTCTCGGATCAACCTTGGCTATAAAAAAGCTTGTTTTTGGCAAACACATAAGTCCTGATTCTATTTGATCACAAACACAACATCCAGTTTGGAATATTTTAAGCGTGACGTAACCACGGCTTTTTGAAAAAGCCGATCCTGAGAAGCTTTTATCTCCTTTATTTTTCCCACCAAGAGTCCTCGTGGAATATTACCACCTAAGCCTGATGTAATGATTGTATCCCCTTCATTCAGAACATCCGCCTGGGTTACCATATCCAAAACCAACCCTAGGCCATATTCCCCCCGCAAAATGCCCTTTGCGCCCGTTTCCGTATCAGAAACATTCACAGAGCTACTTGAGCTTGCTAGGAGATTAATCTTTGAGCTCGTAGGATAAACTTCATCAATTTTTCCAACAAGAATCCCATTTGCGACAATCACCGCCATTCCAGGCACCACACCATCCCTTTCGCCCTTATCAAAAATAACCCAGCTTTCCGAACCCTGAGGATCTTGCCCGATAATAAAACCGCCAAGCAGTGAAAATTTATCTCGAGGAGCAAGCTCTAATTGTTCCCGCAATGTCGCATTTTCACCTTCTGCTTGCTTGAGCCTAGCGATTTCTGAGGCCAAAAAATTATTCTCCCGAGACAGCTCAGCATTATCCGTCCTTATTTCCGAAATAGAAGTCAAGAAAAAAACAGTCTCACCTATTCTCTGACTGGCCCCATAGAAAATTTTTTGAAAAGGAGCAATAATGCGCAAAAAAACTCCCCGCACAGGAGCAAAAAAACCCTTAGGATTAATGAAAATAAGAAAAGCGCAAACAATCATCACGAGGACCAGCTTGGTTATTTTCGATGTAAAATATTTTTTAGGCATAACTTGTTATAAGAGGTTCACACGCTCATCTTTTTACACCAAAGACTAATACATAAGTCCAAAGTTAATCAAATGACTTCTCATGTTGATTCTCCACAAGCACGTCGCGCAGAGCATCGATATCCTCAAGCACAATTCCCGTTCCTCGCACAACCGCTGTGAGTGGATCCTCCATCATCCGCACTGGAATTTCCGTATGATTAGCAATTAACCGGTCGATCCCTCGAATAAGACCACCGCCACCGGCCAAAATTATTCCCTTTTGCATAATATCCGAAAGCAGTTCCGGCGGTGTTTCTTCAACGGCTGTCTTGATGTTATTTATAATTATTCGAATCGAACGTGACAACGCTTCGCGAGCCTGATCATCAGTAATCGTCACCTCTTTTGGAAGACCAGTTACCAAGTCCCGCCCACGCACTTGCATCTGTCTTTTTTCTTTTTGAACACAAGCGCTACCAATAGAAATCTTGACCTCTTCCGCCGTTTTTTCTCCGATCAATAGATTGAATTCATCGCGACAATAACGCACAATGTCCTCATTCATTTCATCGCCAGCAATGCGCAAATTGCGCGAAACCACAATTCCTCCGAGGGAGATTACCGCAATATCCGTCGTTCCCCCGCCAATATCCACCACCATATTGCCAGATGCATCTTGAACTGGCAAACGCGCACCGATGGCCGCCGCCATCGGCTCATCAATCAGATAGGCTTCGCGAGCACCAGCATTAATTGTGGCATCAATCACGGCTCTTTTTTCCACCTCAGTCACATCAGAAGGAATACCAACGATCACGCGTGGACGAGGAAAAAGCGTAAAACCACCGCGATGCACCTTATCAATAAAATATTTAAGCATTTGCTGAGTGATTTCAAAATCACTCACCACGCCATCAACAAGTGGTCGAATTGCCACGATATGACCTGGCGTCTTTCCAACCATTTTTTTTGCTTCCTTGCCAATTGCCAAAATTTGTCCCGTCTTTTTGTTAATTGCCACCACAGATGGTTCATTAATAACAATCCCTCTGCCCTTTACATAGACAAGTGTATTGGCGGTCCCCAAATCAATACCGATATCCTTTGAAAATCCTCCAAAGAGATTGCCCGATACTTTCCGAGAAAGATTTCTGATTTTCTTCAACATAAGATTAAACTAGTCTAGTCTGATTAAAAAAGCTTGGCAATATCCTTATACGTCACTGCCACCATCAAAAGCATAAGTAGAGCAAAAAAGATAGTATGGAACGTTTGCTCCACTTTCTGATTGACTGGTGAGCCTTTGATTTTTTCAATCAGAATAAACAAAATCCTACCCCCATCCAAAGCCGGAATTGGCAAAATATTTATTATTCCCAAGTTGATACTGAGAATTGCGGCAAGTTGAATTATATAAACCAAACCAAGATGTGCCACTTCTTTAACAATAAGAGCAATGCCTACTGGCCCCGAAACATCTGCCGATCCGCCATGTCCCGCGATAAGCATCTTAATGAGACCAAAAAGACCCACAAAAATCATTACTGTCATATCGCGCACAGCTAGAAGACCTTTCCAGATTGCGCTGTACCATGGATATTTCACCAGCATCGTTTCGGAAAGCGCAACCCCCAAGGCTCCCTGTCCCTGTGGAACATCAACCCTCGGAGTACCTTTCAATTCCACTCTTTCCTTGCCACGTAATACATCAAAAGTAATTTCCTTTCCTCTATTTGCGTTAATGTAGTCTTGAACTTCTTTTACATTTTTCAACGCAATCACCTCGCCGGAAAGACCTTTTTGCTTTTTCGCAATTTCGTCTCCAATCTTAAGTCCCATAATGCTTGCTGGAGAATCAACGGCAATTTCTGAGATTTGAATCTTCGACTTAGTATCATCAGAATTCGAGCTGGAATCAATCTGCTCTGGCGCGCCAATCATGAAGGCAATTGAAAGTAAAAACCAAGCAAACACAAAATTCATCACAACGCCAGCCGCCAAAATCTTAATCCGCTTCCAGGCACTCTTGCTAGCGAAACTATCTGTATCGTCTTTATTTCCGCCATCCTCACCCTTAATTCTTACGAAGCCACCCAAAGGAAACCAATTTAAAGAATAAACTGTCCCCCCGTGCATTCTTTTCTCGTGCGCTTCAGTTAAATCCTTTATTTCTGTTTCATCGTCGCCATCCTTATTACCCCAAATAATGCGCCATTTGGAAAATAATTTTTTCTTCTTTCCTGGAGCAGGAACTTCTCGCAGAAACTGAAAACCAACAATCCGCGGCGGAAAACCAAAGCCAAATTCAGGAGCTTTGACATCATTTCGCCGTGCCACGACAAAATGTCCCAATTCATGGACAAAAACTAGTGCACCGATAATCAAAATCAAAATCACTACGAACATAGTAGATTATTTTAGTTAATTATTTTTTTGTTTTTTATCAAATCAAACCTGCATAATCTCCGCTTCTTTTTTCTTTCTGACCTCTTCAATCATCGCGTTGTATTCCTCTACCATTTTTTGCAATTTCTCCTTGCCCTGAAATTTATCATCTTCACCAATAGTGAGCGCTTGAATTTCATCCCAAACATCCTCTCTCAATTTTCGAACTGCCACGCGTGCCCCTTCCGCTTCTTGATTCAAAACTTTCACAAATTCTTTTCTCCGCTCCTCAGTCAGCGCCGGAATGTTGATGCGAATAATTTGTCCATCATTCATTGGGTTCAAGCCCAAATCAGACTCTTTAATAGCTTTTTCGATTATAGCAAGAGTGCTTTTATCCCAGGGAGAGATGACAATCATGCGCGGCTCCGGAACAGAAACGCTCGCCACTTGCTTTAGAGGTGATCTTGAGCCATAGTAATCAACCATCAAATCATCCACCATGGCAGTTGAAGCTCGTCCAGTCCGAACTTTTCCCAAGTTTTCCTTGAAATGAGTTACGGATTTTTCAAAATTAACCTTGCTTTTTTCAATGATTTCTTTATACATAGCTCAAGCAATAAAAAATTATTTTTTATTTCCCGCGAAATCCAGCGTAAACAATACTAGGATTTAATGGGTTATATTCCAAAATATTAACCGTCTTAGGTAAGTCAAACTGCGAGGTAGACCATGTCCTTCCATCATCAATCGATTTATAGGTCGCTTGCGATGCACCATAGATAATTTCTCTGGAATTTTGCGGATTAATTGCTAGTGCGCCTACTGGTGAATTTTTTGGATTGTTCAATGTAACCAACAATTCCCAATTCGCTCCCACATCCTTACTACGGATTATCCCAATATTTCCTGCTAAATATACCCAATTTGTATTGGAAGGATCAGACTCTACGACACTAAAACCAGAGCCAGTTTGACCAGTTGCGGCTATTTTCACCGAGACGCTCTTGAATTCATCTCCACCATTTGAACTGGAAAAAACATCACCATTTTTTGTGAGCAAATAAATCAAGTTGCTATTTTTTGCATCAAGAGCAATCTTTGTCACTGGCGATTTCGGCTGAAAAATACTCCGCCAAGATTCTCCGCCATCAACAGTTTTCACCACCTGATTATCACTAGTTGAGACATAAAGCGTATTAGCATTTCTCTTATCGATAGCCAGATAAATCACCAAAGGTCCATTCGACGCCGCAGTGTAAATTTCCTTCCAAGAGTCTGCCGCTCCCGAAGCAGCGTTTTTAAATATTTTCCCTCTACCCTTAACAACGGTACTAGCATAAACTATTTTCGAATCAGTTGGGTCAATTGCCAGCCCATAAATCCTTTCTGTATTGAGAGCTAAAAACTCCCAAGATTCTCCACCGGTACTTGTTTTCATGATTCCTCCAGAAAGCAATCCCACATAGGCAATATTTTCATTCCCCGGATCAAAAACCAAACTGAGCGGATTTATATCAGAAACACGAGGCTTATTACTTGCGGTGACAGAGTCCACCCAAGTTTTACCACCATCTTTTGAAATCGAGATACTCTTAGAAAAAACGTACTTCTTGGCCGTGCCCGGCGCTGAAGCTCCAGACGACAAAGAACACCCGGCTAAAACCAGAACGAATAAAGAACAAATGAGTCTAATTGCACCTTTTTTCATTTTTCTATTATATAACACAAAACAAAAAAAATCCACAAGGGGATTTTTTTTGCTTATTGACTGATTTTAAAGGATTGTTCCGCGATTTTCCAAAAATTGAGCATTCTAGCTGTAATACTACACGATTAGTGTTATTTAATAGTCATTAAACAATCGCAAAAATAACAAATACCAAGTAAGCGCCTATTTATTAGAGTCTTTATAGACAACAACTGTGCCAGCAATCATGTCATGCAAGGCCTGCTTTTTTTCTGTGAATCCAGCCATAATATATCCAATCGCAATTGTTAGCGCTGAAACTATTTTCCCCACTGTTTCACGCAAAAGAACCTGATTTAATGTTAAACGCTCTGGTTTGCTGGAAATCACCATGATGCCAACTGCTTTTTTTCCAAGAGTTGCTTGGTAATTATTCGTCATAAAAACATAATAGGCCCAGGTAATCAAAAAACTTAAAACATTTGAAGCGATTACATACATCGTTCCGAAATTCGCTACCGTCACAAAAACTCTGACTATCGCCTGTGGAATCGACAAAATTAGCCCATCAATAAAGGCCGCCACAAATCTAATCCAAAAACCAGCATACCGCACCTGCATCTGAGGAGCAACGGGTGCCATGCCCGCCACAACAGACTGCGCCACAGGCTGACTCTCCATTGCCACTGCATTCATTTGATTTGGATCTTGAGATCCATTTTGATTTTCCATTTTTTTACTCCCCTTTTTAAATTATTAGTAAATTAAACTTGCCCCTCAGCACTACCAGGCTGATTTTCAGCCCCTTGCACCAAATTAGCTTGCACTACAATCAACTCTTCCTTCTTTCGAATATTAATAAACGCCAAAATTATCAAAAGCAGTGTAAAGGCGAATGGAAAGTTAATGAAAGAAAAGGGAGATATGATGAGAAGCGGTAAAGTCATTAAATGCAGCCCCAGCTGATAGGATTTTCCATAGCTCATTTCCACTTTCTTAATGTGCGCAATAAGCCAGATGAGCAGTGCTGCTAAAAATAGATAACAAAACTGAAATGCAACAAAAAAGATAATAAATATAAAAAGTCCAATAGCCATCAAAGGCAGCAACAATTTCAGGTAGGGGGAATACTTATCAACAAACTGAATCAGGAATGCCTTGTCAATAACAACATCAGAAACTTTTTCTAAGGATTGAGTAACGATTTGCCCATTACTTTTTTGATAAACAATATAGTTTTTTGTGATCAAAAGGGATGTGTCATATTTCATCAAACTATCCGCGCTAGCTTCGCTTTTTGTGTCGATTGTGACCAAATTCTCATGATCGTTCAGATCAACATCATTTTCATCAACCAAAACAGCAGTCTTGATATGAAACGGTTCTGAAACATTAGTTGAAACATTTCCGCTCTTGACTGTCACCGCCAATTCTTGAGGATAATTATTTGCTGCTTTGCGCACAGCATCATTAAGTGTTTTGTTTATTTTAGGAAAAGAAAATAGTGAAAAACCCACAACAAGAAGTACTCCAAAAATAAAAGCAAACGTAAGGAAATACTTTATCGAATAAGATAATGGCTGGTCAAGTAGCTCTTGATAGTACTTCGGACTATACACACTTCTTTTAATTTTTTTTAAAAAATCCATAAATTTTTTATTAAATATGGTTATGTATAAATTAAACTGAGTGATATTTTCTTGATTTTTCCAAAAGGAAGTTTTTCAGCATTTCCGCTCCATCCCTCCTAAGCCCGACGATTTTTATAGAATTAAGCTTTGAGCCCTCAGCAGCAGTTTCTATTTGCAATTCATTGAGCCCAAGCAATCTAGCTATGACTCCCTGCGAAACGTCAATATTTTGGATACGGTTATAATATAAATATGTATTTTTCACCGCAAGCACTTTTTCAGTAATCAATCCTCCATTTACATCAAATTTAAAATAAAAATTCTTATACCACACTCTAGCATAAATATAACTACCGATTATTGCCAGAACTGTCACTGAGCCAATAATTACCGTTACAAAAAATTTTAATTCCTCATTCTCAAGATCTCCATCAGCCAAAAGCCTAAAAGAAAAAAAGATAAGCAACCCAACAACAGTCAGTACAGTAGAAAAGACGTCCACCCAGACAATTTTGCTGTCAATCGGAACGTTTTCACGAGTAAACACTCTTTGGTCATTATCCACTGTTTCTTTAACATCTTCGGCTTGTTTTTTTTGCTCACCATTAGAATCGCCACGCCCCTTATTTAAAACTTTTTCATTCAAAAATTCAACCAACTTATCAGAATTTTCTTTGTTCAAACCATCCACATGAGAATAAAATCCAGAACTTTCTCCGGCTGTTTCATAATGAACATCATACAGACCGAGAATACGATCCATCACATCTTGATCTACGAAAATGTTTTGAATTCTATTGTACTGCACATGCCCTGTTGCAATAGCCACTACGCCTTTTTTTATTTCTGCCTTATCATCCTCAAAATTATAATAGTAATATTTATAATACAAATACTGATAAGTCACGATGGAGCCAATCGTAACTACATTAAAAACTACAAAAGCCAAAATAGCATAGAATGCATTCCTATTAATGTCCTGACTCATTGAATACAAAACTATAAAAGCTAACCCAGCCACGATTAAAGAAAGAGCAAAAAATGCCAAACTCGAACCGAATGATTTCTTGAAAACTTTTTTTGGACTTAACGGAAGATTTTGTGAATTATACATAGATTTTTTAGTTATTTTTTTGTGATTAGTAGTGTCTAAAATATACCATATTTTTCCTTTTTTGAAAAAACAAAAAAATCCATTACTGGATTTTTACTTGGTGCGCCCACCAAGACTCGAACTTGGGACCGTTTGCTTAAAAGGCAACTGCTCTACCGACTGAGCTATAGGCGCATAATTTTAAATTTAAAAGATCGTTTGCTTAAAAGTCCGCCGGCTGGCGGATCTACCGACTGAGCTATGAGCGCATAATTTAATTTTCTAGCAACCTTGCTAGTATAGCACTAAAAAACTTTCCGTCAAGGAAAAATACAAATCTCCCCCAGGCGAATCGGGACAAAACAATGCGAACGAATGGGCCAGCTCTATCTGAGAATCTTCTTGTGAATCATAAACATAAAAACCAGGGGCAAGAGCATCCAGAGAAGGGCAAAGTTTTCCGATACAAGATAGGTGTAAGAATCGGGAGAAACATATCCCATGGCTATTTTCTTTGGCACGAGAGAGAGTGTCACGCTCACTATGAGCATTACCTCTAGAAAACTCATCGCAAATACGCGCCAAAGGAAGCCTGCTCCTGAGCCAGAAAGAGGTATTTCAAATATCTTTTTTCCGAGTACTGTGAGAATAACAATAACACCAAGAAATAAAATCAAGCTATAAGTGTAATCAGGAAGAATTGTTTTGGGAAAAACACTCAAAATGGCCACAGCTACATAGATATTGATTAGCACGGTAATCAGCTTGAAGCGCCCGATCGACATCCCAAAAACAAAACTAACTAGCGCCACAACAATGAAAAGCATTACATCCTGAGCTGTTTTTGCAGAGAGCCCCATTTGAGAAAAAATCAAACTAAGATTCATATTTATTTTTATCCCTCACCACTTTTTCGCTCGCGTTCGCGACGCTGGCGGGAAATGTTTTTTTTATTAAACTGACAAAAAATAATTCTGCGACCAAGACAAGTTTTTCAAAGCGAAAAAGTGGTGAGGGATGAACTATTTATAATTCTATTTTACTCTCTTTTCATTTTTTTGTCACTGATAATAAATTTTTGTCATCCTGAGCGAAGTCCGTACCCGGACGAAGTTGAAGGATCTGCTAGCTGATACATAGAGCTTTAGAGATGAAAACTAAGCTCCGAGTGGCGTAAGGCAGATTCTTCAACTCCGCTGCGCTACGCTCAGAATGACAAAGAGTAGTATTAAGATAAACAATAATTATTCCCCCAACCTCCCCAATTCCTCCAAGAGCCTCTTTTGATCCCGAGAAAGTCTCTTGGGAATCCGCACAATCACCTTCACAAGTTGATTGCCACGAGCACCAGAATGCAAATTAGGCACGCCCTTATCTCGGATACGAAATTGCTCGCCTGATTGTGTGCCAGCAGGAATTTTCAAAGTTAAACGCCCATCAATCGTTTCTATAATTGTTTCCCCGCCAAGCGCCGCCGTGGAAAAAGGAATCTCAACGGAACTCAAAATGTCTTGCCCATTCCTTTTAAAATCTTTATGCGCTTTGACATGCACATTAATATAGAGATCACCAGACACTCCGCCGACGCCACCAGCTTCTCCCGCGCCACTCATAGAAAGCGTCTGCCCATCATCGATCCCTGCGGGAATTGCAATTTCTAATTGATTCTCAGCCATTACGCGTCCATCACCACCACATTTTGAACACTTTTTCTCCACCCTCTTTCCCACGCCATGACAATCAGGACACTCTGCTACCTGAGAAAAATTTCCAAAAAAACTACGACTGACTTTCTGCACCCTCCCTGCTCCACCGCAAGTTGAACAAGTTTTCAGCTCGCTATTCTTTTCGCCACCCGTTCCCAAACAAGCTTCGCAAACCGCACTTTTGCGCAAATTAATTTGCCGCGTGGTTCCACGAACCATCTCGGAAAAATCTATTTCCACATCCACCTGAATATCCTTGCCCCTCTTTCTGCGCGTTGTTCCCCCGCCTCGGCCACCGCTGAAAATAGAAGAAAAAATATCTTCAAAATCCCCACCACCAAATTCGAAATCTCCCCCAAAGCCTTGTCCGCCACCTTGAGATGAGAAACCAGAAAAGTCGAAACCGCCAAAGCCCTGTCCGCCACCCGCTCCCGATCGGCCCGCCTGATCAAAAGTCTGACCAAACTGGTCATATTGCGACCGTTTCGTCTTATCTGAGAGCACCTGGTAGGCCTCGTTAATTTCTTTGAATTTCGCCTCATTACCGCCCGCTTTGTCCGGATGATGTTTGTGTGCCAGTTTGCGATAAGCCTTTTTAATCTCATCGTCACTTGCACCCTTGGAAACGCCTAAAAGTTGATAATAATCATTAGCCATAAAAATCTTGCCTGGCATTCCCGTGAAGACGGGAATCCAAGCTCTACTAGTTTTAAATTTTAGAAAATCGAATTATAAATCCGCTAACTTTTTATTATAGCAAGTTTATTTCAAAACAATTTACTTTCTCGGTATTTTTAGCCTGAGGTACCTGGATCCCCGCCTCCGCGGGGATGACACTCGAGAAAAATTCACACTTGAAATATTAACACAAAATAAAAAAATTAGCAATCCATCATGGTGAGTGCTAATTTTCTTAATTTCTTCTTACAAACTATGACTAATCTACTGTTTCTGTAAATCTCATCCAATTCGCACCATCATACATCCGCAAGCCAGGAGTGCTGTCTGTTTGATACACCATCGTACCAGCTACTGGGGATACTATCGCATCGCGTTGGACCTTTGTCATTCGCGGAATCACAACACCTTTTGTGGTTGAGGTAATATCTAGGGCGCCACCTGGGCTCGTCGTTCCGATGCCGACATTGCCACTAGGAGTCACTGCCAGCTTCGCATTTCCGTCTGCTGAGTCCGTACCGATTTGCAAATTATCATCAGCTCCTTTGTTATAAATTACCCATTTCGAAGCACCTGCTTCTCTGAAATGTAACGCAGAATACATACCGTCAGCAGCATCTACAGTAAAATTTGCATCATCAGCACTCGACTTTACGGAAGCAATCATGTGACCAGCACCCAAGACGCTAAACGCAGAATCAGCACCATTATATTGAACTGGGGTTGTTGTTCCGATCATTACGTTGCCTGAAGCCGCAACATTACCATCACTCATTCCAGGATCAACAGCATAATATGTAGATCCAAAAGTTGCACCACCCGAAACAGAAAGCCGACTTGATGCGACAGGTCCGCCAATAATACCGCCAACACCAAGATTCCCCATTGACGCAATCCAAGCTCCACTCGTACCTCCACCTATTTCATATATGGGAAGCGTTCTGAGCCCATTCAGGTAATAACCAGCGCCAGAGCCGGAAGTAGTATCAACATTCATTGACCCAAGCACCTCCAAGGGATATGTTGTTGATGCAAGCTTCCCAATTCCAACCTTTCCCGCCTCATAACTAATACTTGATAGGGTACCATCAACCCATTGAGATGTGCCTGAAGACGTAGCATCAGTGTTGCAAACCAATCCATCTGCCGTAGTAAATTTGCAAAACTTATCATCCGCCATAGTGCCCTGCTTCACCGAAAACACTGTTCCAGTCAACTGGAGAAGGTTATTCGCAGCTGCAGTATAGGCTGTGCCAGCAGAACCAGATGCTTGCCATGTGCCTACACCAGTAGCATCTGTCGTCAGAACGAATCCGCCAGTAGTACTAGTGCCCAGTTTAAACCCAGTTGTCTGAACTGTTCCGGTGGTTGTAACGTTCTGACTTCCAAAATCAGGAGAAATCTTTGTACCAGCAATTGCTGCGCTGCTGCTGACATCCGCATTGACAATCGTGAGATCGGTAATATTAGTTGAAGATATGCTTGTTCCTAAATTCAATTTTGAATAAGCGATAGCTGCGCTGCTGCTGACATCCGCATCCACTATTGTTCCATCAATAATTTCGTTTGAATCAATTGAAGCACCAAAAATACTATCGCCACCAGCACTATCCACCGCGCAAGCCCATTTTGTGCCATTGAATTTTAAAATTTGACCATTAGAGCAGCCATTAGAATTCAATTTTTCTGCTGTTACGGCCCCATTTTTGATTTTGCTTGTGGAAATAGATTTGCTACTAAGACTGCTTTCGGAGATGATATTTTTCCATTCTCCATTCCCACTTTCAAGTCGTTCACGAATAAGCTCGGTAGTAAATTTATTAATTAGTCTTTTTTTATCGTAGGAAAAATAGGTTTTCCAGGTAGTTTTTTTTACCTTAGTACTAGTCGTAGCTGCAGACACATCCATACCAAGTGCGGTAAGAAAAAATAATGCAAGCAATGCAACTGCGAGAATTCTCTTTTTTTTGTTCATTTTTTTTATGCATCAAATCATCACCAAGGATAATTCAATAATATGCAATTTTAATTTATTATTCTTTAAACTTATTATACTACAAAACTAAAAAATTGCAACAACGTAAAAATAAAAAAACTGTGAATAACTTTCTCAAAAGCAATATACAAACAAAAAAGCCCGCTCTTAAAACATAAACGATTTTATTATATTTTCCATAATACTCGCCGCCTTTTCATCACCATTAATAAAAGCGGTCGTGAAAACATAAAATAACTTATCTTTTTTAAATATCACAGTGATCTTCAAATCATTCTCAGTCAATCCGACAGAGATAAATTGAGAACCGACTAAACTTTTCTCTGTCTTAAAATCAACTTTGGTCGAGTTTTCAAATACGCCAATTTTCTTTGCGAAATCATCACCAATCTCATCGCCACCTTGATAGACCACAAGCCCCAAAAGACGGAAATCATCAGGTTTATCCTCTGGCCCATAATCATCAATATTGGCATAATTTGACCAAAAAACCTGCCCACCAAGCGGATACTCAATCCCACTTTCCGCATCTGGCGCCACAAGGTCACTTTCTGCGTCATCAGCAACAACATGCCAATCATTTGGATATTTTGTCGCATATCCATATTTCTTGTTTACATACTCTGGGAAAACAATCTTTTTCTCCTCGATTACATTCGCACTCGTATCGCTTTTTTTCTGAACATAGCTAAACTTACTCCTTTTCATTGATGAAATATAGTAGACCACGCCACCAATCACCAAAACAACAAACCACGCCACCAGAAAAAATACCACGACCTTTTTTTTATTCACCCCGATTGATTTCATCATATACATATATGCATTGCTTAATCACAGATCAACTAAAACCTCATTCAATCACTTCCATTTCCACTGGAACCATTTTTATTTTCACCACATTCGTAGAAGTTAAAATCCAAAAAATCAAACTGCTAATTTGCGCCAAGATTCTTATTATAAATGCGCCAAGCGAAAGGACTGTGAGAAATAGGATAAACGCCATGCCAATGGGAACTGCCGGAAATTTTTCGTTGGCATAATCAGTCACAACCAAACTTTGGATTTTCTGATTCATAATCTCCGTCATAACCTCAGAAACCTTCTCCGATCCAGTCAGTTTTCGATTAGCCATTTTCCCTAATTGTTCCCGTCCGGCTTCCAGCACTTTCTGGTCTCGCAGCTGTTCAATTTTTTGCATATTTGCGGGAGAGATGACTTGGCTGCCCTGTGCCAAATCAATCAAATCTGATTCCCCACTGCCCACCTGACTTTCCCGATAGTTATCTAAAATCATTTGATCGACTGTGAGATTTTTGTCCTCCAATTTTTGCAAAGCAGGGTTGAGTTTATAAAGAACTTCCTTTGCCCATTTATTCTCCAAAATCACACTAGCATCAAAAACTGGCAACTTCAGAAGTCCCATTGATGCCGCTTGAAAATAGTATTGACTAGAAATAACAATCGCTAGAGCCAACACAAAATAAGTTTTTCCCATTCGTAAAGTCTTTGGCAAACACACTTTCACATTCAAACCCAAGTCGGTTTTAATTTGTTGATAAGACATGTACATGATTATTGATGCAAAAAGCACGACCACGAAATGCCAAAAAGTATGCACAAAGATAAAACTCAAAAACATTCCGAGCACAATGGAAAGAATGGACCAAACTTTTCTCGGAACTAGCACGAATTCTAAGGAATAGACAATATAAAACAAAGAAAACCAAATCATCGGCACTAGCCATACGCTAGAATCAGGAACGGTAACAGCATTATTGAGCGAAAGCCAAGAAAAAAAAGCCGCGATCAGTGAAAAAAAGAAAAGCGCAAACTTGAGAATATTTTTTTGCATTTTTGATTCTTGAATATTATAAGCCTATTTTATCAGATTTTTCACAGATTCACAAAGACCTTGCCAGAGAAAGCCGTTCGTGCTAAAAATAGTGCATATAAAAAATGAACCGATTTTTTATTAACACGCAGACACAAGGAGGGCATACCATTGTCAGAACCGAAAAAGAAAAATACAAAAGCCTGGACTGAGTGGTCATTGAGACATAATTATTATTACAATGTCACGCTACTTGCCAGTTCCATTGCAAGAGGTTTGGACCTTGTAGTCCTCAGGCAATATCTGGACTGCTTGGAAAAAGGTGAGTCAGGAGAAGAACCGTCAGCATTACTGATGGAAAAACATCATTTCAATACGATGTCCATCTGGGCAGCTTTCAAAAACAAATTGGGCCTGAATGATCTGCGAAAATATCTCGACTATATGGAAGAGGAGATGCGCAGCAGATAGATTACAAAGCAAGATAAAGCACCCAACCGGGAAAGCAGCCAACTGCCTTCCCGGTTTTTACATTTCGGTTACTATTGCTTCCAAAAATCCAGCATTTTTCCGACTTGACAAAAGCCAGAATAAAGCGTATAATATAAGGTCGATGTAATATTAACAATTCAAAAAAGTATCCCCAAAAATGGGGAATAGGAGGTAGTATGGACAAAAAAGGGCGCACCGCTCTTCTGGCAATGATTCTGCTCGCAACCCTGTTTATAAGCGGTTGTCTACCGATGTACATCTATCCACCCATTGAGCTCTATTGGGTGCCGCCAACACCGACTTGCTATGAATATGGCAAGTGGTACCACAACAAGTGGTACCCGTATGAGCAACCGGTGCCAATCAATTGTCAATAACCCATCACCCACGGTGAACTCGAAAATCAATTCGAGTTCCCGTGGTTTTTTTTATTGAAAAACCCTCTCAATCCCCCACTCTAACATAGCAAGGATAAGCATAGCTTAAACACTTGCTAAAAATAGCTGCTTATGCTAATACTAATGCAAGTAAAAAATGAACCTATTTTTTAACGACCCTTAACATCACGAGGAGGTAGTATGAGAAAAAGCATCGTCATTATGATTATTCTGGCGATAACATTTACATTTGGGATGGCTCCGCCGGCCAATGCTGGTGGTGGGAATATTTTAACCGGAATCGCCATCGGAGTAGGAGCGACTATCCTCTATGGCGCAATTGTCCCGCGACAATGCTACTCACGACCAGTCTATGGATATCCGCCACCGGTAGCATACTATCCACAGCCAGTAGCATATTCATCCCCACGATATTATCAGACAGAAGGTTACCGCGAGTATCGAAGGGAATCTCGCCACCATCGGCATCATTGCCACGAACATAGAAGATGCTGTTGCCGATAACATGCACATCCACTGTGAACTCGAAAAACAATTCGGGTTCACGGTGGTTTTTTTATTGGAAAATAAAATGACCCAGAACGCTTTGCGCTCTGGGTCATCCGTCAAAACATTAACCTCCATTAATGTTTTGGAAAAAAATTATTTCACTTTTGCATAGTAGTAATTACCACGGCCTTGTCCATCATCCCCATAGACAATCATGCCATCTCCCACAAAAAAACACATGGAAGCGTAAAAGGGCATTTCGACGATGAAATTCACAACTTCGAATTCCAAGCTGAGAAAGAAAAAATCGGGACCAACAGCACCAGCAAGCCAGCCATTAGGAAATATGCCGACAGCTTCTCTGCCCTCGATATATCCTGGCCCTCTCGTGCAAACAGCAAAAGTTTGAAGCTTACGAGATGCCAAGTCATAGATGAATGGCAGGCCATCATGCTGACCAAAGAGATTATTCCCGATCATATTGCCAAATTCAACCACAGGCAGACTGTGACCATCCCAGCCGAAGATATATCCCTCGATTTGAGAAGGCTTCTCCAGTTCCATTTCAAAAATCACCAGAAACTTAAGGTATGAAGTGCCCATCTGAAAAGAAGTCGGGACAACGGCATAAATGATCCCTGCCTGCTGATCGACGTGGAGTCCACTGCCGTAGTTGACTCGGTAGGAGGAAGTTAATCCATTCACGATAACTGTCTCAGATTTAACTCCTTGCGGAGAAATAATCCACAGCTTTAATTGTCCAGAAACACTTCCCAGGACATAGACCAATCCTTCTGCGTCACTATCAGCGGCAAGGAGCCTGAGCTGGTTATCGCAAATGGGAACGTTCACCCTATTCGTATTGTTTTCCGGAGTGAACATAATTGAGATCATTGGACAAGCCGCCGAATCTTCAATCCAATTGCCGACCAATGCCCCGGACGGAGTCATGAATTTTGGAGAAAAATAATCCCCCATATATTCACACGAAGCAAGCAGTTTTTTTCCTTCCTTTTCGCTCCACAGGAACAGTTGAGTCTCAAAACTCCAGTCATAGCTGACCTCAACCCACGCAATCCGACCAGCATTGCTGCTTCCATTGGCCATTGTAGCTGAGGCATCCTCACTACGCACACCGGAAATACCTGTAATTGCAAACAAGTCCAATCCAGAATACGTCTGGCAACTTTCGTCGCCAAAAACTATTCCGGAAAATACCATCGCCATCGCCAAAAAGAATCCCAAGATCAATCCACTTTTTTTCATAAGTCACCCCCCACATTCCCTATTACATTCAGTTTTTAAGACTACTATTGAACTTTAGCTCCAAGCTAAAGAACATGTAAATTTAGCACGTTTCTTAGTTTTCGTCAACAAAAACAAAAACGACCTGATGTGTGATAATAACACATCAGGTCGCTCTTCAGAACACTATCCTCCTTAATAGCGACTGACATCTTAATTGGTAATGAATTTGCCGGTTAATGTCTGACGGTGCTTTTGAGGGTGAGGACGTAAAACTCACTGTCTCCAGCTTGAACAACGATTTTGCCACCTTTGACCGTCATAATAGTCATGTAGTCAAAGGGGAAATCAACCACGAGTTTTGCATCAGCTTCCGTGTGCTGAAAAAACAGCGAAGCCGATCCGAGCTCGCCAGTCAGCCAGCTTTCGGAATAAATTCCCTTAGCTTGGACGTACGAGTCCGAATCCTGGCCAACGAAATAAACCTGCAAATCGCCAGTGTTCAGGTCGTAGATAAATGCCTGGCCGTCATACTGACCAACCAGATTCGTTCCATCGACACCACCAAAGTTTACAGTGGCCAGGTACTGAGCTTCCTCATCCCAGCCAAAGATATAGTTGTTGTTGACTGCAAGGCTTGTCAGGTCCATCTCGAAGATCGAGAGGAAACTAAAGTAGGCATCACCAAATGAAAACGAGGTTGGGGCAATCAAGCAGATCACGCCCGTCTCTTCATTGATGGAAATTCCACCTTCGCCATAATAAGCGTAGTAGGATCTTTCTGCCACAATGACTTCCGGTTCGACGCCAGCGACAGTGGCAACAAACAATACGAGCTCGTCGTTTCTATTGACAAGAACGTACACCTTGCCAACCGCGTCACTTTTAGCAGCAATAACCCGACCATACTCTGTGAGTTTTATGGTCTTTTCCTGACCATCACTCACAAACATTACTGACGGGAAGGAATCCCATCCCTCCTTCTGATCACCAACGATGGCGCCAGAATTCGTCATGATAAGAGGGTTAAAAAAACTTTCCACGCCGTAATCGGCGATGGCAACCATCTTCTTTTCTGTCCCAACAAGCAATTGAGCCTTGTCCGGAAACAAGAAGCTTAGCATTGTCATCTTTCCGTCGTCACTAATACCCTTGGCCAAAGCCATGGGCAGCCCCTTGGGGGCAGTGATCTGTGTGATATCGAAAAACTTTTCCCCTGGTAATCCCTGGCAAAGCGCCACATTTGAAAGACCGGAAAAAATAACCATAGCCGACAGAACTACTAACAAACTCTTTTTCATAACTATCCCCTTTCCCTAAAACTATTCACTTTTCAAGATTACTGAACTCTAGCTCCAAGCTAAAGAACTAATAAATTTAGCATACTTTCTAGTTTTTGTCAATACACACAGGGAATATCCCCCTAATCAAAGCCTTTTTTCGGTCAAAAACCTGAATCTCTGGACAAACTGGCGATAATGTCTTATGCTGGGATATCGTACATTAACATAAGCCAAGAAAGGATATACCTATTCATGTCGACGATAGCTATACATCTACACACGAACTATTCAGATGGAGAAAAGGATACGGCAGGTCTCATTCAGACATTAGTTGAGGCCAAAGTCGAAGGCGCATGCCTTTGTAACCATGACACGAGCGAGGGAACAGAAGAATTTCAAGCCGCTACTAGAGATACTGGGATTGAATCAATATCCGGCATTGAAGTTTCAACTTGTCTTAATGAGACATTTTGCATCCACGTCTTGGCAATCGGATTTGACCCCAAGAAAATAACTCAAATCGAAAAAGGACTGCAAAGAAACTGCACTGCCTATAATCGGTACTTCGAAGAAGTTTTGGTCGATGTTAACAAAACTTTTCACATCGAACTTACCACAGAAAAAATCAGGCAAATCACAAACAGAAAAGGACGAGCCAATTTCACGCTGCCATTGACTAATCATCTAATTAACACATTGAACTTTCCTTTTCCCGCCGTTCGTCAAGCAATTTTTGGGCATCATTCTCCCGTATGGCGCTTGCTTTCCAGAGGAGAGCTAATGACGCTTGAGGAAGGAATGAATTTCATCAGTGAGATTGGGGCTACTCCCATTTTTGCTCATCCGGGTTTTTTTTCGAGATACAGCATGGAGGGAAAGGCCACTATAAAACAACTGCAAGCTGCCTTTGAACTCATGATTGACCTTGGCCTCAAGGGAGCGGAATATCATTACCCCTACCCCGAGGATGATCCTAAGGTTACCTATTTCGCCAATGAGGCAAAGCGACTGATTGAAAAATACAATCTGCGCAGAATTTCCAGTTCGGATTATCATGGAAATTATGCGCCAAAAGCTCGTGGTGTTTCGATGCCAGGAATGACTTTCGGAGAATTCCTAAAGCTCAAACATCTCTGCGAAAGATAATACGCAGGTAAACATTGTCTATCCGATCAAAATGACATAATAAACACCAACGGCGCGCTCGAAATTCAATCAAGCCCGCCGTTTTTTTATTTAAGCACAAAAAATTATTTCACTAGATTTCCTCCAGATGCTTTATACAATTTTCTAAAACTATTTTTCCTTTCAAGTTTTCTTCCAATTCATAGATATAGACTGAAGTATTTTTGGGTTTTTCTACTTCGCGAAATCTCTCAGTTGGAATTCCGAGCATTATCATATGTAACACACGGCTAAATCCTCCATGGGAAACAATGAGCACATTTGAGTGAGGATGATTTCTAAATATTTCATCAACCGCATCATGAACTCGCACGCGCATCGCATCAGTCGTTTCCACACCGAGCGGAAGATTAACCGCATCAACCTCATCCACACTTCTCCCCTGATAAATTCCCATATATCTTTCTCGTAGATTCTCCTTGAAAAATATCGGGGCCTTGTGATGAACCACGATTTTTTTCGTTGTATCCACCACTCTCTTGAGATCACTACTATAGATGAAATCGAATTTAACACCTTCTAGTCTCATTGCCACTTTTTCCGCCTGACGCAAACCTTTCCCAGAAAGCTTTCCAGGAAGATGCCCCTGCAATATCCGCCGAGCATTATCCGCTGTCTCCCCATGACGAACAACATATAGATTCATAGTTTCTTAAGCATAAATTGATAGCCTTCTTGTTTGAAGCCTAATTTTTGATACAATTTTTTGGCTTTCTTATTTTTCAGTCCCACTTCCAAAGAAATTGCCACGGAAGTCTTTTTGGCGTTTTTTTCCAAATATTCAATAAAAGTAGTGGCGATGCCTTTTCCACGCCAAGCCACATCCACAAAAATTTCATCCACAGCGGAAAAGTTTCCGCCGGCATTAATGCTCCAATAGTTCACAGAAATAGCATAACCGATTATTTCCCTGTCTGCAATAAAAACATAAATCGTACCTTTTTCCGAAAAGCGAGAAAATTCTCGAATAGTCCTTTCGATATTTTTTCTTGGAATGTCCCGCCCACTCTCCCCTCGAGAAAAAAGCTGGATCAATTCCTCCAGACGCTTGCGATCTTCACTTTGGTATTTTCGAAAAATTGTTTTCATTAAATCATTTTACCAATATAATAATCAACCGGCGCATAATCATCAGTAAGAACTGGCAAATCAGCTGGCAATTCATTTTGCCACAAATGCCTCAGGTACGCATTCATTGTTTGGTCAGTAGAATTGAAATCGGGCTTTTTTTCTGATTTCAGCGCAACAAGAATTATATTTTGAACCGGCTTACCATTGTTTTGCACATTCACCAAGAACAAATAGACCTGCGGGAAAATACTCTTATATGTAACGTATTCCGCCCTGAGAAATTCTCCCTTTTCTCCATCGACAGCAGAAATTATATTCAAGATAACAACACCATCATCATTCAATATTTTATATTTTTTCTGCACCGCTTCTCTGGTCGTCAATTGATAGGGCAAGGAATATTGAGAGCTAAAAGCATCGCCAAAAATAGCATCGTATTTTTTCTTAGTTTCATTAAGATAAACCCGGCCATCTTGGTGATAGATTGCTAAATTAGGATTTTCCTTCAACTTGAAATATTTTTTAGCCAACTCTGTTATCCCAGGATCAATTTCAACAACATCAATTGATGCATTGGGATATTTAAGCAAGAAATCTTTCGGATAGGAGTAGCCTGCGCCTCCAAACATTAAGGTGGTTTTAAAATTAGGATTAAAGTGTTTCACTAGGTGATAATACTTCGTGTACTCATTAGCCAACTCATCACTATCCAGAAACATCAAAGAATGCGCTTCGTTATTGATGCCCATTATTTTTGCCGTTTTATCAGTTTCCGGATCTTTGATGTCATAAATCCAAATACGGTTGTAGCCAGTATCAACATCGATTACACCCTTTTTGGCAACCAATGTGTTGAACCAGCCTGTTACCGGCCAACTAATAATTATTACAAGCAAAATTAAAGCCTTACCTTTCAAATCTTTTTTTACCAAGAGCAAAAGATGAACCAATAAAAGCACGCTTAGCAAAATCACAAGCAACTTATTCGTGCCAAAATGTGGAATGAGATAAAAACCAGAAAGAAAAGTTCCGAAAATACTGCCTGCCGTTGAGATTGCATAGAGATTCCCAATTGTCGTTCCAGAATTTCCCAAGCTATTTAATTTTAGCTTCGCGGCATAGGGAGAAACCATTCCCAAAAGAATACTGGCCGGAGAAAATAGGACCAAAGAAGCAAAGGCAGAAGAAAATCGAATATCAGAAATATTTCCTTCCAAAAATACTAGCACATTATCTTTTATCAAAATCACCAGAAAAATGGAAATTGCCGCAAAAAGCACAACTAACGATAAACCGTCTTGATCAGCTTTTTTGTCAGCCACTTTTCCTCCGACATAATAGCCCAGACTTAGACTGCCAAGAATGATTCCAATCAGGCTGGTCCAAACAAAAAGTGACGTCCCAAAATATGGTCCAAGCACTCGCGAACCAACCAGCTCAAAAACCATAACGACTGCGCCACAAATGAACACTGTAATTTCTAAGATATAATCTTTGATTTTCATCAATTTTTCTAAAAAATTATTCTTTTTGTCCCCTATCCTTACTAAGGAGATTTTGCCCTCAACAACTTTAAGGTAAAGGGGTGAGGTGGATTTCTGATTTCGGATTCTAAATTTTTAATCCACCCTCTCCAACATCAAAATCCTTTTCCGAAATCCGCCTCTCTTCTCCGCTTTTTCTTTTTGCACTTTTTTGACTGTTTCCCAATCCAGTCCGCTAAATTCCAAGATAGTATCAAGCAGTTCGGTCACATCACTCATCTCTTCAATCAAATGCTCTTTGTCTGTGGTATTGGCCAGTTCATTAGCTTCTTCCTCGACCTTATGCAACAGATATTGCAAATATTCCTTGTCGTCTTCCAAAATTCTCGTTTTCACTCTCTTGCCTTTTAATTTTTCGACAATCTCAGGAATATTATCCCGCACAAGCTTGGGATATTCATTTTCTATTTTCAAGTCTGTTTCGAAGTGTTTGAAATTCATAAGTTTTTTATTAAAAAATATTTCCTATCCTTGTCATTCCCGCGCAGGCGGGAATCTAGTGTAAAAACTAAATTAGCTAGATTAGCCTAATGCTTAGATTAGTTATTTTAACAAAGCCTTTCCACTGGATCCCCGCCTCCGCGGGGATGACATATGAATAGACAATTCCACTGCTCGAAGGGTGAGGTGGGTTTAGATTCTAAAGTGTTCAAAAAAAAGCAATTTAATTGATAAATTTTTTATAAACAAGCAAAAAGGGCAAACAAATCAAAATCGGCAAAAACACGACTAATCCCAATCCTCCTCCAAATAATACCAAGAATCCCGTAGACACTACTGATAAAACTACCGCACCCCAAAGACCCCGTTTTCTTAAGTTATATAAGTCATTAAAAATAGGTACCGTAGCTATCAAGAAAATAGGCAACCACCAAGGTGCTCTAAAAAAAACAATGAACGGCAACAATATTACAAAACATACTGCACCCCAATAAACCCATCTTTTTGATTTATCCGAGCCATTAGCAACAAACTTTTTTGAGTTATATAGTCCATTAGCAATAAGAATTATTAATACCCCAAATATAAGCACCAAGACGCTGGCAACCCAAGCCCCCGGTCCTGCACCAAGCACCAAGAGTGCAGGTAGCACCATTGACGCCCCAACAAACCACATAATCGGTCTCATTATTTGAGCAAAAAAAGATTTCCTCTCCCTCGCCAACCCGTCTGAAACATTATTAGTCCCCATCTTTTTTTATTAGTATTTTATAATCTAAATTAATATTACCTGCATAGCCTATTATAACTCAAGAAGATATTTCATACAAAAAGAGCCCCGCTCAAGCGGGACTCTTTTTTAAAGTCTATTATTCTTTTTTACCTTCGTCCGTCGTAGCCTTGGCGGAATCGGAGCTGTCCTTCGTCTCCGCATCTTTCACATCGCCCGCCGAGCTTCCTTCGCCCGCCGTAGCTTCAGCGGAGGCGGGAGCTTCCTTTGCTTGTGCATCGGCAGCCTGTGCTGCTTTATACAATTTCTCCCCAATCTTCTGTGCCTCCTGCGAAAGCTCTTCGGTGGCTTTCTTGATTGCCTCAGAGTCATCACCGTCTTTCACTTTTTTCAACGCTTCGATTTTTTCTTCGACTGGTTTTTTCTCATCAGCCGTGATTTTGTCACCAGCGTCTCGCAGAGCCTTTTCGGTTGTGTAAACAAGTGTGTCGGCCATATTTTTCGCTTCAATCGCTTCTTTCTTTTTCTTGTCTTCTTCCGCGTGAACTTCCGCGTCTTTTTTCATCTTTTCGATTTCTTCTTTGGAAAGTCCTGTCGAAGCTTCGATGCGGATGGATTGTTCTTTGTTCGTGGCTTTGTCTTTGGCTTTGACATTTAGGATTCCGTTAGCATCGATGTCAAAAGTTACTTCGACTTGTGGGATGCCACGTGGTGAAGGTGGAATTCCATCGAGGATAAACCGTCCGAGCGTTTTGTTGTCCGCGGCCATTTCTCTTTCGCCTTGAAGAACATGGATTTCCACGGATGGTTGATTGTCAGCGGCGGTTGAGAAGACTTGGGATTTTGAAGTTGGAATGGTTGTGTTTCGGTCGATGAGCGGTGTGCGCACGCCTCCCATTGTTTCAATTCCGAAAGTCAGTGGCGTCACGTCAAGGAGAAGCACATCCTTCACATCTCCTTGCAAAACTCCACCTTGAATAGCGGCGCCAAGGGCAACCACTTCATCTGGGTTCACTGTGATATTTGGTTTTTTGCCAAAGAATTTCTCAACTGTAGCAAGCACAAGTGGCATTCTGGTCATTCCTCCAACCAAGACTACTTCATTGATGTCAGAGACAGAAAGTTTTGCATCAGCCAAAGCTTTTTTGGTTGGCTCAAGTGTTTTTTGCACAAGGTCACCGACCAATTCTTCCAATTTAGAGCGAGTCAATTTCATCACGAGATGTTTTGGACCATTAGCGTCTGTGGTGATGAAAGGTTGATTGATTTCTGATTCCATCGCAGTGGAAAGTTCGATCTTCGCTTTTTCAGCTGCTTCTTTGATTCTCTGCAAGGCTAGTGAATCTTTGGAAAGATCAATCGCTTCTTGTTTTTTGAACTCGTCAATAATCCAGCTGATGATGATTTGATCAAAGTCGTCTCCTCCCAGATGCGTGTCACCATTAGTGGACTTCACTTCGACTGTGTCTTCAGATACTTCCAAAATGGAGATATCGAAAGTTCCACCACCCAGGTCATAGACGGCAATTTTCTCGTCTTTCTTTTTATTGAATCCGTAAGCAAGAGCGGCCGCTGTTGGTTCGTTGATAATTCGGCGCACATTGAGGCCAGCAATTTCACCGGCTTCTTTAGTCGCTTTTCTTTGCGCATCGTCAAAATAGGCCGGGACAGTGATGACGGCTTCTGTGATTTTTTCACCCAATTTTTCTTCGGCGTCCGCTTTCATTTTGGAAAGAATCATAGCGGAGATTTCTTGCGGAGTATATTCCTTGCCACCCATCTCGACTTTCACTCCACCACCGGATTTCACAATTTTGTAGGGCAACAGTTTCAAATCGCGTTGCACTTCCTCGTCTTCAAACTTTCGTCCGATGAGACGCTTGATGGAATAGAGCGTGTTGTTGGGGTTGGTCACTGATTGACGCTTGGCCAAAAGCCCCACTAGCCGTTCATTAGACTTGGAAATCGCCACCATAGATGGTGTTGTGCGATTGCCCTCCTTGTTTTCCACAATACTGGGTGATCCACCTTCCACAATTGCCATTGCAGAATTGGTCGTCCCCAAATCGATGCCTAATATCTTTGCCATACTATTTTTTATTCAGTGATCAGTGACTAAAAATCAGTGATCAAGAAATGAAATTATTATTAACTTATTAACTTACTTTTTTTAACTGATCTATAAATATTGTCATCCTGAGCGAAGTCCGTACTCGGACGCAGTCGAAGGATCTGCCATCATATATCGCTGGCTTTGAAAATAATGGCCAGGCTTTGAGTTACGAGAGGCAGATTCTTCGACTCCGCTACGCTTCGCTCAGAATGACAACTTAGTTTTATCCCACAATCACCCGCGCCGCCCGAATCACTTTTTCGTTTAATTTATATCCTTTCAACACAACTCTCGTAATTTTATTGGCATTCTCTGCTTCTTGCTTCTTACTTTCTACTTCCTGCTTGCCTGCCGAAGCCTCGGCGTAGGTAGGGTTACTGGCAATAGCTTCATGCAAATTAGGGTCAAACTCATCCCCCACTTTCACATCCATTTCGACAACGCCATTTTCTTTGAGAACATCCTCGAGTTGCTTTTGGATATACATGACTCCTACTACCCAGGGAACATTTTTTTGTCCCTCCGGAATGTGCTCAGTGGCGCTGTGAAAATTATCAATCACTGGGATGATCTGCAAGGCCGAATCTTCCTTCAAATATTCACCGATGTTTTTCTGACTTTCCTGTTGCCGTTTTTTATAGTTTTCAAAATCCGCCATGCACCGTCGCCAACCAAGCAGGTACTCTTCCTCCTTGCTCTCTTTCTTTTCAGCTTTTTTAAAAAATTTCTTGATATCTTTTTTCACATCTACTTTCTTTTCAATTTCATCGACATTATCTGTCAGCTCTTTTTCTTCAACTTCATTATTTTCTTTTTTTTCTTCAATATTTTTTTCCTCGGTCATGTTTTTAGATATAATTTATAACAATTAAAATTACCGCGCTCGAACTTAGAAATTTCTTCATATATTCCATCAGGGATTTGTTCTTGGCATATTTCATCCGTTTTGGTCCGATGATCGCCAGGAGTCCCTTTTCTCCTTCTTGCGTTTCATAGGGCGAAACAATCATGGAACAATTGGAAATGCCTTTGATCGGATTTTCTTTGCCAATAAAAATCTTCGTTTCTCCCAGTTTAATTTTTTTGAGAATCGCCTCCACGTTTTCATCAATGTAATCCAGTGCTTCCGCCACCTTGCAAAACTCATCAATTTCTTGAAATTCCGGATTTTCTAAAAGTTCCTTTATGCCAAAATCATAGAATTCCTTTTCAAAACCAGTCACCGCGAGACTGCCACTCAAAGATGAAAGCAATTTGGCTGTTGCGCGGGAAAGTCGATTGTTTTGCGCTTTCATCTTCAGAAGCTCCACTTGCATCTTTTTCTGTTCCGAGAGACTCAATTCTTGCTCAGCCATAATCTCTTCGACAAAGTAGCGATAACCCTTGTCAGTCGGGATTCGCCCAGCGCTGGTGTGAGGTTGATAGAGAAAACCATCTTTTTCGAGCTCCGCCATATCATTTCTGATTGTTGCCGAACTCAAGCCATGCACATATTTATCCGCCAAAATTTTCGAACCGACCGCCACTGCCGTCGCTGTATATTCCTCCACGACTGCCGCCAAAATTTTTTGTTGTCTTTCTTCCATAGCTCTATTTTAGATTATTAGCACTCGCGTGTCAAGAGTGCTAATTTAATTTTACCCATAATCAATCTTCTGTCAATAGCCAAAACAAAAAGCTTCAAGCAATTCTACTATAAAGCCCAATCAAGGCAAAAAAAGATGCCCTGATTGAGCATCTCTTTATTTTTCCTAATATTTCTTAGAGACCTATGGCTTGACAGCTTTACTCGCATTTACACTACTCTCAAAATCATTTTTTTCACCATCAAAAACATTTCTCAAATTACCCCTCACTTCGTCATATCTTTTGAAATATTTTTCTTCGGCCACCGCCTTGCAGCTTGGGGAGACTTTCTCTTCCACATTAAGCATAAAACTCGCCTCTTCAATGTTTAGCATCATCAGGCATTGATTATATTTCAAAACTGCTGCTGATACATCGTAAAGCTGCTCTACGCCACTTTTCACCGCAAAGTCCATCTTATTCAGCATATTTTCTTGTTGTTGAAAAATGGCTTCAAAATCTTTTTCATTTTTAACCGAGGAATATTGCCCATCTCCCGCTTCAGCGATTTTTCTCAATTGATCTTCCGTAGCGCCTCCCACATCAAAACCAATCACATTAACTTTAATATTTAAACCGGCGCTTTTTATTCCTTTAGTAACAGCAATTGGATCACCATTGCAAGTTTCTTCGCCATCACTCACCAATATAATGATATTTTTATCTTCTTTTGATGCTTTTTTTAGTAAAATGTCCTTGGCCGCTTCCAGAGATTTAGCGATTGGTGTCCAGCCCGTTGCGCTCAAGCTATTGAATTTTGATTTAACAATATCCGGACTAATTATTCCAAACCAATAAACTTCTTCAATTCCCGCGCAAGAAACTGCCTTATCACCAGGACTATTGCTTCCTTTGTGTCCATAAACCAAAACGCTAAGATTTGATTCGGTATTCTTTATGTTTTCAATAAATTTATTGGTCGCATTTTTGGCAATATCAATTTTGGATTTTCCGTCTATTTTAGCCGCCATACTTCCCGACGAATCAAAAATCATCACGATATTGGTTTTGGTTTTTTTCACTTCCGCATCTTTGAATTGTCCGCTTCTAAAATTTCCTTGCGCGCAGAGACTTTCGTCCAATTTATTAGCAGAAAGAAGTTTTTCATATTCGGAATCGCAAGAAGAAATCATTTTCTCAAGCGAGCCAGGGAGAAGACTTTTTTGACTATCTTTGCCAACTCCGCCCCTCATAAGTGCTACATAAAAAAATATGGAAGTGGCGGCCAAAATCAAGATGATAGCGGAAATCAGCACGACGCGTTTCTTCTTACTCTCTCTGGTAAAAGAAGCATCTGAACTGAGATTATCTTCAGGTACTTTTTGAAAGTTATTTTCCATTTTTTTATTTATCTTTATTTATTAGATCGGTCGCGTCCCATTTAACGCCGTCTGCGCCCTGATAATCGACCACTTGTCCACCATTATCGCTGGTCCATTTTTCCGATCCATCGGTATAATCCAATATCTGACCATTATTGGTGCTTTCCCATTTCCCCTGAGTACCTTCATATTTCAATATCTGTCCGAGATTATCGCTCTTCCAGATATTCCCTCTTCCATCATCATATTTGAGGACTTGGCCACTGTTATCACTGTTCCATTTTTCTAATCTGCCAGCATAAGTCAATAGCTGTCCACTATTAGTACTTTCCCATTTATGACCTTTCTCATCGGTGCAGGTTATCATCTGTCCATAATTATCGATGGTCCAGTTGCCCTGCTTGCCATCATATTCCAACGTCTGTCCGCCATTAATACTCTTCCAGCAACCACCAGTATTGCAATATTCTCTAGACTCACCGATAAGTTTTACTGCGCTTTCGATTTTGCCTTGCATCTTATCTATCAATACTATGAAAGAATTATTTTCCGTTTTCGTCTTTCCTCCTTCCCAATTTTTTTCATCTTGAGCAAAAACAGAATACGAAAAACCACTAGCTAGAAAAACTACGCCAAAAAAAATGCTGACAATTATTTTTATTTTCTTCATTTTATTACGCCTAACTTTTAATTATTATAAAGAATTTTTTAATGAATGTATTTTACCACAAAACTAAAATAAAATCTATTTCATTTTCTCAGATTACTATTCTCTTCCAATACAATTCTTCATTCCCCTTAGTTTTGTGCAGCCATTGAAGCAGTAGACGTCTTGGCAAGTGTGCCTGGCACAGTCCGAGTCATCGGATTTGCAAGTTTCTATGGTTCCAATTGTGATTTTGGCAGTAGAATTTTTGCTGCAACTTGATCCTTTGACTTACAGGATGGGAAGATGGGTGTCATCCTTGGTGTAGATGCAGATGAAGGAATCATTGACAGTATTTGATTGGAAATAGTTCCTCCTTGTCCGCAGCCGAGGTTATTGTATTTAATTGGTCCAAAAGCAGCGCCGACAGTTGCTTTAGGATTGGTGGTGAGTGGAGCCTTAGCTGCGCTGGCCGACTGCTTTTGCACAGCTTATTTTTACCTGTCAAAAGACAACACAAAAAAGCTCCTAAGATAGAATCCTGAAAAACTCGTAAATATTTCATAAACAGTCAGTTCACTCCTCTGGAAAAAAACCCAACTCAAAATGACTCGTTCCCGGCGCACTTTCCTTTCCCTGCATTAAGCCAGAATTAGTGTGGCGAATCATTTCCAGCGCATTCTTTCCTCCAGTTCTTTCTTCCACAAAACTCAAAACGGCAATGAGCGCATCAGGAGAATCAAGATGATCATTTCCATATGACTCCAACAAGCGATAGTCTTTTTTTCCGATAGCTTCCAATGTCTCTTGGTCTTTTTGATTTGATCTCTCAGTGGAAAGGTAATGTGAAAAATCAATTGAGCCAACCACGATCGTCCTTTCTCCGGCTAACTGAGCAATTTTTTTGCCCAATGCCTTCGCATCATTCAGTGTCAGATTGGCACTCAAGGCCAAGGGCACAATCTTAGTTTTAGGCAAAAAATACTTGGAAAACGTTGTGAGAGAATACACCGCATGTTCATTTTCAAGCGATTCTTCATCAAGCACCGCCACACCATTTTTCACTAGTGTGTCCACCAGTTCCACGTCTGTTTCCAAATTGCCAAATGGAGTGCCCCATGCATATTTTCCTGTGATAACTCGACCCTTTCCTGTTTCCGCATGATTTGGACCAATAATAATGATCGTTGCTGGTGGATTTTTTGAGTTTGAAAGGGCCGAAAAAAATTCCGCCAAGGATGCTGCTGCAAGCAAGTGATGAGGAACAACCCCGCCCACAACTTGCTTTTCGACAAAGATTTTGGTCTTTTCATCTGAAGGAAAAACCTGCACCAGCTCCGGTTGAATCACGCGATCAGCGTGAACACCAAGCACTGACCGATCATTTTCTTTTTGAATGGCGTGTCGCCCTGAGAAAGAAAATGTCCAGAAAAAACCAATGGCAAATAAGGCCAAGAGCAGAGCTAATGATACCCTTTTCATACTTGGGTCTTTTTTTCAATTTCTGCTTTTTCCACGCCAGAAGAAGAGTCCACTTGGCTTTTCACACCCTGATTCCCGAGACTCTTTTGTTTGCGATTATAATACATCCACCCGCTAATTCCGCCACCAATCAAAAGTGAGAGGAAGATTAGAAGAATGAAAAATACTACCTTGTCGCCGATAACTTTTTTAAAAGATGTCCCAACGATTGATTTATTACTTTTAACATCTATTTTCAATTGGCCCGTTTCTGAAATGCCATACACTTCGGGAGAATACATTAAAGCTGCCTGAGCTGGCGGAATAAAAAATGATCCAGCCGACACCACTCTCGCCGAATACTCATAGACACTTTGATTGCTACCATAGGCCGCAAACGTAACATCGGCCTTCCCAATCTCCATTCCATAAGGAACATTCATGCCAAACATACCAGCAACGCCCTGGGTATTTTTGAACTCGCGATTAACCGGGACTAACCCCGCTGGAAGCTCATCCCTTACAACCAGATAATCATTTATCTTGGATTGATTTTCAATCTTAATGCGCACAGTAACGGTGTCACCAATTCCAATATTACTCTTGCCTTTTTCTGGAATATATTCGCGCGTAATTTTTATCCCCTTATACTCCGCTGCGGCATTTTTCTTTGTCCTAAATTCATCCAGCACTGCCACTAAATAGGCCTCCCCACTACCAGACAACTTGATGGAAAGTGCACCCTTTTTGACTGGCAAATCCTTCAGTGGTATTGAAATTTCCTTTCGATCACGAAAATCATTCACTAAGTCTTTTGCAATCATTTTTTCTCCCGCAAAAAGCTGATAAGAATAATTCGGATTCGCTCCACCGTTCTTTTGTGTGAATGCAGTGATCGCTTCAATCACCTGCGCAGTGGCAAAAGTATTGGACCAATAATTCTTCTGACGATTATTCGCCAAAAAGCGAGCCGCTTTTTCTGCCGCACCACTATTGTCTCCCGCGGTAATTAATGCCTGAAGCGCAAAGGCAGTTGAGGCATCATTGCTTCCGAAGCGACTCCGCGGACCAGCCTCCCAATAAACTCCACCGGAAGAATCGACTTTTTGAAGTGCGAGAAGTTGACTGAGTCCATTTTGCGCCGGGTTTACAAAACCATTTTTGACGTTATGCGAGACCGCTATCGCTAATAATTCCGGACGAACGCCAGCTAAGTCAAAAATAGCTGATTGATCATTTCCAATATATCCCAATCCGGAAGTACGTAAAATCTGACGCTCTTTCACAAGCACAGCTTTTTCCTGCTCATTTTTTCCTACAAAAGCCTGCTCAGACCAGCGGAAATCGCCACCCTCCAAATAGCCACTTAATTTATTAGCCACCTCATTGGCTAAGTTCCTATCCTCCTGCTTCAAATCTGGCACGCTCCAGATCCCTTCCAAATATCTCGCCACATACCAGGAAATAAATGGATCACTTCCATCTTTCCACCACCAAGAGAAGCCACCATTTTCCAATTGATGCTCCCTCAGACGCAAAAGCCCCTTATGTATAAGCTCGGGCATGTCCTTATTCTCCAAAGCTTTCTGATACAAGTCCTTATTCTTTTGTGCCACAACCACAGGCACTAAGCGACTCATTGTCTGTTCGATGCAACCATAGGGATAGCTAACCAAATATTCCATCGCGTCTGGAATCGTGCCAAGGAGATTAGGCGCCAGAGAAACTTTCAAGGTTGATTTTTCCGGATCAGCGTCATCTGAAAATTCATAATTTGCGGCGACCTTATCGCTTCCCACAAAGGAACGCGATACGCGATACCCAGCCGAATAGACTGGCGCGGCTAAAGTAACCTTGTCCGAATTGCGCTCGTCCCTACCTGTGGCTGAAAAAATTAACTCAGCCGCTTCTAACTCCTTTTCCGGTGCAACTGTGAAATAGATTTCTTTTGATTCTCCGCTATTCAATTCAATTTTCTGATTCGTTCCTTTCACTACCTTGCCACCAGAAAATTGCAGATTAGCCAAATAGGAACCCTTCTCGCCTGAGAAGTTCTGCAATAACGCCGAGAGAATCACTTCATCCCCTATCCGGAAAATATTTGGTAAAATTGGGCGCAAAATTACACTTTTTGTAACCTTAACCTCTTTGGTTGCCTGACCAACTTTACTATCCTTTGTTTCGGCATAACTCGCTAGAACCCAAGTAGTTAAATTATCCGGCAGACGAAAAGTTACCCGAGCCTTTCCATCAGTGCCAGTGCGAATAGCTGGATTCCAATATGCCGTATCGCGAAAAACCGAACGTCCTCCACCACCCTTATCGTTATGCACCCAAACACCACCGGCGAAAAAAGTATGCTGATCTTTAATGGTCAGATTATAGACATTCGTTTTTTGCCTCAACCACTCAATCGAATCCACTCGCTCCTGCGTGCCATCAGATTTGACCAATTGATCACCAACTTGAATGTTTCCAGCTTCCTGCCATTTATCATTCACAAACATCCGATGAGTTGGAGTCACTCGCAAATCACCATTGATAATCAAAATGCCATTTACACTCAAGGCGTGCGTGCTAACGACTGAGGCTGGCACCAATTCTGCATCAGTTTCACTTTTTCTTGTTAGCACCAGATCCCCTTCTTGGATATCTTCAATCGATTTTTGCTCACCATCGGGAAGCAATACTGGCGTTCCAGCTGCAAAACAGCCACCACGCTCCGCGCCATATGCAACAATGCCCTTTAATGAATGAGATTCTTGGGTATCATTGTAACGTTCCCGATAAAAATCCTCGAAAATATTACCAGTCTGACTGTCCGATAATTCATAGATTGCCTTATCAACCCCAAAAAGCGCCACATCCGCTTCAAGCGGAGCACCTTTCTGATCTCTCGCTTCAACCTCAATTGAAATATCATCTCCAGGTCCATAAGTCTCGCGATCAGGCTTAATTTTCAAATCAATTCGCTTTTTTTCCGCTGATACCAGAATTTTTTCTTCACTATGATAATATTTCCCATTGGCAAAAGTTGTTGCAGAAATGAATCGATTTGGCATGTCCACATCTGACAGATCAAACTCGATTGTTTTAGAACGACCACTCAAGTTAATAATTTGATAGCGATCCATCCGACCTCTTTCAACGGACACAAATACATCGCGATTGGGCACATTAGAAGAAATTGTTACTCGCGCTTTCTCGCCAGGTTCATAGCTTTTCTTATCGGCTTTAATAATAATTCCCTGGTCAGTTCCTTCATTGTCATCCGAGAAGGAATAGAAAAAGCCGTTCTCCTCTGGAACCCAAAGCCACACCTCACGATACACCGAGTTGCCTCGCGCATCCACCGCTTTCACATTGTATTGATATGATCCTGGCTTGTCAGGCACAAAAGCCAATAGCACATTCCCATCCTTATCAGAAGTAGCCTTTATTTCTGGCAACGAACTACTATTTCTCTTGTAGCTAAGAGGCGTGTCTTCTGTTTCACGAACCTCATCCCAATACTCTCGCTCTCCGGTGGCGCTAACTGCAATATTTTTTACAGATGTATTTTGGGCATATGGAATAATCGTCAGAGGAATCTGGGCTTTTTCTCCAATTTTTGCCGCATAGCTCCAATCATTGCTCTTGCGGTAAATGCCAAAATCACCAGCATACATGAGCACGTTCTTGCGATCAAAAACCGGTTCACCCCCACCTTTTTCAAAGTTAACCTCGAAAGAAACAACTTGATTTCCAACTGCCCCATCAGGAACTTGCGCCACAACAACAATCTCTGCCTCGCCATTTTGATCAAGCACCACTTCTGCATCTGAAACTAACCGCCCAGCATACCCTCCATAATATTGATATTTGCTGTTGAGCGCATTTTCCTTGCTATCCAGATAATCATACTCGTAAAAATTATTTGACTTTACCATATAAGTCACCTTTTCTCCACTCAAAGCTTCTCCAGAAAAATATTCTCCCTTGATGGTAAAATGCATCTCGTCTCCAACAATATAGACATCCTTTTCCGGCTTAATGTCCAAACTATATTCTGGTTTGCGAAATTCTTGTACACTAAAATTTGCCTGAGTATATCCGTCATTTTCATCGGAACTACCCTCGCGCTTAATGGCTAAATAATATTCACCCACTTCCACATCCGGTGGAAGACTGAAAGTATCATCAATCGTCCCATACTCCGAAAGTGTTAACGTCTTTTCATAGACCATTTTTTTGTCCTCTCCCCAGCCAGAAAAAACACTAACTCGCGCCTTGCCTGAAACAATCGAGTAGGCGACATCGTCATCATTACGCAAAATTGATTTGAAATGCACAATGTCTCCTGGACGATAAAGTGGACGATCAGTGAAGGTGAAATATTTTGGATCGACCACTTTTTCTTTAAATACTGACCAACGATAATCAAGAGAAGTTAAATTGAGAGGTATAAGAGCCAAATCTGAACCATTCCTCAGAATGGCCACATCGGCCTTTTCATCAATTTTCGTCTCAGCGATTCCCATTGAGTTAGTTTTCAATTCGTCTAGCTTGTCCACTTTTTCTCGTAGATTAAAAGTAGTCAATGAAACGTCCGAGAGACTTTTTCCGCTAGAACGATTCTGAGCCCAAAAAACTAATTTTCCATCTCCCTCTTTCACTAAGGCGGAAAAATCTGAAACCAAAAGAAGCGCCTCAGTCTGCACATCACCTTGTTTTATTTGCACGATCCAAGCCCCAGTTTCCGCAATCGGCAAAATAACTTTACGACGTTCTTTGCTGACAATATTTTCCGAAAAATTTGCAACGGACGCATAGCCATCGAGATTAGAAAAATCATTTTTTTTCTCAAAACCACTATCCTTATCCTTATATATCAAAAAGTTTTTAAGCGCGTCTTCATCGCCGCGATAGACAGAGACATTGACTTCCCCACTCACATTATCGCTTTGAAGCCAAATCGAAGGCTCCGCACCTTTGGCCAGCGAAAAAAGACCGTTTGATCCTTGATTTTGATCATCACGAAAAATATAGAGTCTTTTGATTATTTTCTCCTTTCCCAATACCTCCCCAGAATCAGCCGAGACGATTGGTTGGCTATTTTTTTGCATAATCACCCAACCAGTCATAGACAAAAAAAATGCCACCAAGGCAAAATAAATAAACTTTTTTTTGTTAGCTTGCTTTTTTTGTTCACCCTCAACTAATTCTTTTTTCATTTTATTTGATTATTTAATTATTTTCCAAAATCTCATGCACTCCGTGGCTTACCATGGAGTGCAAAAATTAAAATTACGAAACATGCCTACAACAGCTTTGCCGCGCCACATAATTAAAGAAGTGGCTACTTACAATTCTACGGACAATTCTTCGTCCCCTGCTTTTTCACACAGCCATCAAAACAAACAATGTTTTTGCAGGTATGTGCAGCGCAATCTGGATCATCAGGTTCACAGACAGCTTCTGTTCTTTGGGGAGCTTCTGGATCTATTGTTGC
>CAIZXS010000004.1 GCA_903937035.1 uncultured bacterium
ATTATTCCAAGACCAATGCAAACAGCATGGACCAAGTTGATCAAACCAATAATACAAAATACATTTGTGTTTACGGTGAAGATGCTCTTGGCAACAAATCAACCTTAGCTTCAGCTAATGATATTAATGTTGACATTACCAATCCAACAGTTACTTTTACTAATGATGTAGAGGCGGGTCCGGTAACTTCTGATACAATCAGAATCACCGTGACTGAAACGAATCCAAATATTGCAACTTATGAATATGGATTTAGTGACAATGCTGTTTGCGATGGAACTGATACTTATGGAAATGCCTTTACCTCAGGAGATGATTTCACAATCAATGCAGAAACGAATAATGGAAAATGGATTTGTGCAATAGCAACAGATACTGCCGGAAATACAACTTATCAGGCTAGTGCCAATGTTTTGAATGTTGACATTACCGTACCTGCGATCAACAGCATCACGTCAACAACTATTGATGGTGACTATAATGCTGGTGATACAATCAATATCACAGTGACATTTTCTGAGAATGTAACATTAGCGGGCGGAAATTTGAACGTAACTCTTGATACTGGAGATGTTGTCGCGATTGCTCCTTTTGCTAATTCTCTAACTGCTTCCGGGACATACACTGTCGGGGCGGGAGATAATAGCGCCGACCTTGATTCAACCAACATTGCTTTGAGCGCTGGAACATTGCGAGATGCTGCTGGAAATAATGCAGCCGTAGCTTTGCCAGCAACTACAATTGCTGATGGAAGCGTAATTGTGGTTGATACAACTGCACCAACAGCAACTATAGCTTCTCCGTCTGATGGTGACTATAAGAGCGGAGCATTTACTATTTCTGGAACTTCTTCTGATGGAACTGGATCTGGAATCGCCGGAGTTGAAGTTTTAATTCAACGAGATAGCGATGACAAATATTGGGATGGTGATTCTTGGGAAGTGGGAGAAAGCTGGAGAGGAGCCACAATGGTCGGAACCGATTGGAGTTATAATTTCACTGCTAACTTAGGCGATATAACCTATTTTATTGATGCTCGTGCTACTGATAATGCTGGCAACACTACTGCAGAGCTTGATCAGGACGGAATTGATGTTTTGGGAGATGTTTCTGACCCAACATCAGCAATTACTTCGCCAGCTGATGGGGCATTTCTTAGCACTTTGAGCTCAATCACCGGCACAGCTTCTGACTCGAGGTCTGGTGTGGCAAACGTGCAAATCACAATTCAAAGAGCTATTGATAGCAATTATTGGAACGGAACTGCTTGGCAAGGTGGAGCGCAACCTTTGGCGACAACTTATGCGACTGGAAATTGGACCAAGGATTCAGAACTTCCAGTTTGGGTGAGTGGAGAAAATTACACAATTACTTCCACCGCTTGGGATAGTGTGAACAATAACCAAGGAGCACCGGATGTGAATACTTTCAAATTTGATAATACTGCGCCAACAGTTGTTCTTTCTGATGACCATGCAGATGCCATTGTGCGAGATGCGGATGCGGTAATAATTACAGCGACATTTACAGAGGCTGACCAACTCAACGGAACACCTAGAATAACGATTAATAGTCCAGTTCCTCTTGTTGATAATATTGCGATGACAGCAACCGCTGATCCATTGGTGTGGACTTATTCTTGGAATGTTCCAGCTGGAAATGATGGAGATCACACGGTTTCTATTTCCGCCCAAGACAGAGCAGGCAACGCCAATGCGACCGCTACCGGAAAAACCAGCTATACACTGGACAATACTAATCCAGCCACCTCCATTACTGATCCGACAGCCGGACAGTATAAAAAGGGTACCTTCACAATTTCAGCTAACGCTACCGATACTAGTGGATCAGGAATTTTGAAAGTTGAATTCTATGAAGGAGCAAATAAATTAGGTGAGGATTCCGATGCGACTGGTGGGTATACATATGATTGGGCAACTGATGCTAGCAATGACGGAGCGCATGCGCTCACGACAGTGGCAATTGATGTGGCGGGAAATTCAGTTATTTCCAGCACGGTGAATATTACTGTGGACAATACTGACCCAACATCAGTAGTAATTACTGATCCAACAGCCGGACAGTATAAAAAGGGCACAGTCACAATTGCCGCAACTGCTGCTGATGCTATTGGAGTGCAAAAAGTGGAATTCTATGACGGTGATCCGGGAGCGGGCGGAACGCTTCTGGGAACTGATACAACCAGCGCTTATTCTTATGCTTGGGTAACATCTGCGGCAAATAACGGAGCGCATACGCTCTATGCTAAAGTGTATGACAATGCTGACAATACATTAGTTTCCGCTGGAGTGGGAATTGTAGTAGATAATACTGCGCCAACAAAGCCGACATATAATTCATCGGAAGGAGCTGATGTGTGGCATGGTTCCAACCCAACATTAGATATTGATTTTGCTGATAACATAAAGATTGATACTATCGAGTATAAGGTTAATGCCGGAGGAGCTTATCGAACAATTGCAACTGGCGTTGACGCAGCCACTTATACGGCCGATTGGTCGATGGATAATGCTGATTGGACCGCGATGAGTGAAGGCACAAACTATCTCTATTTCCGTGTAACGGATTATGCCAACAATCAATATACAACGGAAAATGATTTGGATGAGCCAGTTGACGATACGGCTGCCTTCCGTTTCAAAAAAGATGTGACTGATCCAACTGCGCCAACCTATGCGACTGCAGAAAATCAGTGGTTTGTAACCAATCCGACTTTGGATATCAACTTTTCTGATGCGCGGGCAATTCAAACTGTTGAATATCAACTGGATGGAAATGGTGGAGCATGGACGACATTGGCAGGAAGCTTAATTAGCACAACTTATACGACCGATTGGAATATAGATGCTGGAATTTGGTCAGGACTTTCTGAAGGTCAGCATGAGATTTATTTTAGAGTGACTGACGATGCTGGTAACGATTACATCACCCCTGATCAGGCAGCCGCGTTCACTTTCAAAAAAGATACAGTTGCTCCAACAGTGATTGCTAACTTGACATCAAGCCACACGGAAAATGCTTGGTCGGCGGATAATACAATTGATTTCAACTGGGATGATTCAACTGATGCTGGATCGGGACTAGCGGGGTATTCCTACGTTATAGACCATGTTGCCGACACAACGCCAGATGGAACAGTGGAAAATGCGACTAGCGCTTACACAACTGCTGCTCTAGCTGATGGAAGCGATTGGTATTTCCATGTCAAAGCAATCGATAGTTTGGGAACAGCTACAGCGGTCACGCATAAGGGCCCATTCAAGATTGATAGAACTGATCCGAACATTAGCCATTCAACAGTTTCCAGTGAAACGGCGGGAGTGGATATCCATATCAGCGCTGACGTGACAGATACCGGTGGATCTGGAGTCGGAGAAGTCAGGGTGTATTACAAGTATCATGGGGAGAGTAGCTTCACTGATCAAACGATGAGTTGTGATGGATCATGGCATTGCACCTATGACATTCCTGATGAAGAAAATTCTGATTATGACGTGAAATATTATATCAGAGCATTGGATGTTGTGAATAATGATGCTTTTGACGGAACCAGTGGTAGTCCGCACACAGTAGATGTTACGCCTGCTTCAGTCACACACTTTGTTTTTACTTATCCAACTTCAGGCACTCGTTATGCTGGAACTTGGTTTACGACAGTGATTGAAGCTCGTGACCAGTTTGATAATGTGGCGACTGGATTTAATGGATCAGGAGATAAGGTTAGCTTCACAACAGACGAGGGAGGTGTAAGTGTATTTGTGCAAGCAACTGGTACCAATCAATCAGGAGCATTTGATAAGGGTATTTGGGCAGATAAGATTCAATTTGGTGGGGGTGGCGCGATTACTCCAAGTGGAAGCAATATTGTGCTTACCGCTTCTGACACCGATGATGCCGGTAGGAATGGTAGTGTGACGATGACAACTTCTGGAGCAACCTTTGGAACAACGATGGTCGCCGGTGTAGAAAATGATGGAAGTGGTGGAGGCGATGGCTCCGTTCAAGGTGATGAAGCTCCTGCAGGCGACGAGGGCACATTGGGCGAAGGCGCGAACAAAAATGTCGTAGTTGTGCCAGTCGGCGACACCCCATGGTATAAATCATTACCAGCGGAAATTATCGCAATCTTGATTCTCATTGGTTCCACAATTTGGTGGTGGATCAGAAGAAGAGGTTCAAGCGGTGGTGCGGGTAATCTTGGTAGCTTTATGTTCACCACTTTGAAAACCGCGGCGAAAAGTGTGAGGATGTTTCTTTGGTAGATTTAAATCCACCTCACCCTAACCCTCTCCTTAGTAAGGAGAGGGGACGAATAGTGAATTAATCAAGAGCGCCCCGACTTCCGTTGGGGCGCTTTTTTTATGCATGTCATCCTCGCGGATGCGGGGATCCAGTGTAAAGGCTTAATAAAAAAATATCAGCTAGATGTTTTGACAGTTGAAGAAGTACAGAGAACTAATCAAAAGAGCAGCGCCACCCAGAAAGAGTTACATTCTAATATGGCTTTGAGACTGGATTCCCGCCTTGCTCCACCGCTAAAGCTAAGGCGGCACGCGGTCGCGGGAATGACACAGAAAAAAAGGGGGATGACACGGGGAAAGCGCTTCGATTTCGGTCGGGGCGCTTTATTTTGCGCTTAAAACCTTAGCGGGGCAGTAGGGGGGGGTGAAGATTGACCGGTGAATATTCACCTGCTATGATATGGGCATAAGCATTAAGGGAAAAATATGGAGAACATGTCCAAAGAGGCAGAGAAAATATTAGAGGCAATAAAGCGCTATGGGCCCTTGCGGTCGGTCGAACTTGTGAAAATGCTTAGTGTTTCTACGAAAACGATTTATAAACATTTGACGAAATTGCTCGACGAGCAATTGATAAAAAAAACCGGAATGACTCCCAGGGTTTTTTATGTCGCGCTTGAAAATCATGCGGATGGTTTGGTGGTTTTTGACGAAGGCGATCGGATCATTGAACAAAATTATATTTATGTTTCTCCGAGCGGGGAAATGACGCGGGGCGTGGCTGGATTTCAATTGTGGTGCGAAAGAAATAAATCTGATTTTTCAAAAGAAAAAAAGTTATTTTACCAAAGATTCAAATCGATCCAAAAAATGAAAAGCGGAAAAGTGATTTCCGCAAAAAAAACCATTCTTTCAGGCAAAGGAGCGTTTCATTTGGATGATATTTTTTTCAGTGATTTTTATACATTTGATCATTTTGGAAAAACGAAAATCGGGCAGTTGGTGTATCTAGGAAAAACTTCCCAGAACAAAGAGCTGATTGGAGAAATTGCAAAAAATATCCGACCAGCAATCGAGGGCATTATGGGAAAATATGACATCAAGTTTGTTTGTTTCATTCCACCGACCATTGATCGCAAAGTGCAATTTTTGGATGTGTTGAAAAAAAGATTGAAGCTCGAATTGCCTGAGGTGATTGCAACAAAAATTCCGAGCGTGACCAGAGTACCGCAAAAGACATTGCGGAAATTGGAAGATAGAATCATGAATGCCAAGACGACGATAGCGATTAATCCCAATCAAAAAATTGATGCGAATGTTCTCATTATCGATGATGCGACCGGATCGGGGGCGACGCTCAATGAAACCGCCGGAAAACTTAGGAATGTGGCGAAGAAAAAAATAAAAATCATCGGTTACTCGGTAGTGGGGAGTTATAAGGGATTTGATGTGATTAGTGAAGTTTAGCTGAGGCTTAAAACCGCAGCCAGCCGAGTGAGGATGTTTCTTTGGTGAAATCCACCTCACCCTTTCAATCCCACGCCGGTGGAATTGAAGTCTCCTTATAAAGGAGAGGGGATGGGTGCGGGGGATGATAATATGGAAAGCGCTTCGATGAAAATCGGGGCGCTTTTTTTATGCATGTCATCCTCGCGGATGCGGGGATCCAGTGTGAAGGCTTAATAAAAAAAATATCAGCCAGATGTTTTGATAGTTGAAGAAGCACAGAGAACTAATCAAAAAAGTAGAGCCACCCAGAAAGAGTTACATTCTAATATGGCCTTGAGACTGGATTCCCGCCTTGCTCCACCGCTAAAGCTAAGGCGGCACGCGGTCGCGGGAATGACACAGAAAAAAGAGGGATGGCACGGGGAAAGCGCTTCGATTTCGGTCGGGGCGCTTTATTTTTCCCAAAATACTGGTATAATAAAAACATAATAATTTAAAACTTAAACATATGGTAGTGCTCGCTGCTTTAATGCCAATCATTATTCCCGCCTTTATTTTCTTGGTCTTGCCAGGATTTCGGGTGGTGCAACAATATGAAAAGGGCGTGGTCTTTCGTTTTGGAAAAATCATTTCCAGTCGTGAGCCGGGATTGAATTGGATTATTCCTTATGTTGACCGGATGCGAAAAATTGATTTTCGCACAGTGACCTTGCCAATTCCACCGCAAAAGATTATTACCAAAGACAATGTTTCGGTGGACATCTCGGCTGTGGCTTATTACAAAATAGTCGATGCGGAAAAAAGTATTGTGTCGATTGAAGATGTGAGGAGCGCGATCAATCAGATTGCGCAAACAACAGTGCGCAATATTGTTGGTCGTTTTCAATTGGATGAAGTGCTTTCTGAGCGAGATGAGATTAACAAAGAAATTAGTACGGTGCTTGATAGTAATACTGAGCCATGGGGCGTATTGGTTTCTGTGGTGGAAATTAAAGATATTGAACTGCCGGAAAATATGCAAAGAGCAATGGCTAAACAAGCGGAAGCGGAAAGAGAGAAGCGGGCAAAAATTATCGCAGCGGAAGGTGAGCTTTTGGCGAGTCAAAAATTGGCTGAAACGGCTGACGTGATGGCAGCGCATCCGATTGCGCTCCAGCTGCGCAATTTGCAAACAATGGCGGAAATCTCAGTTGAGAAAAATTCCACCATCATTTTCCCGGCGCAGTTTATGGGAACAGTCAATGATATCCAGGCTTTTCTTGCTAAGGAGAAGATAAAATAAAGCTTATTTTGAACTTTTAAAAAAGTGTTCTGGTATGAACTGGAGCGCTTTTTTTGTTGACTTTTTGTGCTATAATTCACCCAGAAGTTTTTAATTAACTAATAAAAAGCCTATGTGTGGAATTGTTGGTTATATTGGGAAAAGAAATGCTCTGCCGGTCCTGATGGACGGGCTAAAGCGCTTGGAGTATCGTGGGTATGACAGTGCGGGAATTTCGCTCGTGCAAAAGAAGCGGATCAAAACTTGGCGTGCGGTTGGGCGGGTGAGTGAGTTGGAAAAGAAAATTAATATAGAAGAAATGGGTAATGTGGGAATTGCGCACACTCGTTGGGCGACGCATGGCGAGCCATCGGAAAAGAATGCGCATCCGCACTCGGATTGTGGGAAAAATATCAGTCTTGTGCATAATGGAATTATTGAAAATTATGCGGAACTGAAAAAACTGCTCAGCAAAAAGGGTCACCGCTTCTCATCAGAGACAGACACGGAAGTGGTGGTGCATTTGATTGAAGAACTTGCCAAGAAAAAAACTTTTATGGAGGCGCTCACGGAGGCGGTTAGGCTCTTGGAGGGGACTTATGGATTGGCTATCATAACGAGCAAGGAGCCCGGGAAACTTTATTGTGCGCGAAAAGGCAGCCCGCTGATTTTGGGAGTAGGGACGGATGAGTTTATTGTGGCTTCTGACGCGTCAGCTATTGTGAGTCATACTAAAAAAATCGTCTATCTGGAGGACGGAGAGATTGCGGAAATCAGCCCGGATGGTTTCAATATTTTTAATGCTAAAAATCACAAAACAGCTAAGCAAATCTTTGAGGTTAATCTGACTGACGAGCAAGTGAAAAAACAAGGCTTTCCTCACTTCATGCTCAAGGAAATTTTCCAGCAGCCAGATGCTGTGCGAAATGCTTTGCGTGGTCGGGTGGAGAAGTTTCTCAGTGAAGATGGTGGGCCGATTCCCGGGGGATTACTCTGCGTGGAAAAGCGTTTGAAAAAAATTAGACGCATTGTGATTGTGGCTTGCGGCACTTCCTATTACGCCGGTCTCGCGGGGAAATATCTCTTGGAGGAATTTTCCGGCCTGCCAACCGAAGTGGAGAGCGCCAGTGAATTTCGTTATCGCAAAAATACGATCGATGAACACACGGCGGTGCTGGCGATTTCTCAATCAGGAGAGACGGCTGATACACTCGAAGCGATCCGCGAAGCGAAACTGAAAGGGGCACTTACGCTCGGCATTGTGAACACGGTTGGTTCAACGATTGCGCGGGAAACTGACGCGGGGATTTATTGTCATGCGGGACCAGAAATTGGCGTTGCTTCGACGAAAGCTTTTTCTTCTCAGCTTTCGATTTTAGTTCTTCTGACACTCACTCTTGGTCGCCAACGAAGATTATCTTTCTCAGAGTCAAAAGCCTTAGCCACGGAATTGCAGAAAATTCCAGAAAAAATTGAGGCAATTCTCCGTGACAAAAACACAATCAAAAAACTGGCCAAAAAATATGCGCATTTTAGTGATTGGTTGTATCTGGGGAGAAAATATAGTTTTCCCATTGCGCTTGAAGGCGCTCTGAAGATCAAAGAAATTTCCTATGTGCACGCTGAGGGCTATGCGGCCGGGGAGATGAAGCATGGTCCGATTGCTCTCATTGATGAAAAATTCCCTTCTTTTTTTATCGCTCCAACGGATAGTGTTTATGAAAAAACGATGAGCGGAATGCAAGAAGTCAAAGCGCGCAAAGGAAAGATTTTGGCTGTGGCAACAGCGGGAAACAAAAAAATCAAGGATTTAGTGGATGATGTGGTCTATATTCCAGCTGCGCCTGAGGCTTTTTCCTCATTTCTCAGCGCCACCGTCACCCATCTTTTTGCCTATTATGTCGGGACTGCTAAGGGCTATGACGTGGATCGGCCGAGAAATCTGGCCAAAAGCGTGACAGTGGAGTAGAATAGAGGGTGCCTGATTGGAGCGCGAATTTGACAATTTGGCTGATTTGTGCTAAGATTTGGAGTTGTTAGTTCATTCAAGTCAGTTTTTTTGTTGTCCTTTGGGGCAATGAGGAAGCTGATTTGAATGGATTACATGATAAAGTATATTAACAATTTGAAGGAAGGAGTTTGATAGATGAAAATTCTAGTAGTGGATGATGAGGCTTTTGGCACGATATTGTTTATGATGCTGGAGTATTTATTTCCAGCGTGCGTTGACGTTGCCAGTAATTTGGTCGAAGCGCAGGAATATCTGCGGAGTTATCCGTATGATTTTGTCTTGAGTGATCTTAATTTAGGCAAAGGCGCTGAGCGGGATGGAATTGAAATTCTTCGCGAAGCAAAGAAAAATAACATCGATGTTGTGGCAATCCTTATGTCGGCTGAAAGAATGAAAGCGGAAGAAATTACAGCGGCAGGGATCGATCAATTTTTGGAAAAGCCCATTGAGATGGAGCTGATTAAAAAGACAATTCAAAATTTCTGGAAAAGGAGTTGAAGCGATGAAATTTCTTGTTGTTGGCGCAGAATCTTTCGGCCAGCTGATCGCTGGAATGCTCAAGATGCTGCCTGTTGGATGGGATGTTGATTTCGCAAAAACAACAGCAGAAGCCTTCGAATTGATGGATAGTGGCTGCTATGATTTCGTGATCAGCGAGCTGAACTTTGATGCTGAGGCGAACTGCAATGGAATCGGCATTCTCATCAAGGAAAAGAGGATAAATCCAAGAGCAGTGGTAATTCTTGTCTCGGCTGAAGATATTCATGTTGAGGCAATCAAAAAGCTCGGGATAGATTACATCCTGGAAAGGCCAATCACTTCGGATCAAGTTCAGGAAGCTGTGGGAAATTTTCTCGAAAAAATGGAGGAGACGTGAATAATATCCTTTGGTATCATGAACTGTTGGGGAGGTTATCTTGGTTGATGGGGTCATTATTTTTGCTTGGTGGGTTCATGCTTCTAGCAAGGGGTACATTATGGAAAAACTTGATTGGAAAAAACGGTCCTCCGGTGAACCGCCGGAAGACTGCGTCATTGGAGGTGCTGATAATCCTCCCATGAACACCAAGAAGGGTGATGTCGCAGTTATGGTAGTTGTTTTGATAAATACTGTGACAGAGAAAAAGGTAGGAAGAAAATCAGGGATGATTCAGATCCCGATTGATTTTCGAAAGAGCGCTTAATGTCACGCGAAAGGAGGTAGGGATGATGGAAGTCTGTCTGACAATCGTCAGGAGCCCTACTTTCTTTATCGGAGTGGGAGCAGTATTTGTTTTTTTACGGGTAAATGGATTTTTTCGCTTCCGTAGAAAGAAGAAATTTTCCCTTGAAAGGAGGGGTGTTCCATGGGACGAGTAATAAAATTTGTTCTTGTTGGCATAGCAGGGTTGGGGTTGCTTTTCTTGGCGATACCAAATCCATTTGTTTCATTGTTCGGTCAGATTTTTGGCACAGTAGCTTTTTCCACTGCTGCCATTAAATTTCTGGATACTGCCGACAAAAATGGCCAATGACTTGGAGGAGTCTTGGCAAAAAGGAATTAGGAGCTGAATTCGCCCCTGGTTCCTTTTTTCTTTGGGAAAAAATAAAATTCATCTCATCTTCGACGCGGCAAAGATGAAGTGGATTTGGGGATATTTTTGTGGTATTCTTGGGATATCATGGACTATAAATACACCAGCCTAATAATATCCAAAAGAGACATCTCGGAAGTGGACCGGATCTATAATTGCTATACTTTGGAAGATGGAAAAATCCAAGCTGTTGGGCGTGGTGTGCGTCGTCCAAACGCAAAGTTGGCAGGGAATTTGGAGCCACTAACGCATTGTGAAATCTATGTTTCCAAGCGGAAAGGTTTGGGTAATATTACCGGTGCGATTGCTGTGAATAACTTTTTATCCATAAAAAACGATTTTTCGGCGATTAGTCGGGTCTTTTGGGCGCTTTCCCATTTCGACAAGTTGATCTCTCAGCAAGAGAAAGATGCGTATGTTTTCGAGCTGCTTATTGCCTACCTAGAAGCAATGGAAAAATTAAGTGGGGAAAAGAAAGCGGAGTATAAATTTGACATTGTTACTTTGGGATTTCTTTTTCGGCTCACTGAAAATTTGGGGTATAAAATTCGAGTGGAGAATTGTGCCAACTGCGGAAGGAAAATCACAGCGGGGAATGAGAATTTTTTTAGCGCTGAGCGAGGTGGGGCGTTGTGCGCCATTTGCGCCAAGACAGAAAGAAAAAAAGTCAAAAATAGCGACACGTCAATAAAGCTCGTGAAAATATTTTTAAAAAATAAAATTAGCAGTTTTTCCAAGCTGGAGGTGGCGGAAAAAGATTTGCGTGAGTTGAAGCTGATTTGGAATGAATTGATTAACTGGGTGTAGGGGCTCTTGCGCGAATGGATTTTTTTGGTATAATATAAATATGAAAAAAGAAATCAAAAAAAATAAAAAAGTAGTTACGTTGAATCTGCCGAAAGAAATTCCAGCTGAGAAAAAAATAGTGGGATTGGGTGAGAAAATGAACAAAGATATTTCCGTCATTTTTGCGTTGGTAGCTGTGATTGTGGTGGTGGTTTTTTTTGGTGGATGGGCGTGGCATCTGAACAATCAAATAAAAAATTGCTCATCTGCAAATTTCACAAAAAATTTACCTGAAAAAAACGCATTGAAAAAAAAGAATAATTTGCTTGAAAAACAAGTAGTAAGCAATGAGGTAGTTTACACTAATAAGGAGCTGGGCTTTGAATTGCTCATACCAAAAGATGGTAAGCGGTTTGCGGTCAAAGAAATTTCTCCCAAGGGCATGAATTCAGCAGTCACTTTCGGATTGCCCTTTGCTGACAGTGAAGTTAGGAAAGTTAAAAAGGAGGATTATAGTGAGATATTTCGGATAGAATTGGTGCCGGTAGTCGATTTGGAGAAAGCTAAAAAAACGTGTCGCGATAAAAATAGGCAGTTTCCTCTTTGTGACAATGATGATCGGGAATTGGGGCGAAATGCTCAATTTGTGTTTGTGTATACGCGGTATGACAAGTTGGACGTAGTGGAAAAGAGCAAAACAAAGCTGATTCCTGATGATTTTGATGAGTCTGTCTTCTCCGAGGCGGATGATATTATCAAGAGTTTTCGCTTAATTCCAGTGCAAGTTGGAGTGGGAGATCGTAATTTATAGATTTTTTTTGATTTTTTTGGTGGAGACAGAGCTTTTTTGTCTTCACTTTTATTTTTCTGCGAATGTTGCTATAATATCAAAGTATGAGTTATCAAAAAACAATAAAAAATTTAGCATTAACCATTTTTGTGGTTTGGTTAATTGTTTTTGATTTCAGGATCTATCAGGAAAAAGCCTTTGCGGCAGATGATGCGGAGGATATTAAGGAGGATATCGAAAAGGTGCAAAGTAAGGCAGAGAAGGTGAAAAAAGAACTGAATACTTCTCAAACATTGCTTCAAAAAAAGAATGTAGAATTAGGAGTGACAAAAAATTTATTGCAAAAAACACAGAGTGAGATTGGAAGAAAGGAAGTTGAGGTTAATAATCTTAATCAGCGGATAAAATTAAGTAGAGAGATGTTAGAAGGCTATATTCTAGAAGCCTATTATGCCGACGAAGATCCTCTTTCCGGATTACTCTTGGGTGATGTTAGAGATTATGGTATGTCAGGAGATTTCGATCAAATTTTAAATGTGAAAGAAAGGATAGTGCTCACGCTTGGTGAAATTAAGAAGGCCAAAGAAGACGTTGCTAAGACTAAAGAGGAATTGGATAGTAAAAAAGAGGATCATGAAAAGTTGATTACTATTCAACAGAGTCAGCAGGTTGAGATTAAGACTGATATCAATCAAGCGCAGGCGACACTGTCTGAGCTTAATGCTAAGATTGATAAATTGAAAAGCGAATTGTCGAGTCTGCTCACTACTGCGGTTAGTTTTAAGAATGTAACAGACGCGGCGACTTTTGCGGCCAAGGTAACTGGTATTCGCAAGGACTATCTTCTAGGTGTTTTGGTTGTGGAGTCTAACCTTGGGCGCTATACCGGAGGCTGTAACTTTAAGGAAAGTCGGATGAGTGGTTATCGGGCATCAGTTTTTAAGGAGATTTGCAATGAGCTTAAGTATGATTATAATAAGCAAAAAGTTTCTTGCCCACCCAAAGGGTATAAGGGTACTGGTGGTGCGATGGGTGTGGCACAATTCATGCCAGATACTTGGGCTGGATATAAGAGTTCGATTGCTTCGGTGACTGGGCATAAGACGCCCGATCCATGGAGCTTGACTGACGGTGTGGTGGCGATGGCGCTAAAACTTACAAAGGTTGATGGCGTAAAAGAGCACAAAAAATCCGCTGAAGCTAAGGCCTATTGTGTGTATTTGGCTGGTGGCAATTGGCCGGCATATTGCGATTCAAAAGGGGTTAACTATGGTGAAAAAGTGCTATATTGGGCTGATAATTATGAACGGGTAATGAATTAATTTTAGTATTTTATGACTTACGCCTACCCCAAAAACAATCTTCAACGCGCGTGACTGTCTAAGACTTACTTTTGCTTCTTTTAGCTCTCAATACTACTGAAATTTTCCAGACTAATCTTGGCTATAGAGAAGCTTGCTTTTGGCAAACGCGTAAGGCCTGTATTTATAAAAAGAGACGCTCCACTATGGAGCGTCTCTTCTAATAAAGGTTGCTTTAAAGCCTTGTTTGGTGTATAGTCGATATATAGGCGAGATATAATATTTAAAACTAAATCAATGGAAACGTTTAAAATATTGGGAGGAAAGAAATTGAAAGGGGAGATTGAGGTCCGTGGTTCGAAAAATGCGACAACGCCGATTCTTGCTGCGACGCTACTGACTAAGGAAGAGTGTATTATCTCGAATATTCCGCTTATCGAAGACGTTTACCGCATGCTTGAAATACTAGTGAGTATGGGCTCGGAGATTAGATGGTTGGGAAAAAGAAAGATTAGTATTAAAAATGAGAAAATTGACCCAAGGAAGATGGATCTCATGACAGTGAAAAAATTGCGTTCTTCAATTTTGCTTTTGGGCTCTCTTAGCGCGCGCTTTGATAAGTTTGAATTTTATCGTCCCGGTGGCTGTGTAATTGGTGCGAGGCCACTTGGCACGCATTTTGAAGCTTTGCGGAAGATGGGAGTGGATATCTTGCAGAGCGAGCAGGGCTATTCGGTGATGGCAAAAAATAGAAAATGCGCAAAATTTACGTTAGGAGAGATGTCTGTGACTGCGACGGAAAATGCGATGATGCTTGCTGCTGCTCTTCCAGGAAAAACGATAATCAAAGTGACAGCCTGCGAGCCGCATGTTGAGGACTTGGGAAGATTTTTGGTGTCACTTGGTGCAAAAATTAAAGGCTTGGGAACGCATAGCTTGGAAATTACTGGCGCGAAAAAAACACATAAAACAAGCCATGTGATTATTCCGGATGCTAATGAGGCAGCTACTTTTCTTATCTTAGGTGTAACAACGGGGAGTAATATTGTGGTGAAAAATGCCAGGGAGGAGCATCTTGATTTGGTTTTAGAAAAATTACGTGAGTTTGGAGCAGATTTTAAGATTAGCAAAAATGCTATTGAGGTTATTCCAGCAAAAAAACTAAAGGCGGTATCCAAAGTGGACACAAGAACGTATCCTGGCGTTCCTTCAGATGTTCAAGCTCCTTTTGGTGTTTTGGCCACACAGGCCCAAGGGGAGACACTCATCCATGACTCACTCTATGAAAGTCGCTTCAACTATGTAGGGGAGCTAAAAAAGATGGGGGCCAAGGCAAAAATTCTTGATCCACATCGGGTGCTTATCAGTGGTCCAACGCAATTGAAGGGCAAAACGATTACAAGTTTTGATCTGCGAGCTGGCGCAACATTAATTATTGCAGCGCTTATTGCCGACGGTGAAACTACGATAAAGGAAATTTATCAGGTCGACAGGGGTTATGAAAAAATTGAAGAGCGGTTGCAAAAGTTGGGCGCTGATATCAAAAGAATCGCTGAAAAAAAGTAGCAAGTAATATGAATCTATGCTTACAGAAAAATCTAAGCTAAAACCTGGGAGAGACTATATCGGAGTTGGCGGTGGAATTTTAATATTCAATGATAAGAAGGAGGTTCTTCTCGCAAGAAGAAAGGGGACAAAAAATGAAGACGGTTTGTGGTCAAAGCCAGGAGGAGGAATTGATTATGGGGAGAAAGTTGAGGTGGCACTGAAGAGAGAGATTAAAGAAGAGGTTGGAATTGCTGTTGATATTTGGGGATACTCGCTACATACTGATCACATTATTAAAAAGGATAAACAGCACTGGGTGGCATTTAATTATTTGGCCAAAATTAAATCAGGTGTGCCAAAAAATCGGGAACCAGAAAAATGTGACAGAGTCGAATGGTTTAGTCTGGAAAAACTTCCGAGAAAGCTCAATCAGACAACGAGAGAAACAATTAAAAATTATCTAGCTGGGAAATATATTAAGTTAAAATAAGGAAATTATCATGCTTGTACGAAAAATAGGAATAGATTTGGGCACAGCTAATGTTTTAGTTTTTGTCCCTGGCAAGGGCATTGTTTCTAATGAGCCATCAGTAGTGGCGATATCGCTTTTGGAGAATAAGGTTCTTGCGATTGGCAATGAGGCGAAAGAAATGCTCGGGAGAACACCAGACACTATTGTGGCGAGTCGTCCGATGCGTGACGGTGTGATTGCGGATTATAAAATCACTGAGGCGATGCTTAAGTATTTTATCAACAAGGTCAGTGGAAGATTCCGTTTGATTCGTCCCGAGGTGATGGTGTCTATTCCGGCAGGCGTAACTTCAACAGAAAGAAGGGCAGTGATTGACGCAACAATCAGGGCGGGAGCGAAAATGGCCTATGTTGTGAAAGAGCCAATCCTAGCGGCAATTGGGGCGGGGATTCCGATTAACAATGCAGCGGGCAATATGATTATTGATATTGGGGGAGGAACATCAGAGGTGGCCGTGGTATCTCTCGGTGGTGTTGTTTCCGCGCATAGCGCACGGGTTGGTGGAAACAAGATTGATCAAGCTATCGCAGATTATATCAAGCGAAAATACAGTCTTTCAATTGGAGACCGTACGGCGGAAGACGTGAAGATTAAGATCGGCTCAGCTTTGCCTCAGGTCAAGGAGGATTATATGGATGTGCGGGGGCGTGATTTGACTGGGGGGCTTCCGCGGACGGTACGCATTTCCTCTAATGAAGTGACGGAAGCGATTCAAGATGAACTGAGAGAAGTTATCAATGCGATAAAAAAGGTATTACAAGAAACTCCTCCAGAGTTGGCGGCCGATATTATGGATAAGGGCATGGTCCTTTCTGGTGGCGGGGCGCTTCTTCGCAATCTCGATCAATTGATTACTAAAACCATTGGTGTCCCGTGTTATGTTGCAGATGACGCACTTTATTGCGTGATCAAAGGAATTGGGATTGCTTTGGAAAATCTGGATATGTATAAGAGGACAATGATGCTTTCGAAATAGCGGACGTTTGTTTTCGGCGCATTTCTTCGTTAAAACCTCCGCTACTCGTTCGTCGTAGCAGTAATTACGTCTCACTCACTGCTCGATTTTGCCTCGAACTGCACTCAAAAACAAACGTCCTTAGTCTTATAATAAAACTAAAGTTCAAAAACTCTTATGAAAATCGGTATTGATGGCTCGCGGGCTTTTTTAAAACAAAGAACGGGTGTTGAAGAGTATTCCTATCAGGTGATTAGGCAGTTACGTACGCGCTTGAAAGAGCATCGCGTTATTCTTTATCTGCGAGGGACACAGAGGGTGGATTTTTCTGTGCCAAAAAATTGGCAGATTAAAAAGATTCGATTTCCGCGCCTTTGGACGCAAATCGGACTATCCATGGAACTTTTTCTTCATCCAATCGATGTCCTTTTTGTCCCGGCACACACTGTGCCGGTTTTTCATCCTAAAAAAACTGTTGTGACAATCCATGGCTTGGAATATGAAATTATGCCAGAGGCGTATTCTCCTTTCGAGCGATTTTATATGCGCTTCTCGATTAAAAATTCTTGTCGTTGGGCAACTAAGATTATTTGTGTTTCCAAAAACACTAAAAGAGATTTAATGAATCTCTACGAGGTTCCGGAAGATAAAATTAATATTGTCTATGAGGGTTATGAAGATAAAACGGGAGAGCTTGATTGGGAAGATGGCAGCGAGGTTGAGGAAATGAAGCCATATTTATTCTTCATGGGACGCTTGGAAAAACGCAAAAATATTTTAGGCATAGTAGAAGCCTTTGATTTATTCAAAAAAAAGACCAAGGCTAAGCATAAATTGGTCTTAGGTGGTAAATTTGGTTTTGGAGAGGCTGAGATACGAGAGCGCATCGAAAAGTCCGAGTATAGAAAAGATATTATTATATTGGGCTATGTGAAGGATGTCAAAAAATGGCAATTGTTTAAAAACGCAGCTGTTTTTCTTTTCCCCACGCTCTACGAAGGTTTTGGCTTGCCTGTCTTGGAAGCGCAAAGTCAGGGCGTTCCAGTTGTCACTTCCAATACATCATCACTTCCCGAAGTGGCCAATGGGAGCGCGTATTTAGTTGATCCAACAGAGCCAGAAATGATTTCTGAGGCGATGATTACTCTCGTACAGAATGAGAAGATGGCTAAGGATATGATTAAAAGAGGCTATGAAAATATCAAGCGGTTCAGTTGGAAAAACTGTGCCGATTTGATTGCGACGGTCTTGACGGAATAATTTTTTGTGTGATTTTTGAGTGGGGTCTTGATCCAGCGAGATGGCTTATGTTTCAAATATTTCGAGATCAGCTTTTGTAGCTTTTTTTCTGCTCGATAAAGTCTCTAGCTCAGTTTTTAATTTTAAAATAGTGGCAGAATTAGACGCTTCATCTTGCTTTGTGGTGGGTTGGCCTGCTAGTTGTTTTATGCTTTTGGCTATGCGATTTTCCTCTTCTTCGATTTTACTGAGCTCTTCATTTATTGCAGCGGCCTCCGCCTGCGCAACATCAACTTTCGAAAGTTTATTTTTTCTCAGTAATTGATCCATTATTGGGCGACTATCATTGTGGATATTTGCCACAAGCGCATTCCTGTCATCTTCAATCATTCTTAAATCTCTTTTCGTGAAATCATCTTTAGGCTTAGTGGTGGCCTCTCTTCTTTGAGAATTAGGATTCAATTCCTTAGTGCTTGGTGCATGTTAGGAAAACATATTTTTTCTATCGATTAATTATTTAGTTGCTTTTGCATTGAAAACGTATAAATATGGTCAGGAGATGCTTTGCTTTATGTCGGGGGGAGAACTTATTGAGCACATTTTAGCATGTCCCCGGTTTTGGTGCAAAAACTGTTGATTTATGCTAGAATTGGAATTACTGAAATATTTACTAAAATGACTAATTTGGGTCTCAAATGATATGTTTGATAAAAAAGAATTGAAAGTTGCTTTGGTGCACGATTTTCTTGTTGAATTTGGCGGGGCAGAGCGAGTCCTGAAAACGCTTTCAGAAATGTTTCCAAATGCGCCAATCTATACCTTACTTTCAGAGAAAGATAAATTTCCCGATTGGCTGAAGAATAAAAAAGTGGAAGTTTCCTTTTTGCAAAAGTGGCCCAGGTTCTTGCGTAATAGAAAAAAGTGGCTTTTGCCATTTTTGCCAGTAGCACCAGAAACTTTCAATTTGCGTGATTTCGATCTGATCATCTCCAGCTCCGGGGCATGGTCCAAGGGAATTGTGACTCGTCTTGATACGATCCATATCTCCTATCTGCATAGTCCGATGCGTTTTGCTTGGGATATGAATGGGGAGTATTTGCGTCAGCAAAATAAAGGTGGAATCATTAATTTTTTCAGTCGATATATGTTGAATTATATCCGTCTTTGGGATTTTGCTGCTGCAGATCGACCAGAATATTTAATTGCTAATTCTCATTATACGAAAGACAGGATTAAAAAATACTATAATCGTGAAGCCCCTGTGATTTATCCGCCCGTATCGTTATGCGAAACGTTACGGACAAATCCTCCAGTTTCTGCTAATGAGTCTGGTGGATCTAAGCTTGCAGAAAAGAAATACTTTCTTGTTGTTTCACGACTTTCTGCTTATAAAAAAATTGATGTAGTTGTGGAGGCATTTAATAAATTGGAACTACCATTGGTGATTGTGGGTACCGGTGAGCAAGAAAAATATCTCAAATCAATAGCGGGGAAAAATATTAAGTTTTTAGGTTTTCAGTCTGACATGGAATTGTCAAAAATCTACGCTGGAGCATGGGGCTTTATTTTTCCAGCACTTGATGATTTTGGCATTGCGCCAGTGGAGGCGATGTTGCATGGTGTTCCTGTGATAGGTCTTAGGATGGGCGGAATGAGGGAGATCTTGCTTGAGGGAAAGACAGGCGAGTTCTTCGACAGTGTTACTTCGGAGATTATTGCTGATGGCGTGCGTAGATTTAGGGAAAAAGAAAGTACCTATAGCAAGGAAGTGATTGTCGCGCGAGCCAAAGAATTTAGCGAAGAAAGATTCGTGAGGGAATTGGAGCTGTTTATTAATAATATATATGAAAATCCTGGGAAATAAGAAAATCGTTGATTCGCTGAATAGAGCGATAGAGAAGAAAGTTTTTGTGCAAAGTTATCTTTTTTGTGGTCCTGAGGCGCTTGGGAAATTTCTAGTGGCCAAGGAATTTGCAGAAAAGCTGACCGGAAATGGGGATGGAGCGGTAGATCTGAATCTTCTTGTAATCGAGCCGGAAATTGAAGAAAAAGACGACATTTTAAAAGAAAAAGAAATTAAATTAGAATCAATCAAGAAATTGCAAAAAGAATTCAGTCTAACTTCTTTTTCGAAAAATCATCGCGTGGCAATTATTCGCAGTGCGCAGAAGTTAAATATATCAGCACAAAATTCATTATTGAAAATACTTGAAGAGCCACCTGAAAATACGATCATCATCCTTATCGCTGAAGACGAGAAAAAGCTTCTGCCAACAATTATCTCTCGTTGTCAGATCAAGCGGTTTAGTCTTTTGTCCGAAGCTGAATTGAGCGGAATGATCGATGAGGCGTTACCTAATAGAGAAGAATTAATTTTTTGGTCACTTGGTCGTCCAGGCTTAGCGTGTAATTTGTTAGACAAAAAGGTTGGACTGGAAGAAAAGCGAGAGCTGGTCAGGGAATTGCAATCACTGTTTTCTATGAGCGGAAATGAAAAACTACTTTGCGCCGAAGCTTTGAGCAAAAATACGCCACTGCTCTTGGAAAAAATGGATTTCTGGATTATTCTTTTGCGCGGCGTGATTTTGGGTCAAAAAAGCTTAATTACGAGCTCTCCAGTGAAAGCATTGAAATTAATAGAAAGGATAGAGGGGAGTAAACGGACAATTAAAAGCACAAATTCTAATGTGCGTTTGGTGGTAGAAAACTTGGTTTTGGCTTTCTGATTGGTGTTAATTTTATGGCGCTGGTGCTGGTGCGTTGAAGTGAGGTTTCTTTTTGAGTGAGTGGAGTTGTGATACGAGATTTTTTGTTAAGGCGAGCGTTAGTATGTTCAAAATCATTAATCACAAGGAACGTCGAAAAAAGGTCGATTTGCCACGGAGTAAAAAGCCGTTTTCCGGCAAATGGGTTTATCGTCTAGTGGCGGTATTGTTTTTTGCAACCGTAATTTTTACGCTATTTTTTTCTGACTATTTGACAATAATAGACATGAGAATTTCCGGTTTAAATAAATTGGAAGAGGCGCTAATCCGAAATGCGATTGAAAATGAGTTGCGGGGTAAATATGCAGGATCAGTCCGCAGGGATAATTTGATTGTATTTAGCGGGAAAAAAACGACGGAGATGCTTTTGGCTAACTTCAAGCGAATAAAAGCCGCACGGATTGAGAAGAATTTTCCAAATGGCTTGAGTGTGACAATCGAAAAGAGGAAGCTCACAATGTTGTTTTGTAGTTTGGGCAACTGTTATGTTTTGAATGAGAAGGGCGAAACATATGGAGCTTTAAATTTCACTGCAGAAGAGTTGGAAAAGGAAAATATTGTAACCCTTAACGATTCAGGCGGTGTGCAAATTGATGCAGAAACCAGCCCTCTCGAAAGCTCTTTTCAGGAATTTATCTTGAAACTAGAAAAGGCGGTCTTTGATGGTACCGGAATTGTACTCAAAAAGCAATATGAAACACCAAGTCGGATGTCGGGTGATTTGAAGGTGGAAACAGAAGATGGTTGGAAAATCTATTTTAGCGAGTCTGTGGGAATAGAGCGGGAAATATTGATGCTGAGGACTGCAGTTATTGATAAAATTGAAAAAGAGCGCCAAAAAGATCTTGAATACGTGGATTTACGCATCGCTAACAAGGTTTTCTATAAATTTAAAGAGGGGCTTGAGCAGTCCCAAGCAGTGGAAAATGTCGTGGTGCCAGAGGTGAAAAAGGAGGAAAAGAAAGAAAAGAAAAAGAAATAATTAGTTCAAGTTTTTCAAATCATTCTCATTGACTCGATAGATGAGAAGAGATGTGCCTACTTGATATGTGGGTTTAAGTTTTTGAGTCCAGCGATAAGTTTCCTGGTCTTTTTTTGTTGCGTCATAGATACTACCCTGGAGGAAATTAGTTGAGATGGCATACCAACCAGCTTCGATGGGGCGCTTGGAATCGTACCACATAATATATTTATCTTTGACGTAGTATTTTATATCTGCTCCACCAAAATAATCAACACGGATTTTATCAATTTCTGGGTGTTCGTCAAGAAATGGTTGTAGTCTTTTCAAATCTTGTCCCCAATCAGCATTGGAATCTGTGACAAAATTATAGCCATTTTTCGGTCCACCAGCGGTTTGATTGAAATAGGACATATAATAGGGGTAGGCGGTCACAGTCTCGACGATAAGTAGTAGTGAAAAAATAAGTACGATTGACAGCGATAGTATTTTTGCGGGAATATTTCTTCTTTTTTCACAAAAGTCGATGATGATTTTAGCAGTAAGGATGTAGGCAAAGGGCAAGATTGGAAAGAGATGGCGAAAGCCAATATTGAGGTTTCCAGTAATGCTGATGTAGGCATAGAGTAGGATGAAAGCGAACATCGCTAGTGTTTCAATGTTGTGCCTAAGATAGTCTCTGAACGCCGTGAGCCATGGTGATTTTTGGGCAGATTCTTTGAAGCGATCAAAGAATGCTTTAATATTATTCCAAAAACCGATGACGGCAGCAAATAGCATCAGCAGTAACATTATTATCGGTTCTTTAAGCGCGAAAACTGTTGGGAAATAGGCAGGAAAGGCAGCATTGGAAACTTGACCCATGAAATAGGCGCCATTGCCACCAGCTACTCTTTTGAAAACCATAGCGATGCCAAGGAAATATTCTGATAGCGGGCGTAATAGGGCTGTTTCATTGAGAACAAGGAGTGTTTTATTGGTGTAGATGTTTTTGATGTTTTCTGTGTCCGTAGGACTAAAATAGAAGTTGATTGTTTCAGCCAATTTTTCTTTGGGCATATCAAAGTTATTGAAGGCATAGAATAGCCAAACAATAAGGAGGGAAAAAGCGATAGCGACAAGGCTTTTTCCTAGGTATTCTCCTAATTTTTTTAGCTTAAAAAGCCAGGCGCTTTTCTCTTCGGGAGGAATTTTTTTGACCAGAGGGTAGATGATTGCGATAAGACCGAAAATGGGAAAGAGCATGATGGAAGAAAATTTCGTCAGTTGGACAAGAGCAAGGAAGAGTCCGCCGAGCGCGACATTTTTCCAGGAAGGGTCTTTGATGAATTTCAAAAAATAATAAAATGACAGCATCATGAATCCAGCAATGCCAAGGTCGGTTGTAACGAAATGATTATGGCCCAAAATATTGGGATCAAATGCGTAGAGGGTTAGGGCGAGGAGTCCGCCGATTGTTCCTGCAAGTTCTTTGCTCCATTTGAAAATGAATAGGCCAAAAAGCAGAGAAAGTAGGACAAATGGAATGCGCGCCCAAAAAATAAGTAGATCAGGATCGTTACCATTTAGCCAGAAAAGATTGTGACCAGCCACCCATTGACCATTAACATCGGTGGTCCAAAAATTTTGCGTGGTATCAAAGTTTAAGTTTAAAAAAAGCAAAGGAAATGCGGCGAGGTCTTTCAGCAGTGGCGGATGTTCTGGGTTAAGGCGCATGTCATGCATCGTCAGGTAGGAATAGCCGGCAGGGATGTGGGCAGTTTCATCGAAAATGGCACTGTCCCACCAAGCATTCAGGACGGAAACCGTAAAGATGAAAGCGAGGATGACTCCAATAACTAGCTTGTAGTTTTTTTCCAAAAATTTTTGGATTGACATAGGTTTAGTATGTTTAGTTTATTATCATTTTTTAAGCTTTAAATTCATCGTAAGATTAGTATATCATATTTTTATGTTATCCACAGCAGGAAGTCATTTGGCTTGTAGCAAGAATTGTTTTTTTGTTGTATAATTTAAACAAGAGAAAGTTTTAGTTATCTTTTTAATATTTATAATAAATTAGAAATAAAAAAATGAAAGAAAGTTTTGCATTTAATAATCAACCAGCAGCTAAAAAAAATAAAATAATTGAGTTCCCTCAAACTGAGGAAAAAAGAAAGCAGCTTGAACTTGCTAAGGCAAAATCTGGAATGGCTAGCGGTGAAAAAAAACACATTGGCGTCGATGCAGAAACTGATATGATTAGAAAAAAAGGTGATGAGGTTCAAGAAGGTGCTTTCGCGGCTTATCAAGGAGAGGACACGCAGGAAGTGGCAGTCGAGCCAGTTTCAAAAGGCATTGACGCAAAGACGGATCACATCAGGAGAGATGCTGATGATATGCAGGAAAATGCTTTCGCAGCTTATCAGGTGGAGGATGCTGAAAATGGGACAAAAACTGATCCAGTTTCGAGAGGTATCGATGCGAAGGCAGATATCATTAGAAGAGAGGATGATGAAATGCAAGGAAGCGCTTTTGCGGCCTATCAAGAAGAGGCTGGCGATACTGGCAAGAAAAAAACTGATGGTGTTAAGCCTGAAGCAGATATCATTAGAAGAGAGGATGATGAAATGCAGGAGGGTGCTTTTGCAGCTTATCGAGGGGAGGTTGGTGATATTATTCCTGCTGGAGAAAAAGAGAAGACTGACGCCAAGAGAGAGGCTCGGAAAGATATGGGCAGAAAAATTGGCAAGAGCATGGAGGAAAAGGACGATGGTCGGTTTAAGATGGGCGAAGAAAAAGAGTATAGCCCTGAAGAGCAAGAAAAGCTTGGCAAGCTCGAAGAGCTGACGATTTTAGTGGAAGAAAAAAGAAAGGCCTATGCCGCTGAGGATTATAGGACAACAAATATTTTCACAAAGCTCAAAAGCGTGCTGGGCATGAAGACTGAAAATTTACCGACTGGTGCCAAGGATTCATTTGCTTATCAGCAATATCAGGGAGCATTGAATGAGTTGCGAAATTTACAAATCCAGACGCTGCGAGATAAATATGCCAACATGGATAATTTGCCACCAACTGAAAAAGCGGCGGCGATGACGGAAATGAAAAAAGAGATGGGCGAGATGGCGACATATTTTGGATTCACCGAGAAACTTGATTTAGCGGGAGCAAGGACGGATGCGCGAACAGCAGCTTGGTCAGAAACGAAGATGGGAAGATTTGGAGAGAAAGCTTTGAAATGGAGCGCTGAACGGATTAACGAATACCGCAAGTTGGATCCAAAAATTAAAATGGCTATTGCGATAACTCTTTTCTCGGTTGGAGGTATCGCCGCATTTACGGGATCAGCTGGTGTAGTGGCTGGTGTGGCTGGTGTGAACTTAGTTCGCAGATGGCTTGGCGGTGCGGCACTTGGCGCTGGAATAACAGAGGGCATGGAGGCACGTTCAAGGAACAAGGTGAGCAAAAAAGCAGAAAAAGACAAGCATGAAATGACGGGAAATGTGGAAAGAAGTTTGCAAGAGCAAATTCAGGCGCTTAATGAATATTGTGGTAAGGAAATGAAGACCTATCATGATGGTTTGCAAAAAGAGAAGAGTCAAGCGAGAAACAGAAAATTAATTGGAATGAGCGCTGGTGTTGCAGTGGGATCGGGGGCAGCCGGGTGGCTTATCGGGAAGGGATTTGGTCTCGTGAAAGATGGGGCAACTAGTCTTTGGGAGCATGTGAATGTGGGTGGCGCAGATGAATCTGGAGGGCTAGCTTTTGCTAGTGAACCGGCGCCGGTCGAAGTCAGCACGAATCCTATCGACCATGCAGATTCTGCTCATGAAGCGACGCATGCTGGGGCGTCTGATGGTGACAGGTTTGGTTCGGCTGAGGTGCCAGTGTCAACACATGGGGCCTCTGAGTATGTCGCAGCAAAGGGCGATAGTGTTGAGAGGATAATGATAAATCAGAAAATTGCCGAAGGCATGAGCCCTCATGACGCAGAAACATTGGCTCATCAGATAGCGTCAAATCCTGATAATGAAGAAACTCTTAAAGAGCTGGGTAAAATTAAACCGGGACAGAAGGTTATCGTTGATTGGGAAAAGGGAACTGTTAAGGTGGATCGCATCCTTAGTGCTCATATCAACAATCCAGATGCGCATGCAGAAGGAGCAGGGGTTCATCAGCCTTCGGTTGAAAAAGCGATTCCGGTTGGGCCAGATGTCAGCGCCACTTCAGAAGCACCAATCTCCGCAGGTGTAGGGCCAGATGTGGAACCTCATTCCAGTTCGGTTGACAGTGGTGTGGGTACGCAAGAGGGAGTAGAAAATGGTAGTCCGGACTCAAGTGCACAATCACATGCTTCGGCTGATGGAGATCGAATGCATCAAGAATTAAGCAATGAGTATCAAAAAGTTTACGGCAAGGGTGGCGCTGAAATATTAAGAAATATTCAGTCGATGCCGGAATCTATGCAAGCCCACAGAGAGGAACTACTAGATCTTGGTAGATTAAAGGTTGCAGCGGAAGAGGCATACACAAGAGCTGTGGGTGATACTAGTGATGTCAGTGGCGCAAGAGCGGCAGCGCTCGAATCAGCTAAAGTTGGTTATGAAAAGGCTTACGCGAAGGCCTTTAATTCACTTGCCAGAGAGACTTTTGCTGGACAGCAGATTGAAGGTGGGGTAGCGGGGCTAAAAGCTGTTGGGGCGGCTGAATTTTTGAGTAGCGAAAATGGACAGAGTTCAAAGCTCGTAGAATTGAAGGGCTATGTGGCCAAGCAATTTGGAACTAATTTTTCTAATCCACGTCCCGGAGAGAATATGTTTTCTTGGACAACTAGAATGATTAAGTCATCGCTCGAAGCTGGCGGCGTAGAATATAAAAACTTTAAGTTGTTAGATCGTGGCGGGAAATAGGCTTTTTTGCTAAAAAATAAAAAGTTCAATTTAAAAAATTAATCTTACTCGCCGAATTATTTGGCGGTAACAAAAATAAGATGACAGATCAAGCGCAATTGCAAAAGGAGTTGTTAGAAGAATTGGGACTGGCGAGTCTTCCGCCAGACAAGCAAGAAGAGATTCTGATTAAAATGACGGAAGTCCTGTTGAAGCGAATTTTCGTGGAAACAATGGAGAAGTTGAGTGAGGCAGATCGTGAGATGTACGAGAAGATGGTTGATGAAAAAAGCGAACCAGAAAAGATTGGTGAATTTCTAAAGGAAAAAGTATTAAATTATGATGAAATGGTGCAAAAGATTATTGCTGATTTTAAAGAAGAAATGAAGAAAGTGGAGTAGCTAATATTTTTTTAAGTATAATTTTATGTTAGAGCCAATTGAAGATGGAGATTTGGATTTGAAAAATAAGTTCATAAAAGGTGGGATTGAGGGTGAAAAGAGAGTTGTGTCAAACTTACCTAAAGATGATTCGGAAATTATTCCAACTCCAGAAGCGCCAGAAAGAAAAGAGGGAAGGGTGGAGCGGGATGATACCTATGCCAAGATTCTTGCTAAGGTGAAGAGCTCTAATCCTGCGGCCCAGAGTGATGTTTCGGCGGATGCCAAAATAGCTGGTGAAGGAACGGACTATGAAAATAAAATTATAAAATTAGTTGAATTAGCTGAGGCAAAGGGTGTTGTGCACGCAGTCAAGGTGGCACAACACATGGAGGATAATTATTTGCTTGACGAATTGCATGATCGACTTCTAGCGACAGATTTGCATGACGCGTTGGTAAAGAAAGGGATGATTGTGGAAGAATAACTTCCGAACCATGATTCGTCTGATTAATTGAGGGGCTATGATTTTTCAAGGGAATGATTATTGAGGAGAAATATAAATATTCGGATTTGACGGGTAAAATTATCGGCGCAGCAATGGAGGTGCACAAGATTTTGGGTAATGGTTTCCAGGAGGTTATCTATCAAAGAGCGCTAGCAATTGAATTAGATAATCAGAATTTGTCTTTCGTTCGAGAACAAGAAATGCAAATTGAGTATAAATGCCAAGAAATTGGGCTAAGAAGAGTTGATTTTTTTGTTGAAAAGAAGGTGATGGTGGAAATTAAAGCGTTAATTCAGCTTGAGGATGTGCATTTGGCTCAAGCGATTAATTATCTGGAGGCGTACAATCTGGAAATAGGTTTGCTTATAAATTTTGGTTCAAAAAGTTTACAGTTTAAGAGGCTGATGAGAAAAATTAAGAAATCATAGCCTATCAAATAATCATTTTAATCATAGTTCAAGATAATTATGGATTACGCATGGCTTATTAGTAGTGTGCTTTTGGTTTCAGGAATAGCGACTTTGCTTAGTGGCGCTTGGCTTGTTGTAGCAAGCTTTTTGGGTTTTCGCGCTCAGGTCAATCAATCAATGAATCTGGATCTTGATGTGATTCGCGTTTCAAAAATCAATAAGAGTGAGGAGGAAAAAACCAAAGAAGGGGAAAATTGGAAAGGCGAGATTGGAGCGATGGAGCAAATGCTTACGGCTTTTTCCTCAATTAGGGACACGCGGAGTTTTTTCAAAAAGCTGCTCTATGGTTCGCCTGCAATCTCATTGGAGATTGCTAATTCTTCCAAGAGTGAGGAAATCGTTTTTTTTATTGCGGTGCCAAGAAAATTTAGGGAAAATATCGAAAAACAGATTCATAGTTTTTTCCCATATGCATCTTTGGAAAAGACAACTGATTTCAATATTTTTTTTCCTGGGAGTAAGACTGAGGCGTCAATTATTAAGTTGAAAAATAAATTCGCTTTGCCGATTCGTACCTATGAAAATCAAGAAATGGATCCGCTAAATGCCATTGCTAATGCACTTAGCAAGCTTGATACCGTGAGCGAGGGAGCAGCAATTCAATTAGTCTTGCGGCCAGCTGGAACGGCTTGGCGCGGAGAAGGGCGGCGCATTGCTCATGAGATGCAGCAAGGGAAAAGACTGCGCGATGTTGATAAATCTTTTATGGCAAAAGTGGGAAGTGAGCTTGGTTCTGCGGCGCTATCCGTTATCACTCCTACAAAAAAAGACGATCCAATGTCGGGGGATAAAAAAAATGTGCAGCTTACTCCAGAAGAACAAGAGTTGGTGAAGGGAATTGAAAAAAAAGCCTCAAAAACCGGATTTGAAACTAATATTCGTTTAGTGACGTCGGCTGCGACAAGCGAGCGAGCTCAGGAAATTTTAGCGCATCTTGAAAATGCTTTTGCGCAATATGAAAATGCGGATATAAATTGTTTCCAAGTGCAAAGAAAGAACAAGAAGGTAATTGCTTTTGATTTTATCTTCCGCAACTTTAAATCGGAAGAAAAAATGATTCTGGGAGTCGAGGAGATTTCTAGCATTTTTCATATTCCAATCTCCACCACTGAAGCGCCAAAAATTAAATGGCTCAAAGCGAACGCTGCTCCACCTCCAGTTGGTATTCCTACTGAAGGGATACTTATTGGTTTTAATGAATATCGCGGAGCAAAAACAGACATTCGCCTAACAGAGAATGATCGAAGAAGACATCTCTATGCCATTGGCCAGACTGGAACGGGAAAGACAACCATTTTACAGGAAATGGCCAAGCAGGATGCCAAGGAAGGACGAGGATTTTGTTTTATTGATCCGCACGGTGATGCGATTGAGGATATTTTGGCTTGCATTCCCAAGGAGCGCGCCCAGGATGTGGTCGTATTTGATCCATCGGATGTTGAGCGGCCATTTGGGCTTAATATGCTCGAATATGACCCAGCCTTTCCAGAACAGATGACTTTTGTGATTAATGAAATGATTGGCATTTTCGATCAGCTCTATGACCTCAAAGCGACAGGCGGACCGATGTTTGAGCAATATATGCGCAATGCGATGTTTCTTGTGATGAGTGACCCGGATTCAGGATCGACTTTAATGGAAATTTCCAAAGTGATGGCGGATGAGGATTTTCGTGCAATGAAACTTTCCAAATGTACCAATCAAACAGTGATAGATTTTTGGACCAAGGAAGCGGAGAAAGCCGGCGGTGAAGCGGCACTGGCTAATATGGTGCCCTACATCACCTCCAAGCTGACGCCGTTTATTTCCAATGACATGATGCGTCCGATTATCTCTCAACAAAAAAGCACGATCAATTTTCGCGATATCATGGATAATAAGAAAATTTTGCTTGTTGCTCTTTCTAAGGGAAAAATCGGGGAAATTAATGCGCGACTTTTAGGCATGGTGATTGTGGGAAAAATTTTGATGTCAGCGCTTGCGCGTACAAATATTCCGGAAAATGATCGTGTTGATTTTTATTTATATCTCGATGAGTTTCAAAATGTCACAACGAATTCTATCGCGCAAATTCTATCCGAGGCGAGAAAATATCGACTCTGTCTTAATATTGCCCATCAATTTATTGCTCAGCTCAAGGAAGAGATTTCAAAGGCTGTGTTTGGGAATATTGGTTCTATGATTCTTTATCGTGTTGGCCCGGAAGATGCGGAATTCCTAGAGAAGCAAGTGGCGCCGACTTTTACGCGGAATGATTTGGTGAATGTGGATAATCACAAGGGATTTGCCAAGGTTCTGATTGATGGCGTGCTTACTAAGCCTTTTAATATTCAGGGTTTTCCTCCGACCAGAGGTGACCAGGAAGTGGCTAATGCTATCAAGGAACTCTCGCGACTCACCTATGGTCGCGACCGGCACGTTGTCAATCAAGAGATTATCGCTCGGACGAGATTTTAGAAAATGTTTATTTTTAGTCGGTTATTTATAGACATAGGACTTACGTGTTTGCCAAATAATTATTATTGAAAGCGACACTTTTCCCTTTTAGTTAGTTTGTTGCTGGTTTACCAAAAGCTTTTTCAGCTAAATAAGCTATGCGTGCGAATAATTCTTCGATAAGCGCGTAAGTCGTGAGATAAAAATAAAACTAATGAAAAAACAGGAACGAGCTATGAGCTCCGTTCCTGTTTTTTTAAAAGATGCTAATTACTGATTTATTGCGAAACTCTTTATTCCGTTCGTATCTGAGAGGTAAACCAAGTTAGTCTTTTCGCTGACTGAGAAGTTGATTGTATCGGCAATACTCGCATTATAGTATTGGGCGAGGATTTTTCCGTCACCATCTAACTTTATTATTCTTGCGTTGGTTTTGTCTAGGATATATAGGTTGGTGCTCGTATTTTGGGCGTAGAGTTTATCTGGTGAGATTGGTGTTACAGTTTTTTCTGGTGTGTAGGGCTGATTTTTTCCGCGGAATAATTTTAGGATATTTTGGCCGTTTATGACGAAGATATTTTCATTAATGGCGAGGCTTTTGGCACCGGATAGGTCTAGGGTTTCTTTTAGCCAGGTGCTTTTTTCGCCAAAGCCACCTTCAGCTCTTGGGTAGCGATAAATTTGATTATTATTTCCATCAAGAAGGTATAGGTAGGTGAGGTAGGTCTTAGCATCAGCTATTTTGGCTTTTTCGGGAAAAGCGATGGAATTAGCTTGGAATTTCCCTGAAGTAGGCGCGAGAGATGTGACTTTATTATTTTTAACAATAAAAATTAAATTTAAATCGTCCATTCCGAGCGATAATTCCGGATTTTGGAAGTTTGAAGAAAGCGGAAAACTTTTCTTCGTTTCCAGGTCAATAATTTCTGAGTCTTTTTGGGCGAAAAATTTATCGTTGAGATTTATGATTTGCGCGACGTTTCCGACATAGATCTCATTTAATGTTTCAATGCGCTGGACGTTCAAATCATTTTCTAGCGGTAGGATGATTACTGGGATTTCTTCGACAATTTCTGGTTTTTTCTCGACTTTTCTGTTTTCCAATTTCACAATCCAATATGGGACAACTAGGAGGATGACTAGTGCTGCCAAGGCTGATAGCTTTTGTTTTCGATCAAGGCTTTTTGAAATTTGTTTTAGACGAGAAAAATTTGGCAGAATTTTTTTTGGCTCAATGAATTGCCCGAGATTTGTGGTCTTTTGCACCGGTGTGGTTGTGATTTTTTGGGGTTCTGTGTCGGATGAAGTTGGCGAGTTCTCCCAGGGGTATCTTTGATTTTTCGTTTCGTTTTGGTTTTTAATTTTGTGATCGCGCCACTTGTTTTTTAATGATTCAATTAGCTGTATGGTGAGATTGGTGGGCTTTCTTAGGATAAAAATTAAGCCATCAGCAGTTTTTTCTTCTAGCCACTCAACTCCTGGCTTTATTTTTTTTATAAGCGATTCTGCCCTTGCTTTGATTTCTAATTTGGAATATGCATGATTTAATCTTTCTAGTGGGGTGATTCCTGGTTCAGTCTGGTCGAATACTATTTTTGATTCATCGAGTTTTGCAGTTTTTTGGTCCAAAAATCCAATTTCTGGAGGAGTTTTTTTAATTTTAATCTGGGAAATTTTAGTGCGGCTCTTCTCCCAAAATAAGATAGATTGATCTTTTATTGTGCCTGTCGCACTTTTGAGTAACTTTGCAGTTGATTGCCCCAAGTTAGAGAGCTTTTCTTTGAAAAGGGGGAGTGGGTCAAATTCAATTTTCTCAGCATGATTTTCTTCAGGCGCATTGTGAGTTTCTTTTATATAGATATGTCCAGTTTTTTTATCAACGAAATCTTTTGCCTCATCTTTGAGCTCTTGGATTATTTCTTGTCTTTCCTTTCTTAAAATATCTTCCTTGGCTCTTTCTTTCTCTAGCATTTTTGGAGAAGATTCTTTTTGAAAGGCGGTTTGGCTAAAAACATTCACATCTTCCCTTCTTGTAGCTGTTGGGACCTCGGGAAGCTCATCGGTTTTTTCGTCTATATCGATAACGAGAGAGGCCACCTGGTCAAGTTCGTTGACGAGAGCGGTATTTAGGAACTGGATGAAATTTTCACGTGAAAATTTGAGTGCGCTTTTTTTGATTTCTTCTAGGGAAAAGATGTCAAAAATTTCTTTTGTAGTGAGCAGTAGTTTGTCATTTTTTTCGATTTTCCCCGAAATGACATCCTGAAAGGTTTTTAAGGGGTTGGAATCGATGTTTTCATCTTGAATTTCCGTAATCTCGGTGAAGGTATTTCCGCGCAAAAGAAAAGCTGAGGCATTTCCAGTTTGAGAAAGGAGGATGTTATTTTTTTCGATTACAGCGCAAATAGCATTGATGCGCCCGATCCAGCCGATATTTTCATGTGTGGCGAGTTTAGCGAGAGCGAGGTTGGCTTTATGCAAGGCTGATTCGAAGTTTTCAACAGGACCGCGGTTGGCACGGGAAAAATACTCCTTCTTGATGATGGAGATTAGGTAATTTACGACATACGAGGAATCTTCACTTCTGTCGTCAATCTGGAAAATTCCCACCAGAGTCCCAAGACTATGATGTGAAATATTTTCTGGCTCTTCGATTAGTATTTCAAGAAATGGTCGACAATCATTTTTTTTGCAGATTAAAATATCATGAAAGTTTGGTTCCAGATGAGGCATTCTTTTGTCGATTTTTTTTCTGGTCATATTGAAAACTAACAGGAGGCTTGTCTATTAATATAATTTAGCATAATTTGGCAAAAAATAGAAATAGCGAGGTAGCCAGAATGAATATTTGGAAGTTTTTGCATTTTATGATATTATGTAGTCATAAGAATGCGCACTTTTTAGGGTGGGGAATTTCTAGGTGAAGTCAAAAAATAATATAACTTATTATTCGGTATGAAGTTGGGGGGCAACTTCTAGTAAAACAAAAAGATGAAAAAAAAATTAAATGGAGGCTTGATAATCGTGTGTATAGTGTCTTTTATTTTCTCTGGACAGTTGGTAACCGCTGCAGAACCTTCAGCGGACATTTCCCCCGATAAGGCTTTGGAAACACGGCGTGAGCCAGGAGGGTCTGCAGGAGGGGCAATTGCGTCAGAACAGATGGATGTTGTCGCTGATATCAATTTTCGCAGCCCCCTTCTTTTAAAGCAAGAAAGTAATAAGCTGGAGCTTTTTTTTCGCCTGGAAAATAATTATTCCAAAAGCGAAGCCGGCATTCGTTATGGCGTTCGATTGATTAAGGATGAGACGTTGTATGACGAGAGAGTGTATTCCGCTGATGTGCTTTCAATTGAGGGAAATAGCTCTACTCAAAAAGTGTTTTCTTACCAGGCTCCAAGTTATCTCGCTGGTGATTTTGAGTTGTGGCTAGTAGCTAAAAATGAAAGTGGTCTGCCGCTAGCTGTTTTAAAATTAGAAAAGCCTATAGCGCTTAGTGGTTCTGGTGAGTATTTGGAAATCAATACCGATGCTTGCGGATTAAAAATCGAGGGAGGTGGGAATAGTAAGGTTTATTCATTACCTCAAGGGGCACCGCTTAAGCCAGAAGAAGACTTGACATTTAGTTGCGAAGTTATCAGTCATTTCAAGGAAGCTGCTTCGATCTATCCTTTGCTGAGTACTTTTAAGTATTCTCTCTATGGCAGTTCAGCCGACAATGATCAGCGAGGGGCGGAGCTAGTTCTCCAACCGGGAGAGAAGAAATTTGTCGATTTGACGATTGATAAGCCCGCCGCGCCTCAGACATATGAAGCGAGGGTTATTTTTTTGAAAAGTAATGCCCTGGCAGTTGTTTCTCGTCCAGTAATTTTGCGCTATGTTGTTTCCGGCGAAAGTGCCATGATCCAAAAATTAGATTTAGACAAAATTAGTTATCAGAAAGGAGAAATAATTGACGCTACTTTATTGTGGTCTGGTTCAGTGGGCAATTCTGATGATTCGCACATTGTCAATGCAGCTAGGAAAAAGGTAACAGCTGATTTGGCGATAACCAATCAGGGCAATCAACTCTGCGCGCAAATTCAGGGACAAGCCTTGGATCAAAATTCAAACACAGCTAAGTTTGAGCTTAAATCTGATATTGATTGCCCTAATCTGAATGTTAAAATAATCCTCAAAGATGAGCAAGGCAAAGTCTTGGCGGAAAGAGACTTGCATTTTCAAAAAAATAAAATCAGCGAAGGTGGAGCTCAAAAAAGTAGTCCAAATAATATCAAAAAAACAGTGTTATTGATAGTATTCATAATTCTGTTATTTTTAGTAATTGCCATTGTTGCTAAAATACTTTTTTCTTACAAAAAAAACAAAACTGAAAATTTATTATTACTTTTGCTTTTGTTCGGGGCTTTGTTTAATTGGAGATTACAAAATGTGGGAGCTCTTACACTTTCTAAGCCATTTAATAGTTGGGGAGCTTTTAGTTATTCTGTAAATTTAAATAAAGGATCAGGAATCTACAACCCAGGAGAGGAGATATCCGTGATATATGACGGAAGTGCAGCCCTCACTGGTTGCGTTAATTATTCTGGTGGGAATACTACACTATTAGCTGCAACGAACACATCGGGTAGCTGGTCTGGTTTTGGCTGGAAGGGCAATGACCAGTTCACTGATGCGAACGGTTGTACCGTTAGCAATTTTGGTTCTTGGAGTGCTGGTAATGCGCCATCGTCAAGTGGTGTCATTTCTCTCAAGGCTTGTATAACTGGAGAAGGCTCTGGGGGTGTTGCCGCTAATTGCTCCGGCACAACATCTGGTGGTGGCAATTTTGATTTAGCGACTGGTGATATTTATTACACGGTTGCCCCTCCCTCCAATCCTACTTGTGAAATTCATTTTAGCGATAGTTCTTATACTGTCAATAATTGGGGGCCTTTGACTTGGTCGACTTATGATTCAACAGGAGGGACGCTTTATTGTACCGGTCTTTCGCCGATATTAAATGATCCTAATACTGCTACGAGTTATACTAATTATGGTATTTATTTAAATCAAACAGGTGCGGTTTATTGCACATTTACTCCTTATAATGGGACAAATGCCGGAACGCCTTGTTATGCTTCTGCGGTAGTTAGCGCGGTAATTCCCACTCCTACGTGTACTGTTTCATTTTCTGACACAGACATTCAAGCTCCTGGTACGGTATATCTTACCTGGAATTCTTCCAATGCGGATAAGACAATCGGTTCTTGCTCTGGTATTGGAAGTCCGGTTCCAGCGGCTGATTATGGCTTGGCTTATAGTAATTATCCTGTTGCTTTTGTTGCGACGGATAGTGGGACAGAGACTTGTACTTTCACGCCATATATTGGCGCAACTGCTGGAACTCCTTGTTCGGCGAGTGTGCTGGTGAGGCCACGAGGGGTTTGTGGTATTGCCAATGGAACATCCTCATGCACGCAGCCGACTACTGGCCTTTGTGATTCATCGAGTACTGCTTCTACAGTTGCTGGCTCTGGTCCATGGATTTGGACTTGTGCGGGAGCTAATGGTGGTGGCAGTGTGAGTTGTTCCGCTACTAAGAGTTGCGCGCCAGCTTCATGTCATGCTTCATTTTCTCCTTCTAGTATAACCACTACATTAGCCACTCCCGCTGCTTCTGTTCTTGCGTGGGATTCCACGGGTGATTCAATGACGGTTTCCTGCACAGGGCCAATGCCGATTAGCCCTGCGGTGAATGTTACTAATCCTGCGAGTGGTTCTGGATCTGTTCCCTTTACTGTCGATCAAACTGGAACAGAGACATGCACATTTACTCCATATAATGGAGCAACTCCAGGCACTACTTGCGAAGCGACCGTTTCCGTTAAGGCTGATGCAGTCTGCGGTTCTTCAAATGGAGGCACTTCCTGTTTGGCGCCAACTAGCAATCTTTGCACCTTGGGCACATTGCAAGGAGCTCCGGTGGTATATTCTGGTACATGGTGGGGATGGACATGCTTGGGATTGAACGGTGGTGCTAATAAGGTTTGTAGTACAATAATAAACTGCACTAGTCCTTCTTGTGTTGCGAATTTTTCACCAACGAGCTTGACTGCTCCGGGAACTTCTTATCTTACATGGACTCCTTCTAATGCTGATAAGATGCTTGGTACATGCTTTGGAATTGGCGCAACAATTCCGGAGGGTGATTATGGACTGTCCAATACTGTTGGTTATCCTTTCGCTTTTACTGCCTTGCAAACTGGAACAGAAACTTGTACGTTCACTCCATATATGGGAGCAGTAAAAGGCGCCCCTTGCTCTGCTAGTGTAGTAGTTAATGATACTTGTGAATGCAGCACGATATTCAGCGGTGGGACACCTTGTCCATCGGGATCAACTTGTGACGGTTGCCATTGTATTCCCGCTACTTCATATACTTGTATGCCAGTAGCTCCACCTGTTGGTACAACAAAGTGTCCCTTGACTAGAGAAACAGGTTTTAGTTCTGCTCAGCCATGGACGAATCGCGGAACCTTTTCTGTTTGCACCGGAGCGCTTGGAATATGTGAGTATTATATTCCTAGTGGAACATTCGGTTGTAATCCGGTCGCTCCACCGGTAGGAACAATAAAATGCCCTGGAACGAGAGAGTCAGGTTTTAGCTCTGCTCAACCATGGACTCCCGTGGGAGCAGTTTCTTCTTGCAATGGATTGAGTGGTATATGTGAATATTATACCCCAGCTGGAACATTTGGTTGTAATCCAATAGCGCCACCGGCAGGAGCAACAAAATGCCCCGGAACTCAAGAGGCGGGTTTTAGTTCTTTGCAACCATGGACAAATAGGGTGACTTTTGGTGCTTGCACTGGTGCAAGCGGAGTTTGTGAATATTATTCTTGTCCATCAGTGCCTCAATGTTACTATCCAACCACTTGCACTCCTGGTATTTGCGGAACTCAAAATGAAGAATGTCTCCCTGTCTCTCCACCTGGATGCGCTGTTCCAGCTTGCCTCGCAACTTCTTGCACAGGAACGGTGTATTGTCCTTGCAATTCGGGAGGATGGCAGGAGATTTCTCATTAAAAAAGTAACTTATCGAAATAATTAAATAATTCTATGGATAGAAAAAAAATTCTTATTTTATGTTTCGCGCTTTTCATGCTCCTGGTTGGACTTTTTGTGGTAGCTAAAAGCAGCAATAAGAAGGATGAAAAAACAAGTTCTCCTCAAAAAATGATTGCTGAAAAAAAAGAAGTTAATGTCTCATCAAAACAAGATGCTGGTAATGTAAAACGAGACGATACCGTGAGTATTATGGGCAGTATCAGTGCGATTGATGAAAAAACCTTGAGCATAAGACAGATGAGAGAGGCGGTGTCTGTCAACATTAATAGCTCAATCGCCGTGTCGAATGTTGATCTTGATGGAAAAAAATTGGGAGCTGCTAAATTGTCCGATCTTAAGACGGGTGACTCTGTCAGGGTGACTTATGATAGGGCCACGAAGAATGCGACAGAGATTTTCATAACAAGAGTTCAGACGCAAGAGAAATAGAAATTAGGCCGGAATAGGCAATAAAAAAAAGTTGAGCTGGACAAAAAATTGACATATATTTCTAGCTTATATTCTCAGGGATGAATTTCGTATTTGTTTTTTTGAAAAGTATGGTATAATAAATTTAAGGAAAGATAAAAAGCAAAAATTACTTATAACAATGTTTGATTTTAGTTTCAAAAAAAATGTGTTTGTTGGTGTCGACATTGGAACAGCTGCTATTAAAGTAGTTGAGCTTACTGTTGTGGAGGGAAAACCGATACTTTCAAATTACGCCTGGATGTCTCTTGATGGGAATAATATTGGAAAAGGAGACGAAAACGTTGAATATTTTCAGGTTATTCTTCCGCAATGCTTAAAGAGAATCATCAAAAAGGCTAAGTTTTCAGGGCGAGATGCCTATGTTTCTTTGCCAGCTTTTGGAGGGCTCATAACACTTATTGATTTTCCCGAAATGGCTGATAATGACATGGAGCAAGCAATCAAGTTTGAGGCGCACAAATATATTCCAACCTCACTAGATGAAGTGGTGATTAGTTGGGAGATTGTGGAGAGGGAAAATCGTTCTGCGTCTTTGATTAAAGAGATTCCTGTTTCTGGTAATTCTGGAGATGCCAAGGAGACTGATTCTGGCGTACGGGTCAAGGTTTTGCTCGTAGCTGCTTCACGAAAAAAGGTTTTGAAATATGAAAATCTAGTCAAGCTTTCTGGATTGGACTTGAAATCGATTGATATTGAAACATTTTCAGTTGTGCGCTCGCTGGTGGGTAATGATATGGGTAGTTTTGTTATTGTGGATATTGGTGCGCGAGTTTGCAATATTATCCTGGTTGAAAAAGGGGTGATTAGGATTAATCGAAATATTGATGCGGGTGGAGCGGAAATGACCAAGACAATTGCCAAAGCCATGGGAATTGATACAGAAAGAGCAGAAGCGCTCAAGGTTTCTGGTAAGAATTTTTTTGAAACTGAATCAGCGATTAGTTTTTTCACACTTGAGCTGATTACGGGTGAAGTGGAACGAATGATTCGTGCATATTGCAAAGATGGTGAACGGGACAAAATTGAGGAGATTATCCTTTCTGGCGGAACATCAAGGCTGACAGGTATTGAGGATTATTTTTCCAATAAGTTGAAAATAAAAACAACGGTTGGTAATCCTTTTGCACGAATCAGCTATGACAGTCGGCTGAAATCAACCATCGCAGATATTCAAAATAATCTGAATATTGCAGTAGGATTGGCATTGAAAGGTGTGGATGAATATTTGAAAGATAATTTAAATAAAAAATAGTTAAAACAATTTAAAATATTTCGCTGAGCTTGCTTTTAAGCAGGGTCGTCTAGGATGATGGACGAATCTAGCGAAGTAGGAATAAAAAAATGGCAAATATAAATTTAGTTACAGACAGAGAAAATGCGAGAATGCTTGGAACCGGCACTACAGTGCTTCTGGTAGCATTCTTTGTTGTCATACTGATTTATGGAGGACTGATTTTCTATGGAAATAAGCTGGGGACTGATTTGACAACAGCTAAGGAAGAATATGCAGCTAAATTCAATATTTTCGCTATTGGTGATTCTAAAAAAGTTTTAGATTTTCAAAGCAGATTAACAATTTCAAATGAGCTTCTTGCGACGGAACGGGACAATGGAAAGGACCTGGAAAACATTGAAAGCGTAATGATTGATGGTGTATATCTTGATTCCTATGTCTACGATGAGTCAACTAAATCAATTAAGATTGATTGCTTTGCCGACAGTTATGAAACGGTGGCAAAGCAAATTTTGAGTTTCAAGGGTGATGACTATTTCTCAACCGTACTTGCAGGCGAGACTAAGATTGATACGAGAAGAAAGATGATTAATTTCCCCGTTGTTTTAACGATTAAATAAAAAATATGAAAATAAAAATACTATTAGCTCCGGGACTAATCGTTGTTATCGTAGTTGCAATTATCTGGTATGTCTATCCGGCCTATGATGGTGTGGATGGTGTTAGAGAGAGGGGTGCGAAAATGGCAGGTCAGGAAGCGCTTATGGCTAAATTGGATGGTAATATTAGTAACGCGGAAAAATTAGGAGCAGAATTGAGTGCTAATGCTACTCAAAATGCAGTTGTTTTTGATTATATTCCCAAGAGTAAAGAGGAGGAGAAAATTATTGAAAATCTGAACTTGCAAGCAACAGGAAGCACTTTGGCTGTATTGGAAATTTCGGTTTCCGAGTTGTCGGATGTTGCCGCTGCCGCAGAGGTTAGTACGCTTTCAATTGCGCCGCCCATTACTGATCCTGTTACAGGAGCTGTTGTGCCCGAAGCGCCAAAATTGGTGCCTAAGAAATTGAAAGTAAAGTATTCCGTTGTTGGTGATTATGCGAATATTAAAGTTTTAATAGGAAAAATCCAAAAGCTGAAAAGATTTAACAAGTTCTTGGGACTGGACATAAAAACACTAATGACGGAAGGGCAGGAGGTAAGTAATTCCTTGCAAGCGAATATGATGCTAGAGTTTAACTATTTAAATGAACCAAAGCGACTGACCGATGCTGATTTGGGTAATGAGATTTTTTCAGCCACAGAAGGTTTTGATAAGCAGATTATTGGAAAAATACGTGAGAGTAGAAATGTTGAAGTTAATAATGTTATGCCGGGACAAAAAAGAGGGAATAATCCTTTTATCATTACAAAATAATGACTCCGAAAGATGATGATGTAAAAAAAGAAGAAGCGGTTGCTGCGGAGGGACTTCGGCAGAATATTTTGCGTGAGGCGCCGAAAACTGTTGCGGGCAGTCTTGTTAATATGCTTCCCAAGGAAGTTGCGGAGAAATATAGCATGATGGTTTTTGACAAGGTAGGAGATGTTTTGAAGGTGGCAATGGCTGATCCAGAAGATGCGCAAGCCTTGAATACTTTGAATTTTGTAGCGGAAAAAGAGAGGGCCAGAATCGAAACTTATGCGGTTTCGCAAAAAGTATTTGCTGATTTATTTGCTTTCTATAACGAAACGAACGAAGCACTAAAGGAAGCAGTTGATTCTTTTGAAGATGAGAAGGATCAATTGGCGATTGAGGATAGTAATAATGATTCACTGGGAAAGAAGAAGGAGGCGGAAGTGTTGAAAGATGCTCCTGTTACGAAGTTGGTCGAGGTGATCATCAGCCATGCTGTAGAGGGAAAGGCGAGTGACATCCACATTGAACCGATGGACAAGGATTATCGCGTGCGTTTTCGAGTGGACGGCGTGTTGCATGTTAGTTTGATTTTTCCAATTGAGATTGGTCCGGTGGTGATTTCTCGCATAAAGATTTTGGCTAATTTAAAAATTGATGAAAAGAGAAAACCGCAAGATGGTCGGTTCCGACTGAATTTTAACAAAAAAGATATTGACTTTCGCGTCTCATCCTTGCCTGTTGTTGGTGGAGAAAAGATTGTAATGAGAATCTTAGATAAGGATAGCGGCACAAGTAGCATTGAGAATCTTGGACTCGTGGGGATGGCAAAACATGATATTAGCGTAGCAATTCATGAGACATACGGGATGATTTTGATGACTGGGCCGACTGGTAGTGGAAAATCAACCACGCTCTACACTCTTTTGAAAATTTTGAATAACGAGGAGCGCAATATCATCACACTGGAGGATCCGGTGGAGTATTTCATTGAAGGACTAAATCAAAGCCAGATCAAGCCGGAAATCGGCTATACTTTTGCTTCAGGTTTGCGAACTGTTTTGCGTCAAGATCCCAATGTAATTATGGTAGGAGAAATTCGTGACGCGGAAACGGCAGAACTGGCGGTTCACGCCGCTCTCACAGGACATTTGATGTTTTCTACGTTGCATACGAACACGGCGATTGGCGCTATTCCGCGTCTAATTGACATGAAAATTGAGCCATTCTTGCTTTCTTCGTCACTTCGAATGGTGATTGCTCAACGTTTGGTGAGGCGAATTTGTGAAAAATGCAAAAAAGAGATTACGGTTTCTCCTGTGGTCAGCGGGGGGATAGCGGAAAAAATAAAGAATATCAACGAGAAAGAATTGGAAAGCTACGGAATAAAGTTGGAGGATGGACTTAAATTTTATCATGGCGACGGATGTGACGCTTGTAATGGAACGGGGCTCAAAGGGCGCGTGGCAATCTATGAGGCAGTGCCGGTGACAGAGGAAATTAGGAATATCATTATCGAAAAAAGAGGCAGCGAGGAATTGATCAAAAAAGAACGCGATCGGATGGGAGTGATTACAATCGAGCAAGATGGCATCTTGAAGATTATCCAAGGTCTCACAACGATCGAAGAGGTGGAACGAGTAACGGAGTGTAACTTCACAACTCTGACCGAGGAAAATGACTAAGTATATTTTTTATTTTTAATTATAATTTTATGGAAGAGCAGAAAAAGAAGATCATGATTATCGAAGATGACTATTTTGTTATGGACATCTATCACACAAAACTTACACAGTCCGGCTTTGATGTGATTAGTGCAAATAACGGACTTGACGCGTTAAAAAAGTTACAAGAAGAAAAACAAATTCCCGATTTGATTTTGCTAGACATTATCATGCCCTATCTTGGCGGATTGGAAGTTTTGGAGCGGATCAAAGCCGATGAGCAATTAAAAAGTATCCCAGTAATTTTGCTCACCAATTTGAGTCAAAAAGCTGAGATTGATAAGGGAATGGGGTTGGGAGCAAAAGATTATTTAATCAAATCTCATTTCACGCCATCAGAAGTTTTGGAAAAAATAAATTTACTCATTGGTAATGCTTAAACATTTATGTTACGAACTGAACAAAAAATAAAAAATTTGCTAAGAATTGCCGCGCAACGCGGGGCTTCAGATTTACATTTGGTGGTTGGTCGCTATCCGACCTATCGAATTGACGGAAAACTCATCTCGCTCAATCAAGATGAGATTATTACGCCTGAGGTTACGCGTGAAATTTGCGATGTTGTTTTGAATGAAGAGAAAAAAAAGCAACTGGAAAAGGAAGGGCAAGTTGACCTGTCCTATAATTTTGAAGACAAGGTGCGTTTTCGTGTCAATGCTTTTTTTCAACAGGGCTATACGAGCATGGCATTTCGTCTGATTTCCAAAGATATCCGGACACTAGAGGAATTGGGTGTACCAGAAATTCTTTATGATTTCACCAGAGTTTCCCAAGGATTATTTTTAATGGTGGGGCCGGTGGGACATGGAAAGTCGACGACGCTAGCAGCCATGATTGATGACATTAATCATAACCAAGAAAAGCATATTTTGACCATTGAAGATCCAATCGAATATGTCTATGAACAAGATCGTTCAATCATCAATCAAAGAGAGGTCTACCAGGATACGAATTCTTTTCAATTGGCACTTAAGGGGCTGTTTCGGGAAGATGCCAATGTGGTGCTTATTGGTGAGCTGCGAGACCTGGACACGATTTCTGCGGCAATGACGGCTGCTGAAACAGGGCATTTGATTTTTGGGACACTTCACACTAATGATGCTCCGCAAACTATTGATCGGATCGTAGATGTCTTTCCGGCTCATCAGCAAAATCAAGTTAGAGCGCAATTGGCCAGCGTGCTTTTGGCCGTTGTCTCTCAGCGCTTGATTCCCAGAGTTGATGAGGGTCGGTCTCCAGCGGTCGAGATTATGATTAAAAATCACGCGGTGGAAAACTTGATTCGAGAGAATAAAAGTTATCAAATCGGCAATGTGATTGAAACAAGTTCACAAGAGGGGATGGTGACAATGGACCGTTCACTGGCAGATTTAGTTAGGCGGGGCTTGGTTTCACTTGAAATTGCTTCGGCCTATGCAAGGGACACAAAAAATTTCGAAACGCTGCTCAGATACTAGTTGGAAATTTGCTAAATTTTCTATTTATTTGAAATGATGGTATAATAAAAAAGTTGTAGAGTTGGAAATTTTGAAAAAATAAAAAAAATGATTGAGGGTGAAAAATATGAAATTTAAGTTTAAGGCTAAAACAAAAACCGGAGAAGTGAGCACTGGCTACATCAGCGCTGCTAGTCGCGATTTAGCTGCGGCTATTTTGCAAAAAAATGAACTTTTTCCAATCAGTCTCGAAGAAGAAGTGGGAAATTCAGTTAAGAAGGTGGTTGCTCAATATTTTGACAAAGTCACAAGCAAAGAATTGGTGATCTTTTTTCGACAATTGGCAATTTTGATTGAAGCAAGGGTGCCGATTGTGGTGGCTCTCACAGCTATTGGCGAGCAAACAACGAGCAGTTTTTTGAAAATCATTTTGGCTGAAGCGATGAAAGACATTGAGGATGGCGTTCCACTATCTGATGCTTTTGCGAAACATAAGGAAGTTTTTTCTGATTTGGTTATTAATATTATAAAAGCCGGTGAAGCCTCGGGAAATTTGAAAAAATCGGTGGAATATGTGGCGGATAATATTGAGAAAAACTATAATCTGACCAACAAAGTGAAATCGGCCATGCTCTATCCGGCAATAATTATGATAGTGTTTTTCATTATTGGTTTTTTAGTGATTACGCTTATTATCCCTAAACTTACAGTAATGATTAAGGAACTAGATGCAGCTGTTCCTTGGTATACGAATGTGCTCATCAAAACCGGAGATTTCATGGTGAACTATTGGTGGGCAGTGCTTGTGCTTATTTTTGGCTTCATTGCCGGTATCGCCTATTATCTGAATACGCCAGAGGGGAAAAAAGAATGGGACCAGATAAAATTAAAGTTACCAATCATGGGAACGCTGTTTCGCTATGTCTATATTACAAGATTTTCTGAAAACTTAGCCGTGCTCTTAGCTGGTGGTATTCCGATTATTAAGGCACTCACGATTGTGAGCGCGGTGATTGGAAATTCGGCTTACGAGGAATTACTTTTGCGCACGGCGGAAAATGTGAAAAGAGGGGAGACAATGAGTGATATTTTGCGCAGAAGCCCACTTTTCCCACCGATGGTTTCGCATATGATCAAGATTGGTGAAGATTCCGGTCAGGTTGATGCGGTGCTTGGACATATCACCAAATTTTACAGTCAAGAAGTGGAACTGATGGCAAAAAACATGTCCACATTGATTGAACCGGTTTTAATGATTATGATTGGGCTCGGTGTCGGCTTTATGGCTGTGGGAGTTCTCATGCCGATATATAATATTGCGGGACAGATAAAATAGAAAAAATTTTAAAAACTAGAAAGGCGGGTGAAATATGAAAAATAAAAACAAAAAAGGTTTTACGCTGATTGAACTTTTGATCGTGATTGCGATTATCGGAATTTTGGCTTCAATTGTGCTCGTTAGTTTGAATAGTGCGAGAACTAAGGCTAAATATGCTTCATTTGAGGCATCGGTTTCGTCTATAAAGGGTGTGGCGGTTGTATGTGTTGATGGCGGAGGAGCTCCTAGCACTGCAGCCGCGGGAGCAGCAATTTGCGATGATACTGCAATTACGGACGCTGTTTATCCAACTTTGCCAATTGGATGTACTAGCGCGGGAGATTTTACTGTAGGCGGAAGTGGTGATGATTGGACAATTACTCAATCATGCGATGCAACGTGTTCCGGTGTTTGCAGTTCTACTGGTTGCGTTTACACTGGATGCTAGGGTTATGAAAAATAATGATGGATATGTAATATAAAAAATTTATATAACTAGAAGGAGAGGTGAATTTATGAAAAATAAAAAATTAAAAGGTTTTACACTGATTGAGCTTTTGATCGTAATCGCGATCATCGGAATTTTGGCTTCGATTGTGTTGGTTAGTTTGAATGCAGCTAGAGCGAAAGCAAAATCGGCAGCGTTTAAGGCTGGTCTATCCAGTATGATGCCCGCCCTTGCTATGTGTGAGGATATCGGAAGTACGGTTACTACTCCGACCGTAGCGAGTCTTACATCTGGAACCGTTAACGTTTGTGCTGGTATTACTACGTCAAAAGTTCCCATGTTGATACCTAAGACATGCTCTACTATCGCCGCTGCGAGTATCGTTGGTACTGGTATTGGCGCTGCAGATGCAACTAATTCTGATGGCCTATATTCATTAAGTATGATATGTAATGTTGGAACAGGAACTGTTTCTGCTGCTTGTACCGAGGCTGGATGTACATATACTGAAGTCGGACTATAGCTCGCTTAGGGAAGTTGATTATCTTACTGATTGAAAATGTTGTCTCCCGCTCCGTTTAGCTTGATTGCGCGGAGCGGGTTGGTATATTGATGAGTTTTTTAATTTGTTAAAAAAGCGAATTGCTAACCGTTTTTTCTGTTTATAATTTTTTCTGGTTGTCTTCTTATGCCTTCTTTTCTTTCCGTCTTGCTAGGTAAAGTTAAATCTACATATTCGAATTATCCGGCACTTATTTCCATTGGTGTTTTTTTGGTTGTTGCGTTTTTTTATTCATTGGTATATTTGGATAATTCGGGGATATCAACGATTGATGACCATTTTTTCTATTTTGAATATGCAAAAATGGTAAAAAATGAAGGATGGGACGGAGTAAAAACTTTCGAAGGGGGCTATCTGACGAAAAAGGAAAATGGTCAAAGTAAATTTGGACTTTCTTTATTTAATATCGTCAACATTCCTTTTACGTATATTAAGAATGAAATAGATGGATTGAAATTGAGTGATATATTTGTTGCCTCTAGCGCATTGGCGCTTTTCTATTACGTATTAAGAAAAGCAAAAATTAATTATCCTTTATTTTTTACTTTTTTTCTCATTGTTTCTCCTTTTTTCATGCATCGATTATTAATGGGTAGGCCTTATGTATTGACGACTAGCTTGATTTTTTTAGAAATTTTTCTGGCAAGCAGGAAAGAATATAGAATATTGTTTTTGGTGACCCTGGTGCATCTTTTTTGGCACAATTCGACTTTTTGGCTCCCGCTTGTTATGGTTGGTGCGGTTGAAATGGCAAGATTTTTGGTTGTGCAAAAGTTTTTTTATAAAAATATTTTTGCAGTTTCAGTCGCGACTATCTTGGGAATGGCTTTTTTGCCTAATTTTTTTAATCTTTGGACTTGGCTTAGAACGATTTTTATTGTGCAAGAGGGAATAATGGATAATTCCCTGAAGGTGTCAGGCGTGGAATTGCAAACCAGTGATGCTTTCAGTGGCCGTTTTATTGGAATTGACATTTTTTTTATTGTGGCTGTGGCGAGTATCACAATCGTCATATTTTTATATTTGAGACAGCGGAAGATATTGAGTGATGATATGAAGAGAGATTCTGCATTGGCGGAATACTATATTATGGCATATGCCTCTTTTATATTTTTTCTGATCGTTGTGTTTGGAACAATGATTATTTCTGGAAGATTTTATGATTATTATCAGACAACGCTAGTTTTTTTATTTGCGGTTGTTGTGACGATATTGCAAAAAGAAAGATTGATTATTTTTAAGGATGTGTTGCATAAATACATTATTGTTGGCTCAACAGTTTTTATTTTATTGGTTTTATTGAATAATTTCATTGAATTGAAGAAGACGATTGGTAATATACAGTATGGAAATCTAATCGAGGCGGCAAAATGGATAGAATTGAATTCGGATGGGAAGGAGTCGGTTTTTATCCACAATTGGAGTGACTTTCCTAGACTGTTTTTTGGTAGCAGTAAAAATGTTTATACTGCAGGGATGGAACCTACGGCCCTCAAGCAATATAATGAGGTGCTCTATTGGCGATGGTATAATATGTATAGGTATAATTTTTATTGCGAGGAGTTGAGGGACTGTGAAGATAATTTGAGAATGGTTAGCGATAAATTGGCCAAGCAGAAGCCGGAATTGGGCAAGGAATATGCCAAGGAAAGTGGTCGGAAAATGATCGTCTCGATTAGAAAAGAATTTGGCTCTCGTTTTATTGTTTCTGATAATGAAAATTTTAGTCGAATAATTGATTCAAATCCAGATTTGATTGAAGAGCATTTTGAGGCAAAGTCTGGCGAAGATGTTAGCAATGTGGATGTATTTAAGCTCAAATAAATGAATGATAAAATTGTAGTAGCAATTCCTTGCTACAATGAAGAACTGACAATTAGTAAGGTGATAGTGGATTTTAAAAGAGAGCTGTCAGAAGCGAAAATTTTGGTTGTGGATAATAATTCGAAAGATCAAACGGCGCGTGTAGCAAGGGAAGCTGGGGCGGAGGTCATTAGTGAAAAAAGACAGGGCAAGGGTTTTGCTGTGCAAAAAATATTTGATGAGTTTTGTGGTGACGTACTTATTTTGGTTGATGGTGATGATACTTATGATGCTAGAAATGTGCAAAGCCTATTACTGCCGGTATTAAATGATGAAGCTGATATGACGGTGGGGAATCGAATTCATTCAAAAAATGAAGGCGCTTTTACTGGTAGTCATTGGCTGGGAAATAAATTTCTCACTAAATCGCTGAACTTCTTGTTTGGAACAAAACTCCGTGACATGGAATCAGGCTTTCGAGTAATTGATAAGAAATTCGTGAATTCAAGTGCGCTTTTGGCTGGTGGCTTTGGAATTGAACCAGAATTAACCATCCAAGCTTTAGAAAGAGGGATGCGAATAAGGGAGGTTCCGATAAAGCTTTATCCAAGAAAAGAAGGAAGCCATTCAAAACTTAACGCTGTGAGAGATGGGACAATAGTTTTATACACAATTGTCTCGTTATTTCGGGATTATAAGCCATTGCAATTTTTTACTTTGTTAGCATCCATCTTTTTTTTGATAGGCGTACTGTTGGGCTGGTTTAGTATCCGGGATTACGTGCATACGGGTATTGTTTCGCGCATCCCGACGTTGATTGTTTCTGGGTTATCTATGATTTCGGCATTTATTAGTTTCATTGCTGGGTTGATTTTAAGTTCGATTAAGCGGAGACACGAAGAGTTGCTGGTGATTTTAAGGAGAAGCTCTAAATAATTTATTAAAACTTCCTGTGTATGGAAAAAATCAGTTGTCCTATCTGTGGTGGCGATGGTTTTGACTTACTGTTTAAAGCGCAAGATAATATTTGTCATATTGATGGTGAATTCGATATTGTTAAATGCGAGAAGTGCTCGCTTATTATTACCAATCCAAGGCCCGACAAAGAAGAGATTAATCGTTATTATCCCAAGGAATATCAATGCTATAATTTGAATCATAGCAGAACTGAGTTGGTGGTTAAGTTGAGAAGATTCCTTGGAAGATTTACTGACCTATTCTATAGCGAAACAATCATCTTGCCATTAGAAGAAACAACGCCGATTATTCTTGAAATTGGTTGTGGCGGCGGGAATTTTTTGTATGAGTATAGTCGTCTGAATCCACAACATAAAATTATAGGTTCGGATTTCAATCTAGAGGTCATAAAAGCTTTGAAAAAACAAAATCTAGATGTTTTCCAGTCTGATTTGACCTCAATAGCATTGGAGACAGGCCATGTTGATTGTGTATATGGCTGGATGGTTTTGGAGCATGTGCACGACATCAATAAGGCTCTTGGTGAAATTGGCCGAGTTTTGAAAAAGCAGGGTAAATTTATTTTCTCAATACCTAACGCGGCAAGTTGGGAATTTAAGTTATTTCGGGGTGATTGCTATTCAAATCATGTGCCTAACCACTTATATCATTTCACGCCAAAGACAATCAAACAGCTTTTGAAAAAAAATGGATTTAGGATTGAGCGAATCTTATACCAAAAAACTTTGCGAGATGCCGTTGAAAGCTTCAGGCTTGTATGCGCGAGAAAGAAATACTATAGATTGGAGTCTGTTTTGAGTTGGAATTTGGTGCTATTTGTGCTTACTTATCCTTTGGCATTTGTATTGTCAATTTTCCATAAATCTTCCCGAATGACTATTATTGCTAAAAAATATGACTAATGGACTTGTGAGTATTCTTATCGTGGCCTATAATGCTGAAAAGTATATCAAAGACACGATAGTAAGTTGCCTGAATCAGACATATGAGAAAACTGAGTTATTAATTTTGGATAATAATTCTTCCGACAAAACTATTGAGATTATTAGATCAATGAAAGATAGTCGGATCAAGCTGTTCATTGGGAGTGAGAATCTCGGACCATTTGCTGGCTTGAATTATTTATTGGATAGGGCAGCAGGAGAATATGTGGCCATACAGGACCATGATGATTTGTGGTTTCCTGAAAAAATTAAAAAGCAAATTACATTACTTAGTCGAAACAAAGACATTATTGCTTGCGGAGCTAGAACCTTCTATTTTTACGAAAATTTCGGCTTATTTATTTTGAATAATAAGAAATTTTTGGTCGATTGCTATGATCACACATCCCTTTTCTTTAGGAATATGGGTTTTCGTTATCAATATAAGCACGTCTTGCCGGATCAGCATTTTCAAAAAGTTATTTTGAGTGAGAAAGGAAAAAGGGTCTGTTTGCAGGAGATCCTCGCTATTCATCGTATTAGAGATGATGGCAAAAATTATTCGCGATACATATTTAAATTTACATTAAAAAATATTCGAGATTTAATTGAGATGAATGGCGTGAGCGTGAAAAATCTATTTTTTTTTCTTACTTTGGTTGTGAATAGAATCTTTCCCCCATCTCTGTCTTATCGTCTGGCGTTTAGGATTTTCAAATCCAATTTGATTCAGTTGACCATGGAAGAATTCAAAATGGATTATCCTGATTCTAATCTTTTTATTCGGTAGGAAAGTGATGATTCGCACGTAGCTAAATGATGAGTTTTTTGTAGGTATTGATTGATTTATCCCAGCTAAATTTCTTAATTACATTGCCTCTCATTTTTTTCCCAAGAAGAACTCTTTTTTCTTTATCAGAAGCGATATTTTCTAGCACTTCCTTTATTCTGGTTATATTTGGTATTTCCATAAGAGTATCCTCTCTTAGGTCAATAACTTCATCCGCTCCTTCATTTGGCGTGGCGATGACTGCGCAGCTGCAATACATTGCTTCTAAAAGGGACGTGGAAAGTCCGCCACCGTGCAGGGCGGAATGAATGTATATGTCCGACACCTTCATTATCCCAATTGCTTTTTCTCTCGACATGCTTCCAAGTAGGATGGTTGATTCATCGCATAATTTTTGTAGTCTAGAGAAATCTTCTCCATCACCAATGACAATAAAAATTATTTGTTTTTTTATATTTTCCGAGAGGTTTTTGATTGCCTCTATGCTGTATTCAATCCCTTTCCATTTATAAAGTCTGGCTACGGTCAGGATGATTATTTTATCTTTAAATCTGTTTTTGAAATCAATATCGGGATGGATGGAATCTATCGAGTCTAAATTTAGTCCGCGGTAAATTATTGGAGAATGTCTTTTGTCAAACTTATGGACAAATTTCTGAACTGCCCTTGAGATGGAGATATTTAAATCTGATGATCGGAAAATGAGTCTACCGATCGTTAGGTCATATATTTTTGCGATGAATGATTTTAGTGGGCTTGATAGGATAGTGAAGTTGGAAGTGTGCTCGATGTGGATCCATCTGATTCTTTTGATTTTGGCGAGCAACATGGCCAGAAGCGATGTGTTGAAAAATCTAATACGTGAGATGATAAGCTCGTAGTCTGTTTTGAATAGGCCAAGATATAGTTTCCAAAACTTAAATTTCCAAAATTTTGGCAGGGGATAGTTGGGAACAATTTCAAAGGCCGGAAATCTGATGATGTCTAGGTGTTCATTGATTTTTTCATATTCGGCCGAGTCTTTGATGAGTAGGCAGGTAAAAACAGTGATTTTTGTATTTTCACTAGCTAGGTGTCTATTGAACTCATCGGCATGACTGCCTAGCCCTCCAATGCAGGGGGGGTATATCGCAGTAAAAACAAGTATTTTCATGGTATTTTTAGTCAAAATATTTTCTAAACCAATTTTCTAAAATTATCATCGACCAGATTTTATGGGATAGGTCAACCGAGGTATTCTGTTGAATATGGAGCAGCTTTTTCACAGTAGCTTCGTTGAAGATATTTCTATTTCTAGTTCTTTCGGAAAGTAATAGGTCATTAGAATAATCTTTCATCTGATTTTTAAGCCAAATATTCAGGGGTGTTTCAAAGCCTTTTTTGGACCGGTTAATTATTTGATCAGGCAAGAGGTCTTTCAACGCTTCCTTCAAAATCCATTTTGTTTGATTGAAGTTTTTAATCTTTAGGTTGGACGGGATCTTGGCTGTTAGCTCAATAAACTCATGGTCTAGAAAGGGCGATCGTGTTTCCAGGGCAACAGACATGCTGGCAAGATCCACTTTTGTCATTAGGTCGTCTGGTAGATAGGTGGCGAAATCGGCATAGAGAGTTTGATCTAATTTGTTTTCAGTTGCCGATTCATTGAATTTATCGACTATCAGATCAAGACTATTTTCTCTCGATGTGATTTTTTGAAAGTTTTCGGTGAATAAATTATTTTCAATATGATTATTTTGGCGATACATGTAGCTTGCATAGCGCTTTCGATAAGCTAGTGGCAGATAACTTAAGAAAAGAAATATCTTAGACAGTAGTTCGCTTTTTATATTTTCAAGGGGAATCCTGGCAATAATATTGGCCGGGAGTTTGTTAAAAAAACGCAAGTAATCAAGTTGAAGGGACAGTTTTTGGATGGTGTGTCTGAAATATCCGGCGAAGTTTTCATCTCCGCCGTCTCCTGACATAGCAACTGTGACGTGTTCGCGGGTTAATTTGCTTAAATAATATGTTGGGATGGCGCTGGAATCAGCAAAGGGTTCTTCGTAGAGACGGACAAGTTCAGGTAGGATTTCCATCGCCTCGGGCTTGACGATAAACTCGGTGTGATCAGTTTTGAATTTATGGGCTACTATTTTTGCGTACTCCAGCTCATCATATTTTTTTTCCGAAAATCCAATGGAAAAAGTTTTGATTGGCGTGGGGCTGAATTTGCTCATCATTCCAATGATGGCGCTAGAGTCAATTCCTCCCGAGAGGAAAGCACCCAGAGGAACATCGGCGATCATGCGCAGTTTCACGGATTCCTCCAATTTATTGATAATTTTTTCTTTCCAGCCGCCGATAGATAGGTCTAATTTTTCGGAATAATCTAGTTTCCAATAGCGCTCAAGCTTGGTCTGGTTTGTTTTGAGATCGATTAATAAATAGTGGGCTGGTTCAAGTTTTTTGATATTTTTAAATCCAGTAAATGGCGCTGGACAATATTGAAACGTTAAATAATGGCGGATAGCCACGTAGTCTGGTTCTTTTTTGTAATCCGTTTGGGTTAGGATTGCCTTGAGCTCTGATGCGAAAATGAAGATCTTGTCATCAAGGTAATATTTGAAGGGTTTTTTTCCGACTCTATCTCTGGCGCAGAATAGGGTTTTTTCTTTGTCGTCATAGATGGCGAAAGAAAACATCCCTCGTAGATGTTGGAGACAATCGGTGCCGTATTTGTGATATAGCGCCATGATTACCTCTGTGTCTGTATCTGATTTGAAGGTGTATATTTTTTCTTTTTGTAGATTTTTTTTTAAGGCTTGAAAATTATATATTTCGCCATTGAATACAATCCAATAGCGATTCATGTAGTTCATTGGCTGATGTCCGAAATGAGAGAGGTCAATGATGGATAATCTTTGATGTCCGAGTCCAATTTTTTGGTTAGGGGAGATGTATGTTCCACTATCATCTGGTCCGCGATGGGCGATAGCCAAATTCATTTTTTCCATATCTCCAGCTGAAACAGTCCCAGTGTTAAGATAAATTTTTCCTGTGATTCCACACATAGAATGATCGAATTATGCTATACTGAAGATATTGTTTAGCTTATATGTAATTAGTCTATCAACTCTGTCGCTTTTATGCAAAATAATACAATCGATATCGAGGTATGCGAGGGTTTGGTTGTGAAAAGAACTATTAAAGAAATCATCTCCGAGAGAATGAATCCGCGAATATGGCAGTGGGCATATTTAAGCCTTCGGGCGTTGCTTAGGGAAGTGAAGATTTTTTCCGGGATGCTTGAGCGAGAGAGAGCTGAAAAAATTCTTGATCTGGGCTGTGGGGTGAAGCCGTACCGGTCTCTATTCCCAGAGGTAAAAGCGTATGTTGGTTTCGACGTTAGCAAGAATAGTAGTGCAGATTTTTTTGGGTATAACTGGGACCTTCCTTTTGGTGAGAGCGAATTCGATGCTCTGATTTCGACTCAAGTATTGGAGCATACATCAAAAATATCTGAGACTATCAAGGAAATTGGGCGGGTTGTGAAAAATGATGGGCTGATTTTTATTTCGGCGCCGCTGGCCTTTCCTGAACATGAAATTCCTCATGATTATTATCGGTTTACTCAATATGGGCTCAGGGAGTTGTTTAAAGGTTTCGAGGTGATTCGGATTGTTCCGCTTAGTGGTTACATTAAAACTCTCATAATTCTTTGGAATAATTTTTTGCATTATTTACCAGGATCAAAATATTGGCTTTCCCCCCTTTTTATTATTAATAATTTATTGGCTCTTGTGATTGACAATGTTGCTTTATTGGTCTCGTCTATGTCGTCCAAAATGAGCGGTGGGGCAGTTATTAAGGAAATTTATGCCAAGTATTATGCTAGCTTCACTGAAAGTTATGTGATTGTCTTGAGAAATAAAAAATAATACGTTTGCAAAAAAAAGGAAGAAGCTTTGCTCTATCACGAAAATTATGCTATTCTTAGGACAAGATTATATGGAGAAGCAAGGAATCTTTTAAATGGAGATAAATAATGCTAGTGGTGTTTGAATAAAAAATTAATCCAAAAATAATGCTTATCATTTTTTTTCTTTTTGGTCTGATTATTGGCAGTTTTCTCAATGTCGTTGTTTATCGTATTCGCACGGCAGAAACAATAATGGGGCGCTCCCATTGTCGGCAATGCAAAAAAACTATCCGTTGGTATGATAATATCCCGGTTTTGAGTTTTGTCCTTTTGAAATTTAAATGTCGTGATTGTGGGGAAAAGATTTCTTGGCAATATCCTTTGGTGGAGTTGCTCACGGGCGTTGTTTTTGCGCTTTTGGCAAATCAATACTTTATTCTAGAAAATCCTGTTACCTGGCTTATCACTGGTGTGATGATTGCTCTTGCTAGCGCGCTCTTGGTAATTTTCATCTACGACATATTATACATGGAGATTCCCAATTTAGTTCTTTGGCCAGCGATCATTTTGGCTTTGATTTTCAATCTCTACCTTGATTTTGGACAAATATTTTCAACTGTCTGGGAGCGAATGTCAGTTTCTGGGGTTATGGCTAGCGGAGGCGCATTTTTGTTTTTTTTCTCCTTGTCCTATTTTTCAAAAGAAAAATGGATGGGAATGGGTGATGCTTATCTCGTGATCCTGCTCGGGCTCATTTTGGGTTGGCCGAAAATTCTTCTGGGACTTTTTCTGGCTTTTGCGATTGGTGCTATTTATGGTATAATTCTTATTGGAATGAAGAAGAAAGATATGAAGAGTCAGCTTCCCTTTGCTCCATTTTTAATTGTCGGAACATTTTTTGCTCTTTTTTACTATGCTCCAATTGTGGGCTGGTATCTGGGCTTATTTTAGTACCACTTTTGTATGTCTGATAATTTATTTTCAAAAAAAGAAGTGACACCTGGAGACGAGCCTACCTGTGACGCGGTTGTTTCGGGCAATCAAGGATTTACAGTCTTAGAGCTGATTGTGATTATCGCTGTTGTGGCTATAATCACAGGAATGTCTTGGAGTGCGCTGAGCGGTATGAAAAATAGGGCAAGTGTGAATAACGCTTGTGGTCAGGTATCGGCAATGATTAATAAGACGCGGAACTATGCTTTGTCTGGGAAAATGGTTAGTGGAAGCGTTCCCGTTTCTTTTGCGATTATTATAAATGGATCTATAATTCAGATATCATCAAGTGCTGGTGGAACAATGGAATCATTTAGTATCCCCGGTGGTGTGAATTGTGCTTCTCCGGCATGGTCAGCTACATATACCACTCCTAATGCTATTGGCGCTCTCCCTGGTGGTGTTGCAACCTCGACTATCACTTGTTCTGGTTATGGAGGAAGTCGAAATATCGAAGTTACTCCTTATCAGGCAATATGCAAATAGTTTTTTTGTTTGAATCCTCCTGCGCTGAAGCTTCGGCGGACGAGCTAATATTGAGTAAATTTTCTGTGGCTTGCCACAAATAAAGTACAGAACTCTCCCTGTGGTTAATGCCCTTAATTAAAAAAAGATAAAATGCGAAAACGAGTTTTGGAAAATAAAAAAAACAAGTCTGCCTGCCCGAAGTTGCTACATCGTTGCAGTCGGGGCTATATGTTGATTGAGGCAGTGATCGCTACTTTCATTGTGGGAATTGTGCTTGTCACATTTTTGACTGTAATGGCGGCTTCATATCGTACGGAATTTTCCAAGCGAGATATTATCATCGCTTCAAATTTGGCTCAGGAGGGGATTGAAATCGTTAGGAATATCCGGGATAATAATTGGAAAACTTGTGTCGTTGGCAATATACCTCCGTGTAATGATGGGTTTCAGAGTCCTCCTTTTCCTGCTCCTGCTTCTGCAAATCTTTGTAATATTGCGTATAATTATAATTATAGTGGTGCCACAATGCCAGTGGCTGGTTGCGCCGAGACTGGACTAAGAAAGAGTGGTGATTTTTATACAATTGGCGGTGGTGGGACGGTGACAAAATTTTATAGAACAGTTAGTATTTCTGGAGCTGGTGAATCCAGAACGATAACTAGTCGGATAAGATGGGGCACTACTAGTGATAAGATTCTGACTATGACTGATACTATTTATTCATGGGGAAATACAGAATAATGCAAAAAACTAAAATGAAAAATATTTCAAATAAAAACAAAAAATACTCTGCTGTTTGTAACGCCAAAGCTTTGATTGAGCCTGCAGGAAGACGAGGGTTGACTTTTATTGAGATGCTCATCGCGATTGCAATCATGAGTATTTTGACCATGGCGATTGTGGCGGTCACTATTTCTTACCTCAATAATCGCACGGCAGTTAAGCGATATCAGGCAAATAATGAAGAATTGTCGCTAGCTTTGAATTCTTTGGCGAAAGATATTCGTATGAGCGATTTTGCACCAGCACCAGCACCAGCACCAGTGCTTGGCAGTGCCATAAATAATATCTATTTAAAAAATAATGCTACTGGCAGTGCGGTAACATATATATTCGATCCTGCAGCTAGAACCCTATCGAGAGCTGAGACTCCAACAGCAGGAGCGTCAACGAACTATGTGATTGCGAGCGATGTCGCGGGAAATTTTTATGTGAGAGGAACTCCGATTGGCAGGATTACGACGGTGCTTGTGAAGGTCGGGCCTCCGGGGATGACGGCGCAGACGACTGTTTCAATGCGAGCTAAGTATAAGGATGAAAATTAAGAAGATTTTTAGCAATAATTTTTGAAAAAATGAAGATTCAAAAAAACAAACGAGGAAGTTTCATGATTGGGGTTCTAATCATGCTTTTGGTGATTTCAGCGATTTCAATTGCGATTGTCAACCGCGCAATTCAAGGAACGACCCTTGCGCTTGATTCCAAAAAAGGCTATAGCGCCTATCAGGCTTCAGACGCTGCTGCAGAATTATTTTTGAATAATCTGAAGGCATTGGACAATGAGCTGACCGCAAGAATTCCCGAAAACGCGCGTTACAATGAAGCGGGTTTTTGTGATGGGACTACTATAAAATGTTTTGATGCAACCTCTCCTGTGCCATCGCAAGTCACCGCTGGCTATCTCTCGGAAGTATATAAGCTCCAAAGTCAAAGCGTGGATGGTAGTGGTGGTTTAAATCGTAAGATTCAAGCGGACTTAAGTGATCGGATCAATAGTGGATTGGGAAGTGGTAATTTTACTGTAGCAAATTGTGGGGATGGCGTCGCTCCTTGCACATGGAATAAGTGTGATATAAAGCTGACCGTCAATCCCAATGCTGACGCAGCTGTAGTGAAAAAAATTAAAGATTATGAAGTGAGAAAGTCAATGCAGGGAAGTTTGAGGGCTGATTATACTATTCCCGGTAATGGCTGGTGGATAACAACGAATAGGGATGCTTTCGATGTATTTGTTCCGTTCAGATTATCTGCCACAACGCCTAATATAATACTTAAAAACGGAGATGAGAAAATTAGTGGAGCGCTTTTTGGTTCTCCTGGCTCATTGGCTAATTCTGGGGGGCAATATGGTGAGGATTATTTTTTCACAATCAAAGCGCGAAATAAATATCCATTGAGCCTTGATTCGCTTTATTTGGATACGAGTGGAACTGGAGTCGGAACAACAGATAAGAAGGTGACGATTTCGACCTTTGATTGTGACACAGGCGATCTTTTAGGTGGACTTAAATGTGTCAAGCTCTGTACTAGCCCCGGGCAAGTTAATTGTCAACCGGTGGGAACCATAACAGCGACACAATCATATAATTGCTGTAATGGCACCGAGTGTTTTCAGCCTGATCCTAATTGGACGCCAGAACCAGGAGAAAATTGTGCATTGCAAAAATGTGTTAACAGAGAGGGCTATTTAACACCTTCTTCTACTCCTTATCCAAGCGTTACTGATACTGTGGGAATTGGTTTCGCTGCTGGTAGTGGGGTGGTATCAGGGCTTAATGAAGGTATTACTACCGGTCTTGGTTGGTGTAAAACAGCGCAGGCTTGTGTGCCTGGAGATGCTTGCTTGCATCCATATCGAACGGTAGGGTATTGCTTGACTTGTCCCACGGCAGCTGAAGGTTCTGATCCATCAATAAAACTCAATTCTAGTTCATGGTCGCCACAGAATAAAATAGATGTTGATATGAATCCGGCAAATGGTCGTTATAATGGAGTGTTATTTACCTCTTATCATACAACTGAGTCAAATCCATCACAACCCCGATGTTGCAAGCAGGAATGCCCAGTTCCGTCTGGTTCGCCAACTACGATTGTGGAATCTCCAGACACATATTGCGCGCTGAATCCTTTTAAGAAGGCTACTTGGGATACTCATGATACGACTTGCGCAAATACTAATAATTGTGGGCCATATACTATAACAAAGAGATGTGAATTAACGTGTGCGGCAAATTATAATCCTTTTATCGAGGCTGCTGACCCTGAATATCCGAGTGGTAAATGTTGTTCTGAAACTTGTTCTTCTGCAGCAAACCCTCCATTTGTATCGCATGATAATGCGCCGACTGTTACGGAGGGAGATTGTGATTATGAATTAGATCCCTATCATGGAACGAGTTGGACCAATACTAGTACTTGTGCGTCTGATACAAAATGTGCAGCAGCGGGTGTTCCTGGGTATACCGTTACGGAGCGTTGTAGCTTAGTTTGCGATTATGATTTTGTAAAATATGGCGTTACGAATGCTGATCATTTTGTTGCTCCTAACAAGGCTTGCTGTTATCATAAATGCTCGGACTGGACTGAACCAGCTTGTACCCAGGCTATCCCGGAGCATAGTACTCGTATTGGCAAATATTCCTGTACTCCTCAAAGTTGTGGGGATTATGTTATAACTAATAACTGTGACTTTCTGTGTGATTATAACTATACTCGTTCAGGTTCAAGCTGTGTTCCTAATACTCGATCTGCGAGTTGCTCCTCTCAGCCTTCAAATACCGTCTGGAATACCACTTCAACATTTACTCAGACATGGAACGGGCATACGGCTGCATGGGAGCCTGCCACTAAGACTGCTGTGTATGATATAAATCCGACGGTAGGTGACTGTCATGTTAGGTGTGCGACCAATTATACTTGGGATGGCTGGAATTGTATTGGCAATACCCAAACATATACGTGCTCTGCATCTAAACCTAGTAACACAGTCTGGAACCCATCTTCCTATGCTCAAACTTGGTATGGATATTGGAGTCCTGCTGCTGACCCTTGGCCGAGATATAGCGTACCAGCATGTAGTGGTGAATGTTGTTATAAGTGCGCGTCGGGGTATACTTGGGATACATGGAATAGTATTTGTGCTTCAAGTACGCCTACGTGCACATATAGTTGGAATCCTACAACTATCACTACGAGTCAAGGCGTGACGTATACTTGGACATCTACAGTTGCGCTGGGACTAAAATCTGAGTGCTTTAAGAAGGTTAGTGGCGCATGGTCATCGCTTGGCGTCCCTGCGCCTATGGGCGCTCTTTCCGGGAGTGGATATATTCCCCCTGCCACACTTGGTGTTGGTTCATATTATTGCCGCATGGACGCGTATTTAGATGCTGTATATAATTCATATGCTACGAGTTGTTATACTCAAGAATTAATTGTTAACTAGCTAGTTTTAAGTTAAATTTATTTTTTCTATTAAATTATAAAAATGATACAAATTAAATCAAATCAAAAATTACTTGCTTTCATCGGGTTATTTTTGGTTTTTGCTTTGGTGCTAACTGGATTATTTGAGCTTAAAAAAGGGATTTTATTTGGAGGCGGGAATAGTCGCGAGAAGGGGAACGGCATTGTTTTTACAAAGGATGTTTCTTTCGTGCGTTTTATTGACAATGAGCCGCACCTGATTAGTGATGGAAAAGATGTTGGAGGATTGGCTAATCGATATTTTGAGTTTTCCAATGGAAGACTGGTTTTTGAAAGAGATGTTGACGGCGAGAATCACGTTTTTTTTAACGGAAAAGACGTTGGCGTGGGTTTTAGACCGATGATCTCAGCTGATAATCTGGCTTTTTATCGTAAAATTGGTGATGACACTCACCTGATTTATAATGACATTGACTTGGGAGTTGTTTTTGCTGCAGAAGGCCATTACTCAGCTAGGATTGCTGGTAGCAATATTGCTTATGAGAAGCTAATTGATGGAGTGGTTCATGTTATCTATAACGACAAAGACTTGGGTGATGGACATAGCTTTGTTTTATCGGAAGATGGAAATGATATTGCGTTTGAACGCGATAGCGATAAAGGTAGCGTGGTTATTTATAAGGGAAATATTTTTGCTCCCGGTGGCCTGATTTATGCCGTGAGTAATGATTCGGTTTGGTATGCATCAGCTGCAGCTTCTTCTATTTTTTCTTCGACCCATGCTAATGGTATTATTGGTCTGTCGGGTATTTCAAAAAATAGTGAAAGGATAGGCGAAGGCATCGGTTTTAGTTGTCTTGAAAAAAAATGTGCCTATCAAGCAATTGTGGAGGGTAAGCTGCATTTCATCTATGACGGAAAAGATTTTGGTGAAATCTGGAACACGGGCAATGCCTTTGGGATTGCAAAAAACAATTTCTTCTTCATGCGATTAAATGAGGCTGGGGAGATCATCGTTGTGCATAATGGAAAAGAATTGGGCGTTGGCTCTGATCCGGTGATTGGGGGCGAAGGCTTTGCTTATGTCAAAATGGTGAGTGGTAAAAAGCATGTGATTTATAATGAAAAAGATTTAGGTGAAGGGGCTAAGCCGATTATTTCTGCTGATGGGAAGAGTATCGCTTTTGTGCGAGAGGTTGATGGGAAAAAACATGCCTTCGTGGGAACGGATGATTTAGGTGAAATTGGCGGCGATGAGCTTATTTTGAAGTTTTCTAATTAGAAATTGATTGATAGTCCACAGTAAAAAAGCCAGTTTATTTCCTGGCTTTTTGTGTGTTATAATACCCTTATGCAAGAAAATAATGAACAAATCAAGGAAAGGATTCAAAAGCTTTCAGCTGAAATTAATAAGTTGCGCCATGAGTATCATGACCTAGATAAGCCTGATTTGACTGATGAGATTTATTCGTCTCTTATGGCAGAGCTAAAGGGGCTGGAGGAAAAATATCCTGAATGGAAATTTCCTGATTCGCCGACTCAGCGAATTGGCGGGCGTCCTTTGGATAAATTCCAAAAAGTGCTTCACAAAACCAGACAATGGTCGTTTAATGATGCTTTTAATTTTGAGGAAATGGGCGGGTGGGAGGAGAAGATAAAGCGGATGATTGCTAAAATTAAAAATCCACCTCACTCTAAGGAGAGGGAGCAATTGAATTATGTTTGTGAGCTAAAAATTGATGGGTTGAAAGTTATTTTGACCTATGAAAATGGTGATTTTGTGCGTGGAGCGACGCGGGGTGATGGCGTGATTGGCGAGGATGTGACAGAGAATTTGAAAACGATTTTTAATATTCCGCTGAAATTAAATCAGCCGATAAATTGCATCGTGGTTGGAGAGTGTTTTATGGGGAAAAAAGAATTGGTACGAATCAACAAGCTGCGCGCGAAAAAAGGCGAAGCTCTTTTCGCTAACTCAAGGAACGCCGCTGCTGGATCAATCAGACAGCTTGATCCAAGGGTTGCCTCTGAACGTCGGTTGGAATGTTTTGTGTATGATATTGACCAGATATCAGCGAACAGCGATCAGAAGTCAGCGAACAGTAATGATACAAAAATTCAAATACCAGAATCGCAGATCGAGGAGTTGGAGCTTTTGGAGGAGTTGGGGTTTCGGGTGAATGAGCATTATCGTTTGTGTGAAAGTATTTCTGAGATTGAAAATTACTACGAGGAGTGGACGAGAAAGAAAGATAAGGAGGATTATGGAATTGATGGTGTGGTTGTGAAAATTAACTCGCGATTTTTGCAAGAGCAATTGGGCTATACGGGAAAATCTCCTCGTTGGGGTATTGCTTACAAATTTCCGGCCGAAAAGGTGACAACGGTAGTGGAAGATATCGGGGTGCAGGTGGGACGGACTGGAGCGCTCACTCCGGTGGCGCATCTGCGACCGGTGTTGGTGGCGGGTTCGATGGTAAGTCGTGCGACACTGCACAATGAAGATGAAATAAAGAGATTAGATGTGCGAATTGGAGATACGGTTGTGGTGCAAAAAGCAGGCGATGTTATCCCGGAAATAACTGAAACGCTGATTGGTCTTCGCACAGGGCAAGAAAAAATATTTGTGATGCCACAAACTTGTCCGATTTGTGGTGGGCCAGTGAGGAAGGAAATTATTGGCGGAAAAGAAGAAGAGAGCGCAGCGCTTTATTGTGCTAATCCGAAATGTTTTGCGGTGGAGAAAGAAAAAATTATTCATTTTGTTTCCAAAAAAGGCTTTAATATTGATGGATTGGGCGAAAAAATTGTTGAGCAACTGGTTAATGAAGGAGTAATTTCTGATATGGCGGAAATCTTTGAGCTGAAAAAGGGCGACTTGGAGCCGCTTGAGCGCTTTGCGGAAAAATCTGCTGATAATTTGATTTTGGCGATTGAAAAAAGTAAACATATTGCACTGGAAAAATTTCTCTATGCTTTGGGAATTCGTTATGCGGGCGAAGAGACTGCGGTGCTTGTGGCAAATAGCTTGCAAGATGTTTTGGGTTTAAAAATAAGTACTTTCAAGGAGTTTATTGATGTTTTTCCTCGGATAACAAAAGAGGATTTGCTGAAAGTAAAGGGTATTGGCGATAAGTCAGCGGAAAGTCTTAGTCAGTGGTTTTCAGACCTGGAAAACGTGAAATTGCTCGAAAAAATGCGAGAATCTGGCGTGGAAATTTTGGTAGACAATGAGAAGAAAGAAGTAAATGAAAAGATTTGGGGAAAAACATTTGTGCTCACGGGAGAGGCGGGGAACTTTACAAGAGATGCTCTTCGAGATATGATTAGAAGAGCAGGTGGAAGTGTTTCCTCGTCTGTTAGTAAAAATACCGACTATGTGATTGCCGGAGAAAATCCTGGGTCGAAATATCAAAAAGCAATAGATTTGGGAGTGAAAATTATTAGTGAAAAAGAATTTGAGGAGATGTTAAAATAGGCTTAGAATTAATATTATGTTAATCGCGGAAGAGGTAAAACATATTGCAGCTTTGGCTCGAGTGGGCCTGGAAGAAAAGGAGATTGAAAAATTCTCCCATGATTTGTCGTCTATTTTGGATTGGATCGCTCAACTTGACGAGGTGGATGTTGCTGGAGTTCTTCCGACAGCGCACATCACAGGGATGAATAATATCAGTCGTGAAGATCGGATGGAAGATTTTTTAAATAAAGAGAAAATTGTTGAATTGTTTCCGGAGGGTAAAAATGGGTATGATAAAGTTAAAAGTGTTTTGTAATCTTCTCTTTGTGTCATCCCCGCACCCGTTTCACGAGCATAAACTCCGGCGGGGATCCAGGCACCTTGAGTTGAAAATATAGAGAAGGCGAAATATTAAGGGATAGGCTAGTTAAAATATTAAGCCAGGATATTTATAAGCTCGATTTTCAAGAGTTTATAAATAGTGGAACCTGGATTCCCGCCTTCGCGGGAATGACACTTGTTTTTCGTTTTTTTATGTAAAACTCGTAATTCGTAGAGAACCGACATGATTAGAGAACTCCACAATAAATTAATATCAGGTGAAATAACTTCAGTGAAATTGACGGAAGAATATTTTGCACGCATCGAAGAAAAAGATAAAGATATTTTTGCTTATCTGACTTTGACTAAAGACTTGGCGTTGGAGCAAGCCCGCAAAGTGGACGCAAAAATTGCCCGAGGTGAAAAAATTGAACTCTTGGAGGGAATTCCAGGGGCAATCAAGGATAATCTTTGTATTTCTGGTGTGAGAACAACGGCTGCTTCTAAAATTTTAGACAACTACATTGCCCCTTACGACGCGACAGTGATTGAAAGATTGAAAGAAGTTGGGGCAGTATTTTTGGGAAAAACCAATCTGGACGAATTTGCCATGGGATCATCGACAGAAAACAGTGCCTATGGTGTTACAAAAAATCCATTAGATTTGACTCGTGTATCTGGTGGTTCATCTGGCGGTTCAGCGGCAGCGATAGCTGCGGGCGAAGCTGTCTGGGCATTAGGGACAGATACGGGCGGTTCGATTCGTGAGCCAGCTTCTTTCTGTGGAGTGGTCGGTTTGAAGCCAACCTATGGTCGCGTTTCGCGCCATGGAGCAATTGCGATGGCATCAAGTCTTGACCAAATTGGACCAATAACAAAAAGCGTAGAAGACGCAGCAATTGTTCTTAGTGTGATTGCCGGACAGGATAAGCTGGACGCTACCTCAGCCCATAGCTCAGGGAAGGATTATACAAAATATTTGACTGGAGAAGTCCAGGGACTTAGGGTTGGAATTGTGGCTGAATATATTGATGGACTGGATGAAAAAGAGAAGAAATCCATTCTTGAGGTTATCGAAACTTATAAGAAATTAGGGGCAGAAATTGTAGAGATTGATTTGCCACATTCAAAATATTCCTTAGCGACATACTATATCATTCAGCCTTGCGAAGTCAGTTCAAATCTGGCAAGGTATGACGGAATTAGATATGGACTTAATGTTGATGACAAGAAGAACTCTGGTGTGAAGGAGGATGGTATGTCTAAAAAACTTCTGGAGACCTATCTCGATTCTCGTCAATATGGTTTTGGCAAGGAGGTGAAGAGAAGGATTATGCTTGGAACATACGCACTTTCATCTGGTTATTATGATGCCTATTATCTCAAAGCGCAAAAAGTGCGAACGCTGATCAAAAGAGACTTTGAAAAAGCATTTGAAAAAGTTGATTTGATTCTTGCTCCCACTGCGCCTACCCCAGCCTTTAGGATAGGAGAAAAAACCGAAGACCCCTTGAAAATGTATCTGGCTGATATGTTTTCCATTACAGCTAATATTGTCGGTGTGCCAGCGATTTCTGTTCCGGGGCCGGAGGTTGAAGTTGATGGGAAGAAGCTTCCTTTCGGATTTCAGTTAATGGCAAAATGGTTTGATGAAGAAAATATGTTGCGCGCGGCGCATGCTTATGAGATTAGTAAATAATTTTCGCTAAAATAAAAATTAAAAATTGGCGAAAGGTAGCTAAAAAATGGACGTTTTTTTAGAAAATTTTATCACCGGAATATTGTCTCTGGCAAAAGCGTTTTATGCTTCGCTCACTTTTTCTTTTTTGAAATTTTTCTTGGAAGTGTATGTGATCGTGATGTTTATTGATCTTGTACTGATGCTCAAGCAGCGTGGCTTGGGTGCTGATATCCGCGACACGCTTGTGGGAATGAATATCCCACCAGAGCTTGCGTATCGCAAGGGAAAATTGCGTGTGAAGTGGGCTAAGGTGAAAAGGAGGTTTGATAGTAAAAATGAATCGGATTATAAGGTGGCGATCATTGAAGCGGATAAGATTGTTGATGATCTTATCGCTGAGATGAATTATAAGGGTGAGAATATGACAGAGCGCTTGGATAATATTACTCCTGGTCAAATTGATAACATTGAAGAGCTGCGACGTGCGCATGAGACTCGGAACCTCATTATTCATGATGACAGCTTTGTGCTCACTCGAGAAGAGGCCCTAAAGACATTTGATTGTTATGAGGAATTTTTGAGATTTTTCTTGGTATTTGATTAGTTTTTGGACTTACGCATTTACCTTAAAAAGCTCCTAAAAGCACGGTTCCCTTGTTTTGATTGAGCCCCTCCTTGTTTACCGGAAATTCAGTGTGCTAGCAAAAATAATCGTGCAGAGCATTTTTCGGCAAACGCATAAGTCCTAAGTTTTTGACAAGTTTTTGGGAATAATTGACGTTTCAGATTTTTTGAGTTAGAATAGGGAATAGTTCAAAAAGATAGCGGGATGGAGCAATGGCAGCTCGTCTGGCTCATAACCAGAAGGTTCCAGGTTCGAATCCTGGTCCCGCAACACTTCGACTCGCTGATGCTCGCTCAGTGCAGGCACAGCAAGCGTAGTAGTTTAAAAAAGAATCAAAATAATAATATCGTCGAAGTGTTGCCCTGAGCTTGTCGAAGGACAATTTTTCAAGTTTTTGCTCTAGGTGGATAAGAACAAGCTCATCTTGCATAAAAGAATAAAAACAGTTCATACTGATAATCTAAAGGAAATAGTAGCTCCCTGTTTAAATGTTGGAGAAGGTGCCTGCTATATCTTTCAGTGTGTCGATGGTAGTTTTTATGTTGGTCATACGTCGGAAATGAAAAAGCGTCTGGCAAGGCATAATAATGGAGATGGATCTGCGTATACGAGAATAAGAAGGCCAGTTAAGTTGATTTATTGTGAAGTTTATAAGGATTTTAATTTAGCTATCCAAAGAGAATACCAGCTTAAAGGATGGAGTAGAAAAAAGAAGTCAGAGCTTATAAAAAATAATATTTTGGCAGGATAGCTCAGCTGGTTAGAGCGCAGCACTCATAACGCTGAGGTCGTGAGTTCGAGTCTCACTCCTGCTACAAAAAACATACAGCATGTAGCATAAAACATGTAACAAGCGAGTAGTTGTTATATGTTTCATGTTATATGTAACATGAATTGGGGGCGTAGCTCAGTTGGTTAGAGCGACTGCCTGTCACGCAGTAGGTCACCGGTTCGAGTCCGGCCGTCCCCGCATCATAAGTCATCCCGCCAAGGCGGGACCGTCCCCGCAAACTATACGGCTTTTATAGGCCGTATTTTTTATGTGCAAAAATATAATCTAACTGTGATATAATAAAACAGAGGAATATTGGATTGAAGGGTATTGGTACAATAAATATGAAACTATTAAAAAAAGTGAAAAGTCTAGAGGTCAAGAGGTGTTTTGTGATTTCCAATAGGTTTACGTCAAAAAAAATGCGTAAAGACGCGTTAAAAAAACATATCACGACGCCAGCCAAAGAAACATTTTCAAAAAATATAGCGATAAATAAAGATGCTGTTTTAAAGTTAGAAGAAGCTGCCCTTGATTTAATTATCTCTACGGAGTATAGAAAAAGGCTGAAAGTTTATGATAGCGTTGACTGGCATATTGGCTTTGTTGATTTGTCTGAAGTGGGTCTTTGGAAGGGTGCTGGTGGCATCCCGAAAACATGGACGCATGGCTCACTCAGCGACTCGGCCAAGAAAATGTCTTCTGAACTGAAAAAGATTGATTTCAGGCTATCGAGAATTAGAGCAAGGAAAGTTGTGTCGGAAATAATAAGTTTAAGGACAATCATAAAAAAAGAAAAATATTTGTTGCCGATAATTCTTCCGGGCGGAACTATTTCAACTTGTCGCAAGGGTATGCTTAAAATGAAAGGGGATATTGATGATGGATGCATGCGATCGTTAGCGTTTGCCATAAACGGAGACAAAAAAATAAAAGCCTATATTGGGACTAAGCGTGAAGAGAATGCCTAGCGGCTGTATAGTTTTGGTAATTGATAGAATTGCATAGCATTTATGGTATACTAAAGCAGATAATTCAAAGAACTGAAGCATAATATATATGGCAGAATCTAATGCTGGGTTTTTCGAGAGATCAACCGAAGCGAAGAAAAAATCTGAAATAGAATGTGCTCCGAAAAGGGAGCTTGTTGATTTTCAAAAATTGTCCCAAAAGCAGGAGGAATGGCTGAGGGAGCGAATTGAAAAGAGTAAGGGAGGGATAATTGTTTTTATACATCCATATTATCCCGAAAAAGAATCAGTTCATACTGATATAGGATTTGCGAGTGCGGATAGCTTGAGGGGTATGCGGGAAGCATTAAAGAGATTACTTGCTGGTCAAAAAGAAGGCTATCCTCCAATTTTTATTTTCCATGATGCGCAAAAGATGGCAGAGCTGGAAAGTTTATTGAAGGAAAGTTTATCCACATCCGCATTCGTTGTGGGAACACATACTGATGATCCCACTCCAGAGCAGGGCAATTGGGAAGAGCTTCTTAGAAAATTAAAATCCGTTGGTACGAGAAAAGTTACTTTGGCGGGAATGAACCTCGTTATTAGTTGGCCGGATGGTGATGGCGAGCCTGAGTTGGCGGGTTGCGTGATGGAGGCAGCGAAGGAATTTTCGAAGGAATTCCAGGTGAGTGTATCAAGACGGGTTTATCCAAATTCACGTGAGGATTATTACTCTTATGGCGGTCCGACTGGAATAAAAAGGTGGGCGGATTAATTGTGTTTAGCCAGAATTGTTGGATATTTTTTTAAGTAGTCCTATTTAAAGTTAACAATATGCAAAAATATTCTCGCATTTTTGAAAATGATAATGCGTCCCCAATTTACTTTATTGTTCCAGGGTTTTTGGGTAATTATTCCGAAGATTTTATTGGGAGGCTCTATGCTTTTCTGATTGAAAATAATTTTAGCGTGCAAGGTGTGACTTTTCGCGGACATGAAAAAGATGAGACCGAGCTCGCCTCGCTTTTTGAGATGGTGACGAATGTGGCGTCTGAATATGCTTTGTTGCGGAAGGATTATCCAGAGAGAAAGATTGTTATTTTAGCGCACTCTCAAGGTTGCGCAGTGGCATTGAAAGCTGCTAATTGTTTTGACAAAAAGACTTCATTTATTCTTTTTTCTCCTGTGACATATCCCGATCGGGTCATTCTTCCTCGGATTAAAGAAGATGATTTACGTTCGGTTGAAGCAGGCGCTGCTGTTAATTGCAAGATATCGAGATATAAATCTAGAATAATTAATCTCGATTGGATTTTGTCTTATCGGAATTTTTTACTTGAAGAAATGCTTTCGGAAGTGAAGCAGAAGTGTTTGATTGTAAGACCCAAGGAAGATTGGATCGAAAAAGAAAATGTAGATATCTTGTGTCAAAAATTAGCCCATCAAAAGTATCTAGAAGTGCCTGGCGATCACATTTTTGCTGAGCCGGAAACAGCTTTTGAAAACCTTGTGAAGAAAATCTTTTTGTGATATAAATATGGAATATTCCAACAGCGGGTTGGGATGAACAGGGACTAAGGATAAGGGGGTGGCGTGTGAATAGAGAAGAGTATCTAAAGTTATCTCTGGATTATTTTCAGGGACATGTGTCTGTGGATCAATTGATGATTGAACTTGAAAGGGCAGTTCCTTCTGAAGTGGACAGGCTTTCCTTGCCTACCAATGAACGAGTAATGCTTATTGTCAATCATCCGGATGCGGAAGAAGCATTGCATTTGCCAGCCGAACAGATCGCTGGACTGAAAGGGGGGAATACAAAGAATTTTCCTTCACATTGGTTTCCGGCGATCAGGCAAATGATGCTCAGAAAAGTCTTGCAACGACGTTTTTTTACTTTGGCGTTCAATATTGGCTGGAGTGTTGCCATGCAGGAAATGGGGCACCTGCTTATTAGATCGAATGGCAAAGGGCGATGTCAGGAAATAATTTCGCTGATGAAAAACGACCAAAGTTCTTTGGTAATCTTTCCAGAGGGTGGTGTGCGTGATTTGCAAATTTTCCGCACAGGCTTTTTTTATATCGCCTGTGAATTGGAAATTCGCCATCTCGTTGTTTGTGCTTTTTCCCCGACAACGCTATCTCTCGAAAGGCAAAACATGCTTCGCGTTATTCATATCGAAGATATGAGTCGGTTCATTGATCCTGTGATCCAATTTGTGGATGCGCAGCGGGAACGAATCGAAGAGGTGGTTAGAAAATAACAGCTGCTTAAGTAGCGATAATCCCTTTCTGCAGAACTTTGCTGGAAGGGATTATTTATTTTGCCGGGATGTTTGAACTTTGGTATACTAGTGGTGTAAGAATTAAAAAAAAACAAACTATGAATGAAACAACCGAAAATTTAAAAGCTGCGTTTGCCGGCGAGTCTCAGGCTAATCGCAAATATCTAGCTTTTGCTAAAAAAGCCGAAAGTGAAGGGAAGTTGGGAATCGCAAGACTTTTTCGCGCGGCGGCGGATGGCGAAACTGTGCATGCTTTGCGGCACTTGCAAGCGCTAGGGGACGTAAGGAGTACGGCGGAAAACTTGGAAGCGGCTGTTTCGGGTGAGACATATGAGATTGATAAGATGTATCCGGCCTTTATCACTCAGGCGCAAGAAGAAAAAGAAGGTGGCGCAGAAGGCTCTTTTAAAAATGCTCTTAATGTTGAAAGGATTCATCAAAAACTTTTTCGCGAGGCGTTGGAAAAGCTGGAAGCAGGCGAGGATCTTTTTGAGCTGGAATATTATATTTGCCCGATTTGTGGTTTTCCAGCGATTTCTGAAGCGCCGGAATTTTGTCCAATTTGCCACACCCCAAAAGATAAATTTCAAAAAAGCTAGCTTGCATGATTTTCCAAAAAAGGCTATAATGGGAGGGCGCTAATGAGGCGCAAGATAAGCAAAAATAGAGCATATTCTTGCTTTGGTTTTTTGTTTGTTGCTCGTTAATTATCCTTCGCCCCGATAAATCGGGACTACTACGTGACAAAGAAAAATATGGTACCAAGAGGTTATTTGTGGCTTATAAGAATAATCGGTATTCTCTCGCTGTCTGCTTTGGTTTTCATAATAACTCAAAGTGAGCCAGAGAGAGATGTTTGGATAAAAATATTCTTCTATCTCGCATTTTTCTTATTCCTAGGTTCCTTATTTAACTTATTTCTACTCAGACTTCGAAGGCGTATGATGCGAGGAGAGTTAGTGGGCGAAAATATCATCTTGAGTCTGCGTCAAGGAATACTTTTGGCGCTTTTAGCAACAAGTCTACTTGTCCTTCAGGGACTTCGCATGCTTTTGTGGTGGGATGGACTTCTGGCTGTAGCGGGGATATTTCTGGTTGAACTCTATTTTCTTTCTGATCGCGATGATGAATAATTTAAAAATAATTTTCAAGGGATTTTCTCCTCGCCCTTCGGGAGAGCCTGCCTGCCAGTAGGCAGTGATGTCACGAGCACGTGACAGGTGAGAACAAGGGCTATAAATTAAGAATAATCTAGACTAATTTAGTCTTTGCTTAACATAATGCCCTTTCCCTCATCCGGCCTTCAGCCACCTTCTCCCGGAGGGCGAAGGTGGTATAGATATAATTTCTAACAAATCAAATTTTAAAACGTATGGCAGAAGATAAAAAAAAGGAGAAAAGTAACGGTGATTATACAGCTAAATCCATTCAAGTTTTGGAAGGTTTGGAGCCGGTGCGGAAACGCCCTGGTATGTATATTGGAGGAACATCTGTTGATGGATTGCATCATTTGATTTGGGAGGTTGTGAATAATTCTATTGATGAGGCGATGGCGGGTTATTGCGAAAATATCATTGTGCGACTTTTACCGGATAATATGATTGAAATGGAGGATGATGGACGTGGTATTCCAGTGGAAAAACATCCCCAGACAAAAAAATCCACCCTAGAAACAGTGCTAACCGTTCTTCATGCAGGAGGAAAGTTTGGTGGCAATGGGTATAAGATCTCCGGAGGATTGCATGGTGTGGGTGTTTCAGTAGTGAATGCTCTTTCAGTTTATTTGCGCGCTGAGGTGAAGCGAGATGGAAAAATTTATGCAATGGAATTTGAAAGAGGCAAACCGAAAAGTAAGGAGCCAGTTGTGGTTGGCAAGGCGAAGGAAACGGGCACAAAAATCATTTTTCAGGCTGATCCGCAAATTTTCCCCGAAATTACATATTCTTGGGAGCGGATTTTGGCCTATCTTCGTCAGCAGTCCTATTTGACCAAAGGTATCAGTGTGAAAATCTATGATACGCGTGATCCGGAAAAAGCAAGAGCTTATGGATTTTTGTTTGATGGTGGCTTGGTGTCGTATATTAAATTTCTCAATCGTGGAAAGGTGATTAAAAACGAAATGCCTTTTTATGCGCGCAAAGAGCAAGAAGATACCCTGGTGGAGGTGGCGGTGCAGTACACTGATTCATACAAAGAACATGTCTTTTCTTTTGCTAATAACATTTCCACGCCGGAAGGTGGAATGCACGAAGCTGGTTTTCGCAGTGCGCTGACTCGTGTTATTAATTCCTATGCTAAAAAAACTGGTCTCTTGAAGGAAAAAGATGATAATTTTACGGCAGAAGATTTTCAAGAGGGACTTACTGCAGTAATTAGCGTTAAGTTGCGCAACCCGCAATTCGAAGGACAGACGAAAGCAAAATTGGGAAACGGTGAAATTCGCGGAATCGTCTCTTCGGCGACTGCGGAAGCGTTGGCAGAATATTTGGAAGCGCATCCTAATAATGCTAAAGCAATTATTTCCAAGATTTCTCTTACATCCCGTGCCCGCCTAGCAGCTCGCGCTGCCAAAGATGCGGTGATTAGAAAAGGTGCCTTGGAAGGTATGACTCTCCCTGGCAAATTAGCTGATTGCTCCAGTCGCGACGCATCACAATCGGAAATCTATATTGTTGAGGGAGACTCGGCTGGTGGCTCGGCTAAGCAAGGGCGCAATCGGCGTTTTCAAGCGATTTTGCCTCTGCGCGGAAAACTGGTGAATGTGGAAAAGGCAACACTCGACAAAGTGGTTAAGTCTGATACTTTAAAGCCAATTATTATTGCGCTTGGAGCGGGAATTGGAGACAGCTTGGATATTGCAAAGTTGCGCTATCACAAAGTGATTATCATGGCCGATGCCGACGTCGATGGTTCGCATATCAGAACACTATTGCTAACTTTTTTCTATCGCTATTTTGAGCCACTAATTCGCAATGGTCACATCTATATTGCTCAACCGCCACTCTATCGCTTGCAAAAAGGTAAGGAAGTTAACTATGCTTTTACTGATCAAGGAAGAGACAAAATTATTGAGGAAATGAAAAAGAAGAGTGATGCAAATAAAAAAGATAAGGCGGAAAAAGCACTTGAGAAAAATCAGGAAATTATTGTTCCTGAAATTGTAATTGAAACAGACGAGAATGGCGAAGTGAAGGAGGAGGTTTCTGGCATCACCATTCAGCGTTATAAAGGTCTTGGAGAAATGAATCCAACGCAACTTTGGGAGACCACAATGGATCCGACAACAAGAATGATGATGCGTGTTGAAATTGAAGACGCGGAAGCAGCAGATAAGATGTTTGATATTTTAATGGGAACAGAAGTGGAACCGCGAAGACGTTTCATCCAAACGCATGCCAAAAGTGTCAAGAATTTGGACGTGTAGGACATGGAATATTGAAGAAAAAAATATGAAATTATTAAAAACGAGGCGATGCCTCGTTTTTAATTTTAAAGCCAAAAAAAGTTATCCACAGTTGCCTCGTTTTTTTGTTTTTGCTTTCCTTTTTTTGTGCTATAATTTATCCATAAAAGGAGGCCTTATTTCAATGAAAAATAAAGCGAAAAAAATAAAATAAACTCAAGCATTTCTGCTTTTAGTAAAGCTTGGAATCATGATTTTTTCGAAAACAAAAAATTATAAAAATTACAAGAAAAATGTCTTCGTTTTTTTGTTTTTGCTTTGCTTTTTTTCTTTTTTCTCAGCATTCAAAGTTGATGCGGCGAGACGGATGGAAGCGATGGCCTTTATCACTGATAAAAATGGTCAACCAATTGATGGAGAATATTCTGTTCGCTTTGCTATTTATTCAACTGATCGGACTATAACGGATAGCTATCCTTCAGATTCAGATAGTGGCAGTCGACTTTGGGAGGAAAATCAGATAATAAATATCAAAAAGGGAATTCTTCAATTCACTCTTGGTCAAAAACAGGAGTTACCTATATTCGGTAATATTCAAGATGGTCAGTTCTACTTGGGGATTCGAATCAATCAAGATGGTGAGATGGTTCCAAGAAAAAGAATCACTCCCTCTCTCTTTGCCTACGATGCGATTAATGCGACGCTTTTGAATGGAAAGAAAATAGGTGTTGAGTCGGGAAATATTGTTGCCTTAAATGATACGGGTAAAATTAATCTGCAAAATCTTCCTATCGGGAAGGGCGCCGGGCAACTCATTACTGGTAATGATAGTAGACTCAGTGGTTCTCTTACTCTTGCTGGTTCTAAGTATCTTACTCTTTCAAATCAGAAACTAACAGCCAAAAAAATTCAACTTAGCTCTGACACTCAAGGAACTCTGCCTATTTCTCAGGGAGGTACAGGTCTGACTGATACGCAAAATGGCAAGTTACTTATCGGTACTGGCTCTGGCTACGCTTTTGGTTCTATTTCTGGCGCAGGCAATGTTGATGTTTCTACCACCAACAGCATCATTTCAATTTCATTGAAAGATACTTTAAGCATTGGCGGTTTGGCTATACGTGGAACTGTTCCAAGTGATGTGGCTAATCATCTCTACAGCAACAGTGGCAATTTATATTGGGGCAATACGATGCTTGGCGGCGGAGGTGGTACTTTGCCATCTGGTACGGATGGTCAGACGCTTCGCTCGGACGATTCCTCTAATTGGGTTGTAAGTAGTGTTCTTTTTAATGATGGAGTTAACGTGGGAATTGGAACAACGAGTCCGCAATCTAGGCTTGAGGTTAACGGAGTTATTACTGTCACAGGAGGGGATTCGAATGCTTGGAATATTGCCTACTCCTGGGGAAATCATAGTACTCAGGGTTATCTAACTGGCACAAAAGTGAGCTCTTTCAATTCTCGAACCGGGGCAGTTACACTTAGCAGTTTGGATGTGACAAACGCACTAGCCTTTACGCCATATAATGCGACTAATCCCAATGGCTATATTTCTTCTTATACAGAAACTGATCCAATCTTTAATTCTTCAATAGCCCACGGAATTACTAATACCAATATCGTTAACTGGAACGCTGCTTATTCTTGGGGTGATCATGCGTTAGTGGGATATTTGACTGGGACAAAAGTAGATTCGTTTAATTCTCGAACTGGGGCAGTTGCACTTAGCGGTTTGGATGTGACAAACGCACTAGCCTTTACGCCATACAACGCGACTAATCCAAATGGTTATATTACTGCAAGTTCTCTTAATAATCTAACGAATAAGTCGGGCAATATTTCCATGTGGACTAATGATGCTGGATATATTACTAGTTTTGCGGAGGTTGATCCGACTCTCGCAACCTGGATTGGTTCCGCCAATCTGTCTACGCTCGGAACTATTGCTACAGGCATTTGGCATGGCAATGCAATCACCTTAAACTACGGTGGCACCGGCCTCACCAGCTACACCGCCGGCGACATGCTCTACTATTCCAGCGGAACAGCTCTCTCTAAACTGGCCATTGGTTCAAATGGCCAAGTCCTAGTAGTTTCTGCTGGTGCTCCTGCCTGGAGCTCCACTGCTCCCGGAGCCGCACACACATTTCTTTCCAGCTCTCACTCTGACACAACTATAGGTACAGTCCAAAGAGGTGATGTCATCACCGGCCAAGGCTCGACAGCGTCTTGGACAAGACTTCCAATCGGAACTCTCAATCAAGTCCTCAAATCCAACGGCACCGACATCTATTGGGGAACTGACACAGACACAGATACAACCTATTCCAAATCTGGCACCTTACTCCAACAATCCGGCACAGTTTTTTCACTCAAAGAAGGCACGCTAACTGATACAAAACTTTGCACCTACTCAACTGCCAGTGGTTTGGTTTGCGATACCCTTCCAGCCACTGGCGGAACAACCTATACCGCTGGCAATGACCTTGACCTATCCGGCACCCAATTTGATCTCGAACCACAGCTGGACTACGTCACAACCATCAATCGAACAGCCAGCAATCTGACTTTCCAAACAACAACCAGTGGTCACATCCTCATCAGTCCTGCCGACAACGTAGGAATTGGAACAACAACCCCAACTCAAAAACTGCAAATCGTAGGCTACGCTGATGCCACCGGACTTTGCATCAATGGTAGTTGTAAAACTTCTTGGACCGGAGCAGGCATTGGCACTGACTACACCGCTGGCAACGACATTGATATCACCAACGGAGTTATCGATCTGGAAAGTCAACTAGACTACGTCGCAACCATCAACAGAACTTCCAATGACTTAACCCTACAAACAACCACCAGTGGCAATATTTTTCTCATGCCCAATCAAAATGTCGGA
>CAIZXS010000005.1 GCA_903937035.1 uncultured bacterium
AAAGAAAAAGAGAAATATTATGTTACAGATTACAAAAGAGAGTGGCAAAGAAAGATTGAGGTGACTGAATGTGATATCACCATATAGGTTCTAGTGGGAGATGGAAAATGGATTCTTTCTCCTCTAGAGTTTATCTAAATCGGTTAGGTAAGCTAGTTATTTAAAAAGTGAATACGAGGAGAGCAAAAATGGAAACATCGGAAAAAATTAGACTGGCAGAGCTAGAGAGTGCTGTAGAAAAAATGACGAATACTATAATTGCAGCATTTATTAGGAGCTTATTCGGATCCATTGATAACGGCGGAATGTACCAAATCAATATTCAAGACGATATCCTAGTTGTTGCGAAACAATCATGGTACACGGAGTGTAGTAGCGGTAGGTGCGGTGGTTCTACCACCGACTACTCAACCAGATACACAGTTATCGTAGACCTAAACGAACCGCCCCATGTCATTGGAGATCGTTACGGAATGAGCTTATACCGAACAACTCATGATGGAGTGGTTGCATCTAGGATGCCAACAAGGTTAATGTCGGCACGAAGGGAAGGAAAAAAAGTCATGATCCGCTTCGAATGTGAGAATGAATTCGAGGTTTAAAAAGGAAGTGATTATCATGGCGGGAGCAAACACAGGCTCTGGCGGGAAGGGGAAAGACATTAGCCCCAAGCCCGCAACGACTTCGAGTCACGTCGTAAAAAATGACTCCAACAAGTAGGGGTTCCCGGGCAATCAAATCAGCAAATCTAATCGCCCTTTCAATTAAGATTGCAAAATGATTTGCAATTTTATAGCAAGCAAGCACTTTTTAAAACTACACAGGGAGAGCTTATGAAAAAAATAGTAAGGCCATGTATTCGTCATGAAATGATATCTTTCGACAGTGTTCTGAGTCTAACATTGACTTGGGGGGTTAACCTGGCCCTGACGGTTTACATCAGAAACTCACTAGCAGAAGACGGTTCTCTCCAAAAAGCCTATGATTTGATCATAGGCGAAATGGAAAAAACATTGAACGAATGTCAAACAGAGGAAGATTTTGAAAAATACTTCCTCAAAAAATACAACCTTTCAAACTGGTTGATGGATTTGTCTGGTAAGCTAAGACCAGTGACATCAAGAAAGGAGGCGATAGAAATAATGTCGAAGTAGGTTTTCCGGGCAAACAGATCAGCGAATCTGCTCTTGCCAGAAATAGTACCACAAAAAGACTTCAAGCCAAGTCTCTAAACATGGCTTTTTTTATTTTGTTTTTTTTATAGATTCTAACCCTGTAGAGATGCATTTCAATGCGTCTTGGTGTGAAATTCCATCTTAGCCCATTATCGCATTTTGGGCATGACCTGATTTTTGCGATTTATTAATTTCACCTTCTGACCCACAAGACGCAATAAATTGCGTCTCTACAAAAAAATTCCACATAACTTCCCTCGACAGCCTTCCCCTCTCATGCTAATATATCTAAGTAAGCTAGACTTGGTCTAGATTTTACGTGTCTTTTTTGAAATTATTTTTAATCCTTTTTTAAATAAAATCTCATGAATATTCAATATTACGGGCATTCTTGTTTTAAAATCTCTCTAAAGCCTGCGGGCAGAGGTCAAAATGAGGTAGTTTTTTTCATTGATCCTTTTGACAAATCAGTCGGACTTCGCCCACCACAGGGACAAGCTGATTTTGTCCTTGTTTCACATGACCATTCGGACCACAACAATGCAGAGGCCCTAAAAGGCGAACCGCGCATCATCGACCTGCCTGGCGAATATTCAGTCAAAGGAGTTAATGTAATCGGCATCCCATCATTTCACGACGACGTCCTTGGAAAAGAAAGGGGCTTAAATACGATATTTCTCATTGATAGTGAGGAAATGAAAATTTGTCATCTTGGTGATCTCGGATCTGACTTGAACGAAAAACAACTAGAAAAAATTGGCACAGTCAATGTCCTCATGGTTCCGATTGGCGGAAAATACACCATTGATTATAAAAAAGCCATCGAAACGATAAAAAAGATAGAACCAAATATTATTATCCCGATTCATTTCAAAATGAAAAATTCTAGCGCCGATATCGATGATGAAAGTAAGTTTTGCTTGGAAATGGGATATTGCGTCAAAGAAAGGCCCTCGAAGCTAAACCTAAAAAGCAAGGATTTAGAGGGCAAGAACATGGAGATATTGATAATGGGTATTGAATAATTTCCGTTTTGTCATGAATATTCAAAGAAGATTAGAGGAAATCCGACGAAAACCGGAACATATCAAATTGCGCTACACCTACATAGCCGTAGCTATTTCAATGTTTTTTATTTTGATTTTGTGGTTTTTTTCCCTAGCAGATACAATCAATAAAACCAGAACGCCAAAAAACGAAAATGTTTTCAAGGATATGCAATCTCAAAAAAAATCCCTAAAAGACGCCACGACTGATGTGAAAAAATCACTCGATGACTTAAATAAGAGCCTCAAAAGTGATGGAACCCAGCCAGATGAAAGTCAACTAGAACCAACTAGCAAAGAGATCTTACCTTAATATTAATCAATTCTTAGAAAAAACTCCTATGGAAATGAAAATTGAGCTGGAAAATATCCAAGCCAGAGAAATAACCGAAGAAATCCAACAATCCTACTTGGATTATGCCATGAGCGTCATTGTTTCACGTGCTCTGCCTGATGTTCGTGACGGAATGAAGCCAGTTCACCGCCGAATTCTCTATTCCATGTGGAACACGGGTCTCCGCGCCAATGCTAAATTTCGTAAATCCGCCACAGTAGTTGGAGAGGTGCTGGGAAAATATCACCCACACGGAGACGTCGCAGTTTATGATTCAATGGTGCGTATGGCCCAAGATTTTTCCCTTCGCTATCCACTTGTGAAAGGCCAAGGAAACTTTGGCTCAATGGACGGTGACTCGGCAGCGGCCTATCGATACACTGAAGCCAAACTTTCTGCCATTTCCGAAGAGATGCTGATTGATATTGAAAAAAATACGGTTGATTTTGTGCCCAATTTTGATGGACAACACAAGGAACCCACCGTACTGCCAGCTAACTTACCCCAGCTACTCCTAAATGGATCAATGGGAATTGCGGTTGGCATGGCAACGAACATTCCGCCACATAATATCACTGAACTAATCGAGGGAATTGACCATCTTATTGATAACCCGAATGCTACTGTCGAAGATCTTTGCGAATTCGTAAAAGGTCCCGATTTCCCTACCGGCGGAATAATTTACAACAAAAAAGACATAATTGAAGCCTACAGAACTGGTCGTGGCAAAATTCTTACTCGAGCAAAAGCCGAAATCAATGAAACCAAGGCTGGCGCATTTCAAATTATCGTAACCGAGATGACTTATGCCACCAATAAGTCCACGATGATCGAAAGAATGGCTGATCTTGTGAAAGAAGGAAAGATTGTTGGCATCCGCGACATCCGCGATGAATCAGATAAAGATGGTGTGAGACTCGTCATTGAACTCAAAAAAGACGCTTATCCACAAAAAGTGCTCAACAAACTCTATGACCTCACTGATTTGCAAAAGAATTTCAATGTCAACATGCTGGCTTTGGTTAATGGCATCGAACCAACTGTGCTCAATTTGAAATCAATTTTTGAATACTATATTATTCACCGCAAAGAAGTTATTACCCGAAAAACTAAATTTGATCTGGAAAAAGCCAAAGATCGCGCTCATATCCTCGAAGGCTTGAAAAAGGCCCTTGATCACATCGACGCTGTCATTGAAACCATCAGAAAATCTAAAACAAAAGAAGAAGCACATGTGAATTTGATGAAGAAATTCAAATTCTCCGACCGACAGACCACTGCCATTCTCGAGATGCGCCTGCAAACTCTCGCTGGCCTGGAACGCAAGAAAATCGAAGACGAGCTAGCCGAAAAACTGCGCATTATCGCCGAACTGGAAGCCATTCTCAAAAGTGAAAAGAAAATTCTGGGCATTGTCAAAAGCGAACTCGATCGCGTGAAGGAAAAATATGGCGATGAGCGAATGACTAGAATTATTAAATCCGGGGTCACAGAGTTTAAACAAGAAGACTTGGTTCCCAATGAAGAGGCCATCATCACCATTTCCAAGGAGGGTTACATCAAAAGAATGAACCCAACCGTTTATAAGGTTCAAAAACGTGGTGGAAAAGGTGTAATTGGCGCAACAACTAGAGAAGGAGATGAAATTGAAAAACTCCTAGGTGTTATGACACACGACAACCTCCTTTTCTTTACAAATAGTGGAAAAGTTTTCCAAACCAAGGCCTATGAAATCCCAGAATCATCCAGAATCTCCAAGGGTCAATCAATTGTCAACTTCCTCCAATTGTCAGGAGAAGAAAAGGTGACCGCTGTCATTGCTTTCAATAAAGACGACAACTATAAATTCCTCTTTATGGCCACCGAAATGGGCACAGTCAAAAAAACTACCCTCGAAGAATTCGAAAATGTTCGCCGTTCAGGACTAATCGCCATCAAACTAGACAAGGGAGATGCTCTCCGTTGGGTAAGCGCCACAACAGGCACTGATGAAATTTTCATCACCACCTCACATGGACAAGCAATTCACTATAAAGAAGCTGATGTCCGTTCAATGGGACGCTCAGCGACAGGCGTTCGTGGCATTAAACTCAAAAAAGATGACCTCGTTGTAGGAATGGACGTCTTTTTCAAGGGCCAAAAAGGCAATCAGCTCCTCGTTATCACTGAAAATGGTTATGGCAAAAGATCTGATGTTAAATACTACAAAATCCAAAAACGTGGAGGATCTGGCATTAAAACTGCATCTGTTACTGCAAAAACAGGAAAATTAGTCGGAGCAAGCATCGTCAACATCGACAACCTTGATGCCGATCTCATCCTCACTTCCGACAAAGGTCAGATTATCCGCATCCCTCTCGTCAGCGTCTCAGTCCTCGGCCGCGCCACGCAAGGAGTGAGGGTAATGCGACCGCAAACTGGAGATAAAGTCAGCGCGATCACTGTACTATAAGGTTATCCACAAATTAGACACCAAAAAAAAGACACCTCGTGGTGTCTTTTTTCTTTATTTAAAATAAATCAACCCTATTTATTTTCCGGCAACGAATTCCAAGCAAGTTCAAAGATATTTCTTAAACTTTTATATATCTTCGGACTTTCGATGATGAGTCCCATACCTTCTTCATAGGATACAATTCCTACTTTACTTTTTCCATAAAGAAGAATTCCAACTTCAATATTAAAAATAGCTTGAGAAATTAGTTTTGTTTGACGCAATTCTGCTTTATCGCGTCTAAAATATTCTTGCATATCCGCAGTATCAGGCGCAATCGCCTTCACCCAAATCTTTTTCGCTAGTCTTTTTTTAATATAATAATCATTAAAAAAATCCTTATCATCCTGAACAAGCAGAGCGGGAAACCAAGAAAGTATTTCCTGATCAGGATATAGTAGCGTATCTCGATATACATCTTCAACTGCCCGCTTTTCTTCGAAATACTTTATTCTCGGTTTTATATTAGTAAAATTCGTCATCGACAATAATTCTGGCAGAATCTTTTCAATAGCCGATTTCCTCTGCTCCATCTTTTCCGCAATTTTACGTGGATCCTCTGAAACATACAAAGTCTTATTGCCCTTTTTAATCAGACCAATGAGGCCCTTCTCTTGCAAGGATTCAATCAAGAGATAGACCGTTGTGCGCTTTATTTGGGCTTTTTTTGCTAGTTTTGCGATGCTCGTCTCCCCCATTTCAAGGCAAGTCAAATACACCCTTGATTCCCGCTCGCTTAAACCAGCATTTTGCAGTTCTTTTTCAAGCATAATATTTTTTGTCGCCAATTATGTCAACATTTACATTATAGCATAGCCACAAAAATAGTCAATATTATAGCGTTATATTAGGCTTTTTTCATTAAATACTAAATTATATTGACGTGATTATTGACGTTTTACTAAAAACTTGCTATACTATGTTGTTACGATGAGATAAGAAAGAAATGAAAGAAACAACAGATCCTTTAAAAATCAATACCGCAATTGCCCGCACCCGAGGCCAAAGATAAATATCTGGGAGGAGGAAATATGATATTTCTGACAAGCGACTCTGATTACAACTATGTAGTAGAAAGTATTGTTGACAAAACTGAGTGGAAAAAAGATTCAGTTGAGCAAGTAGTGATACTAGCCTATAAATCCATCCTCTACATCTTGCCAGTTGAAAACAACGAAGACTCCTGTACTGTAGTAAAGAGGTTTATTAATGAACACGGTAAACTAGATAGAAAATATCATAGAAGAGAACAGTTTTATTGCGCAGAAGACAAATATAGGCTTGATGGCGATGATGAGGAAGTAATTATTATTGGTGATTATGTCACAAAAAATAATAAATATCCCCATACATTTCTCTGCTACCCACGCAGGTACGCAGATGAACCCTTGCAAGCCTCGAAAAACGACAGCTGGGCGAGAGAATGGCTAATCGAAGTCAACCCCAGAGGAGAGTTATTTCTTAAACTAGCAAATCTTCTGTGACACAAACCCCGAACTGACAACATTCAGTTCGGGGCTTTTTTTATTTCAATATTAAACAATAAATAAATCTATTTGTCAAATCAGGCGATTTCCTCCTTGCTTTTTCCCAAATGTTCCACGTGGAACATTTGCGTGGAACAATTTCCATAAAAACAGAATAAACAAAACCAACCCAACAATCCCCCATTCTGACCAAATTAAAAGAAAAACATTATGCACAGGCTGATATTGCCAGATCTCGAGATTTGAAAATAGCCTCTCTGTGGTCATAATAAACTGACCCGTACCAACTCCAATAATCGGATTATCTGCAATGATTCGCTCTGAGATAGACAAATACAAACCCCTTTCCACGATTGACTTCACAAATAAAGCGTAAAATTCAACTCTAAGAAAAAACAATCCTGTCAATACGGCCAGTCCCAAGGCAAGTAATATCCTAAAATGTTCCACGTGGAACATTTTTTTTAAACTAATCCGCCTAATTGTTCCACGTGGAACATTTATGTATGCAAAAGCTATGACCAGCGCTAGGACAGCTGCTTTGGAAAAAGAAAGAATTATCCCAACAGCTTGAATCGCCAGAACGAGTTTGATTAAGCTCAATCCAATTGTTCCACGTGGAACATTTGGGATAGTTTTATTCCTCAAATTGTTCCACGCCTGCCCGCCGGAGCTTTGGCGTAGGCTGGTGGAACAATTTGCATTATTTTGCTCATCAAAATGTTCCACGTGGAACATTTTTTTATAAAGCATTGTCACTATGATTGAAAAAAACAAAAATCCACCCAAAAGATTGGGATGCGGAAATAAGCCATAGGCTCGAATTACGGGGTGATAATTAACGACAATCTTTGCCACTCCGGGAATATCTTGTCCAACTAGGCTTTCTTTGAGGGAAAATAGTCCAAGCGAGTGCTGAACGACAAATTGAGCAATTCCAATCAAGGATTGCACGACACCAATAAGCACGATAATAGCAAAAAGAATACCCAGGACATTAAATGTTCCACGTGGAACATTTTCAGTATTTTCAAGTCGCAAATTGTTCCACGTGGAACAATTTCCTGGGCTAGGATATTTGACGAAACCAAAACCTGCTAAAATACCACAAATTAACCAAAATAAGACTTGACCTTGCCAGATATCCCACAAATAGTGATCAAACAGCGCAATCACTGCAAGACCAAGTAAGATTGCGCGGAAATATTGAACTATTCTCTGAAAAACATAGTTAAATTGTTCCACGCCTGCCTGCCGGAGCCTCGGCGTAGGTAGGTGGAACAATTTAGCATCATCACCATCAGCTGCATTTGAAAATGTTCCACGCTTGACTGCCAAAGCCCTGGCGTAGGTTGGTGGAACATTTTCAACATTTCCAACCCGCAAATTGTTCCACGTGGAACAATCATTTAAAGATAATAGAAAATAGGGCACGAATCTAATAGCAACATAAAGATACACCAGATATAGCTCTAGAAATTTAACAGCCCGATAAACACCAATTACTCTACTTTCCGACCAAAAAACTGACGCGAATGACCAAATAACCAACAGAAGGGGAATCAGAAAAAAACCTGAATAATACAAATTGTTCCACGTGGAACAATTTGTATTATTTTTCTCCGTGGAATGTTCCACGTTTGCCCGCCGAAGCCCTGGCGTAGGAGGGTGGAACAATTTAGAAAATAATGCTTTAATATAGGCAATTATTCCTATGGATAACTTCTGAGCAAGTAAACTATCCACACTTTTTGTGTAATCTATCTTGTGGATAAGTCCTAAGGTGTCATCACTGCCCATTGACTTATTTACTATTTTATTGTATAATATAGATATAAACCAAGCGACAATCGTGAAATACAAAAATATATCGGAAGCATAAACATATGCGCCGGTATATTCGTTAAAAGCTCCTTTCAAAGGAAGGTACAATATTACCTTTCTGACCCCAAGCGTAAAAGTCAATAAAAACAAATAGAAAAACCAAATGTCTTTTGGCTGTTTTTTGGCTTCTTTCCAGATATTCCCCATCTTTTCAGTTAAATTTGCCATAATAGTAGTCCAGATAATTACTAATAGTGTAGTATTTTTCCACTATAATCGCAAATTAAGATTAAAATTGACTATCTCGCGTTAACTGTTATGATTGATAAGGCGATATTTATTTAAATCGGGCCTGTAGCTCAGTTGGTAGAGCGCTTCCATGGCATGGAAGAGGCAAGGAGTTCGATCCTCCTCAGGTCCACAGATTTAGTTTGGATGATTAGCTCAGCTGGTTAGAGCGCACGATTCACATTCGTGAGGTCACTGGTTCGAACCCAGTATCGTCCACAATTAAACATTCGCGTTATCCAAGCCTTCATAGCTCAATGGATAGAGCAAATCCGTCCTAAGGATGAGATGTAGGTTCGATTCCTACTGAGGGCACATTATGAGGGGAGCAAATCCGTCCTGAGGATGAGCTGTAGGTTCCCTGCCTGCCGGCAGGCAGGGATTCCTACTGAGGGCACAAAAACTTGCCAAAACGAAAAAGATGGAGTATACTCAATTTACGTTAATTATTAGGAAAAATGAATAGGGGAATGCTTTAATTCCTGACTTTTCTGCCGAACAAGGCTTTTCTTAGTAATTTCCTCAAACCCAGGAAATTTTTTATTTTTACATAAAAGTTTGGACATTTTTTAATTTTTATCCCGTAGCCCTGATGTCAGCTACAAAAAATTTAATCAAATGAACGATATACTCTCAAAATTAGCAACAGAAGTCGACAAATTGAGTGATGAAAAGACAGTTGCGCCAGTAACCACAGCAAAAGCAAACGAAAAAACAGCCAACGAAGAAAAGAAGCTTTCTTTTATGGAACAATTGCTCCTAGATAACCCAATTGAATTTCCTGCTATTGGCAACACGATTATTGGGACAGTTCTTGAAGTCTCTTCAAGTGAAATTTATCTCGATCTTGGACCATTTGGGACAGGATTGGTTTTGGGAAAGGAAATTAAGGATGGAATGGGAACCAATAAGCTAAAAATGGGGGACAAGGTTTCTGCTACTGTGACGGACTTGGAAAATGAAGAAGGTTATATCGAATTATCTATCCGTGAAGCCTCTTATGAAAAAGCTTGGGAAGATATCGAAAAGAAGAGAAATGCTGGAGACAAAGTTAAAACTAAGGTTATCAGCGCAAATAAAGGAGGACTACTCATCGAAATCAATGGTATCGCTGGATTTCTACCGGTTTCACAACTTTCCAGCAAGAATTATCCTCGCGTTGAGGATGGCGATAAGAACAAAATTCTTAACTTGCTTAAAAAATTGGTCGGAAAAGAGCTTGAAGTTTGCGTGCTCGACATTGACCGTGAAGCTGAAAAATTGATTGCAAGTGAAAAAGCTGCTCAAAGCGACAAGGAAAAGGAAACTATTTCTAATTTCAAGGTGGGCGATGTCATTTCTGGCGAGATCAGCGGCGTAGTTGATTTTGGTGCTTTTGTGAAATTTTCTCCAATTAATGAATTTGGCGAAGCCAATGAGAAGGAAAAAGTGGAAGGATTGGTTCATATTTCAGAATTGGCTTGGCAACTAATCGAAAATCCAAGAACAATCGTGAAAGTAGGGGACAAGGTTGAGGCAAAAATTATCGGAATTGATAATGACAAAATTTCCCTTTCTATCCGTGCTTTGCAAGCTGACCCATGGAGTGAGGCAACTAATAAATATAAGGTAGGGGATATCGTTACTGGAAAAGTGCACAAAATTAATCACTTTGGTGCTTTCGTTTATCTAGACAATGATATTCATGGACTTGCACACATCAGCGAAATGCTTGATACGCATCCAGGAAAAAACATCAATGACCTAATCAAGACCGGTGATGATTATAGCTGGAAAATACTTTCCATCGAACCAAGAGAGCACCGCATGGGGCTAACTCTAGTTTCTGACAAAGAAAAACCAACCAAAGAAGTGAAGGAAAAGAAAGTTAAGAAAGAGAAAATTGAAAAAGAAGAAAAAGCAGAAGGGAAAACAGAGGAGACAAGGGAAGAACCAGAAAAACCATTGGAGAAAAAAGTAAAGAAAGTTGAGAAGGAGAAAAAAGAGAAAGAATAAATTTAACGTAACAAATTTATTTTTAAAAACTAAAATATGATCATTACTATTACTGGAGAACCCGGTAGTGGCAAGAGCACTATTGGGAAAAAGTTAGCTCAAGAATTAGGCTATGACCATTATTATATCGGCCAGATCCGCAGAGACGCTGCAAAAAAAAGAGGGATGACATTGGCAGAATATAATAAATATGGGGAAACCCACCCCGAGACAGATATTGAAGTAGACGATTATCAAAAAAATCTCGGCAAAGAAAAAGATAACTTTGTGATTGAGGGGAGAACCAGCTGGTTTCTAATTCCTCATTCCACAAAAATCTATATTACGGTCGATCCAGAAGAAGGAGCAAGGAGAGTCTTCAAAGAACTTCAGGTAGACAATAATCGCAACGAGGACAACGGACTACTAACATTGACTGACGTACTAAGAAGTCACCGAGAAAGAGAGGCGAGTGATATGCTGCGCTATCAGAAGTACTATCAAAAAAATTGTTCAGACAAAAACAACTTCGATTTAATAGTTGACACGACCAAACTAACTCCCAAGGAAGCTTTCGACTCAGTTTGGAGCCATATCAAGGAAACAATCAAATAGGCCTGCGCATTTATTCAAATGAAAAAAAACCTGATCAAGAAAATCCAAAATTCTATTTTTGCCAATTCACTTTTTGAAAGAGGCGCAAAAATTATTTTAGGAGTTTCCGGAGGACCAGACTCGACGCTCCTGCTTGATGTATTTTCCAAATTACAAAAGAAATATGCGCTCGAACTTTCCATCGCCCATGTTAATTATCATCTGCGAGGATATGATAGCGAGAGGGATGAGCGCTTTGTGGAAAAGTTAGCGGAAAAATACGGATTGTCTCTTGATATTCTCGATGCCCGAATTAAAGAGCAAGATAAATCAGAAGAAAAATTGCGTGATGTTCGTTATGTTTTTTTTGAAGAGCTGCGCAAGGAAAATAAATTCGACCTGATTGCTGTCGCGCACAACTGCGATGATCAAGCAGAAACGGTTTTGATGCGACTGATTCGTGGAACGGGCCTCAATGGTCTTTCTGCAATGCAAGCAAGAAACGGAAAAATTATTCGACCATTACTTGAAATTCCGCGCAAAGAAATTATTACATATTTAAAAACAAACAATTTAAGCTACCGAATCGACAAGACCAATAAACAGTCAATCTATCTGCGAAATAAGATTAGAAATAAATTAATTCCATATCTAGAGAAGAACTATAATCCAAACTTAAAACAAGTACTTGCAAAAAGTGCCAAAACTTTTGGAGAAGATTCCGCTGTGATTGAAGGGCTGACAAAAAAAGCTTGGCTGGAAAATAAAACATTAAGCGTTAAAAAAATCCTCGCGCTACCAGTTGCAATTCAAAAAAGAATTTTGCAAAAAGCGTTAGCGCAACTAAGACCCTCTGACACTCATGAGAATTTCACCCAGAGCGAAGAAATCCTGAAAGCATTGAGAAGCACAAAGAACAAAAACCAGACCGTCAAATGCGCGGGATTGAAAATGACAAGGTATGGTGATAAGATTATATTAGAATAATTTTAATATTTACAGGATTTAAACATTTGCCAAAAACAAGCTTTTCTATAGCCAAAGTTGATTGAAAAAATCCTTGATGGTTTCAGGGGTAAGAATAAGCAAAAGACAAACTCTAAGAAGCCATGCGCTTTAAAGATTGTTTTTGGTAAATGTGTAAATCATAATTCATATAACCAAACAAACTCTATGAAAAATCTGCTCAGAAACGTTAGCTATGTTTTATTCTTTTTTGTATTTGTTGCGGGCATTCTAATTTTATTCAGTAACCCAGAAAAAAAACCGGAAGAAATTTCACTCTCCACGCTCGTTACGCAGATTAATGATCAAAAAATAAAAGAAATCACAGTTACGAACGACGAGCTCAGTGTCACTATGGTTGATGGGAAAATTGAAAAAGCCCTAAAGGAAAAAGAAGCTGGGATTACGGAAACATTCAAAAATTACGGAGTAGACCAGGAAAAGCTGAAAGGGGTTAACATATTAGTCAAAGGAGAGAGCGCAAGCAGTCTTTGGCTTGGAGCGATCCTACCATTTCTTCTACCATTTCTCTTAATCGCTGGCTTTATTTGGTTCATGCTTCGTCAAGCACAAAGAGGCAACAATCAGGCACTATCCTTTGGTATGTCCAAGGCACGCGTGTCAGATCCAAAAGACAAAAAGAATCGTGTCGTCTTTAATGATGTCGCGGGAGCGAAGGAAGCTAAGGAAGAACTCTATGAAATCGTAGAGTTTCTCAAAACTCCCAAAAAGTTTCTTAATCTTGGGGCAAAAATTCCTAAGGGCGTCTTATTGCTTGGCTCACCTGGAACAGGAAAGACCTTAATCGCAAAAGCAGTGGCAGGCGAAGCTAATGTACCATTTTTCAATATTTCCGGTTCTGAATTCGTAGAGATGTTCGTTGGAGTTGGCGCCAGCCGCGTGCGTGATCTCTTCAAGCAAGCCAAAAAAAATTCACCAGCGATTGTGTTTATCGATGAAATTGATGCTGTTGGAAGGCACCGTGGAGCAGGACTCGGCGGGGGACATGACGAACGCGAGCAAACTTTAAACCAAATTCTTGTGGAAATGGATGGTTTCGACACAAATACAAACGTAATTGTTATTGCCGCTACAAACAGACCAGATGTACTTGACCCAGCGCTCCTTCGCCCAGGCCGCTTTGATCGCCGAGTAGTGATGGACCTGCCAGACATTGAAGAACGCGCAGCAATCCTCAAAATTCATGCCAAAAACAAGCCTCTCGTCAAGGAAGTTGATTTACGCGTTATCGCCCAAAGAACTCCTGGATTTTCTGGCGCTGATCTATCAAATTTGCTCAATGAAGCTGCCATCCTTTCCGCACGACGTGGCAAAAAAACGATTGGAATGACTGAACTGGCTGAATCAATCGAAAAAGTCATTCTTGGGCCGGAACGAAAAAGTCGACGCATTGATGAAGAGGAGAAGAAAATCATCGCCTATCACGAGGCAGGCCATGCTCTTGTCGCCGCCACATTAACACATGCAGATCCGGTTCAAAAGATTTCCATCATTTCTCGTGGAAATGCCGGCGGATACACACTAAATGCACCAACTAAAGACAAGACACTCCATTCTCGCAATTATTTCATCGACGAGCTATCAGTCTTTTTGGGAGGCTATCTCAGCGAAAGATTGACCTTTGGCGATATTACAACGGGGGCATCTAACGACCTCGAAAGAGCAACTGCCATCGCCAGAAATCTCGTTACGCGCTATGGAATGAGCGATCTCGGCCCTCGCACTTTTGGACGTAAAGAAGAAATGGTCTTTTTGGGCAAAGAAATGCATGAAGAAAAAAATTATTCAGAAGAAACTGCCCGCGAAATTGACAATCAAGTTACAAAATTCATCGCTGATGCCTATAAGGTTGCCGAAAAAATCCTGATTGATAAAAAAGAACTATTAGACAAAATCTCAAATGTTCTTTTGGAAAAGGAAACCATTGAGCAAGCTCAATTCAATGAAATCATGGGGATTGCCCCTGTAGAAAAAAATGAAGAAGAAGTATTTACAGAAAAAATAGAAGACGAAGCCGAGGTTATCGAAGTAAAAACAAATTAAAAATCGAACAACATCATATTTATGCCTAATATCGATTATCTAAAAATTTTCCGCGACGCGTGGAAGATCACTTGGAAAAACCGCTTTTTGTGGTGGTTTGGCTTTTTTATGTTAGCTTCTGGAGGATTGAATTATAACTATTTCTCTTCTGGAAACGAAAAACCGCAGAAAGATTGGCAAGCTTTTACTGAAAAAATTGATTTGCAACAATTCCTGCTAGAGCACGCCACTCTCATAGCAATCGGACTAACCCTACTGGTTATACTTTTTCTTGTTTTTTTGATTTTAAATTTTATCGCCCGTGGAGCGCTAATCAAGTCGACGCAGAAAATACTAAAAAAAGAAGTCGCCAATTTCAGCTCCGGTTTTCAGGATGGTAAGAAGTATTTCTGGAAGATACTCTCTATCTTCTTTTTTTCAGGATTACTCATTTTTATTTGCTTTATTGTGCTTTTTACGCCAATCATTATCTTATTCCTGGCAAAATCCTATGTCATTGGGACAATCCTTGCGATTCTCGCGCTAGTAATCGTCATTCCACTACTCATCCTCACAAAATACATCCAGTCTTACGCAGGCTATTACGCTGTTTTGGCCGATTTAAAACCTTGGCTTGCAGTAGAAAATGCCTATGCTCTTTTCAAGAAAAACATACTGGCCAGCATAATTATGTCTCTACTCTTCATTCCCATTGGAATTCTTTCAATTTTTATTGCTATAGCGATTATACTAGTGACCATCATTATTTTTGGTCTCATTGGTTTGGCCCTATTTTTCGCCATAAAAGACACGGGCGTGATTATCGCCGTCGCACTAGGACTGATATTTTTCATTCCCGCAATAATTCTTTTCTATTCAATATTTAGCACATTTTCTGAAGTTGCCTGGGTTTTGTTTTTTCATGTTATTGCAACGCCAAAAGAAAAAGAAAAGATTGTTGAAAAAATCTCAGAAGAAGAAAAATCTACAATTTTGCCCGCAACGGAAACGATAAAAACAGCTGAGATTGATGAGTAGTTTTGACGGGGATTGTTTTTTACGGTAGGCTAAATAAGTATTTTGGCCCATAGTTCAGTCTCACTCCACACCATTTTTTGGGTCTGTAGCTCAGTTGGTTAGAGCGCTACATTGACATTGTAGAGGTCTCCAGTTCGAGTCTGGACAGACCCACCGTTTTAAAAATGGTGTGGAGTGAAGTTAGAGCGCTACATTGACATAGTAGAGGTTTCAGAGGTTCCCTGCCGGCAGGCAGTGAGTCCTCTCACACCCACAAATAAAAAGGGACCATAGCTCAGCGGTTAGAGCAGGAAACTCATAATTTCTTGGTCGCTGGTTCGAATCCAGCTGGTCCCACCATATTCACTATTCATTTGGTCGTCCCGCCGAGGCAGGGCTGGTCTCACAAATTCAAAAAAACCACTAAATTAATTAGTGGTATTTTCATATAATCCCTTAAGTAATACTGTAGTGGCTATGATTTATCATCACACTCTTCAGTTAGGACAATAGGCTCTTCGTCGTCATCCTCAGCCTTATCTTCAGATTTATCATCTAAACCTATGGAAGCAGCAAATTCCGCACCGCCTAAAGCTAAAATACGCTCCGCCTCTTTCCTGTCTAGAGAACTGACTTTCTCCAGTGGCTTTTCTGATCCACCAGGTCTTGTGCCAATTTCAGCATAATCCTTTTTCGCATTTTTACCACTATTGATTAGTTCTGGAGTCTCGTGTCCCATAATTTTGATTTTTTATAATTATTTAACCCCTCCCTATCATAACATACTGGCATCTTTATCTAAATAACCATACTATTTTTTTCTCCTCGAATGAAACGCCTGATGTACCTCCTTTAGCTGTTTATTGGTAACATGTGTATAAACCTGCGTTGTCGTAATCGACGAATGTCCAAGCATCGCCTGCACGGAGCGAATATCGGCGCCGTTAATCAATAAATCAGTTGCAAAAGAATGACGCAGGGTGTGGGGATGGACATCTTTCACGATCCCAGCTTTCACGGCATAGTATTTTACGATTCTTTGGATTGATCTTGGCGTTAACCTCAAGTTATCCACAGTTTTTTTGGCATTTTTGCCTTCAAATTTCTTTAGTCCAGCAACATCTCGCACAAAAAGCGCCGAATCAGTGTCTATTCGCTTGTCTAGATATCGACTTATTGCCTGAGAAGCAGAATCAGAGATGAACACCACGCGCACTTTATCCCCCTTACCTCGCACACTAAGCTCTTGCCGCTTAAGATCAATTTTCTCGCGATTAATACTGGTCAATTCAGAAACTCGAAGACCAGCAGAAAACAATAGCTCTAAAATAGCTCGATCACGCAAACTTTTTAGATCTTGCCCGCCTGCCTGGGAAAGAATTCGCTCTACCTCTTCCATTTCCAAAAAATCCACCTCTCGCGTTGACGACCTACCAATTTCAATTTTCTCGGCCTGCAAGGACTTTATATCTCTTTTAGCTAAAAATTTCAAAAAACCACGAATTGCAATCACATAATAGCTTTGGGTAATTTTTTTAAGCTTTTGACCATTTGCATCTTCATAGCGATTAAGATAAATACGAAAGTTCCTCACAACTTCAGATGTAATTTGCTCAGGCTTGGAAATTTTTGACCATTCCAAAAAACGCCTGAGGTAGTGATCGTAATTTTCAATTGTTTTCTGAGAACGACCCTTCTCAATCTCTAAATGCTCCAGGAATTGAATCTCAAGTTCTTTGATTTGCATATCCCTATTCTATACCAAAATCATGATTGACAAAAATCCCCTAGCAAGCTATACTGTCTAGCAGGTAAAAATTAGGGTTTTAGGACTAAGGTTTGCTCAGTTATTCCCGCCGGGAAAAGGCAAAATTCTTGCTAAAACCATATGAAAGGTTAATTGTATTAGTAATCTAATTCAAACAACTTCTCGAACTATCTTTTGTAGAAAAAATTTAAAGACCCTTGTTACTAAAGTTTTTTTGGCACAAAAAAACATCGTAACCTTCATAAAAAAGCGCCGAACGGTGAAGCTTTTGCATATTTTCAGAAATTATTCCTCATTTGTTGTTGTTGCTTCAAGTGCGCTTTTAGTTTCCGCTACCAACCTTGCTGCCGGACAAAACTCCAGTGGTTTTTTATTTGGCTATCTTGGTAGTAGCGACAATTACGCCAGTCCCTTGGAAAATAAGATGTTTTTGACAGCAAACAAGAAAACCTCTCTCGCTCTCGCACCCCTTTTGGAAGCAGAAGCGGTTCCCAATCCAATGTTGAAAGCCACAGAAGATCCAACCGATCCAATGCTTATGCAAGGAAATGCCCTAGTTTGTGAAAACAGCCCAGTCCTGAAGGATCCTGAGGAAGATGGCGGTGTTGTTATTTATGAGGTAAAAGAAGGTGACACCGTGAGCTCAATTGCCGCCGCTAACAATGTCAGCACCAATACATTACTATGGGCCAACGCCATCGATGATGTAAACTCCATTATGCCAGGAGACAAGATATTCATCCTCCCAGTGTCTGGATTAGCCTATACTGTCAAAAATGGCGATGATATCAACAGCATTGCCAAGGAATTCAAGGCTGATAAGGATAAAATCATAGCATTTAATTCACTTCATCTTGATGGAGAATTAAAAGTCGGAGAAACAATAACGATTCCGGATGGACAAAAAGAACTTCCTAAGCCAAAACCAGTAGAAAACCCAATTGGAATCGCTCAACGGCCATATGAAACATTCGAATCAGCTGGTAAGACTCTGAGTGGTTCTGGCGGAACCAGCCACAGATTCCCCTATGGTTATTGCACTTGGTATGTAGCTCAGAAGAGAAACGTTCCTTGGGGTGGAAATGCTGGAACATGGCTATATCATGCCAAGTCTGCTGGATACGCAACTGGAAAAACTCCAACTGTCGGATCAATTATGGTTTCTTCTGAGTCTTGGTGGGGACACGTTGCCCTCGTGACCAGTGTCAGTGCTGACAGCTTTACTGTTTCGGAAATGAATTATAAAGGCTGGGCCAAAAAATCAACTCGCACGATTGCCAAGGGTAGCCGGGTAATCAAGGGGTTTATTCGCTAGCACCTACTTTGATATAGACACAAAAAACGTCCCGGATTATTTTGGGACGTTTTTTGTTTTTTTTGGGGAAAGATCAATAGGACAAGTGAGGGAAAAGGGTGTTGCAATAAAAAACTATACATAAAAAGTGTTAACTGGTCATTGAAAGGCCCCTTCCTTATCTGGCTTTCAGCCACCAGCCTGCAACGCTTCGCGTAGCGATACGGGCAGAGCATCTCCCTAATGAAGAAGGGGAAATAAATAAAGTTATTCTATTTTTCTAATCGGTGCTAAAGAACTGGAAAGTTTTTTTAGTCCCACAGCCTTGAAAGCCACAGTAATGATGTCGCCCTGAGAAGAAATCACTAGTCCTTCACCAAATTTTTCATGACTAATGCGTTCTCCACCTTTATAGCAGACTTTCATTCCGACAAGAACGGTTTTTTTTCTTTCTCCCATAAACTTCTGTGCGCAAGCATTAATCATCGACAGCTCCGCGTTTTCCACCAGTTCGGCCGGAATATCATCTAAAAAGCGCGAGGGAGCATTAATTTGCGTTGAACCATAGATCGTGCGCATCTTAGTGAAAAGAAGATAAACTTTTTGTTTGGCACGCGTAATACCAACATACATCAGGCGCCTTTCTTCCTCCATTTCCACTTCCGAAAGCATACTGCGAGAATGAGGCAAGATTCCTTCTTCTAATCCAATAATGAAAACGTACTGGAATTCAAGACCCTTGGCGCTATGAAGAGTCATTAAATGAACAGCTTCGCTCGATTGATCTATACTGTCAGTATCAGCAACTAAAGCCACTTCCTCCAAGAAAAGTCGCAGACCTTCGCCATCAGGAAATTTGTCATACTTCTTCGCAACAGTAAGAAGTTCACGCACATTTTCAGCGCGCATTTGCCCCTCATCGGTACCATCAAGCAATTGCCGCTCATAACCACTTTTTAGAAAAACATCCTGGATGAAATCCGCGAGAGTCAGATCAGCCCTCACATCGTGCATTTTATTTATAAACTGGCAAAATTTGGCTATATTATCGAGCTTAGTCTTTATAATTTTCGTGCTGACCCCTTTCGATTGATCCGAAATCATGAGTCCAGCCGTTATCAAATCAAGCTCATTAATCTTTGCGAAAGACACCCATTTCTCAACCGTTTTGTTACCAATCCCTCTTTTTGGCTCATTAATGATTCGTTCAAGAGAAATCTCATCATTAAAATTTTGAATTAAGCGAAGATAGGCGATAATATCCTTAATTTCTTTTCTTTGATAAAACTTTAACCCACCAATAATCCGATAGGGAATCGAATCGCCCAGCATAGCCTCTTCAATAATTCTCGATTGAGCGTTTGTTCTGTAGAGAACAACAATGTTGTTCAACTTTATGCCCTTATTTCGCAAGGATATAACCTCGGAAACAATAAATTGCGCCTCGTCACTCTCATCATCCGCTTCATATGAAACAAGCAATTGCCCAGCCTTATTATCTGTCCAAATTTTTTTATCTTTGCGATTAATATTTTTGGAAATAACCCCATAGGCGGCGTCCAGTATTTGCTGAGTTGAGCGATAATTTTGCTCCAATTTAATCACTTTTGCTGCCGGATAATCCTTCTCGAAATCGAGAATGTTTTGGATATTGGCTCCACGCCAAGAATAAATCCCTTGCCAATCATCACCTACAACGCAAATGTTTTTATTTTTATCTGCAAGCATTTTTATGAGAACATACTGAGCATGATTAGTATCCTGATATTCATCTACCATAATATAATGGAAAATATTTTGATATTTTTGGAGCACTTCTGGATACGACTGAAAAATCTGCACCAAAAGCATGAGAATGTCATCAAAGTCCAAAGCGTTATTCTTTTTGAGTCTTTCCTGATAAGCAAGATAAACTTTCGACACGACATCTTCCCAATATCCACCAACTGCCGCTTGAAACATTTTCGCGTCAATCAATTCATTTTTAGCCTTAGAGATTGCCCCTAAAATACTCTGCGGACGAAATTGGGTCGGATCGACGCCCAATTCTTTCATTGTTTTTTTCACAAGGCTCTGCTGATCCTGAGAATCAAAAATATTAAAATTGCTTTCAAATCCAATTTTTCCAATTTCCGCGCGTAAAAGTCTTGCGCAAATTGAATGAAAAGTACCTACCAGTGGGAGGCTGCCCTTAAAATTATGCTCTGCGAGCAACTGAGCAATTCGTTCTTGCATCTCTTTCGCCGCTTTATTTGTAAAGGTGACGGCCAGAATTTTCCCTGGTCGCACGCCTTTATCGCAAATTAAATAGGCCGTGCGAAAAGTCAACGCTCGAGTTTTCCCCGAACCAGCGCCCGCAATAACAAGAACTGGCCCTTCAGTCGTTTCCACCGCCTCTCTTTGCGAAATATTAAGGTTTTCTAAAATATTAGTCATAAAAGTATTGTAGCACAGGAAATCAAAACGGATAGAGACGCAAGATTTTGCGTCTCCGGGGGAACCATTTTATATAAAACAATACCAAAAAAATGGACACACACTCAAAAACGTGCTATACTAAACATGGTAATCTGAAAAGGCGGGTGAAAATTCCTGTCTTTTTTGTTTTTTAATTCAAAATTCAATAAACATAAAAATATGAAAAATTTAGTGGAGGGGGCGATGGGAATGGCTAAAGAAATAAAAAAATCCGTCCAAGAAAAATGGAAGATGTTTAAGGAAAAATTCGACGGCACAAAAAATGAAATGGCGAAAGAAGTGGCGCAAGCCGAATCACCAGAAGACCTAATCGCAGCAGGGGAAAAACTCATAGAGCAAGGCAAAGCGTTAAAAGCAGAAAAGCAAGAAGTGCAAGAAGAGGAAAACTTCGAGAAAGAGGGCAATCTAGCAGAAGAAGAGTTAGCAGTAACTGGAAATAATGAAAGGATTAGTGAATCAATAGATAAGGGGGAGCGAATAGCAGCCCAAGATACAGCCGAAAAACAAGCGACGTGGGAAGAAGAAAAAAAGACAGCTGCGGAATATGCCGCAAAAAGCAAAGCGTCTGATGAGGCTAAAATAGCCAAGACTCTGGCAAAATTGAACGTAGAAAAATCAGAATCTACGTCAGCAGAAAAAACTGAAGCAGTAAAACCTGAAAAAGCAGAGCCAGCAAAACAAGAAAGTATTAAAAATGACCCGGAATATAAACAGCTTAAACTTGCTTTCGATGAGCGTAACAGAGGAAATTATAGCGCAGCGGCAGAAGAAAGATGGGAAGACCTCTCAAGAGAATTATTGCCAAAACTTAACACTATCGCAGATATCAAGGAGGCAGAATTTCATCTATCTGGAAAAGAAAAGGATATTGCAAAAGATAGATGGGATGAGCTTTCTGAAAAAGAAGTTCAGGGAGCAAATTCGGAAGAAGAAATGCTAGAAGCTGTAAAAAATATCCGTAGCGGTGGATATGCAGAATTGTTAAACCTAAAAGAGCAGGCATTTAATAAATTCCCGAACTTGAAAAAGCACTTTCCTCATAACTTCTCGCGTTCAGATTTTAGATATTTATCAGATATTGAAGATGGTGATTAGCAAGAACTTCGTGCAAATTAGTTAGGCACTACCAAAAATTCACCGAAACCCTAATTTGGCAAGAGCAGGTTTTACAACCTGCTCTTTTAATTTTCTTTCTTGCTAGATTGGATGAGCTTAGAGAGTTTTTTAATTTTCTTGCCATAATCACAAAAATCTCACAAAATTTGCCAAAAACCCAATTCTGGTCTATAGTTATTCTATAATAATTTATCATTAGCAAACATCAGTTGACGCATAGACGCAACTTCTGTTTTGCCTCAAAAACGCTATGGCTCTCACAGGAAAGCAAAAAGCAAAAGTAACCGGCGATGTCAAAAGACACGAAAAAGACACTGGCTCACCAGAATATCAAGTCGCTCTTTTCACCGAACAAATCAAGAAATTAACCGCTCATCTCAAGAAAAATGCCAAAGATTTTCATTCCCGCCGCGGACTTCTGAAAATGGTATCAAAAAGAAAGCGCCTTCTCGACTACTTGAAAAAAACTAATGAGAAAAGCTATAAGGCCTTGATTAAGAAATTGGAACTCAAGGGCTAAACATTACTAATGCAAGACATATTAAGTCTTGCATTTTAGTTTCATCCTCCATTTTTTATCATCCTGAGCGAAGCCTAAGGATCTGCCATGAGCTATCCTAAGCATAGCTATAATTGCAAAGTTTACGATAACAGTGAGTAGATCCTTCGACTTCGTCCGAGTACGGACTTCGCTCAGGATGACACCTCTTTTTTTATTAACAAATAAACAAAAACATTATGAGCATTTACAAAGAACAACGCATTGGTGTTTTAGTGGACATTCAAAATCTTTATTACAGTGCCAAGGTGCTTTATCAAAAAAAAGTTAACTTTGATCAGGTTCTGAAATCGGCTGTTGGCGACAGAAAACTAATCCGCGCCATCGCCTATGGAATCAAAACTCTCGAAGGCCAAGAAGAAAAGTTTTTTGACGCATTGGAAAAAGTTGGTTATGAAGTCAAAACCAAGGATCTACAAATCTTCCCAGGCGGAGCTAAAAAAGGAGATTGGGATGTAGGAATTGCTGTAGACGCCATCAAAATGTCTAAAACGCTCGACGCAATAGTATTAGTTTCCGGCGATGGCGATTACATTCCACTAGTAAAATACATCCAATCAACAACTGGTTGTCGCGTTGAAGGAGTGGCCTTTATGGAATCAACGAGCAACAAGTTAGTTGAGGAATTGGATAATTTCATCAACTTAAGTGAAAACAAGAAAAAATATTTAATCTAGCAATAAAACAGTATGTATTTAGCCATTCCTGTTTTTTTTGGCCTATTCATTCTTTTTTTTAATTTTTTCAGATACCCTTTCTTCTTATCATTATTCATGACCCAAATGATCACGGGGTCTTTTTTTCTACTGATCCAGGGAAGGCTACTACAAGCCGTATTATATTTTTTCCTCTGGTCATTTGCTCTTTCTATTTATGAAGATGGCCGGCGACTTGATGTTAGGTTTAAATTTTGGCTTGCATTGCTTGCGTTAATCCTCCCTATCATTGGCATCCCGCTGTATCTACTACTTAGAAATAAGCTAAGTAGAAAAATTGGGAAAACTATAAAATCCGAAGATGGAAAAATAACTTTTTTCAATAAACAATAACCACCATCACACCGCCAAAACGAAAAAAGGAGCTGTGAGGTAACCACCAAAATGAACGAACTAAATATTTCAAATGGACAAACATTGGCTGGGGGACCAATTATCGGAATAATCATTCTTTCCTTGTTAATCTTTTTTTTAGCCTACTATATCTATATGTCTATTTGCTATTATAAGATAGCAAAAAAAACTGACACTCCAGATGCTTGGTTTGCCTGGATTCCGATTCTCGATATGCTACTAGCCCTTCAGATTGCCAAAAAACCGACCTGGTGGATTATTTGGTTTTTCGTCCCGCTAGCAAATATAATTACCTATATCTTAGTTTGGATGGGGATTTCAAAAACCCTAGAAAAACAAGAATGGCTGGGTGTTCTCATGATTATCTCCCCAATTAACCTCATAATCCCTGGTTATTTAGCTTTTTCCGAAACAGCAAAACCACTAACAATACAGGCGATACAAACACCACCAAGAATTGTTTAAAAAACATTTCGATGACTCGCATAAAAAACCCCGCTAGGGGATTTTTATTTTTCCTCAAATTAGCCAAAAACTTGCTAAAACCCTCAAAACAAGCTAGACTTGAATAGTTAATAATTTATAGAAGTCCCGTTTTAAAGCGCAAATACGCCAATGTATGAGGATTTATGAATTAAGGCCTACAACAATTGCGGTCCTCAATTCGTAAATCATCGTCATACGCCACACATTATTGGTCAACCTTAGCGCCCAATTTGACTTCAAACAATAGAATGGATCAAAAAAAATGGTCACTCCAAATCGGAGGACGAATTTTAGAGGTTGAGACTGGCCTGTTGGCCGGACAGGCTAATGGCGCCGTCACCGTGCGCTATGGTGACACAGTTGTGCTCGCAACAGCTGTTATGAGCAAAAAGGCCTCACGAATCAGCGGATATTTTCCTCTGATGGTAGATTTTGAAGAACGTTATTATGCAGCCGGAAAAATCAAAGGCTCACGCTTTATTAAGCGTGAAGGTCGCCCTTCAGACGATGCTGTCCTTTCCGGACGAGCAGTTGATCGCACAGTTCGACCACTTTTCAATCACCGCATGAGAAATGATGTGCAAGTAATCGTTACCGTACTCTCCTATGACGGAGAAAACGATCCAGATACACTGGCAATTATTGCCGCTTCAACAGCGCTTGCTATTTCCAATATTCCTTGGAATGGTCCAGTCGCAGCTGTAAGGGTTGGCAAGACTAATAATGAATTCGTACTTAACCCAGTCACTAATGGAGAATTGGCAGAAGGAGAATTAGACCTTTTGATTTCTGGTAGTATCGACAAGGTTAATATGATTGAAAGTGGAGCGATGGAAATTTCCGAAGAAGAAATGCTTCGCGCTTTCACTTTTGGACAAGAAGCAATCAAGAAAATTGTTGGTTTTATCCTGGAAATCCAAAAAGAAGTGGGGAAAGTTAAAAGTGCCCCAGCGCTTGTAGCGGGAACGCCTGAATTTGAAGCTAAGGTCAAAGAAATTCTACTTTCAGAGAATCTTGCCGAAGCCCTTTATGACAAGGACAAAAAGGTAATTGAAGATAAGATGAGCGCAATTCAAGACAAAGTTAAGGAATATATCAAAGCAACGTTTCCAGAAGAAGTGGACAAATTGAAAGAAGTAGCTGAAATTGTCTTTGAAGAAGTGTCTGATGAAATTGTGCACAAAAATATCCTCGAAAAAGAACTAAGACCAGACTCAAGACGACTAGACGAAATCCGTCATATTGAGTGTCGCACAGGAATTTTGCCAAGAACTCATGGCACAGGACTTTTCACTCGCGGAGAAACTCAAGCCCTCACAGTAACTACACTTGGCTCACCTGGAGATCAACAAATCATTGACACTATGGAGGTTGATATGAAAAAACGCTATATCCATCACTATAATTTTCCGCCATATTCTGTTGGCGAGGTCCGTCCAATGAGAGGCCCCGGAAGGCGTGAGGTTGGTCATGGAGCTCTAGCTGAAAAAGCGCTCGTGCCAGTTTTGCCTTCCAAGGAAGATTTTCCCTACACAATTCTTTTGGTTTCAGAAATTCTCTCTTCCAACGGCTCCTCTTCAATGGCTTCCACTTGCGGTTCGACTCTTTCGCTGATGGATGCTGGTGTACCAATCAAACGTCCAGTTTCTGGCATTGCCATGGGAATTATTGTTGGAAAAGATGATAAATTCAAAATCCTCACTGACATCCAAGGATTGGAAGATCACTACGGTGACATGGACTTCAAAGTAGCTGGTACAGAAAAAGGCATCACTGCTATGCAAATGGATGTGAAAGTGGACGGAGTCACATTGGAAATGCTTTCTGCTGTTCTCACACAGTCCCACCAAAATCGCATGGAAATTTTAAAAAAGATTACAGACACACTTCCAGCCCCTCGAGTTGAAATGTCTCAATATGCCCCAAGGATTATCACAATGCAAATCAATCCTGAAAAAATCAGAAACGTTATTGGCTCTGGTGGAAAGATTATCAATGAAATCATCGACCAAACTGGCGTACAAATCGATATTGAGGATAGCGGCATGATTTTTATCACTTCTCCTGATCAAGTTTCCGCTACAAAAGCGAAACAATGGATTGACAACCTCACTCATGAAGTAAAAGCTGGAGAACTCTTCAACGCGAAAGTGACTCGCATCATGGCCTTTGGCGCATTCGCTGAAATTCTCCCAGGACAAGAGGGATTAATTCATGTTTCTGAAATCTCAGACCGAAGAATCGAAAAAGTTGAAGACGTATTAAGCGTTGGGGATATCATTGCAGTCAAGGTGAAAGAGATTGATTCACAAGGACGCATTAACCTATCCGCCAGAATGGCAAAGCAACCTGAATAAAAATTAGTCAAAAATCGAATTATGTTTTATAATAGAAGCGGATAAACTCCCGCTTCTATTTTTTTTGTTTGTTTTGTTTCTGATCATTTTCTAAATTTTGATTTTAATATCCAGAATCATTCTAATAACACATAAATAGCTTAATAAAAAACACTCTCCGCGTTGCAATTATAAACATAAAGCGATGGGGGATAAAAAATAAAAAAACATGTTCGGCTTAACAAAAAATGATTCTCAAAATCCACTAGGCGCAAAAAATAATACTCAGCCAGGCTCAAGCCCGGTAAACAATTTCAACTTTGCTGATGCGCCGATTCACACGATGCAAGACGATCTAGAGAAAATAAAAAATCCCAACGCTACAATTACCGACAGAGCCCAAGCAACAGCTCCAAAACAAGGCACTAGTCCATTTTCTGTTCCCATGAACGAAAACTCTCAAGCATTCAATCAACTAGAGAACAACTCAGCCAGAGCAAAAATAATTGACAAAGAAAGTAGCCAATCTTTCTTGAAAACAAGTGGAAGATTTGACGCTGCGAATCTATTTAACAAATCTAATCCAAAGGATGCTGGATCAAATCTAAAAGCCGCCGCCAATACTCAGATTGACCGACGCTTTATGGCCTTCTCAGTCCTTTCCGTTGTATTGCTAATAGCCCTAACTGCAGCTGGATTTCACTTTTTTAATAACAAATCTGATCCACCAGAAGAAGAAATAATAATACCAATTGAAGAGCCAACGCAACCAATCGTAACGCCCATCGAAAAGCCAATCCCAACTCCAAAACCCACATTTTCATTTTCAGAAACTAATCCCAACTATCTCCGAGTAGAAAATGGGGCCTTAATTGGAGATAAAATCAAATCAACGATGGGACAAGTGTCACAAGAAGGATATGTGCCACCGATTGAATTCATCATGACCGATACACAAAATAAGCCCATCACATTTAAAGCTTTTTCCGAATTACTCTCCATTAAGCTTTCCCCATTGGTCTTGGAGTCATTAAGCGATAATTTCAGCCTGTTCGTGTACAATGACCTTGCGGGACCAAAAGTTGGCATTGCCGTTGAATCAAAAAACGACACCAATCTAGGAAAAGCACTCGCTCAAGAAGAAGCTGCAATGGCCGATGAAATCAATCCGCTATTTTTCAACAATAACTATAATAAAGCGAAGCTATTCAATAGCAGTGAATACGGCGGAGCGAAGATTCGTTATCAAAATATAATTTCGCCAGAAATGCTATCAATTGATTATTCGATCTACAAAAATAAATTTCTAATTGGAACCACTAAATTAACGATGAGAGCAATTATCGACAGACTCAATAACATATCAGCAACTAGGCAAACCGAAACTATTCCACCAGTAACGGGAAAAACAACCAACAATTAATATTACCTGCTCACTTGAGGCTCAGATAAAAGATAATTAAATAAATTACTTTAATAATTCTATAAAATTAGCATAAAACCATCAATCTTTTCGGAATTTTCCAAAGTCGAACCACTCAGCGTTTAAGCCAAATCATATTTTGCATTGACCCAACACTTTTTTCCTGCTATAATATATATATTGATCGTTAAAAACTCGCCAGTCGGAACGGTAAAACAATTTTCAATCGCAATTTCCCCCTATCTGCGATTGAAAATTGTTTTACTGTTCAAGTGTTTCGATCATCGCATCGAAGCCGCTCTGATCTCTAACATCAGAGACCCCAAAATAAAAACAAAAATTGGTATGTCCGCTTAGGAGAATAAATAAGTTATTAATCTAAGAGGACATGCCAAAAATTTTTCTTAAAAATAAAAATAAAAAGAAAAATCACTAGCATTGTCTAGACTGTACCTTAAATTCAAAGGTGAAAATTCACCAGAGAATGGTAAAACAACATTCCCAAGAAGTTAGACTGGGGATAAACTTGCGTCATACACATAAAATACAGGCGTGTTATGACATTCATGCCACTCACCCGGCTAAGATGTCTCCGCACCACCTGTTAGTATATGACAAACACTCGGGGCGTTTAAGCCAAATTTATTTTTTATTGGGCGTCGAACGCCCTGGGTTTCCATACCTTATGAGAATCCGGGGAGAATATTAATAATAAACACGCGCGAAGAGGCACCAAAGAAAGGGTGTTTTTTTTGTTTTCAAAAAAACATTTGCTATAATATCAATATGGCAATAACTCAAAAAAAATCCCTTGGAAACCTAGGCGAAACTATTTCCGCCAACTTTCTCAAAAACAAAGGCTATGAAATAATCGCGCTTAATTATACCAACCCAAACGGACGCCAATTGGGAGAAATCGATATTATTGCCAAGGACACAAAAAAAGATGAATTTGTTTTTGTAGAAGTAAAGGCAAGGGAAATGCAAAAATTTCTTCACACCAACCCAGAAGAAAACGTCAACTATCACAAACTCCAGAAATTGGACAAGATTGCCTATTTCTATCTCAAACTCAATAATCTCACAGGGCATAGTTATCGCTTTGACATAATTGCCGTGTGGATTGACTTAAACACTCGAAGAGCAAAAATTAAGCACATTGAGTCTATATAGGCTAACTTAAAAAACAATAGACAATAGCCCGTTTTTTTGCTAAGCTAAAAGCGTAAGAGAAATAATCAACTAACCAAATCTCAATATGGATAAAAACATTCAAAATGAGCTTAAAGCTCTTTTATTAAAAGAAAGGGCCGATTTAGAAGATAACCTTGGGAGAATAGCAAGGCCAGTTGATAAGGAAAAGGGCGATTATGAAGCCACTTTCGACAATATCGGAACTGATCGCGAAGACAACACAACAGAAGTCGAAGAATACACGGAAAATCTTCCAGTGGAAATGACCTTAGAAAAAAAACTTCAGGATGTAATTGGCGCATTAGACAGAATAGAGAATAGCACCTATGGAAATTGCGAAAATTGCCAAAAAGAAATTGACATCGAAAGATTAAAAGCAAACCCCAGCGCAAAGACCTGCATTAAATGCTAAAATCAAAAAAATTGATGCTGTTTAGCCAAAAAATCAAAAAAAAAGCAGAATTATCCCTGATCGCTCTCTCTTTAATCATACTCGACCAATTGACCAAATATTTAATCCGCTTTTTTGGCGGATTTTATATTTGCAACAAGGGGATTGCATTTGGAATAAGCCTGCCGCATTGGTTAATATTAGGACTTATTATCGCTATTATTTTTTTTACTGGTTTTTTAATTTTAAATTTGAAATTAGAAATTTTAAACCAATTTTCAAATTATCCTCTCGTTTTAATCCTATCTGGCGCTATTTCCAATCTATTTGACCGATTATATTTCGGTTGTGTAATTGATTTTATCGATCTAAGAATCTGGCCTATCTTCAATTTAGCTGATATTTTTATTTGCCTGGGAGCTTTTCTTTTAATAATAAAATTAAATAAAAAATAAATTCATGTCTGCAAAAGTCTTTTCGGCCGCCGTTATCGGCCTCAAGAGCGCATTAGTCGAAGTAGAAGTAGACACGCTTTCTGCTGGAATGCACCACTTTAATATTGTGGGACTGCCAGACACCGCAATCAAAGAATCACAAGATCGCGTCAGCTCGGCCATCAAAAATAGCGGGTTAATCGCGCCTCATCGCTGTGGTAGGATCACGGTCAACCTCGCACCAGCCGATTTGCCGAAAGTCGGCCCTCTGTATGACCTGCCGATTGCACTCGGATTCCTGCTTGCCACAAAACAAACTTCTTTTGACCATACAAACAAGCTCTTTATTGGTGAACTCTCTTTAGACGGGAGGATTAGACCTGTGAAGGGAGTTCTGCTTGTCGCATTACTCGCCAAAGAAAAAAACATTAATACACTCTTCGTTCCATCAGAAAATGCCAAAGAAGCTTCGATTATTGAAAATTTAAACATCATTGCCGTCTCGAATCTCAAAGAATTACTTGATCACCTAGAAAATAGATCGGCAATAAATCTATTCCCCAAAACTGATTTAGAAAAACTCTTTCAGGAAGAAAATCATCTATATGACATGAAAAATATCAAAGGCCAAGAGCACGCTAAAAGAGCATTGGAAATTGCATCGGCAGGCGCGCACAATATCATTCTTAATGGCCCACCAGGTTCAGGCAAGACACTTCTTGCTAAAACAATGACTTCAATATTGCCCAGACTCACCGTTTCAGAAGCGCTAGAAGTAACGAAGATATTTTCAGTTGCGGGCTATCTTCCCAAAGAAAATAGCCTCATCACAAAAAGGCAGTTTCGTTCACCTCACCATAGCGCTAGCGCGGCTTCTTTGGTTGGTGGCGGAACATTCCCAAGGCCAGGAGAGATTAGTCTTGCTCATCGTGGTATACTGTTTTTAGATGAGTTTTCCGAGTTTTCTCGCGCGGTCCTTGAAAACCTTCGCCAACCACTTGAAAATGGCATCATCACAATTTCCCGCGCTCAAGGCACATTGGAATTTCCCGCTCGTTTTACGCTCGTGGCCGCGATGAATCCGTGTCCCTGCGGAAATGCAACTGACCCAGAAAAGGCTTGTTCCTGTAGCCCGGGGAATATCATCCGCTATCAAGCCAAAATCTCCGGACCAATCCTTGATCGCATCGATCTTCACATCGAAGTTCCCAGATTAAAATTTGAAAAACTGTCTGAGGACAGCCAACAAGAAAGCTCGGATAGTATTCGCAAGCGCGTTGAAAAAGCCCGCAAAATCCAAAAGGATCGCTTCCTGGATTCAAAGATCATTTCTAATTCAGAAATGGAGAGCGAACAAATCAAAAAATATTGCCAACTAGACGAAGCCGGAGCTGAACTCATGAAAAACGCCCTATCTCGATTTTACCTCAGTGCCAGAGCTTATTTTCGCATAATTAAAGTCGCAAGAACAATCGCCGATCTCGAAGAAGCAGAAAATATACAAACCAACCATATCGCTGAGGCCATCCAGTATCGATTCAAAAGCGAATGAGCGTGTTTCAAGAAAAATGCCCAGAAAACCCATCAAATCCTTTTTTAAGCTTATTCTTTTCCTATCCATCTCCTATGTTTTATGGACCATTTTTTTTCATGCCCCAAAAAGAGAATTACTTTTTGAGTCGAGGACTAAATCCGTCACTCTTTCTGATAATGGGCTTAAAACTAGGCTAAATACGAGTGCGCAGACTGTGGATAACTTTCTTACGGAACAAAAGATCGCCCTTTCCGCTCAAGATGAACTAATCCCTGACAAATCCCAGGTGATTCTACCAGGAGAAAATATCACTATCCGCAGAGCACTAAAAATAAAAATATTGGTTGATGGAAAAAAGATTGAAAATCACACCTTATCAAATAGCCTCTCCTTGGCCTTAAAAGAAAACAATATCATATTGGGTCGCCTAGACAAAACTGTCCCAGATATAAATGGCCTCCTAGAAAACAATTTGGAAATCACAGTTACTCGCATTAATGTGGAAGAAAAGATCATTCCGGAAGATATCGCTTTCAAAACTACCGAAAAAACTGATAGTAAATTGAGCTGGAGAGAAAAGAAAACAGAAATCACAGGGGAGAAAGGCATCCGTGAAGTTAAATATAAGATTACTTACAAAAATAATAAAGAAGTTTCCCGCGTCATTTTGGAGAAAAAAATAACTAAAGAACCGGTGGCGGAAGTAATCACACAAGGAACATATGTCAAAACCGGAGCAGCCAAAAAAGGTCAGGGGACTTGGTATGCTTTCAAGGGAGGGCTGTTTGCCGCCAGCACCACCATTCCAAGGGGTGGCTACGCCAGAGTGACCAACACTGCTAATGGCAAGTCAGTCATGGTTCAAATCAACGACTACGGCCCCCAAGGCAAAGGCCGCATCATCGACCTCGACAAAGTCGCTTTCGCCAAAATTGCCTCACTTGGCGCTGGAGTAATTGGCGTTAAAGTTGAAGAGGTGCTAAATTAACTATCACCCAATAATCTTAGCAATATATGACAACAACCAAACCAAAAAAATCCTTAGGTCAAAATTTTCTCCGGGACATTGCTGTTTTGGACAAAATCATCGAGTCTGCCAATTTAAGCGTGGCTGATTTTGTGATTGAAGTTGGGCCTGGAGAAGGAGTTTTGACAGAAAGATTAATGAAGCGTGCCAAAAAAGTGGTCGCGATTGAAATCGACAAGGACTTGGCCTTGAGACTGGATTCCCGCCTACGCGGGAATGACAAAGTGGAGATTATAAATGCTGATATCTTGGAAATTAATTTACCGGAATTGATTGAAGCCAAGACGAGGCAATGCCTCGTCTCTACGGACATTAATAATTATCCATACAAAGTCATTGCCAATATCCCTTACTACATCACTTCGCCGATTATTCGCTTGTTTTTGGAAACCAAATATCCACCAACAGAAATGCTCCTCATGGTACAAAAAGAAGTGGCCGAGCGCATCTGCGCCAAAGCGGGAAAGTTGAGCATTCTTGCCCTGTCTGTTCAATATTATGCCACGCCGGAATTGCTTTTTACTGTCCCAAAAACAGCATTCTTCCCTGTGCCAGAGGTTGATAGTGCTATTATCCGCATCACAAGAAATAGCAATCAGGAAACAGTAAACAACGAACAAGAAAAAAAGAAATTTTTCAAAATTGTCAAGGCGGGATTTTCCGCCAAAAGAAAAACGTTAGTTAATAATCTTTCCAGTAGCTTGCAACTAGAAAAAGCTATTATCGAAGAAGAATTAAAACAAATTGGGATTTCTCCAAATCAAAGGGCGCAGGAATTGCAGCTGGAAGACTGGAAAAGCTTATCTAAATCTCTATAGGGCAAAAAATTAAACAAAAATGATCTTCACCGCTAGAAGGCCATAAAGAGAAACTACGGCCAGAATCCACCAAAAGACACGCCTTGGGTGGATTTTTTTGTTGATCATAATCAGGAAAGCCGCACTACCAAACAAAATCGCCCACCAGAAAAGCCGAAATTCATTGAGGAAAAAAATGCTTAACATGAACGAGATAAAAATCCCTGACGCCACAATTAGGCGTCCCTTTTCTTCTCCAAAAATCACCGGAACAGTGTACACCCCATCTTTTTTGTCGCCTTCAATATCCTTGAAATCCTTTATTGGCAATGAAAATGTATATGCGATAATTAGCAAAAAAATCACTCGCCAAGACAGATTGGTAATGGTTTGATCTGGTGAGAAAAAAATAAAGCCAGAAAAAAACACCGTAAGCAACGTTAACGCGCTGAGCAAAGAGGCAATAAGTGCAAATCTTTTCAAGCGAAATGGTTCCGCTGAATAAAACCAGGCCATAATTTGGTACACCAAAAGCAATATTCCAAACTTGTAGTGCACCAATAGTCCACCAATAATCGAAAGAAAAAACATAATAGCGCCTAATTGCACATATTGGCTAAAAGTAAAAATACCTCTTTGCAAGGGTCTCTCTGGGTTAGAAAGCATATCCACGCGATAATCGAAAATATCATTAACAACCACCGACGCCTCCCAAGCAAGAAGCACGCTACTCAAAATCACAACAACGGCCAAAAAGGAGAACAAATTCAAACTAAAATTTTCCGGATATGTAATAAGTCCTATTCCAAGCCCCAAAAACAGTAAGCCCCCGTGGAAGATAACCTGTGGATAACGAAGATTGCGCATGACTGCCCAAAACATTTTTGACTCTGACTTCCAAAAGAAATAGACCAAAATAGCCAGACTGAGAGGGAAATAAACCAAATTCAAATTGTGGGCCAGGGTATAGGCTGGATCGGAAAGCGCAATACCAAAATATTGAGCTTTGGCAAAAAATTGAACAATCTCAAATGAATGTAGAGATAAAATTGCCTTTCGCTCAATCAAACAAGAAAAATAATAACAAAGCGAAGGAAAGGCAGCCATGAAAAATAATGCCGAATATGTGCCAAGTGCGGTAAAAATGGTCCTTGAAACTTTCCGAGTCTTCATTCCAACCAAGGCTGTCATCACCAATATCCCAATAATAAAAGTGATTTTTGTGCCAAAATATACCACGCCAGAAGGAAGATGCCCGAAAATAGTCACGTATTGCCAAGACAAATCAACTGGAGTGCTTATGAGATAGAAACTCCAAAACACTTCGCTTCCGGTTCGAATGAGGTCAAAAATGGGTGGAAAAATAATTGCCAGTGACGCCCAAAGCATGAGATAGGCGAGATCAAAGGGCTTTTTTTTGAGGATTACGCATAAAACAATCCAGACAAGAGCAAAAGAGAGAAAAAAGAAAAGTAGGTTATGAATATCCATCACCAGATCAAACAGGGGAGAGTTAGACTTTGCGATAAATTTGTCTACATATAAACGAAGGACGATGATCCCGGAAAAATTCAAACACCAAAAAACCGGGTCAATCTTTTTTCCCAAAACATTATCAATAAATTTCACCAATTTATTCATGAGTTCAGCTCGCTTATTCTTTTTTTAATTATACAGAAAGACCCCAAAAAAATAAAGGCTTCGAAAAACGAAAATGCCCACTCTTTTGTCGATTAATCTAAGCCAATAAATGGCAAATGTGAAAAAATATATCCGACTACTTTTTGAAACTAAATTTGATTTCGAAAAATCCATTTTGGCCCTTCACAGATTGATAACTATTGTGGTATAATTTCGCTATATGAAAATAAAAAATATTAGCCTTCCTTTTTTCATTCTCGCAATTCTGATTGTCTCCAGTTTTGCTTTTTATGTTGGCGCAGAAAACAATTCTACTAAGAGTATTTTTCTTGATAGCGACCAAGATGGCCTTTCCAATGAAGAAGAGGTCGTTTATGGTACAAACCCAAACAATCCCGATACCGATGGGGATGGATATTCTGATGGAGCCGAAGTACGCAGCGGTTATGACCCAACAAAAAAAGCTCCTGGTGACAAGCTCGCCGGATTTGCGACAGCGTCAAAGACAGATTCTTCCGGCGTTGCTGGCGACAGTGACCAATCCAATGCCGTCTTGGGAGACTCCTCAGAAAAAAACCTCACGATAGATATTGCCCAAAAAATAAGTGAGCTCGCTGAAAAGTCATCTACCGACAGCACTCCGATTTCCCTAGATGAATTGCAAGCAACAATCAACCCCGCTCTTGATGCCAGCGCAATCTCAGAAGATGATCTTCCACAAGTTGATCCAAAAGACATAAAGATAAAAAAACAAAACTACACCAATCTTAGCACTGAAAAAGCTACAGCCAAGAAAAAAGAGGATTGCGTTGACTACTTAACTGCTATAGCATACATCTTCACTAGCAACTCACCAGAACCAATCACAAAACTACCAGATGCCTCTGATATGATTTCAAAAATCACAAGAACAATCACAACAGCGGTTACAACACAAAGCTCGGCTGGACTGAAAGAACTCGTTGCTAGCCAGCAAAAAGTCGTGGAACAACTAAAGGCTGTGGAAGTTCCCGAAGACTTGGTAGACATTCACACTAAGGCGCTGCGCTTCGCACTATATTCAGAAGGCTTAGGATCGCTTTTTCAAGCAAAAGCAGACGACCCAATGAGCAGCATCGCCAATCTTTCCAAGCTACAAGGATTCATTTCTGTTTTTAGCGATTTTTCCACAGAAGCGCAAAGCAAATTCTCAGAATATGGCCTGACCTATGATGAAAGCGTTCAGAAAAAGTTGAAAAGCTATGGCATCGATGCGCCAAAAGATTTGAGCGGGCTAGAAACACTATTGAAAATTGACACAACGACAACAACTGCAACAGAGACCACAACGCCATAACATGAGATGTAACGCTTTTTGCAAGCAAAAAAACAAAGACACACTAAATTTTCCGTGTCTTTGGGGTCTATATCAAAAAAAATGCAAGAAAACTCCAAAAAACAAAAAAACTATTTTTCAAAAAAATTCACAGCTTTCTTGCTTTCTTTTGTGTTGTTTTTTCTTACTCTTTCTGCTCCACAAAAAGCTGCTGCTTGGGACGCCATTCCTGGAGCAATCTTCAAGCAAGCCACGGAAGAAATCTCCTATTCTATTAAAGGCATGATGATGGGATCATTGAAACAAGCCGCGATTAAAATGCTTTCCAAGCAAATGGATCGCTTCATTTCAGGCGTTTCGGGAAACGGCGCAAAATTTATCACCAATTGGGAAGACTATTTGATTGATAACCCAACAAGAAACGCCCAGCGCTATGCTAATGACTATGTCAGTCGCGCTCTTTCTGGCAAAGGCAGCGTCAGCTATAAAAAAGCCAGCAATTCTGTCTTGGGCGCCAGCACAATTGCCGGGGAAGGATTTGGAAAAGAGGCAGTTCTCGGCGACTCAGCTGAAAGCGTAAATTATGCCGAAACAATCCAAACTATGGCCCAAGATGAAATTCTCGAGCCAAAGGAGTGGCAGCTTAGTTACCCAGATGATCCAAAAGACATGTTCGAAAGTGATACACTTGCCAATATGAATCTCTATATCAATGGAGATGGCAATGGCGGAAACACAATTTGGAACGCAGAATCAGCAGTGGCCAAAGAATATGCAACAAAACTGGAAAATGAAAAAAGTCAGGCTTATGCCGAAGGTGTTTCGGGTCAAGGCTTTTTGGGTGAAAAAATCGATGGAATGGTGGCAAAACCAGGAATATTGTTCAAAGAAATGGAGGCCAACATGGAAAATCTTCCAAATCTCGCCATTTCCAGTGCAACAAGTATCGGAGAGTTGGTTGCCGCCACTGTTTCGAAGGCAATAACGGGAGTTATCAATAAAACCATCAGTGGAGTGGAAAAAACTATCAACAAAGAAGTGAACAAGATTACAGATAAGGCCGTCAAAGAAGTCAACAAAAAAGTCAACTCCTACGGACCAGGAGCACTATATACAAAATAGCTATGTTGTTTTTCTTGAAATTGAAACAAAAAATATCAAAAACAATATTAACAAGATCACAAAAAAATTATCTTGCTGTTTTGTCTTTGGTGCTTATGTTTGTTTTTCTATATCCACATAGTGCTCTAGCTATCGACAATCCTGTCACATGGGCAGTTAAACTCCTACTTCAAGCCGTCCTTCAATTTTGTTCTCTGCTTCTTTCTATGGCAGAAACTATTTTCAAATGGATTGTCAATGCGGACAATATGAAAGCCGTTATGGATAATGATATTGTCTATGGAACATGGCGCACAGTACGCGATGTTTTTAACGTGGCATTCATTATGGTGCTCCTCTTTTCCGCCTTTGCAACCATCTTTCAAGCTCCTTCCAATTTTAATTACAAAAAAATCCTACTCAATCTAGTTATTATGGCCCTTTTGGTTAATTTCAGTTATCCAATTGCACGCTTCATTATTGACGCATCAAATATGATGATGTTTGGCTTTCTTAAAAATCTTGGAGGCACAAACTCATTTATGAAAATCATAGAAGATAGTCATATCAGTGGGATATTCACTGCAACTAAGCCAGACCTCCTCTATCTACTTTCTGCTATCGTTTTTACCTTCATTTTTGCTGTAACATTACTCGTCATTGCAGTTCTCTTGGTAATCAGAACCATTGCACTCACAATTTACATCATTTTTTCACCAATTGCATTTATTGGACCAATCGTACCAGGCACAGCGATTGCTTCCGCTGGCAGTGACTGGTGGAAAGAATTCATGAAATATTGTTTCTCTGGACCGACAATGATTTTCATGTTGTACATCGCCAGCCGCATGTTTTCCGCCATAAGCTCACAGCAGATACAAATGGGTACCATAGCACTAACGCAAGTTCCAGGTGCCGATGTCACACCAGCGTTAAGTAATTTAATTCGTGATGCATCTTTTTTCTCCTTGCCAATTGTCATCCTCTGGCTCGGCATTATTCAAGCTCAAAAATCTGGCATTGCTGGGGCTGGAGCAGTGGTTGCAATGGGCACAAAGGCAATAAATAAAGCAGGGAAATGGGCGAGTGGAGGGCAATTCGCCAGCAACGCATACAAATCTTACAGCTCGAGAAGGGCAAAAGCCAAGGAAGATGATTGGTCAGCAAAATTGGGCAATTGGGCTGGAGGAAAAGTCGACCAGGGTCGCGGAAAGCTTTGGGGTGGCAGAGATGCTCGGCTGCGCTATGAAAATGATGATGCATCAAGAAAGAAAAAAGAGGCAGAAAGAATGGATACCGCAAATATGGGCATCAATGATTTGCACAACCTTGCGACATCTGGAAATAAATACCAAAGCGCAGCTGCAATTGAAGAATTAATTAATCAAAATTCCTTCGACATGAGCGACCCAGCAAGCGCAGCTGCTTATGCAAAAATGCGCCAAGAATTTGGAGAAACAAGTCAAGTCTTCAATCAAATTAACAACAAACTCAAAGCTTTTGATCCTGTTTCTGCCTTTGCGCACATAACAAATGCGACCGAGAGACAAGCCAGAACAGTTGAATATATAAATAGCAACAAATTCAAGGCTGACAACCTAGGAGCGAACTCACTTGGCAATGCAGCCTTCATGGAAACGGCTTTCAAAGAAAGCGCCATCACCAATGATGATCTTGAAAAACTAAGGAAGAAGAGCGCAGCACACGAAAGAAACATGCTTTCATCATTAGGAGCTACCGCAAACAATGTTGGCGATCCTGGCATGCTAGAAAATAATATCGCGGCATTAAGGACACAACCGCAAACAGCAGATAGGGATGCGCAAATAGCACAGATGGACAGAGACTTGAGAATAGCTCGAAGTGTCCATACTTCCCACTTTGCCCAAACTGGAAACTTCCACAGCTCTTTAGCTGAAGATCCTAGCATAACCGATCAAACAGAGATAGACATGCGGCAAGCATCAAGAGCACACATCATAAGCCGATTAAAACCAGACACTATGAAAAGAATGCAAAGAATCAATACTGGAGACCCTGGAAGAGATGAGGCGCAAAGAACAGAATTTGTGGAAAATCTCAATTCAAATAGATTCAAAGCTATAATGACCAATGACGAATTGGATGGAAATGTAGCAGCCGATCTTCTTAATACAGCGCGAATGATGCCATCAACAGGCCCAGGAGGAAAGAATACATACAAAGCTGACCATGACATTGATTTGTTAAATATACGATAAATTAAACTCTGCTAATGAATAGCTATATAGAAAAAAGAAATAAATTACCAAAACTCTTAAGAGAATTCATACTATCCGATATTCCAAGATATGAAGTTGAAAGAGTTTGTTTCATGTATGCCCTAAAAGAAGAAGAAATTCGTGCAATCGCTAGACCTATTGCTCTTATATTTATTGGTGAATTAAAATTAGTTGACTATCCAGCACTAATTTTCAAGGAGTTGAAGCAATCAGAACAAATAATTTATGGTATTTCGTTTGAGATAAACCAAAGAATTTTCGCTCGTTATCCAGATTTTTTCAAAGATTCACAAGATCTACTAGAAGAATGGCTTAGAAAAAAAGCCAACCCACTCCTAAGCGAAGACGCTGCTTGGCAAAAAGTCCTAGAGCTAGAACCAGAAATCCAAGAAAGGAAACAGGAAAAAGAAGCAGAGAGAAAGGTAGAAATGAAAAAAATGGAAATATATAAAGCTCAATTGGAAAACCTGCCGATTGACACTGCCTTGGAAAAATATCCCGAACTGGGAGAGCAACTGATCACATCCAATCATATCAAACTTAAAATGTTTCCTGAGCCAGTTAGGCCGTCAATCAAAAATTGGCTCTCTGATTACACATTCACTATTGGACTCAGTAATCACGACCCGATTGTGCGCGGAAACTACTTGTTCAAAGGAGAAAATACACACACGCTTTCTATTCAAGACCGCGAAAAACTAACCACGATTATCGAATCTTTTGAAGAAAAATATCCACTCTCAATAAACACCAAAACTAAGCAAATAATATTTATCGCTCCCGAAAGAAAAGAAACACCACAAATCCCAATAAGACCAGCCATTAACCAAAATATTGCTCGCAGAGATTTGGAGCCAACCGAAATCAGAAGGGGACAAGAAAGCTATCCGCAAAAAGAAATCTTGCCTCAGCCACAAAAAAGATTCCAATCAGACGAAGAAAGAATCAGTGCTTGGAGAAAGGATTTGCCCGAAAAAAGAGTGCAAACCGATGAAAGCCGGAATGAAAATATCAGATTTTCTTCCCCCCAAACACTCTCCACTGAAAAACCACCAGAAATTCCTCGCCCAGTCGCACCCAACTATCAAGCCCAAAAACCAGTTGCCAGAATTAATTATGCCACGCCAAGACCAATGCCAAGAAATGTGGTAAACTTAAGAGAAGAATAAACTCATGCAGCATGCAGCATGAAACATGTAACAAAAAAACTAGCGAACATGCTATCTATTGTTGCCTGTTTCATGCCTCATGCTTCATGCTTCATGCTTCATGATATTCAACGTCCCACAATTTATTGATATTGAAGACAAGATTGTCGGTCCGCTCACAGCCAAGCAACTCGGCTGGGTTGCAGCCGGTGCGGTCCTTGCATTGCTTAGCTATGCAATGTTCGACAAATCAACCTTCATCGTTTCCGCCCTTATTCTCGCAGTAGTTTTTGGAGCGCTTGCCTTTTATCGTCCCTACAACCAACCGCTCATTAAGTTCATCCTCTCCTCAATCGCATTCATCATCCGTCCAAAAATGTATATTTGGAGACGAACGCCAGAAAAGGTTCAAAGGGCCGTTGCTAAAAAAGAAGACAATACTCCAATAATCACCAGGAAGAAGTTCGATTCCCAAAAAGTCTCTGACATTTCAGCTCTGCTTGACCACCAAGGCCGCTAGACTACAAACCGCTGATTGCCCCGTGTTATTCCCGTACCCGTTTCACGAGTATAAGCTCCGACGAGAATCCAGGTGCCTCGGATTTAACATAAAAAGAAAACAAATTACTGCAATGGATGCAAACTGGATAGAAATAATAAAAAGTGAAAAAAATATAATTCGATTTTGTATAATTCATAGCCTTGTGGAGCCTGGATCACCGCCTTCGCGGGGATGACACGCGGAAATTTATGGAAAAACTTTATTCACAAAAACTCACAAAACAAGCTGCCACATCGCCGACGCAACAATACTTGGATGTAGCAGAGGTAAAAGAAGATGTTATTGTCCTCAAAAACGGCTCAATGCGTGTTGTACTTGCCGTTTCAGCCATCAATTTTGACCTCAAAGCCACAGACGAACAAGAAGCCATCATTAGTCAATATCAAAACTTTCTCAATTCAGTTGATTTTCCATTACAAATCCTAATCAGCTCACGAAAATTAAACATCGACACCTATATTGAGTTTCTAACAACCAAAGAAAAGCAACAAAAGACTGAATTGATGCGCTTGCAAATATCTGAATATAAAAATTTCATCACACAGCTAGTCTCTATGTCTGACATTATGGATAAAGCTTTTTATCTAATTGTACCGTTTTCTCCGATTGAAAATGAGGAAAAAAGCTTTTTCAGTAATTTTTCCAATATGATTAACCCAAAAAGAGGTATTTTGGAAAAAAGAGAAACATTTGAGACCTACAAAAGTCAACTCTATCAAAGAGTCGACCATCTAACGGCCGGTCTTTCTGGTATTGGCGTCAAACTCGTCCCACTAAAAACCAAGGAACTCATCGAACTCCTGTTTAATTCCTATAACCCAACAGTATTTGATTCCAAGGGCTATATTGATACGGAAAAAATGGAACTCAAATAAAAAATTTGAAATTATAAATTTGAAATTTAAAATCAATTTTAAATGCTCAAATTAAATAATTTTAGATTTAGTGATTTTGATTTTAATTCAAATTTCTAATTTAAGAAAATGTTAAACCCATTCGCCAAAAAAGATACGAAAAACACAACTCAAACAAAAAAACCATCTCCACCACAAGATGAAGTTTTAGAGTCGGAAAAATACTACCAAGAGGGCCTCGCAAAGCTCAACGACATCATCGCTCCAGCCGCCATCCAGATTATGCCAAAATCAATCCGTATTGGAGAGACGATCGCTCAAACCATCTTTATCATTGCCTATCCCCGCTACCTGCATAGCAATTGGTTTTCACCAATCATAAACATCGACATGCCGATTGACATCTCCATGTTTGTTCATCCGGTTGATACTTATGATATCCTAAAAACCCTGAAAAAAAGCGCTACCCAGGTTGAATCACAAATTCAAATTGAGCAAAGCCAGGGAATCATCAGAGACCCTTCCTTGGAAACTGCTCAACAAGACATAGACGAGCTGCGAGATAAGTTGCAACAAGGAACTGAGAAATTTTTTCGCTTCTCCCTCTACATCACAGCTTACGGCGACAGTGAACAAGCCGTCACTAAAAGCATAAAAGCGATTGAGGCAATCCTTGAAGCGCAACTCGTCTACGTCAAACCTGCCGTATTCAAGTCCGAACAAGGATTCAACTCATCACTACCGCTTGCCAATGATGAGTTAGATGTGGGCACCAACATGAACAGTTCGCCGCTTTCCACGACATTTCCCTTTGTCTCATCGACTCTTTCTTCTAACGCGGGAATTCTTTATGGCATCAATCGCCACAATAACAGCCTAATTATCTTCGACCGTTTTCAAATGGAAAACGCAAATATGGTCGTTTTTGCCAAATCCGGTGCCGGAAAAAGCTATACTGTTAAGCTTGAAGTTTTGCGCTCAATGATGATCGGAACAGATGTGATTATTATTGATCCGGAAAATGAATATCGCCATCTTTGCGATACTGTAGAAGGCACTTTCATCAAAATATCCCTCAATTCTCCAAATCATCTCAATCCATTTGATCTGCCAAAGGTCGGCGAAGATGATGATCCGGAAGATATTTTGCGAAACAATATTGCTAATCTCCTGGGACTACTGCATATCATGCTTGGATCAATCACCCCAGAGGAAGACTCTGTCTTAGATCGTGCTATTCACGAAACCTATAGCATTAGAGATATTACTGCCGAAGTGGATTTCAATACTCTAAGCAAGGACGCTTTCCCAACCATGTCAGACCTCTATCAAGTCTTGCGTAGTCTTGATGGCGGTGAGGTTCTCGCTATTCGTCTTGAAAAATATACAGAAGGCATTTTCGCTGGATTCCTCAATCATGCCACCAACATTAGAGTAGACAATCAATTGGTCGTTTTCAATATCCGCGACATGGAAGAGGAACTCCGACCGGTTGCAATGTATATTGTTTTGCAATTTATCTGGAACGAAATGCGCACCAATATGAAGAGGCGTTTGGTTTTGGTTGATGAAGCCTGGGTTATGATGAAATATGAAGACGCCGCTTCCTTTCTTTTTGGCCTAGCTAAGCGTTGCCGCAAATATTTCACCGGCCTCACAACAATCACGCAAGACGTTAATGACTTTCTTTCTTCTCGCTATGGAAAAGCAATTGTGACCAATTCCTCTTTGCAATTACTTCTCAAACAATCTCCCGCTGGAATTGATGTGATTTCCGACACTTTTTATCTCACAAATCAGGAAAAATTCTTACTCCTAGAAAGCAACGTCGGAGAAGGCATCTTCTTTGCCGGAACCAATCACGTTGCAATCAAAGTCATCGCCTCCTATTCAGAGGACCAGATTATCACAACAGACCCCTCACAACTCCTAGACATTGAAAGAGCCAAAAAAGAGCTCAGTGAAGAGGAAGACTAAAAAACTAAAAAGAACCAATCAATCACGAAATAGAACCGATAGCTTATTTAGCCATAAATATGTCACAAGAAACCGAATATAAAAACAACCTAAACAGAGAAAGAAGTGGGCGAAATTCTGGCGCAATGAATCCGAAAAATTCACTCAATAAAATCGCGAAAAACGTTGCCACCTCCATTTCAATTATTGGACTACTTGAAATTACGGATATATTTTTTCTCGTAGCTATAATGGCTGCCATGGCTAAGGATATTCTTGACTGCCTTGTCATTCCCGCTTTTCCTGTCATAGGAACAGCGCTGACGCTTATGGCCTCATTCACTATCATGGCCGCAATGTTTATTTGTGGGGCCAGCTCAACTCATCGCTCCAAGATGGAGAATCTCGTGGGAAAGGCTGTTAAGAAATGGGGCGTGCTGGCAGCGGGAACTTGTTTTGAATTTTTCTTTGGATTAAATTTCATCCCAACAGAAACAGTTACCGCCGTCATCATTTTTGTTTTCATTCTTCAGGAAAGGAAAGTGTCCAGAGAAGAACAAAAGAAGGAGGAAGAGGAAAATGCCCAAATGGCAGGCGCATATGCCTAATAAAACCAAAAAATGTACCACTACCACCAAAAAATACCAAAAACAAAGCAAGGTTTTTTTTCTATTAATCAAGAACTGCTGATTAGTTTTGCTGTGGCTATATTTTGTTTTTTTTCAAGCTCCTTTTTCCCCGCACAAAATACTGCCCAAATTATTACAAAAAACATATTCTTTTTAGTTCTGATTCCGAGTCTCTACATCAAATTAATCCTAAACAAAAATCTCTCCGATTTTGGTTGGAATCTCAAAAATAACGCGCTATCGCTTCGCTGGAGTATTGGCGTCACTGTTTTTACGCTTTTGCTTTTTTATTTAATGCTCAATTTTACCCAATTTAAGTCCGACTACGTCCTAGAAAACTACCTAAAAAACAGCTTTTGGCTTTTTCTGGTTTATGAATTAATCATCATTAATTTTCGTATTTTTATTTTCAGCTATTTTTTTCAAGGCTTTCTTCTTTCAATTTTTCAAAAACAATTTGGACAACTAGCCATTGCTATCCAGGCAGGGCTATTTTTTGCACTCTTTTTCTTTACTAAAAATATCTCTTGGCAAACAGCACCCCTAATTCTCCTTTCAATTACAGGAGGATTTCTCGCCTATAAAACAAAATCATTTTTCTATTCGTATTTTATGAGTATTTTTGTTATAATAATCTTAGATGCGTATGTTATTTATTTATCCAAATGAAAATTAAAGTGAGAAAACTACTATTCACAGTTTTTGCCATAATTAATATCTTTTCCTTCGCTATATCCCCAGTACTGGCAGGATTTGATATTGTTAGTATTGCCAATCCAGTTCAGATGATGGACGATGTATTTGAAGATCTCGGTGTTGATAAGAGTGAACTGCAAAATACCATCAAAACCGTCAACGTATCTAGGCGAAAAAAGAACCCACCACAAGTTTCTTTAACTTTCGACCCAGCTAATCCTGTGCCGGGAGAAAAGGTTGCCGTTACCGCTATGCCGACTTATTTCATTAATACCACAGAAGATCTTTATTTCACCTGGTACATTAGAAGCAAGCGCTGTGATAGCCCCACAGCAGCTGACAAGGCCATGTGCGACCTCAATAATGATGGCAGTGTCAATATTAAGGATTATAAAATCAAAGCTACTCGCATTTTGGTTAATAATGATTATCTCTGGGACCAAACCCCCTCTCCATACTCTAGCCATAGCGATAACGACGGATATTCCTCCGCTCATGGCGGTGATGACCAAAGAGGAAAAGAAAATCCCCATTGCTATATTCATGATGTTAATTCTGGCGATGAGTTTGAGCTCGGAGGTTGTGATGACACAAAAGATGGGCACCTGTTTCCTCAAACAAATAATGGAGACACAACGGGAGATGGGACTTTTGGTGCAAGTGAAGAAGAGTTTTGGCATACCAATCCTAATAATAACGATACTGCCGGGACAGGAAACACCGATGAAGCCAATGTTGCTGGGCTAGGAGAGAATATATTTACCTTTACCTATACCGAAGGTGACATGGTTGGCGTTGCTGTCGAAGGATCATCTGTAGAGCCAACGCAATATCAAGACGCCTCATATAAAACGATGTGGGCCTTTAGCAAGAATAAATGCGAAATCGATCCCGACAAAGGCAGCACCGGTGGCTATCCGAAAACCACGACAACCGGTCCAACGACGTACACAAACACAAAAGCAGATCATTCCACCACGCCAGGCGTTCCTCCTGTTCCCTACGCAGCAACTGACTACACCACAACCGTAACCATTACAGTTGTCGAAGATATTGTCCCAGGAACGCAAGTTAATGATAATGCTGACATTAGGACAAAAACGACAACACTAACTACAGTTACTTACGTCGGAACAGATCCAGATCTTCTCCTAACTAACCCTGTGCTTAACGAAACCACTCTATCTTCCACTTGCCCATCGAGCCTTGCTGAGTCAGGCGGAAGTCTCGATGGCTATGTATGCGTCGGGTCAGACGCAATCAGTGATCCAAACAATCCAATCAACATGACCGAGATGACCGTTCAAGACTTGAACGACTGTCTTATCTCTAATCTCGTCGCACCATCAGAAGGTGGAGGCGCAACTGAAAAGCTCGATCTTTCACTGAAATACACGCCAGAAAATCCCATTAACGATCCTAGTACTAATAAAAATGGTGACGAACTGTCTTTCACCGCCTCAGCCGCTAACGCAACAAACATCTCCTATCTAAATTACACATGGGAAGTCTTCGCAAGTAACGAACCAAATCCAGACAGCTGGGGAGCAGCCCTTACAAAAACCGACCTAGATGGCGCCACGCAAACATCAGGACTTGGGATAGATACGCTCAAATTTAATCTGAACTTTACCAGTCCTAAAAAATATTTAAAAGTAATGGTAACAGCAAAAGACACTGTAACAGGAGGAGAAAGAGAGGGACACGCTAACGTCGTTGTTCCAATTTTTTCTTCGGATGAAAGAATTAAGGTCTACACAGCTGGCGCATATTTTAAATCAACTGACCTATCATCACCTCCCTACATCAAACTTGCAGATGAAATATCCAGCACACCAATTCAGGAAAGATGTCTCTTTGAAGACCCCGCTGATCCAACCATTAAAACACCCCAATCAACTTGCGAAGTAGCCAAAGATGAGCTAATCGCGCTTGAAATTGATAATGCAGACGACTTCAAAGATATCCTTTGGACGATCGACGGAAAAACCCAAATATGCCCACCGGACCCAACTGATTCAACAATCAATAAGTTTGATGGGTGTGTTGATTCAACCACGGGAATGGCAACTTCACGGACGTATTTTCCAATCTTAAAAGAACCCGGAAGCCAATACAACGTCACACTATCAGCGTTAAATAAAACAACGGGTGAAAAGCTAGACCTCGCCAGAGTGTTTAAGGTCTATGTGCCTGAAGTGCAAATCATTCCCGTGGCACAAGTTGGCGGCACAACCGACACTTGCCTTGGACTATTCTTGGGAAACTACCAAGACATTAAAGGCACCCTATATAAAGATCGTAGCGACACAAAATTTCAAGCACTAACAGGAAGCAATATTGAAATTGCCCCCAAATTTTATGGGACAACTACTCCAAAAGTAATAGTTGCTGATGACTATAGCTACCAATGGAACGTTGATGGAAAAGTAATTACAATTGATAATTTCAGAGAATATGGTTATAGTATTGATCTTAATAATTACGGAAAAATAATCCTTCCCCCAAAAGATAATGGTGAAGTTTATCTCATTTCATTTTCCACAACATTCGCCACAACCACCGCAAACAAACAAGTGCTTAACAAATATTGGAATACGACCTATAATGAATTCTATGAAAAGAAACTAGCTGATAATATTGAAATTGAGATGGTCAGCACGGGACCACTTGTTCTGAAAGACAGCCCAACAAGAAAAATATTTGCCACAGTTTCTTCTGGAATCCCCAGCTACATCGCCTTTCTTTTCCGCATTGCACTTTCAGGATCGGCAATCATTCTTGCGTTAAAAATTATTTTTCATATCTTACCTAAAACAAAAACTGATGAATTTTAAATTAAAACAAAAACTCTGTCTTTTATTTCTGCTTTTATTCTTACTAATTTGCTTGCCCAAATTTTCCTACGCCGTTACTGATACCAAGAACTTCAACTACACCCCAATGGAAGAAATTCCCGGCTTTAGCAGACCAGCTTCATATGAGGCCTATATCTTAGCGGTTTACAAATTTGGCCTCTGGACCGTTGGCATATCGGCTATGCTCATGATTTCTATCGGCGCCTTCATGTACATAACAAGCGCTGGGAACACTAGCACGACAGGAAAAGCCAAAGAAATCATCTTTGATGCTATTGCTGGTGTGATTCTCGCGCTAACTTCCTATGTCCTTCTTTACACAATCAATCCTAATCTGCTCGATATCAAAGGCGTCAATCAAATGATCGATGATGCGGCCAGGAGCTACGACGGCACATATCCAACTATTGATTCGCCATTGCCAACAACCTGCACTGACTCGAAATGGAAGGATATTTTTTCTTCAGTAGCAAGCTCGAGCGGTCTTGACGCATGTCTCCTGGAAGCTGTCACAGCCAAAGAATCAAGTTGCAACCAACAACCATCTAGAACTAATGGTGGCCAGGATTGCGGCGCCATGCAAACCAGAGCCAGTGGATGCCCGGGCGCACCAAGTTGCAGTGATCTCGAAACAGACCCCAAAAAAGCTGTCGAATGTGGAGCGTACTACCTAAAACACAATTATGTGCCCAATAGACCAAGTCCACCAGAACAAGTCATTCACGATATGTATGCTGGATATAATGGCGGTCCAGGCGCCTTGGCCTGGAGCGGAAGTTGTGGCGACGAGATGAAAAATAGCTACGGCAATAAATATGAGAAATGGGACTGCCCCAAAGACTGTGGTGGATATTGCGTAGTGCCAGCGAGAACAGCTACCGTACTCAATTATTACAATAAGTGCAAGAATCCCTAATTTATTTACACAATACAATGAACCTAAACATGAAAAGTAATATTTTTATTATTATTGCTGTTTTTGGATTTCTATTGACTGCGTCAAATGCAAGCGCTGCCAGCGGTCTCGTGCCTTGCGGACTCGGATCAAATGACCCGTGTACGCTGTGCCATCTGATTGTTGGAACTCAAGGCCTAATCCAATGGGGAATGGGCATTCTAATCGCGCTTTCTATTACAGCAATTTCAATTGCTGGCGTCATGTATGTCGTCTCATCAGGCGACCCAACATTCATAAAACAAGCTAAGAGCTTTGTCACGAGCGCGATCATCGGCTTCGCTTTAATGCTAGGAGCTTGGCTCATTGTCAACGCTACGCTTTGGGTGTTTTCCGCCAAAGAAAAATCATCCGGTAATTATAACCTGGGACTGGATAGTGAGAACTGGTATACGTTCACATGCTCCACGGTCAGCTCATCAACCGGCGCCACGACAACAGGACAAGGAGGCGTTGCAGCAGAACCACTTGCCACAAATTTTGATTGCGCAAATTTCAATTATCAATCCGGCATTAAGGCCCAATGTGATGCTGGAGATGCCTCAACCGAGCTCCAAACCCTAATGATGTGTCTAAAAAGCAAACTCGGTGCCAGCATGACAATCAATTCTATTTCTGATAGCGCAGGATTATCCACCTGCACCACTAGTTATTCAAAACCACCATGCGCTCACGCAAAAAGTTCCTGCCACTATGGAGGGACAGCTGGTGGAAAATCTGAGGCAGTTGACATTTCTACCAGAAACTTAGATGCGAATGCTATTCTTTCGGCCGCAACAGAATGCGGCGCCGGTTACAAAAAAAATGAGGCGGCTTCTGCCAATCACATCCACATCAGCACAACTGCTTGCATGAATAATTAAAATTCACAATCCGCATGTCTATTAGTAAGAAAATATTCATTTTTTCATTGACGCTATTTTGCATTACCATGCTTTTCTTTGGCATATATAATTTCGCCTTCAAAGGTCCCACCGAAGAAATTCCTGTGGAAGAAAAAAAGGCACCAGAAGTCGTCATCCCGAAAGTTCCACCGAAAGTCAGCACCACCCCCATAACTGCAATTTCCGATGAGCCAGTGCTAGCGCCAACGCTTGCCAAAGACACCGCCGCGATCAAATATTACGCCAAAAATAGTGGCCGAGTCTATCAGATTGACTTTAATGGAAATGGGAAAAGAGTTTTTTCTGACAAGGAATTAATCGGACTAACCGATGTAATTTGGTCACCAGACAAAAATAAGGTGATTACCGAGCTCACAACCGCCGGAAAAACAAAATTCTATTACTACGACCATATCGAATTAAAAAGCATACCAATCAAGGATAATGTCGATGAAATTGCTTGGCAAAATAGTGGCAATCGCATTTTCTATAAATACTACGAAACCGCCACAAAGAAAAGGACCTTGAGTATTTCCGATCCTGATGGAACAAATTGGGTCAAGTTGGCCGATATCGACTTTCGCAATATTTCAATCGCTCAAATCCCTCAAAGCAGTCTTGTTTCTTTTTGGAATAAGCCAGATGCATTCTTTGAGACAATTCTCAAATCTGTCCCCGTGGTGGGAGGAGAAGAAAAAATTCTCCTTAAGGGCAATTTTGGGGCTGATTATCTCTGGAACCACAACGGAACATCCGCTATTGTCAGCCACTCTGACGCCAAGGGTGGAACAAAAATTCAACTTTCAATCATCAATTCCAATGGTGGCGAATTCAAAAATCTCGACTTGCCGACACTTGCTTCCAAATGCGTTTGGCTGAAAGACAATACAAACCTCTTTTGCACAATGCCAGGTAAAGTTCCACCGTCCGCCATCATGCCCAATGATTATGATCAGGAAAAATTCCATACTGCCGATACTTTTTGGAAAATCAACACTGTAACGGGAGAAAAAAACAGAATAATTGAGTTAGATAAAATTAGCGGAGAATATGACGCCACTAATTTATTTTTAAATACTGATGAGAGCATCCTCTTTTTCACAAACAGAACAGATGGAAAGCTTTATCGACTGACTCTCTAGCCAGAGCAGGACTTACGTGCTTGCCAAGAACAAGCTTTTCTATAGCCAAGGTTGATCTGGAAAACTTTAGTAATTTTAGGGTTTAAACCAAACAAAAATAAGCTCTAAATAGCCACGCGCTTTAAAGATTGTTTTTGGTAAACGCGCAAGTCATATAGAAATTGAAAAATAAAAAATCACAACAAAGCAAATAAAAGCCAAAAAATCACAGCTAGATCATTCTTGAAATAAGTAGTATCAACTAGGCCATGCACAAGAATATAGCCCATAATTCCCAGCCCAATCAGTTTTAGGTTGGGATTTTTTTGTGATTTAGAAAGACAATAGAACCAAAAATAAACTAAAGACAAGAACCCCAATAATCCAAATATGCCACCATAAAGCCAAAATGCCAAATAGACATTGTGAGGATGTGGCACCGCCCATTCTAAGTATGGTGGGAAATATTTTTGATAGGCTAAATATTCTTTTTGAAAGTTACCAGCGCCAATCCCCAAAAACCAATTACTTTCAAGTATTTTTTCAGCCGAATGCCAAATCATCACTCGAGAGGAAATGGAAGATCTGCCATTGCCACTAATCAAGTCGGCAAACTTATTTTTTTCCACTTGAGAAAGAAGTAGGATAGCGAATAAAAATAAAACGGCTGACCCTCTTTTCATATTCTTCCTTGATTTAACTGCTAGTAAAAACAAAAACACAGCCACAACTGCAATCCAACTTGAATATGAGCATGTCAAATATAGCGCCAAAAAAATAGCCGAGCCAGACAATCCAAAAAATATCTTTCTTTTGGAACTTGCTTCTGCGAACAATCCATAGCCAATAAAAAATGCCGGTGCCAAATACATTGCCAAGTAATTAGGAGAATTAAAAAAGCCCTCAAGTCGCATATCATATGTCTTAAGGCCTAATATAAAAAAACCAAGAGAAATCAGTGCAACGACAAAAGCAGATAAATAATACGCAAAAAAAACATTTTTAAGCTTATCCTCCATAATCACTGAACGAATAACTACTAAAAATAGAATAGGGAGCACAAACCAACTCTTAATAATCCCAAGCCCCATTGTGTAATTTTTTGCCACTAAAATCGAAGCAACTAAACCAATAAAAATCACCCCAATAGCCATGATAATTGGTTTAAATTTCAAAATATCTCGCTGTAAATCATTCTTTTTATAGCTTGCTAAGATCCAGATAACGACGCATGCAAAAATCAGCCAATCCAGGACATTTGTCGGAAAGCCCACGATATTAAAGCGCAAAAGATAGGTTGGTAGCGCCAAAATAGTCAGGTAAATTAAATTCTCCAGATTAAATAGTTTTTTCATCTACTTGAGCTAGGCGACTAAGGCCTGCAATAATCAAAAATAACGGCAAAACAACTGGCGAATATAGCGACGTCTCCACGAGCGAATGAGCGGAAAAAATAATGACACTTAACGCTGCGCAGAAAAATAGGATATCTTTTGATTTAACGATAAAAACCAGCAGTAATGAAACCGAGAAACCTAACCATAAAATAAGACTAAAAAGGCCGGTTTCCGCTGCGATGTCCAAGTAATTGCTATGCGCATAAATCGGATCTCGATAATTGGCAGTCGCACTAATTTCCAATGGATAATTCCCAATCCCCACACCAATAAGTGGATGACTCACAATAACCTCACTAGCTTTTTTCCAAGTTTCAATCCTGCCTTGATTAGAGCCCTCTTGAAAGTCAAAACTAGAAAAAAATCTTTCTGAAAGTGGACCAGGAATTAGCAGAAGAATACCCACCGAAATGGCAAGAATTACTATTTTTAGCCTATAATCTTTTCTTAATTTATGCCATAACAAAAAAAATGCGGCCATCGCTCCAGCAAATAAGCCAAGATAACCACCTCGCGAGAAAGTAAGGAGATCTGCTAAAAGCACCGTAAAAAAAACCACCAAATAAATCCTTCGGTTTAGTTTTAAAAATAGTCCAAAAGCAAGAGGCAAGAGCATCCCTAGAAAAAATGAAAACATATGAGGATCAGGAAATGTCGCAATGGCACGCAAATATGTCTCCCCAGAAATATTCACTAGCCAACTAGGATTTTTGAGCACCGCAGCTGTCACATTCTCGCCCAAAAAAAGCGGGGAAATGTAATTCGCCCAAAATCCATGTGTCCCATTAAGCCCGATCGCAAACTGCAATACAAATTGAAAAATGCCCACAATCGCAACAAAAAATCCACCAAAAACAAGATATTTAACCAGTCTTTCCATTTTTTCCCGCGTATCAATCAAATCCGCAACCACAAAATAAAGCGGGAAAACTGAAAACAAAAACAATAGCTTTCTCATCGACCAGCCGCTATTTTGGGAGACAACCAAGGAAAAAAGGTTAAAAAACAGGAAGCTTACAAGAAAAAAATTGAGCTTACTACTTTTCACAAAAAACGTCCGCCGCCTAAGGCTCTCCATGAGCCACACAAAAAAAAGCAAAAGAATAAAAACCCGCGAACTTGCCAAATCCACGCCAGCACTTGGATTTAGCGCAAACTGAAAAGGCAGGTAGCAACAAAAAATTAACAACAATCCAGTTAACATATAGGCTATAAAATTATGACTTACGCGTTTACCAAAAACAATTCTTAAAACGCGTAAGTCCTGAAAATAATCAAAAACTAAATAATCTCAAAAATTTCAAAAGCACTGTCTGGAATAATCCCAAATGCTTTCTGAAATAGTAATCCTGTGAAAGATAATAATTTTTCTTTTGATTTTTTTTCAACAAAAAGCTTTTTCCGCCATGATGCAGCACTGAAAAACCAGGAAAATACACAACTTTCTTATCAAGAAAATGCATACGACAACAAAGATCGACGTCCTCAAAATACATAAAAAAATTCGAGTCAAACCCCCTAAGCCTTAAAAATAGCTTTTTTGGAATAAACAAGGCAGTTCCAGCAACCCAAAAAACTTCAACCGGCCTTTCGCTCTGCCAATGACGACTATCCCTAACGCAATTTAAGTTATTCGCCAGAATATTCCAAAGACTAACTTTGGTTCCCGCAATCCATGGTTGAACATTTCCATCTGGTAACACTAGACGGGAACCTAAGATGCCCATTTCTGGATCTTTCTCAAATGCCTGCATAATTTCAGAAAAATCTTGAGAGATAATTTCAGCATCAGGATTGAGGAAAAAAAGGAGCTCCCCAGTAGCCACACCCACTCCCAGATTATTTGCATTTCCAAATCCCTTATTTGCTACGCATTGCAGAATTTTTACCTCGGGATACAATGTCGCCAAACCCTCCATTTCAGCCGCTACGCCATTATTAACCACAATAACCTCTATTACTACCTCTAAATCATTTTTTGCAAAAATAGAAGCCAAACACCTATCTAGATAGGCCCGACACCTATAGTTGACAATTATTATTGAAAGTTTTACTTTTCGCATTTCACATTCTTAAAATCCCAATACGCCCGTTGCACAGAGAGATTCATTTCTGTTCTATTCCTGCGCACGTCATTCCAATTTTTCATTCTACGCAAGATGGTATAGATAAAAACTCGCAAGCTAAGGTGCGCTGGCGTGTTTTTTTTAAAAAATAATAAACCAGAAAGAACGAGCCAGTAGACCTTCTTAGGCCTATTTATCTCACTTTTTTCCAAATGACAAATATGTGAATTTGCCACCACTACAAGCGAATAGCCGGCTCTTTTTGCTCTTACGCTGAAATCAACATCTTCCCAATACAAAAAGAAATCCTCATCTAGTAATCCAATTTTGGCAAAAACTTCAGCCCTAATCAGCATAGCGCAACCGGAAATAAAATCAGAACTAACAGAATCATACTTTAATTCTTCAGTGCCGTGAAAACTTTTCATGCGCAGCCAGTCAATCTTCCCCCCAGAAAACCAGATATCTTTATTGTTCTCGGAAAAAATCTGTGGACTAAAAAGGCCAGCCTTCTCATTTTCCAAGGCGCTTACGACTAATTGCTTTAAAAAATCCCTCCTTACCTCCGTATCATTATTGAGCAAAAGCACGAAATCAGCTGTTCTTTCTAGGGAATATTTAATCCCCACATTATTACCAGCTGAAAAGCCGAGGTTTTGCTCATTTTTAATAAAAGTTGCTTTTGGGAAATCAAGTCTTGCTGATTCGAGAGAGCCGTCTCCCGAATTATTATCCACCACAACAACTTCAAAATTTGGATAATCCACACAAAAAAGACTAGCTAAGCAGCTCTTGAGACAACTCTTGCCATTATAATTCAAAACGACAATATTAATTTTCGGATATTGGCTTTTCATATTCCTTGATTCCCTCTTTGCTTATTATACTAGTTATTTCAGAAGTTTCCACTGCTTGAAACATCCAGATTGCTAAGATGTAAACAATGGCACTGCTAAAGCCAAGGAAATAAAAATTTCCGTGCCTAAAAATAAATAGATAAATCGCCATCAATAAACCAGAGAAAAGGATTCTGCCAACTTTTTCTGATTTTGGGACATAGCCTAATTGTTTAAAAACCAGATAACCTGAAGCTAGCGCAACAAAAAGCTCCGTAGCCATAGATATGATTGCCGCTGCTATATAAGAAAAAATAGGAATAAAGATTAGATTAGCAGAGACATTGAAAATGGCCGCTGCAGACAATACAAACATCAACTTCTTCTGAAGATTGCCAGCAACTAAAATAGCATTGAAAAAATTACTAAAAAATATTGCAGCCAAAGCAAAAACAAGTATACGAAGAACCAGCGCCGACTCATCAAATCCAGCGCCACCAATTAAATAGATAAGTCCATTAGAAAGGAATAGTGTCCCAACAATCAGGGGCACCACAAGCAAAATAAACACTTTGAAGGTTTTATTGGCTATGTCAGAAAAATTGCCCTTATTGCTAAAAATATGCTCAGAGATAATGGGGAAAATAAGCCCAACAATCATCGCCGGAAAAAATGAGATATTTTCCAAGACCTTATAAGCTACGTTATAAATTCCGACTTCGGCACTACTTTTGATAATCGAGAGGAGAATTGTATCAATCTTGAAATAGATAAAAACCACGATCGCCATGACACCAATAGGATAGGATTCTGTCAAAAAACGCTTCCAGTAGCTAAAATCAAACCTAAATCCCAGTTTGACGTATTTCTTAGACCAAAAATATACCAAAATAAAACTAACGAGCATATTAAAAAGTAAGGAGGCTATAATCCAAGAAAAGCTCAATTTCAGCTTAACAGCCAAAATTATCACAGCCAGTTGCACAATTTTACCCAAAAGTTCTGAAACAGCCACTTTATCCATAGCCAAATTCTTTTGAAAGACGCCATTTAGGATCTGATAGCCTGAAGAAAAAACAAAGGACGCCGCAATAATAACGACGCCGTATTTCACTTCCTGCGAATATGGCAAGAAAAGAATAAGCACGAAAGAAAACAAAAATATAACCAAGGATGAAATAACTCTCAAAGAGAAGGCATTTCCCATTATTTCGTTCACATTAGCACCAGGACGAGATATCTCCCTTGTAGAGAATTGATAGAGACCCAAGTCAGAAACGGCAGAAAAGAAAGACAAGAAAGCCAAAATGGTAGCATAATCACCAAAACCCTCTTTGCCTAAATATCGCGTAATAAAACCAATAGAGGCAAGCGCGAGTGCGGTTGACAGTATCTTAGAGATACTACTCACTAGCACATTGTAGGCTATTTTCCTGGCAATAACCATAAAAGATACCTTAGCTACTTCTCAAATTAATAACAAGCAAAAACCAATAACGATCCAGTAGGCCCTAAAATTGATTGCAGTTAGACTATTTCGATTGGCTTAATCACGATTCGACGTGATTCACCTTCGCCGATACTTTCCGTTTTAATCCGGTCATTTTTCGACAATTCCATATGCACAATCCTTCTCTCATATGCAGTCATTGGTCGCATAACGATTTCGCTCTTTCCACTAATAACCTCTTCTGCTAAATTTCTCGCCAAACGCACAACCGAGTCCTTCTTTTCCTGACGATAAGAATTAACATCTAAAATAAAATTTACAGGTTGAATAATTTTTTTTCTTATTATCACTCTTGCAATATGTTGCAATGATTGAAGATTTAGCCCATATTGACCAATTAAAAAGCTCGAGTCTTCAGTTTTAATATTACAGATAATCACATCCTCATCCTCTTCTGCTTTTTTCATTTCTATGCTTGAGACAAACCCCATCTTAGAAATCAACCCCTTAACAATTGCAACGATTTCCTGCTCCACATTTTCCTGTTCCATATTATTTAATATACCCACCCCTTTCTATCTTTAATCTTCGATCAATAGAATAAAAGGTCAAGATGGGCTTATTTAAATTTATAATTATCCAAAAATTGAAACTACGCGCCCTTCGTCATTCTCATTTTTTTCTTTTCTAAATATTCCTGTTGAGTAATCATAAATAGCGTTGAGACAAGCCAATAAAGCGCAAGTCCAGCTGGAAACTTTATCCCGATAAAAAGAGTCATTACTGGGGCCAGATACAACATTTGTTTTGACATCACTTGAGCAAAATCAGGCTCCTTGTCATCCTTTTTTCCCTCACTAGCAGTTTTTTTCTCTTTTGTGGCCATGAGCATTTTTGTTTGGATATATTGAGCACCCGCGGCCAAGATTACCAGAATAATATGGGCAATGTTCGCAGCACTAAAATTTTTAAAATCCACAATACTCGAAAGGTCAATCAGTCCCAAGAAAAGATGATTTATTTGGCCTGGATTTTGAATAAAGGCATACAAATCGCTCCCATTAACCATCAGTCCATTATTTGAAATATTAAATAAAACACGATAAATAGCGATTAGAAAGACTAACTGAAAAATCATAGGGAGGCAGCCGGAAAAAGGATTAGCCTTATTTTCCTTATAAAATTCCATAAGTGCTCGACTTTGCTTCTCCTTGTCATTTTTATATTTATCCTGAAGCTCCTTTATTCTAGGCTGCAACTCCTGCATCTTCTTCTGAGACTCTATTTGTTTTCTACTAAGGGGAATGAGCAAAAATTTAATTATCACAGTAACTAATACTATAGCGACACCAAAATCATGCAAAGGCAAAAAGTTATATATAAAAATCAATAGATTGTAGATTGGACGATAAACAAATTCGTTAAATAGAAATGCCATTTTGTGTTTGCTCCAACTACTTTATATTAGTTGTTGGAGATATATTTTTAATTAAACCACACTTAGCTAAGCACTCTCCTAGCTCTGAAAGCGGATATCCGCTCTCACCCCAACCTTTTTGTACAATTACCACAACATCCCAAGAAGGTTGAATTTTTTGCAGATTCTTACTAAAAAACTCCCTTATTTGACGCTTTGCTCGATTTCGCACAACTGCCTTTGGGGAATAGCTAATACCAACAGATATCCCCAATCTAACCACATCTAGATCGCTTCTCCTTGTCTTCAGAATCAACTTACCACAAAAAAGGGCTCTTCCTTGGCGACAAACTAACCCAAAATCAGCATTTTTCCTAATTCTGTTTCTTTGTGGCAACATTGTCCGATCTTGAAAAGTTAAAAAACCTAAACAGTCGTCAGCTTTGCGCGACCCTTCCTTCTTCTTGCTTTTAGCACATTACGGCCAGAAGCCGAGCTATTTCTTTCGATAAACCCATGGCTCCTCTTCCTTTTAATGCTCTTTGGCTTATATGTTACGCTCATTTTTTCTTAAGTTAAATTATTTATAGCTAACCAATTGAAAGTTTACCAATTATTTAATCAAAAGTCAATTAGAAAGCCCTTTTTGGCAAAAACCCAAAGTCCCATTCAATATAGGCCAAAAGCAGATAGCCCGATCCCGTAAAAGGCCCCAAACACTTGCTTTTTCATGTGCCCTATATTAACTTTAATATATTCACAGCTTATTAACAGTTTCCTCACTATTTCCAATTATTGACTTTTTTTCTCCTGTGCTATACTTTTTTCAATACTAAAAAAGTAACTCCCACCAAATACAAGCCTCTAGCTGTGCAAAATCATTAATCCTTTTTATAAATGAATGCTCAATGAAGAACTTTGGCAAACAGCCCTTAGCGAAATAGAGCTTTTTATTTCCAAGGCCAATTTCATTACCTGGTTCAAAAACACCAAGGTTGTTTCCAATGAAGAAGGTATTGTTATAATTAGTGTCCCAAACGGTTTTGCAAAAGAATGGCTAGAAAACAAATACAATGCCTACATACTAAAGGCGCTAAAAAATATTCAGCCGAATATAAAGACGGTCTCATGCGTCATAGCAACGCCAAAAGAAAATCAAGCCCCCCAAAGAAGAGAGTCAATGGTTGATGCAATTGTCGCTCCAAAAAATTACAACCAAAAAAATCTCGAGAAAAAAACATTTTCTGTCAATCTAGAAAACAATCTTAACCCTAAATATACTTTTGAAAAATTTATTGTTGGCGGAAATAATGAACTAGCACACGCCGCTTGCATTGCCGTCTCACAAAATCTGGGAAAAATATATAACCCCCTATTCATTTATGGTGGCGTAGGATTGGGAAAAACTCACCTAATCCAATCGATTGGCAATGAAATCCTAAGAAAAGACCACTCCTTTAAGGTAAAATATATCACTTCCGAAAGATTCACGTCTGAGCTCATAAACTCCCTGCAAGAACAAAAAATCAATGAATTTAAAGAATATTATCAAAAAATTGACATCCTAATTATCGATGATATCCAATTCATCTCAGGCAAAGAAAAAACTCAAGAAGAATTTTTCCATATCTTCAACTATCTATATCAACTCAATAAACAAATAGTGCTTAGTAGTGATCGACCCCCTAAGGCAATTCAAATTCTCGAGGAAAGATTACGCTCTCGCTTCGAAGGTGGAATGATTGCTGATGTCTCAAAGCCAGACCTAGAAACAAGATTGGCTATTTTACAAAAAAAGGTGCTTGATGAAAATCTGGAAATCAGCCAAGAAGCACTAAACTTCATCGCAACAAACATCACAAACAATATTCGCGAACTAGAAGGTGCCCTAAACCGACTCATTGTTTCAGCGCAACTCACCAAAAAAGAAATAACCTTGGATTTTGCCATAAACCAACTATCAGAATTAATTTCAAGCGGAAAGAAAAAAGGCATTACCTATAAGCAAATATTAAAAACTGTTTCCTCCTTTTATGATATAACCCTGGATGATTTAATTTTGAAAAATAGAAAAAAAGAAGTTGTTAGGCCAAGACAAATTGCTATGTACCTCATGAGACACGAATTACAATTTTCCTATCCAGGTATTGGAGAGAAATTAGGAGGAAGGGATCACACAACAGCAATCCATGCTTTTGAAAAAATCTCCAAAAACTTATTAGACGATGAAAAGTTATCCGAAGAGATTAATCAAATTCGTGAGCAGATATATAAAATAGATTAAATCCACACCATTTCAAAGCAAAAAAGAGGATAATTTGTGGATAAGTTGTTTCTAAACAACCGAAAAACACTGATTAAACATACAGTAAGCCTGTTCATGATAAAAGTAAAGTTCAATAGCTTTATTATTAACCTAAAAACAATCACGACTTATCCCTGTATAAAAATAAAAGTTATCCACTATTTATCCAATGATTTTTTCCCTTAATAGCGCCAATAAAAAGACTTATCCACATTAATCATTCTTATAATAATAGTAGTAAGTTTCTTTATATTAATTAATAAATAAAATACTTATATGAAACTAATTTGCACTCAAGATAATTTTAAAAAGGCAATTATTAATTCAGAACGAATTGTCTCAAAGCAAAACACACTACCCATTCTAAATAATATTCTACTAGAAGCGAATAAGGGATATTTGAAAATATCAGCGACTAACTTGGAAATTGGGATTGAAATTAAAATTGGAGCAAAAGTTGAAAAAGAAGGAAGGATAACTGTTCCAGCAAGACTTCTGAGTAGTTTTTCAACCAACTTAACTGAAGGGGAGAATATGGATATTGACGTGGTTGATCAAAACTTAAAAATTAAAAATGGACTCACGAAAGCGATGATTAAGGGTTTTTCTGCGGAGGATTTTCCTTTGATTCCACAAAAAAGTACGGATTATATTTTAAATATTGAGATAAATAAGCTGAGAGATATTTTTTCTAAAATTCTCATATCTGTTGCGCATAATGAGGCAAGACAGGAGCTTATGGGGATGAATGTTATTTTTGGCGAAAAAGAGTTATTTTTTGCAGCAACGGATGGATTTCGTTTGTCTGAGTATATTTTGAAAATAGGTGAGAATGATGTGAATAAGGAGTTGTATGGTGAATTTATGGAGAAAACTAAAAATATTATCATACCAATAAATACACTCATGGAATTGAATCGCATTATTTCTAATAATATTGAGGATAAAACGGTTAAAGTTTTCATTGAAGAGGGTCAGATTTTTTTTGAGCTTGGGGGGATAAAAATTGTTTCACGACTAATTAATGGTAAATATCCTGAATATAAGCATATTATGCCAGAAACATATAAGACAACTATTTTTGGGGATAGGAAGGTTTTGCAAAATGCCCTGAAGATAGCGGGGGTTTTTGTGAGTAATAAGTCTAGCGAGGTGGTTTTAAAAATTAACGCAGAGGCGGGGAATATCTTGATTGATACTAAGAGTGCTGAAGTTGGGGAAAACTCCACAGAGATTAAGTTTGAGGTCCAGGGGGAGTCTCAGGAGATTGTTTTTAACTTGAAATATTTAATAGAGGGAATTAATGTATTGACCACAAATAAATTAGCCTTACTTGCAAATAGTGATTCCTCTCCTGTGGCAATTAGGGAAGTTGGTGGTGAGTCTGGGGATATTTTGGCAGACTATACTTATATTATTATGCCAATAAAGAATTAAAGCTTACAAAATGAAAGCGCTTAGTGATATTTTATTTCATAGAAAAGTTCAGAAAAAACAAATCCTGGATGATAAGACTATTTTTTTTGTGTTTAAACGAGTGGTTGAAGCTGAATTTGGGCAAATTGGCAAAGAGAAATTCACTCCAGATTATTTTGCTAAAAAAACTTTATTTGTGAAAGCACAAAATAGTGTATGGTCAGCTGAGCTTTGGACTAATAAAGTGCGGATTATTGCGAAAATTAATGAAGAAATTGGCGAGAAAGCGCTGGATGATATAAAAATGAAGTAAGTATTATATATAATTGAGAAATAAAAAGCAGAGCTAATTAATTGGCTCTGCTTTTTGTGATATGTGGGTGGTGTTAATTTTATGGCGTCACTGGTGGAACCTCCGTGTTTACTTGAATGCTTTTTGAATCAGAATTGCCATTATCATCTGTGACGCTGGCTTTTATTGTGAGGCTAGAATTTTTTTTATCATCCGGTATAGAGTAATTGTGATTTATAGAGTCATTATCACCCGAGGTGACATCATTACCATTTACACTAATGGTAGACCTTTTGACACCATATGGGGCAGAAATTTTAATAGAAATATTAAAAGATGTTGCTGTTATTTTTTCCCCATCCGAAGGAGACTTGATCTCTATATTGGGTTTGAATTTTGAGAAATCTTTTTCCTTGCACTCATCCTTTGGAGCGCTGTCAGTGGAGTAGCCCTGGTCTTTGAGCCAATTTTTTATACCATCCTCCCAATTTTCAAACTGAGGATCATCTTTGGGGTTTTTAAGGGGATCTCCTCGAACATCATTCTTATTAATGTAATAAAGAATGCTATGTGCATCGGAAAATTTCTTCTTTTTTGTTTTACTCTCTGGGCAAGCGTCATTAGCTAGGCAATATTTGTCATTTTCGCCAGGAATTTCACAAACCTTTAATTCCTTTTTCATTTCCAATTTACCATCAAGGATGTCTTTGTTGGTTTCCTCTGGTTCATATTTTGGAAAATCCTCTGAGTTGTAGTTTTTTAGGGTTTGATCCATAAAACTACGCCAAATTGGAGCGGCAACGAGAATTCCATCAGCACCTTGTTTCATCGTAGAATGATCATTGTTTCCCGCCCAAACTCCCACAGCTAATGATGGCGTGTATCCCATTGTCCAACCATCACGCCACTCATTGGTGGTTCCGGTTTTTGCAGCCACAGGACGATCGCTGAAGCTGAGGGGATTTTTGTCACCAAAAACCGGAGCGCGAAGACTGTTTGTGGATAATATATAATCAATCATGGCAATATATTTTTCTTCTATTACTTTCTCTCCCTGACCTGTTGTGTATTTTTCTAGTGTGTTTCCTTTGCTGTCTTCAATGCGTAGTATGGCTGTTTTATTATGGCGAATGCCACCTGTTGCAAAGGTGGAAAAGGCATTAACATGGTCCAATAGTTTAACTTCTCCACCGCCAAGCACGAGGGATAATCCGTAGCGGTCAGGCTCATTTAGTGTTGTGATGCCCATATTTTTAGCTGTGGATACGGAGTCTTTTGCACCAGCTAAGTAGAGCGTTTTTACTGCTGGAACATTTAATGACCTCGCTAAGGCATCTTTCATTTGCATGAGACCACTATTTTTCCCGTCATAATTTTTTGGATTGTAAACTTTTCCATCTTCTGTGCTAAAGTTAGTGTCCGTGTCCCATATATTGGTTTCCGGGGTAAAGCCTTTTATAAAAGCAGTTAAATAGACGTAGGGCTTAAAGGATGAGCCTGGCTGCAAAAGGGAGTTGGCTACATTAACGTTTGGCTCAAAAAGGCAACTTTTTCCTGGTGTGCAGCCCTTTGGTTCACTTGGAGCAAAATAATCCTTACTGCCAACCATTGCAAGTATTTGCCCGGTTTTGGGATCCATTGCAACTAAACCTGCATTGGATGCGCCATACGTTTTTGTGTTTTTATCCGCGCCTTCCTTAACAGCTTTTTCTGCTATTTGTTGTTTTTCCCAGTCAAGTGTTGTGTAAACCTTGAAACCGCCTTGTTCAACAGCTGTATCACCATATTTTTGTTGTAAATAATCTTTGATATACATCACAAAATGAGGAGCGGCAATGATATTTTTTTGTATTTGTATTTTACTCAAAGTTGACTCTTCTATTGCTGCATTAGCCTGGTCTTCTGTTATATAACCTAATCTCGCCATGGTTTTTAGGGCAAAGTTTTTTCTCCCAATGAGGGCGTCTGTGTGTGAACCATATGGAGAATAGTAGGCAGTAGCCTGTGGTAGGGCGGAAATGAGCGCTGCTTCATCGAGAGTCAGGTCTTTAGCTGGTTTTCCAAAGAATGTTTGAGCGGCGGCTTCAATGCCGTAGGCGTTTGAGCCATAGGGGATTTCATTGAGGTACATCGCCAAGATTTCATCTTTTGAGAATTTTGTCTCTACTTCAAGTGAAAGAATAACTTCCTTGATTTTTCTCACAAGTGTTTTTTCGTTTGAAAGAAGGGAGTTTTTGACAAATTGTTGGGTTATAGTTGACCCTCCTTGGGCCTTACCAAAATTAATAATGTCCTTAAAAATCGAGCGAAGAATGGAGGTTAGTTTTATTCCATGATGATTGTAAAAATCTTGGTCCTCAAGGCTGATGGTGGCATATTTTAGGACATCAGGCATTTCATTGAAAGCAATTTGAGTTCTTTTTTCTTCACCATGAACCTCATATAGTAAGTGTTCTCCGGTGCGGTCATAAATCTTTGTTGATTCGGCAATGAAGCGATTGTTAATTTTTCCCGGATCGGGGAGATCTTTTGAAAAATAGGCAAATATACCGATAGTTGCCAAGAGGCCAACACCAGCGAGGATGCCAAAAAGTTTAAGGAGGAGTTTCCATGGAATATGGAATTTTCTCTCTTTCAAATAGGTAGAGTTTTTGGGTGAAAAAATATTTTGCATATAATAAAATTAAACCTTTTAGGTCGCTTATAGTTTAATCTAGATTTAGGGAAATATCAAGAAGAGGGGAGGTTGGTTTGATTTAGGTTTCTGATAGTTTTTTCTTGAAAATATCAAGAAGTTCTTGGTACATTTCTAGCATATAGGGTTTTTCTTCTGGGGTAAAAAATAGTCCAGGCATAGAGTTTAATTCAACTATCCAGGGTTTTTTGTTTTCATCAAACATAAAATCAATAGAATATATGCGAGGGCTGAATGTGGCGAAAACGGTATGGGCATAAGTAATAATTGGCTGTAATGATTTGGGCAATTTTTCTTTGGGCACAATAATAAGTGAGCCGCCTTGTGCAAGATTAGCTAGGAAGCTTCCATCTTTTGGTTCTCTGATATAGGCATAGATTAATTTATTATTAACAAAAACCAATCTAAGGTCATGCATTTTTTTTGATACGCCCGGCACGCCACAAGAAGAGTCAATAAACTCTTGCACAATATTTTCTTTTTCTATTTTCTTAATTTTGCTAGTATTTTTTTTGCCCATGATTTGAACATCTTTCCCACCACTCTCACTAATCGGCTTTAGGACAATCTTTGTGGAATGAATTTGTGGGAGAATGTTTTTTAGTTCGCCTAAATTTTTTATGACCCAGCTTTTTTTTGACCATTTATCAAAAATTAGGCTAGTGGTCAGTTTATCATCAATAAGATTGGTAAATCTCAAGTCATTAATAAAGGGATATCGCTCACCAATCAATTCTTTTTTATAGTAAACTTCTAGGCGCGATTTTGTTTTATCATAAATCAAATCTGGCTGGATGTTTTTAACCTTTTTCCAATTAGCGCCCTCACCTTCAAATACCCAGGCATATTTAAAAAGCTGTTTCTTGTAATCGTACCACTCATAAGAGGCGCGATACATCTGGATGTTATTTTTTTTACAAAGAGAGTAAAAATATTCATAAGAATATTGATAATCTTTATTGCTAAAGGGCTTGGCTTTTTTCCAATCGCTCTTACCAAAAAGGATCATTACTTTTTTCATATATTTAAGGAAATTAGTTGAATTATTTTTTCAGCCACATTTATTTTTGGGTACACCGATTGGAATCCATCGAGTCCGAAAAATAAATTAACCTCAATTATTAAAAATCCATTGCTTGTTGATAGGATGTCCAGCCCAGCCAGCTCGAGACCCATTTTTTTGCACACGCCAACAGCAAAGCGGCTCATTTTTGAATTGCTATATTTTTCCACATGCCCTCCGAGAGAGTAGTTGTTTTTCCATTGTCCATTTTGAGCGCTCCTTTTCATTATGCCTAAACATTTTCCGCCAACAACTAGCGCTCTGTAATCAGCTTCGTTTTTGACGTAGGGTTGAAAAATCGTATTGGTATTTCTTCGGTTTTCAATAAAGGCAGCTAGTTCTTTTTCATTTTTTAATTTCCACACACTACTTCCGCCGCCGCCATAGCTTTCTTTAGCAACAAGGGGGAAATGAAAGCCTTGGTTTTTTAAAAAATAAAAAACGCGTTCTTTTTTATTATCGCAAAAATGGATAGTTGGAATAGCTGGGATTTTTCGCGAAGCAAATATGTGCATCTGAGAAAACTTATTATAGAACGGATATTGTTGAAAAAACTTAGAATTCGGAGTATAGATATTTTTATCTTTCAGTATGTCGAGCAAAACACTATATTCATTTTCCAGATTAAAGGGAATTTCTACTCCGCTAGTTTTTTTTATGATTGGGAAGCGAAAGATGTCGAAAATAACGGAATTTATTTTTCTTAGGTTTAATTTATTTTTTCCAATATATACATCTTTTTTAAAAAAAGAAAGCTCGGACCATTTTGCGTATATATGGGGAATATTTGTTTTGTTCAAGGTAGGTATTATTTGCTGTTTTGAGCTAGATTCCTCACCAATACCTATTAACAGAATTTTTTTCATAGACAAGTCATATCTAATAAGGCCTTATTATTGTGTCCCAAGCTTTGGTCTTTATTTTTCAGATAGGTTACTTTTTTGTGTTGTACTGAGCTTTAAAATAAAATTGATAATATCCCTGATCACGTTTCTAGATTTTCCAGAAGTTGGATTATAATGGATGTAGATGTCGGGTTTTCCATTTATTTCTAGAATCCCAAATGTTTGATTAGCTGGGTCGGCGGAAATATCCTCGCAAATTATATCAATGCCGGCGAGATAATCGCCAATGGCGTCAGCAGCCTTGGAACAGATGGAGATAATTTTTGCATTAACTATATCCGTCACATCTCGAGTTTCTCCTCCTTCAGCTAGAGAGGAGCTTTTTTTAATTGAAGCGATTTCTCCTGCAGCCAGGATGTGATTAAGGGAAAATCCCTGCTCGCTTAATATTTTTTTCAAAGTTCTGTCTATGGGCGTCTTTCTGTGAGTGCTTTTTTGTTTTTCCTCAATGAGTTTTTCAATGGTAGAAAGGCCATCACCAAAAACTCTTGGCGGAATCATCTCTAATGCTCCAATAACCTTTTCATCTAACATAAGAACGCGATATTCTTTGCCAAAAATCATCTCCTGGGCGATAAGAGTTCTGAAATTAGAAATCTCACTCGTTAATATGGAGATTGCTTCTTCTGAGTTTTTAATGTAAGGAAAAATTCCCTGGCTATTGGAGCCAGAGGAGTCTTTGATGATGATGGGAAATTTGAGGCCAGAAAGCTTGCTGGCAATATCTTTTTTTTGAAAGTTTTTTCTGAAAAAGAAAACCGTTTCTGGTGTTGGAAGGGAGCGTCTTCGCAGTAGTGTATAGGTTAAGTCTTTGTGTGTTGTTGCTCCTGCTATGCTAATGAAGTTTTTGGCAATTCTGAATTTTCTTGTAATTAAAAAAGCCTTCCCTCGGACATGGATATAGTAGCAGCCTCGCTCAGGAATGACCTCCTCAAATGTTCCTCCCATTTCCTCGACAACTTTTCTGATCAGTGGTGGATTTTTTATCATTTACTTACTTGTATCAATTAAAAACTTTTTCAAATTAACCTTGCCAATAATCATTGGATATTGCATGTGGGATCGATCAACTATAGTCATCTTTGTGGAAGTAGTGATATTGTCCATGACAAATTCAATATTTATCATTGGGCGGTATGTATAGCCATGAGAGGATTTGACGGGAATAGCGGAAATGATATCGGGAATTTTTTCATATAATTTTCGACGCTCATCTCTGTTGGTATTTTTCAAATCATCATAGGAAATGTTTAATTTTTCAAACTCCTCTAGCGCGCTGCCATAGCCCAGTTGTTGAGCCAATGCGTTGTCTATTGATGACCAATCAGCGCCTGTGTCAATCTTGGCTTCTATTTCGATTTCTTTTCCGTCCTTGCCAATAAGCCTTACTTTTTCTATTGCGCCGATTACTTTTTTTCCCGAAATTTCTTCCAGTTCTTCTTCGATTTCTCCTCCAAAGAGATCCATGCCAACGCGAATACCTTTTTTGACAGTTTTGATTTTGATACCAGCCGCTTTTTTCAATCGTCCCTTTAGTCCATCAAGATTAGCAACTTGAATGGCAAGGCCAGGGCGTGCATTTAATTCCAAAATTACTGGTCCTCGCTCTTTGTCTATTGCTACGTCAACCCCAAGAAAACCTAGGTTGGAAATTTCTTGTGAGCGAACAGCAATATTTAAGATGTCCATCCAATAGGGGATTTTGATTCCCGAAAGTAAGAGTCTTGTGCCAGGAACGTATTCAATAATTTTTTGTTTTCCAAGGACCGCTGTCGTTGTTACGCCAGAAGCAAGGTCGATGCCGACACCAATTGCACCTTGCGCCAGGTTAGCTTTTCCATGTGATTCTTTGGTGGGGAGGCGCAACATTGCCATGATGGGCATTTTATTGAAAACAATAATGCGAATATCTGGGATGCCTTTATATGCGTAGGGCTTAAAGAGTTTTAAAAGTTTTAAGCGTTCTTCGAAAAAGGCAATATCAGGAATCCCAGAAAGTGAATACGAGCCGTCTAGAATATTCCGTGTATGGTTTTTGAGGTCATTAATCGTAATAATTGAGCCATCGGCCTTCACCCAAGCATCATCTCTGCGCTTTTTTCGTCCATAAACAACGACAATGCCTTCACCGCCAAATCCGCGATTAGGTTTTAAAACAAAGCTATCGGGTAATTTTTGCCAATCAAAACCATCCAAATCTTCTAGAGATTTGATTTGAGAGATAAGGGCGGGAACAGCAATATCATTTTTCTTGAGTACCCTTTTGCTCAGAAGTTTGTTGTCAGCCAGTCTTTTGGCGCTAACACGGTTGAATGGACGAATGTATTCCAGATTTCTGGCATTCATTCCGAGAATTCCCCGGCTTTTTTTGATAAATTCAAACATATAGTTTATCACACACTAACTTCGTGCTGGCACAAAGTGCCAAATAGCTTTTTATAATAGGTAAATAATTTTTTTCCAACATTTTATTTAACCCCCCCAGTGGTTGCTGATAAAAGCATGGAGTTAGTGTGGGACCGGTTAGCTTCTCTTAATAATCTCCCCAAAGCGCAAATATTCACTGAGGCGCAGCCCTGTCCACTTACCAATGATAACGTTAAGCGGAATTGTGAGAAGAATAACCCATGGGTAAAAAGCGATAAAATGAATCAAGACTTCCCAGCTAGCAATATAAAAGCCGAGGATGGAAATTAGCAGTGTTTCTGTTGCCAGGAGAATGGCGGCGCGGTCGCCTTTTTCAATTTGAACGGCAATAAACTTTTCCACCAAAGTAATCATGATAAGAATAGGAAAAATCGAGACAGAGGCGAGTCCAGTTCTTTTTAAGCTTCCGCCAATCGCGAGCATCAAAAGAATGGAAAGAGCAACAATTGTAAGCATGATGGCCACTCGGGGAAGATAGAGAAGGCGAAAAGATTTAAGGGCAATTCGCATAAGCATCCCAATGAGAATGATCATTACAAAAATTAAAATCCCATATCTGAGCCCATCCGTCGCTAGAAAGGCGAAAGTGACCAAAAGCGGAGTGTAGATTCCAAAAGCCTTAATCCCAATCACTTGGCGCAAAAAAGCGATAAGAGTGGCAATAATCGGTAGCATGAGGATTAGCTTGATTGTTTCAAAGGGCACGCCCTCATTTAAAAAGAACGTCAAAATAGGGCTAACACTGAAATTGATTTCATTCATGATGCATTTTTTAAACTAATTATAGCTCGACTATTGGCGTGACACACAGCAATCGCCAGTGCGTCAGCCACATCATCAGGCTTAGGAATTGCGTTTAGGTGTAATACGCTTTTGATCATTTGTTGCATTTGCTTTTTTTCCGCCCGGCCATAGCCCGTGAGGGCTTGCTTGACTTGAAGCGGTGTGTAACCAAACACTCTAACACTATTTTGGCGTAAAGTCAAGAGAATTGCCCCGCGGGATTGCGCGACTTGAATGACGGTTTTTTGGTTCTTGAAAAAAAAGAGCGTTTCAATAGCGGCTTCTGTTGGTTGGTGCTCTCTGATTATTCCCGCTAAATCATCAGAAACCTCGAGAATTCGCTCATCATCACTGTCATTCTTTGAGGTGCTGATGTGCCCATAGGCCAAAGGCAAGAGTTTATCACCCCTAATTTCAATAATTGCCCATCCAGTAGTGGCTGTGCCGGGGTCAATTCCGAGAATTTTCATTGTTTTTAGCCTAAATTGCTATAAATTTCACTCACATCATCATGGTCATCCAGAAGTTCCATGAGATTTTCGTAGGTTTCACGCATTTTTGCGTCAACCGTTATGGTAGTTTTGGGTAGATAAATTAGACCCGAGTCAATTATTTTAAGGTTTTCCTCAGCAAGGCTTTCTCGCACTTTGGCAAAATCTTTCTGATCGGTGATTATATTCAATACGCCTTCTTCCAAAATCGTGTCTTTGGCGCCAGCTTCAATGGCGAGCATTTCCAGCTCGTCCGCTTCTTTTCCCTCAAGATCAATGCTGATGTTGCCAACTTGTTCAAAGTTCCACATCGCCGAGCCTTTTTCGCCTAACTTGGAATTGTTTTTAGTGAGAATTGTTTTAACTTCCGATACAGTACGGTTTTTATTGTCTGTTGTACAGGAAATGAGGAGCATGAGCTCTCCTGGTCCAACCGCTTCATAGAGAATTGCTTCAATCATCGCCCCCTTGATTTCGCCCGTTCCACGCTTAATGGCTCTTTCAATATTTTCTTTGGGCATATTCATCTCTCGTGCGCGATCAACCGCCATTCTAAGCTGAAAGTTTGATTCGAGCTTCCCTCCACCGTCTCTTGCCGCAATTGTGACTAACTTTCCGTATTTAGTGAAAATTTTGCCACGCTTAGCGTCGTTTATGCCTTTTCGTTGTTTTATTCCCGCCCAGTGTGAATGTCCTGACATAAGCTCATGAAGCATAAAACATATAGCATGTAACAAAATACAAATTGCTAGGCGTTTTGCGCTTTTTCGTTAACTATTTTATAGTTCTAGCTTAGCACTTTAATATGAAAAATTCAAGCAAAAATGATTGACAAGAATGGTTTTATGTGCTCGAATAAATAGTCTAAGTTGGTTTTTTAAGGCTTAGAACAAGGCTAGCTCAGTTAGTTGATAAAAAGGAGCTAGAGTTTTTTGGCAAGAATGCTTTTTTAGTTCAAGGCTTATAGCACAAAAACTAAACCTATTTCCCTTTTATTATTTTTAAGGGCAAAAATATTAAAATATTTTAAAAAAGTTTTCCGCTGTGGGCGGATTTTTTTGTGGGAACTTATCTTGGTTTGATTTGTGAGAATGAGAATTGATTTCTGTGATTAAAAAATTTAGAAATAAAAAAAGCCAGGGTTGTCATGCCTGGCGTAGCTTCTTTGGGCTAATCACGATTTGCAGTTAAGAATAATAAATCTAAAGATTATGCCCTAGAATAGATTTTAATTTCCCATTTCTTCTCTGCGCATTCAGTGCAAAAATATTGACCATCAAATTTTTTCACCAGGATTTTTTTTATGGCGGCTCCAATTCTTGATCTGGTACTCACAAGCTCCATCAAGGCCATATTTACGAGCTCCTTGATGGTGATGAAGGTTTGCCTGCCATCACCTCCGCAGTTGGCGCAGTTATGAAAAACTGATTTTTGCTCAAGCAAAACATCTGCCTCAAAGCAACTATTGTCGCAGGTGATACTAATCCTGTTTTTTATTTTTGGCATCATTGCTCCCTTATATTTCTAGCGTTGTAGGGGTATATGTTAAATAGCAATTCAATTTGATTCTAATAAGGTACTATAGTTTAATATTTAGTAGAAGTCAATAGTGAAAGGTTTAAAATATTAAAATAATTTCATTCAACTTCGCATTTATTTTTTTCCAAAATTGGTTTGGTGATTTTGCGCTTGTCGTTTTTTGAGAAATATTTTTAGTGGTTGCGGCTCCCAAAACTAGACCTTGATTCGGCAATAACTTTTTAGATGGAGAAATATTTGATCCGGCGAAAAGCAAGGCGATTTGTTTTTCTCGTTTTGCACTCCAGCTTGGGTTTTCACTATATTTTCCTAAATCAGATAGAGCGAAGTCGGCCTTTTCTTGTTCTAGCTCTGGTGTGCTGTTTGCATTGCCCTCTGAATTATTTAATTCTGTTTCCTGACCAATAGCTGCCACTTCTGTATTATTTTGTGAGATAATTTTAGTATTAGGTAATGTCTCTGTTTCTGCATTATTTTGATCATTTGTCCATTGCCAATCATTGCCGTCTTTTCGGTAGAGCTCATCTTCTAAGATCGAATCATCTTTGCGGTCATATTTGAGTTTGTCAGCCACCTTGCCATTAGGATATCGCAGTTCAATCTTGGCTTGCTTGTTGCCGAGGGAGAATGCACAGAAATCACGTGTCAGTTTTTTTATTTCTCCAGCTTTTAGAATAAATTTCTTGTTGATTGGATGGTTGTAGAGATTTTTCCAGCCAGTGGCAATGCTCCAACCCTTGAGATTAACTTTTTTCTTGGTGTCGTTCCGAACTTCTAGCCACTCATATTTTGAATCTTTTCCCTTGGGATTTGGCGAAAGAGAAATGATACGAACCTTGGCTTTGCCAAATTTTTCCACTACAACTTTAAAATTAAGCACATTATCTTCGCCATCACCAGTGATTTTTAGTGAGGCCGCATAAGCACCTGCTTTTTCATATTTATGGCGGGTTTTTTGGAGATAGCTTTTGTGTCCATCACCGAAATCCCAAGTGAAATGTTTTGCTTTCTCATTAGCCTTTGCCTCAAAGTTGGCATAAATTCCAACATAGATCGTTTTATCTTTTTCAATTTGGGAGGATAAGAGCTCATCAAATTGATTTTCTACTCCTTTTGTGTCTTTGCTCGTCCATTGCCAAGCGGAGCCGTTCCAGGCATAGGCGTAGTCGTATTTTGGTTTCACATAACTTACGGAATCGATAGAATTTTCTTTTGTGCCATCTTTGGGCACAAGAAAAGCTGTGTCTGGCGAGGTGTTATTAAATTCGAAAGTTCCTTCCAGATAAACTAGCTCTTTTGGCGCAATTAGTTTTTCAGGAAAAGTAACTTTATGATTTTTTTCATCTTCAATCCACATCCCCGAAAGAGAAATAGTTTCATCTGAAATATTAACTATCTCCACAAATTCTTTTTCAGCGTTTTTTGTTTTTGGTGCTGGAAAAATCTCGTTGATTTTGAGCTTGCCAGTGTAGGTATCTTTTTTTTCTTTGGTTGTATCATCTTTTGGCCCATCTGATTTTCCAGAATTTTTTCCCACTAAATTAGTGGGGGATGGATTGTTTTGTGACGAAAAATCCTTAATGTTATCACCCGTATCTTGAAAGTTTTTTCTTTCAATACTTTCTCCCTCAGCAGGATTTATGGCTGGATTATTTTCATAATCCTTAGCTGTTCCAAATCCAACCTTATCAACTAGAACTGCGCTGGCATCATATAGGAGAATGGTGTTGTTGCTGGAAATTGAATAAGAAGATCCTGAATAAGGCAGATCAGCGGAAACAGTATCCCTATAGTCAGAATGAGCGATTAAGAAATATTTACGAGAAGATAGGATCCCTGAAAATTTGGATGAAGAAATTAGATTGCTTTCTGTTCCTGTTGAGGTTTTCTTAGTTAATTTGTAGCCGGAAAGATTAATTTCTAAATCAGTTGGGTTGTATAGCTCTATAAATTCTTCCGTTGATTTTCCTGTCCCGCCGCCAGTTTGAATTTCACTAATGATCAGATGTGAAACAACTTCTTCAGCCAAACAGTTTTTCCCAAAACAAAAAATCGCCACCGCTAAAAAAGGTAAAAATATAAACAAACTTATTTTTGTTTTTATATTTTTATTTTTCACCCTCCTTACTCCTTAAAACTAAAAAGTCAAAAAGCTAACGCAATTCATCATGAATTTCCCTGCGGATTACCGCGCCAAGCTCATGAGCCTCCTTTTTCTCATAGGTCTTTTGCAGATTCATTATAAGATCTTTAATTGCATAGGGGTCGGGGACATTGTGGAAGACGAAGCGTTCTTTTTCTGCGGCAGTCTGAATGTATAGGTCGCCATAATTGAGAAAGGTGGGAATGATTCCAAGAACTTCTACTGTGATATCTTGGATATTTTCCAGTTCAAGTTCGCTCACGCCACGAGAAAAGAGGCCCCGTTGTTCGATATTTACGATTCGTTCGTTAGTAACAATCCAAACGTCGAAATAATAATCAATCCAAATCACAAAAAAGAGCATCCAAGTGAAAGTCAGGAATGAATTTTGAATAAAATATAGCAGATTGGCACCGAGAATTTCATTGAATGATGGTAAGAAAAGAGGAACGAAGGTGAAACTTCCAAAAAAAAGAAGCAGCATCGCAAAGATTATGACAAACTGGCTCAGAATATCAAACCAATGGCGGTGTACTACCATAAGAATCCCTTCATTTGGTTTTTGCCCTTTGAAATGGAACTGGTTAAAATTTTGCATAGTTAAAAAGTGTTGAAATTATTGGAAAATATTTGGGAGATGATGTTATTCCAGTCAACAGAAGAAAAGAGCACTACGTTTGAAATTAGTAGGAAAAATGAAATAACTGAAAAAACAGTTACAATAACATGGCTGAAATGAGGATTGATAGCGTATTTAATTAGATGATAGGCGATAAAAAAAGAAATTAAAAAAAAGCTCAAAAGAAAGACGGCATACAGGCAAAAAATAATAATAAGCATGGTAAGGCTAAAAAAATTAAACTATTTTTGTGGGAAATTTAATTCCAAGGTGATTATAGGCTGCTTCAGTGGCAATTCTTCCCCGTGGTGTGCGGTTAAGAAAGCCTATTTGTAAGAGGTATGGCTCATAAACATCTTCAATCGTTTTGATTTCTTCTGATGTAGCTGCGGCAACGGTTGACAGGCCAACTGGACCGCCGGAAAATTTCTCAATAATGGTGCGAAGGATGTGTTTGTCGGCTGGCTCAAGACCCAACTCATCAACATCAATCATTTCTAGTGCTTCTCTGGCTCGTACGCTGTCTATGGTGGGATAATTTTTGATTTGAGAGAAATCTCTTACGCGCTTCAATAGGCGGTTCGCTACGCGAGGTGTACAACGGGCACATTTGGCGATTTCTGAGAGCCCGGTATCTTCCATTGGAACATCGAGAATTTTTCCAGAACGCCTGAGGATTCGTTCAATTTCTCCTTTTTCATAAAATTCCAAGCGATGAATGGCGCCAAAGCGGTTGCGCAGGGGATTGGAAAGCGAGCCAAGTTTTGTTGTTGCGCCGATCAGGGTAAATTTTGGCAAATCAAGTTGAATTGTGCGAGCAGATGGGCCCTTGCCAATCACAATGTCCAACTTAAAATCTTCCATTGCTGGGTAGAGCACTTCCTCGATAGATTTGTTGAGCCTGTGAATTTCATCAATAAAAAGAATGTCACCATCTTGCAAATTGGTTAGAATAGAACCAAAATCGCCCACGCGTTCAATGGCTGGGCCGGAAGTGGTCTTAATGCTCACTCCGAGTTCTTTTGCGATAATGTTGGCGAGCGTTGTTTTACCAAGTCCAGCTGGTCCATATAAAAGAACATGCTCAATCTGCTCTTTTCTCTTTTTGGCTGCTTGAATGAGGATGTCGAGGTTTTTTTTGACTTTTTCCTGCCCAACATACTCAGAAAAGCTTTGTGGACGCAAAGTATTATCCAAATTCAGATCTTCAATTTGTTCGTGGGAGTTTGTGATCATAATAAGGCTATTATACACCTATTTGACAAAAGTCCAAAGGTGTGCTAGATTAGGAAGTCAGTGATTTTATATTTTTAATATATTGGCATTGGCAAGCAGTAAATTGCAGGCAATTGGTGGCTTCTATCTTTTGTCATCAATATGGGGAACTTTTTTCAAGACATGGGTAAAATGGTTGGCTTACTCCTTGAGCATACTGACTGCGTTATTCCTCGATTTTGTTTCTTTTCTTGGGCTCCTAGTTCGAGATTTTTGCCTGCAGATTAGTGATAATAAAAAGTGGCTATAGCCACTTTTTATGTTGTCTTGAATTTTTAGATTTTCTATATCTCTGTTACTCTTTCCACTTCCTCCAAAGTAGTCTCACCCTCTAAAACTTTCAAAATTCCATCTTGTGGCATTGTGATCATGCCTTCTTCCATGGCTTTTTGATTGAGTTCAGATGTGACTGCTCCTCGCATGACAGCTTCTTGGATTTCGCGGGAGAATGTAAATATTTCACTGATGGTTGTGCGGCCCTTATAGCCAATGTGATTGCATTTATCGCAGCCATTGGGTTTGTGAATCTCTGATATTTCCGGGATTTCTACGCCTGCTTTTAGACTGATCGTTTTTAGGACTTTTTCCATCTTCTGTTTCTTTTCTTCAGTCGGAGCGATTTTTATTTTGCACTCACAGAGTGTGCGGACCAAGCGTTGAGCGATAAAAGCGTTGACTCCAGAGACAATATCCTCCGGTGCAACGCCCATATTGAGCATTCTAGCTACTGCTCCGGCAGCATTGTTGGTGTGGAGGGTGGAAAGTACGAGATGCCCCGTGAGAGCGGCTTGAACGGCAATGCTCGCGGTTTCATTGTCGCGGATTTCACCAATCATCATTATGTCGGGATTTTGGCGAAGCAGGGCGCGCAGGGCTGTGGAGAAAGTATAACCATCTTTTTCGCTGACGGGAGTTTGCAAGATACCTTCCATCTGATATTCGATTGGATCTTCCACGGTGATGATTTTGATTTCAGGATTTTTAATTAAATTCAAAATAGCATAGAGTGTAGTGGTTTTCCCGCTGCCAGTCGGTCCAGTATTCAAGACGACGCCATTTGGTTTTGATACTTCAATTTTTATTTTTTCCAAATTTTGCTTTCTGATTCCTAGCTTATCCAAGTTCAGCTCCACAGATGATTTACTGAGAAGTCGCATTACAACTGTTTCTCCAAACCCACCCAAAATTATAGACACACGGATGTCAACAGTCTTTTCTTTTAATTCTGTTAACTCTTCATCAAAACTGATACTAAAGCGACTATCGATTACACCTTGCCTCGCTTCAGTTTTCACGCCACTGAGCAGCTTGATCTGGCCCAAAAAGGTCGTGTATTCAGTAAGAGGAAGAGAGGCGATTGTTTGGAGGATGCCATCAATGCGGAAGCGGATTTTGACGCTTTCCTTTTCTGGTTCAATGTGAATGTCTCCTACACTCAAAATTTGAGCAGCGGAAAAAATGATCTTAATGGTGTCTGTGATTTTTGTTCCAACAAGGAGCGTTTGCATTTTTTCAAAATCATTAACATTGTCCTTGGTTTTGTCAAAAAACTCCTTTTTAATCGGCAAGGTACTGCCTAGGATTTGTGACATTAATTTTTCATAAATACTTTCCAAAAAGTCCCCTTGTCCAGTGACTTTTTTCACCTCGTCAATGGAGGTGACACCACTTACGGCTTTTAGGATTCCATCTTGGAGCATTGTTACCATGCCTTCTTCAAGAACGGCCATCGTTATTTCTGTTTCACCAGCCAAATCAAGAATCAGTTTTTCTGTTTCCGGACTAATTGTGAGAACTTCAAAAATACCCATTCGTCCTTTATAACCAGTATTACCACATTTAAGGCAACCTTTTGGGCGATAGAGTTGATCAATGCTTTTGGGAATTTCCACTTTCGCTCGTGGAGAAATGATGGATAAAATTCTTTTGATTGAATCAATTGTTTCTTTGGCGGGAACATAGGATTCTTTGCAGCTACAAAGCTTGCGAACTAGTCGTTGCCCGATAACGGCGTTTACTGCTGGGGCGATGAAAGAAGGCTTGACGCCCATTTCAACGAGACGGGGAATGGAGGCAATTGCACTATTGGTATGAAAAGTGGAAAGCACGAGATGTCCAGTGAGGGCAGAGTTGATGGCGATGTCAGCTGTTTCATCATCGCGGATTTCACCAACTAGAATAATATCTGGATCTTGACGCACGATTGCGCGAAGACCGGTGGCAAAAGTGTAGCCACGAGCTTTTTCGATCTGAGTTTGGGAGACTCCTTTGACTTGGTACTCGATTGGATCTTCGATGGTGATAATCTTTTTATCTGGAGTGTTTAGCTTGCTGATAATGGCATAAAGAGTGGTAGTTTTTCCGCTGCCAGTTGGCCCTGTAGTGAGGATCATGCCATTTGGGGCTTCGATTTGCTTTTGAACTGTTTCATAGGCTAATCCCTGCAATCCGAGCTGCTCAATGTTGACATTGATCGAATCTGGATCAAGGAGTCGCATTACGATGGACTCTCCAAAGCTGCCAGGAATCGATGAAGCGCGGATAGCAATTTTTTTATTTGATAGATTGACCTCAAAAGTTCCGTCTTGCGCCATATCAGAAAGATTGAGTTTCATGCCAGACATCATCTTGATTCTTGTCGCGATTCTTTTGTGGATATTGAGTGGAAAAAAAGCCACATCCTGGAGTACTCCGTCGATTCGATAGCGCAAGCGAAAATCTTTTTCTTCTGGCTCAATGTGAACATCGGATGCTCCTAGTGAATATGCTCCGGCCATGATGGTGTTCATGACGTCGGTTATAGGCATTTCCTTGATTCTGTCTTTTAGGACAATCAGGTTTTTTAGGGCTGTTTCAAATTCACCAAGTTCGCTGTCATCAATTGTTAGACTTAACTGATCAAGGATTTCAGCGAAAACAATTTTTTTGTATTTTTCCAAAACTCGATCAAAGTTGTAACTTGAAATAACAAAGAGTTTTGTTTGTATCCCGAGTTTTTCGGAAAAAGCTTTAAGGAATTCTCTCGTGTCTTCTCTCGTGGGGTCGGTGGTTACGATTGTGGCAAGCTTGCTTTTTCGTTGGATGGCGGCAATGCCGAATTTTCTGGCAGCACTTTCTTCAATCAATTTCAAGCTATCAATGGAAACGGGAACAATGTTGGTGTCAATATAGGGGAGTTCAAGTTGGGCAGCAAATTGCGCTGTCTTTTCCTCTTCTGATTGATGCTGCAGCTTGGAAACTAATTTGCTTGAAGTGGCTTTTTTTTCTTCTTCTGCCCCAACTGTTTTTTTTGTTATTTTTATCATATTTTTACCATTAAACCCGAAAAAATTATTTTTTTATAGCTCTATTCTAGCATGAAAAGAGAAAACAAAAAAACAGCCTCAGACATTCGGGGCTGTTTTTTCTGGAACGGTTTTTTGATACTAAATTAAGTATTTATGAGTTGGGTACTTTCAATTTTGTCTCGAATGATTCTCGCGGTTAACATTAAATCGCTCTCGGTAGATTTAATTTCTAGCGCCTCATTGATTATGGGTTGTCCAAAAAGCAAGGAGATTTTTCGAAGCAGCTCGTTGGTTGCTGCTTTGATAATAGCGATTGAGCTATTTGGGGCATTGCTATATATAATCATGAAAATTTGACCGTCGCTATAGTTCTCTTGTAGTTTTTCCAAAATTATCGGTAGGCTTTCTGGGCTGGTTCGGCTTTGAACAAAATCATCCAGAGAGAGGCTGGCCCAAGCTAGTTTGGTTTTTTCTTCCCAATTTAGCTTGCTCATGACTCTCCCGAGTAGTTTTAGGATTGATAGTGGCTGAGTTTTGTAGAGCCAGCGAATGATGCCTTGCTGATCGGCGCCTCGATCCATGAGATCGGCGGCGGCGAGTAGGGCTTTTGGCGTGGTGTTTTTCTTTTGGAAATTTCCAGTGGCACCAATGATTCCCGTCATGAGGCAAGTTGCTACATTTTTGTCAAAACTAGAAGGATCTACGCTTTCTAGTATTGGCTTTAAAATTTCTGCGCAAGATGAGGCTGTAATATCAACTAAATTGATTTGTCCAAAATTTTCATTGTTACTTCTGTGATCGATATTTATAATAGGAACCTCGAAGAATAGATCTGAGTTGTTGATGTAAACTGTTCCTAGGCTTTCTAAGTCTGGGCTATCTAAAATAACAATGAGGTCATATTTGAATTTGGCTAGGATGAAAGAAAAGTCTCTTGGATCAATTGAGCCTTTTTCAGGCGTAAGATAGACGTTAAAAGAATCGCCAATTGTTTCTTGGCGCAGTCCCATGATTTTATTGCGACTAGTATCGAACGACAGGACGAATTCGCGCGCACCTGATATTTCTGAAATGATATTTTTCGGACCTGGGAGGAAGTCAATCTTTGCTTCAGAGGGTTTTTTATTTGAAACGATTGTGGCGGAAATGTTCTTGTTTTCCAAAAAAAAATTCAATGCCCAGGCGCTTCCAATTGCGTCAAAGCTGGGATTTTCAGGAATGAAAATGAGCACATCCTTGGCGCCAGTGATGAATTTATAAAATTGTTCTTGTGGATCTAGGCTCATAGAAAAAATAGGGGTTAGGTTTTTAGGTAGTATTTCAAGGTAGCAGGGATTTTTGTGAGTGTCAAATGGGAGTGTTTTGTGGATATTTTTCCGAACAAAAAAGAGCCCTAATCAATAAGGGCTCCTAAAGGAGGGCTAATAAATTATAATTTCTCGATTTCTTCCAAGAGTGTCTTGAGAATATCCTTTTCCTGAACTGATTTAATTACCTTGCCTTTGGCAAATATCGCACCCATGCCTTTTCCGCCAGCCACGCCAATGTCGGCTTCACGCGCTTCACCAGGGCCGTTGACCACACAGCCCATAACAGCGATATGGATATCTTTGTCAATATTTTTCACCGCTGCTTCAACTTTTTCAGCCAAGTCGATGAGAGCAATTTGGGTTCGTCCACAAGTTGGGCAGCTGGTAACGGTTACACCTTTTTTTCTCAGTTTTAGTGATTTTAAAATCTCCCATGCCACTTTCATTTCTTCAACAGGACTTGCCGTGAGTGAAACACGCAGAGTGGCGCCGATGCCTTCATAGAGGAGAATTCCAAGACCAATCGACGACATAATTGTTCCACGGAAAATTGTACCGGCTTCGGTGATACCAATGTGCATTGGGTAGTCAACTTTTTTGGACAAAAGGCGATAGGCTTCAACCGTTCTTTCAATGTCCGAGGCTTTCATGGAAATTAAGATGTCTTTAAATTTATATTTTTCCAAAATTCGAATATGGCGCATGGCTGATTCAACCATCCCTGCTGCCGTGACCTTGTCTTTGTATTTTTTTAGTATGTCTTTTTCCAAAGAGCCGCCGTTAATGCCAATCCGAATTGGAATTTTGTTTTTCTTGCAAGCCATTACCACTGCCCTTATTTTGTCTTCTGTTCCTATATTTCCCGGATTGATGCGAACTTTGTCAATACCTTGCGCAATAACTTCGAGTGCTAATTTGTGATCAAAATGAATGTCGGCCACAAGTGGAATGTGAATTAGTTTTTTGATTTTCCCCACAGCTTTTGCTGCTTCCATGTCCAAAATGGCTACGCGCACAATCTCGCAGCCAGCTTTTTCTAGCTCCAAAATTTGTTTCACGGTTGCCTTGATATCTCGCGTATCGGTGTTGCACATTGATTGTACGCGCACAGGATTTCCACCGCCCAGCTTGTATGGTCCAACTTTGACGACGCGGGATTTGTATTTTTTCATGTAATTAGGATGTTTTAAAAATTTAGGCTATTTCTATAAAAAACTGTGGGTAATATTTTTGGAGAATCTCTCTTGCTCTGAGCACATCCCTCTTTGTTTCAAAAATTCCGAAGACCGTTGGTCCCTTGCCAGTAAGGGATACTCCAATTGCGCCAAAAGAAATGAGTGCTTTTTCTAGTGTTTCTGAAATTGGGTATTTTTTCTTAGCTACGATTGAGAAGTCATTATACAGGCATCGGCTCATTTCATTCAGGTTGGAGCTATTTTTCACAAATTTAGCAGAAAGATTTTTTCTTTTTGGGTTGTTCATAAAAAGCAAATCTTTGTCGAGCTCGGAGTATGCCCAGGGGGTGGAAATTTCTCCAGCAGGATTGATGACTAGAATATTAAGTTTTGGAAAACTTTTGATTTCTTTGATTTTCTCTCCCATGCCACAAATGAGGGCAGCGCGAGAATTTGAGATAAAAAAAGGGATATCTTTTCCGACTTCTGCGGCTATATCGATGAGCTCTCTTTGGGATAAAATATTTTTAAAATGAGTATTGAGGGTTAAGATAACCGCTGCGCCGTTGGAACTTCCCCCGGCCATTCCAGCCGATAGTGGAATGTTTTTCTCGATGAATATCCTTAGCCCGACGGATTTTCCTGTTTTTTTAAAAAAACGTTCAGCAATTTTCCAGCAAATATTCTTTTCGTCAATCGGGACAGCAGGGATATTGCAAATGATTTCAATACCATTTTTATTTTCATCAAAAATAAGCTCAATTTTATCGAAAAGATTCTCTGTTTTTAGCATCACTGAGCGAAGTTCATGAAAACCACTAGGTAGTTTTTTTGTCACCTCCAGAGTCAAGTTTAGTTTAGCGGGTGATTTCACTTTAATTTTTTTCATCCTTGACCAGACTAATAATTACAAAAACCTGGATTCCTTCACCTTTTCCGAAAGCGGTCAGTTTTTCTCCCGAAGTAGCATTGATTCCAATTTGAGACTTTTCAATTTCTAGGAGCTTGGTTAAACTTTCCTTCATTTTTTCTTCTAGTGGGATTATTTTTGGTCTTTGGCATTCCAAAGAAATCCCAATATTATTAATCACATATCCTCTTTCTTTTATATGGCGCATGGCTACTTTTAAATATTCACGGCTATCATTAATTCCCGCTTGATTCATTTTATCCGCATAGATAGAAAAAGACTCTCCTCCAATTGCCTGTTCTAACGCGCGACAAATCGCGTGAATTACAGCATCGCCATCAGAATTTCCCTCAAGGCTGGGCTCATTTTCAATTTCAATTCCACCTAAAATTAATTTTTTGTCCGGATTCCCTGAAAATTTATGAGAATCTTGTCCTAGTCCAACTCGAAACATATTTTTAATAGTTTTTTAGGATTAATTTTGCCAATTCCAAATCTAGTGGCGTTGTTAATTTAAAGTTATTTTTTGAGGCTTCAATTATTTTCACTTTTTTCCCAAATCTTTCAACAAGGCTTACATCGTCAGTGCCCAGAAAATTATCAGAGTTGGCTTTTTGAAAAGCTTTTTTTGCCAGGGTAAATTGAATTGCTTGTGGAGTTTGCATGTTCCAAAGTTTTGATCTGTCGAGAACTTGGATGGAAAGGCCATATTTATTGACTTCTCGAATAGTATCCTTTGTTCTGTGGGCAACGGCGCAAGCGCCACGCTTTCTTGCTTCCATGACACAAGAATGCAACTCCAAATTAGTTACAAAAGGGTTCGCTCCATTGTGGAAAATCAATATTAGCCCTTGTTTGCCTTTGTTGTCAAACGAAGTGTCAATAAAGTCAATCCCGGCATAACTCGAATCTTGTCTCTCTTTTCCGCCAGGAATTATTCCCAGTATTTTTTTAAATTTATATTTTTTAACGATTTTCTCGAAAGTGTTTCGGTCTTTTTCTTGAGCTACCAAAACAATGCCGTCGATATCTTTCGATTTTTCGAATGCTTCTAATACATAAAAAATAATCGGTTTTCCTCCGAGAGTAATAAGCGTTTTATTTTTCCCCGCGCCCATTCTTTTTCCAATTCCAGAAGCGAGGATGATTCCAATATTCATAGGCGTGTTATTTTGAAAACTCTAAAAATTCTTTTGCCATTTCTCTTGCGTCAGTTATTGCTTTCTCAATATCAGTCAATTCTGGGCTAAAAACTGGATTATGTGCATCCATAACTTTTTTAATTACAGTCTGGATGTCGAGGAACCGACACTCATGTTTTAGGAATTTTTCAACCATATAATCATTGGCTGCGTTCATGGCTGCCGGCAATGTCCCCCCAATTCTAGCAGCTTTGAGTGCAAATCCCAAGCAGGGAAATCTTTCGAGATCCGGTTCTTTGAAGGTTAGGCTCTTGGAAAAATCCCAACGCTTAATGGGAGCATCCCAGCGTTCAGGATAGGAAAGTGCGTATTGGATTGGCAAGCGCATATCTGGATCAGAGAGTTGAGCAATAACGCTTGCATCAGAATATTCCACCATGGAGTGTATGATGCTTTCTGGATGGATAACTACTTTTATTTTTTCGATCGGCATGTTATAGAGCCACATTGCCTCAATCACTTCAAATCCTTTATTCATCAGTGTGGCAGAGTCGATAGTAATTTTTTTGCCCATGCTCCATGTCTTATGTCCCAGCGCTTCTTCTACGGTCACGGACGGCATTTCTTCTTTAGTCTTGTCGCGCAGGGCGCCTCCTGAACATGTGATAATTAGCTGGTGAACTGTTTTTGGATTTTCTCCATTCAAACATTGAAAGAGGGCTGAATGCTCAGAATCAATCGGCATCAGTTTGATGTTATTTTTTTTCACTTCTCGCATCACAAGCTCTCCTGCTGCGACCAGTGTTTCTTTATTGGCAAGAGCAATGTCCTTTTTGTGTTTGATAGCTTCCAATGTGGCTTTTATTCCTGAAAGGCTGACAAGGGAATTGATGAGCGTATCATATTCGGAAAGCGCGGCAATTTTAATTGAAGCATCCTCTCCTGAAAAAACAGGAATGTTTATCTGTTTTTCCAGTTCCTTGGCTTTTTTCTCATTAGCCACTCCAGCAAAAAGCGGATGATATTTTTCTATTTGAGTCTTTAGTAGGGTAATATTATTATTGGCACTAAGCGCAATAATCTTGAATTTGTCAGGATATTGGTCCACCACGTCAAGCACTTGTGTTCCGACATTTCCCGTACTACCAAGAATAGCGAGTTTTTTCATATATTTTTGAAAAGTTTATATAGGCAGTTCAATTAGCTCCATTATAGCCGAACGGTTTCTTTTGTAAACTTGCTCAAAGAAAGGCGGGACGCTTTTCTTTTTTTCAAAATCCGCTAAACTTGAAATATGAAAACTGAATTTGTCACACAAAATTTTAAAGAAACAAGAGAACTGGGAAAACTCTTAGCAAATGAGCTTAAAGGCGGGGAAGTGATCTGTCTTTTTGGTGAGTTGGGAGCCGGCAAAACTACTTTTACCCAAGGGCTATTAGAAGGTTTGGGGGCGGAAAAACCCTACACTAGTCCAACATTTGTTGTTATGAAGGAATATAAGACAGAAGTCAGGAGACAGAAGTCAGTGAACAGTAGAATTGGCAATGTGTATCATTTTGATGCGTATCGGGTCGAAGCTGAAGATATTTTAAACCTGGGTTGGGAGGAAATAATCACGGAGGAGAGCAATGTTTGCATTGTTGAGTGGGCGGATAAGCTGGAAAAAATCGTTCCGGAGCGGGCGATTTGGATTGGCTTTGAGTGGCTGGATGACAAGAGACGAAAGCTATTGATCGGGAAAAAGACCAAAAACTTGCTAAAATCCCAAAAGCATGCTAAAAATACTTAAGTGTGAAGGAACTTAATTTATAAATAATCTAGAGAAAACTATGCCAATTAAGAAATCAGCTAAGAAATATATGCGGGTGACTGAGCGGAAGACCGAGAAAAACCGCAAAATTAAAGGTGCTTTCAAGAGCGCAGTGAAATATACCAAGGAAGCTCTTGCCAAAGCTGATGGCGCAAAAGCGACAGAATACCTTAAAAAATCCATCAAAGCGATTGATAAGGCCGTAGAAAAGAATGTAATGCATAAAAATACTGCTGCCAGAAAAAAATCACGACTAAATAAGGCCGTGAAAGCCTTAGTGCTAAAGAAATAAGTTTTTTTTACTTTGAAATAAAAAAACCATCCCAGGATTAGGGATGGTTTTTTGTGTTTTATGTCATCCTGAGCGTAGCGTAGTGGAGTCGAAGGATCTACCTTGCGCCATCTAGAGCCTGATTTATATTTGCAAAGCTTAGGGTGGTGACTAGCAGATCCTTCGACTGCATAAATTTCCTGGTGAAAATTTATTCCGCTCAGGATGACAATATTTTTTTTAGGATTGATTTACAACTCCACAATAAACTTATCCAGCGATAACTTTATATCCGCTTGGCCAGTTTTTATTTTCGTATCAAGCGTACCTAGCTTTTTATAAATAGAGGTTAGCTTATTTTCACCAAAATTCTTAGCTTGCATGTAGCTCTTTTTCACTACAAAGGGATGAAGCTTGGTAATTTTGGCAATTTCAAACTCACTAAAAATGCCATCTTCCTGAAGTGACGCGATGCGCAGGAGATTTCTGAATTGATAGACAAACATTGAAAAAAGATAGAAGGGATCGTCGCCATTATCGAGATGACGATGAAATAATTCTAGCGCCTTTTTCTTTCTATTGGCACTAAGCGCTTCAATTGTTTCGAAGATATTATTATCCAAATCAGCCTTAGTTAGGAGATCGATTGCCTCGGCGCTAATCATGGAAGACCCGGAGAAGCTGATTAATTTCTCCAGTTCTTGAGTGAGTAGTGCTGTGTCATTTCCGACGAAGGTAATTAATTTTTCTAGGGCGTCTTTGGCGATGGACGCTTCAGGGGAGGAGATTTTGATGCTATCTACAATCCATTGATTTAGCTTTGTGCCAGAGAGTTTCTCGAAATTTTGCTTTCTTGATTGCACTAAGAGAAATTTAAATAGAGCATTGTTTTTTCGAGGAATCCCTTCTTCCCAAAAAAGTACGACCAAATCGGGGTCAACTTTTATTTTTTCAGCGTGTTCTTTTAGGAATTTTAGTATCTTTGCTTGCTCGTCAGTTGGCGATTCTATGATGATTCTTTTGGCGATAAATAATTTTTTTGAAGAAAAGAGTCCTGAGGCAGAAAGGGTGGCTTTCATTTTCTCGTATGCACTATCCTTTGAATCTTTGGCATCAAACAAAGACAAACCCGCGCGGGATTTGTCATTGAGAGAAAACTTATTTTTTATTTCTAGTACTTTCTCATAGGATCTGAAAGTATCTTCACCGTAGAAAAAAATAATCATTTGGTTTTTTTAGATTGGAGCGCTCTAGTGGGAACTAGGCGGCTGGAACCCATTTTAGGGCTTGTCCTGGTTCTAGGATTTCAACCCAGATTTGTCCAGGAACGAATTGTACCTCTTGACCGCTTGCGTCATAGAAGAAAAGTTTATTTTTGGCGTCAGATTTATCCTTTTTCCATGTTCCGGTTTCTTGTTTGCCGTTCATGTAGTAGAAAGCTTCACCTGAATCTGAGGTATCAAACCATGGATCGCCAAGTTGTACATTGTTGTATTGCTCACCATCAATTAGTTGATCAGATTTTGCCATCAAGACAACAACATTTTTTGGTGCAAGTCTTTTGTTGTTATTTCTGTCCGTGTCGGCTACATCAGCCCATGTTCTTAGCCAGGAATTTGTTCCTTTGTCGTAATCATATTCAACATCATAGGGCTTGGCAAAGGCAACACGCAGGTGGCCTCCAGTTGGTCTTTGGTCAAGTGGCGCTTCTTCTTTATGCGCATAGCCAACAAATTTATTTTCCATATTAAATCCGAAATTTTTTGCTCCTTCTAGTAATTTGGCAAATTTAGCATAGCCAGTATCTACGCCCCTTGCCATCCCGGTTTTTCTGTAACAATATTGTTCAGCTGATCTTCCTGCATCGTTGTTGCAGTTCATATCGTCATAAATCTTGCTATTTAAGACTTCCTTGAACTTTTCAATGTCTGAGCGTCCCCAATGCACGAAGATCGCATCAAGTCCTTCTGCGAGATTAAGAAAATCGTGACGTGCGCTACGCATTGAACCGACATCCTCCGGGTCTCCGCAAACGTAAACTCCCATAAGGCGGGTAATTGAGGCGGTGATAACTGGCATTTCGAAAACCATATCTGCATCAGAGAAGCCTGATGCCGGGCGGGCAGAGACGTCTGCTGGTTGCATGACGGCTACGGCTCGACGTTTACGATTTTCACAGGGTAGTCCAGAAAGGTAACTGACTTCCTCGGAGTTTTTCGGCGTGGTTGTGTCGATTTTTTGGTTAATATTGATTTGCTTCTTTTCTGGCTGTTTTTTGTTTTTGATAAGCAAAAATGCACCAGCTGCAATAATGATTATTGCGATAATAGCAATAATGATTTTTGACTTTTTTTCCATGGGTATTTAGATTTAAAAATTACCTCACTATTATACAGTAAAATTTGAAAATAAGGAAAGGGTGGCATTTAAGGGGAATTTTATGTGCTTATTGACAATATTTAAGCATTTGCTATATTTAGCGCATGCATAGTTTGATTTTTCAAACAACCAAGCGAGTCAATAATATGACCGGGATTACCCCAGGTCGGCTTTGGTTTTTGAAAAATGAAATGTAGCGCATAAAAAAGAATCTCATTTTTGAAAAATCTAAGCCGGTTCCCAGGGACTCGGTTTTTTGTTTTTTAACAACAAAAAATAGTGTAAATATTTGGTATATATTGCTTCAACCTTAAATGAAGAGGGGGATGGGCTATGAATTGCACAACGTGCAAAAATTACAGTGGGACTTGCGGAAACTTTCCTCCATTATCGGAATGGAAAGGAGATGGCTTCGGGTGTTGGGATCCTCGTGATTGGGATGCTCCAGTGAGAAGGCTGTCAAAAAGCAAACCAATCGTGAGCTCAACTAGGCTCGCGTCTTTGTTTAATGCTGTGGACGCAACTAACGGCGACAACGTGGTAATGCCAGAAGCAATTTGTTCAAACATTGTTTGCTCAAAAAGAAGTTGGTGCTGTGAAGAAATCGCCGAAAGATGCAAAAAGTTTTCGCCAATGGTCGAAGTGAGAAAGATTTCATGTCAAAGAGAGGGTTGAGAAAAGGGGGTGAACATGATTAAGAGTTGCGCTGAATGCGAAATGGCAAATCCAGGCCATCCAAGAGGACTCTGGTGTCCCTTCTATGATCTGGTTGTAAAAAACCCTGACGAGTTATTTAAAACATGCAGCCTGAAAGACTGTTTGTTTCCAAGAAAGGAGGCAGCAAATGATGCTCTGCGGGAATTGTCGGTGTAGTAAGTTTGTGTGGTATATGTCAAAAAATATTTGTCGGGCTAATAGAAAAGAAAGAATTATCGAAAACCCAAAAAAAATGGCAGAAGAATGTGGTTATTTTGTTCCAAGGGATGATGAGGAGGATGGTTGCGGTGACCGCAGTCATTCTCCTCAAGTGAAAAGAGGTGGCCCATGGAACTAGACACCTTTCTAGTGAGGCGGGAATTCTGAATTGAGAATTCCCGCCGTTTATTTTTTTCAAAGACTTTTCGTGCTAGAATAGGGCTATAAAAAATTAAAATGAACTATATGAAAAAAATTGCTCTCGGTTTGATTTTAATGGCTTCTGTTTTTTTATCAAATAACGTTGAGGCGCGGACAAATGTCATGGACTGGTACCTTAAAAATTTTGAGTCAGAAATTAAGGTCAATAAGGATTCAACACTTCTCGTTACGGAAAAAATCACCGCTGATTGTGGCAATGCCTCTGGTAAGCATGGAATTTTTCGGACCTTGCCGACAGTTTTTCGAACGACAGATAAAACAATCGCAATGCCGATTGAGCTTCTCGGTATCACAGATTTTAATGGCAATAGTTTGCACTATTCCACGCAAACTGATTATTCAAATAAAACAGTAACTTGGAAAATTGGTGATCCTAACCGAACGGTGACGGGTGAGAATAATTATCTCATAACGTATAAAGTTAAAAATGCCGTTCTTTTTGATAAATCCGATTTTGATGAATTATATTGGAATTTGAATGGTAATTTTTGGGATCTGGAAACCGACAGTTTCACTGGCAAAATAGTCCTTCCATCAGAAATCACAAAAAGCAACACTCAAGTTGATTATTATACTGGCAGCTTGAATAGTAAGGGAAAGGATGGGGCTAGCTATTCTTGGCTTACTAATAATATTTTACAGTTTAAATCCAATAAGACTTTGTTGGTTGGCGAAGGCATCACAGCCTCTATTGCGTTCCCCAAAAATATTATTATGCCGTATGTGCCAACTTTTTGGGAAAAGTATGCGTTATATTTATGGTTAATTATCCCGCTTGTAGCGTTTGCTATTTGTTTTAGTGTTTGGGATAGATATGGAAAAGATCCGGAAGGTAAAAAAACAATTATCGCTGAGTTTGATATTCCTGAGAAGCTTTCTCCTTTGGAGCTCGGAACACTTTTCACTAATGGAAAACTGAAGACGGAGTTTATATCTGCCTCTATCATTAACTTGGCAGTTAAAAAAGTAATTCAAATTGAACAGACGGAAGGACTAGATTCTCTCAATGTTGGTTTGGCGAAAGAGGGAATTTCGAAACTTTCCGATGGGCAAAAATCTTTTGCAGATAAAGCTTTGAATTTCTTTCATATTGGGGAAGATTTTCGCTTGAAAATTATCAATAGAGATTTGATTTCAGAACTGGCAAGTCCTGAAAAAAAGTTAATACAGGAAATGTTTGGTGCAAAGGATGAAATCATGCTTTCCGGACTCAAAAATGAATTTTACAAAAGCCTTCCTGAGATTAAAAAGGTGACGTTGGATAGTCTAGAAAAAAAGCAGTTGATTGAAAAAACCGGCCTGACTTTTCAGATGATTTTTCTGGTTGCCGGATTTATTTTAGCCTTTTCAACCTTTATTTTTACATCCATCTCTCTTTCAATTTTGCCTGCCATGATTTTGACTACGATTATGGTTTTTATTTTTTCCTTTTTAATGCCCAAGAGAACGCCTGCTGGAGCTGAGGTGTATTGGAAAACTAAGGGTTTTAAGCTTTATATGGAAACAGCCGAAAAATATCGCGAGCAGTTTAATGAAAGGGAAAATATTTTTGAAAAACTTTTGCCCTATGCCATTATGTTTGGCATGACGAAATTGTGGATCAAAAAAATGAAGGAAATTTATGGCGAAGACTATTTCAATGCCTATCACCCGATGTGGTTCGTAGGCGGCAGCATGGCAAACTTTGATGCCGACAGTTTTGCTTCGCGTGTGGACAGTCTTTCTTCGGCTATGGCTTCTAATGTTTCTTCTGGCTCAGGTGCTGGCGGCGGCGGAGGATCAGGTGGAGGCGGAGGCGGGGGAGGCGGGGGAGGATGGTAGGAATTGTGTCATTCTGAGCGTAGCACAGCGGAGTCGAAGAATCTGCTTGCTATAATCCCAATTTTTACTATAAATCACTAAGTCAGTAATAATGGTCAGTAGGTCCTTCGGCTACGTCTGAGTACAGATTTCGCTCAGGATAAAAAATTATGCAACTCGGAAAATATCAACATTACAAAGGAAAATATTATGAAGTGTTAGGCGTGGCACATCATAGCGAAACATTGGAGGAATTGGTTGTTTATCGTGCGCTCTATGTCAGCCCTGAATTTGGAGAAAATGCATTATGGGTTCGACCGAAGAAAATGTTTTTGGAAGAGGTTATTATTGAAGGCAAAAGAGTTCCGCGGTTTGAATTTATAAAATAGAATCACCATAAAGACGTCCCACTGGGATGTCTTTTGTTATAAAACAGACAGCCCGCCAAAATCCACCTCACCCTTTTACCTTCAAGCCGTTGAAGGTAAAATCTCCTTAGCAAGGAGAGGGGACGGAACGCAGAGATGTTGGGTGTATTTATGGTGATTTTAGAATGGAAAGATGCTGAAGTAGGCCTTCTCCTTATCAAGGAGAAGGTGGTCGAAGACCGGATGAGGTGAGTTTACTTCTGACACCCCGCGCAGTAAAATACACTCCTTTGCGCCATCTTTTTACGCAAAACTAATCCACCGCATTTGGCAGGACAAGGCAATTTATCTCGACGATAAACTTTAAGCATTTCTTGAAAATGTCCCGGTGCGCCGTCTGAATCGCGATAATCACTGTCCGATGTTCCGCGCATTTTGATGGCGAGCTTTAGAATTTTTTTTGTTGCAAGAAAGATTTTTTTTCGTTCAACTTTTTCGAGACTTTCATTTTTGCGCTCCGGCAGAACGCCAGCAGTAAAAAGAATTTCACTGCGATAGATGTTGCCGATGCCCGAGACGATGCTTTGGTCGAGAAGAAAAATGCCAATGAGCATTTTTGGTTTTGCATCCAATAGTGCGTTAAATTTAGCGAGAGTGAAATCGGTGCTCATAGCATCAATCCCAATCTTTTTTTCCGCTAAATATTTTTCGAGCGCTTTGGTTTCCAAGAGTCGCATCGTGGCAAATTTCCGCAAATCAGAAAATTCCAGAGTCCTATTCTTATTCAAATACCAAATGTGATGAATATATTGATTAACTTTGTCGTCGAAGAAACTCACCTCATCCGCCCTACAGGCACCTTCTCCTTGGTAAGGAGAGGGGCTTTTTGTATTTTGTTCCCTCTTCTTACTGAGGAGATGGTTAGGGTGAGGTGGATTTGACTTCACGAGCAAATGCCCAGTCATCCTCAGATGAATATGCAAAGACTTTCCGCCAGAAAGATTGAGAAATATATTTTTTCCCACTCGCTCAGCCAAAAGAATTTTTTTGTTTTTCATCTCACGCTTAAATTTTTCCAAAACCGTACCTTTAATGGCAGATGGAAAATCAGACCAGAATTTTGTAATGGTAGCGCCTTTAATTTTCTTATTCAAATCCGCCACAACTGTTTCAACCTCAGGTAGTTCGGGCATAAATTTAGCTTAATTGATTATTCAACTCTGGCGATTTGCTTGGAATCATATGCCACATCGTCCTGTGGATGCTCAAAAGGCTTTCATAAATCTTCTGGCTTTCGATAATTAGTCCAAACTGTTCTTCGAAAGACATGATGCCAACTTTATTATATCCATAAAGATTGATGCTGACTGTAATTTTGAAAAATTCTGAATTGACCGCCTTGAACCGGCGGAATTGTACAGTATTCTTTTTGGCAATTTCTTTGAATTTTTCGGTGTCTGGATGGAGACTATTGACCCAGACCTTATTCTTTATTCGAATAGGGATGTAAATATCATCAACCCATTTGGCATCAAAATTTGAGAGCCATGTTTCTGAATACCAAGAGTATGTCTCTTTGACCGAGCTATTGGCGATAGCCCTAAATACCTCCTTGATTCCTTCTTCCCCTTCAAAAAAGCGAATGATTGGCTTTTTATCAATCAAGTTGGTGATGGAAAGCAGTTGTGGCATTAGTTTATCGACTGCTTCCATTTTTTCTACCAGCGTATGTTTAATTTTCTTAGGATTTTCGGCGTAGTATATTGACTTCCCTTTCTTTTTATAGTGGCTAACCAGCCCCTTCTTGCCCAGTGAGGTCAAAACTAAATAGACCGTGGTTCTTTTGACTCCTGATTTTCTCGATAAGCGTTCGACGCTGGTCTCTCCTAGTTCCAAAGCGGCCAAATAGACTTTGGCCTCGTTGGCGCTGAGATCTAGCTTTTCTAGTTCATTAAAAAGCATAATTTGATTTTATTGTTTATTTTGTCATCAAAAATGACAACAAATATAGTCTAGCATAGAGGCTTAATTGAAGCAAGTATAGTGCTATAGGAAAAGAGTATATCCATAATCTATGGACAATTTAACAATTTTCTAGTATACTACGCTGTTAGGATAAATTGTCCAAAGGATCCAGATAAAATCTTAGCCAAAATAATTATTAAGCCAAAAACCTATGCAAATGATCTTGAACAGCGGAATGCGGATTGATGATCCTCCGGATATGTCGGAAAAAACCAGAAAATATCTTAATCAGTTCTGGCACTTTCCTTCCAAGGAGGATGTGATAAAAGAAAAAGATAAGCACTATAACTTTGAATGCAAGAGAGAATGGCAAAGAAGAGATGATCAGACTGAAAATGAAATTAATCCGTAGATTCTAGTGGAAGATAGAAAGCACTTCTGTCTTCCCTAGAGTTTATCTGGGTCTAGATGGCTCGCAGTTACTTAAAAACAGAATAATTCGACCAAGGCTCGGATTTGCATAGTGCGGATTCATTTGGGAGTTATTTTGGCTGAGAAAACATTATCGCCTGTATCGGTGGGATAGAAATGGAGCAGGGGGAAAATGGGAAACAGAGAGGATGTGAGTAGGATGAATAGTCCAGAGTATTCAGCTTACTGTAGTTATTGGGTTAATTCTAATAACTCTTATTCAAAGAAAAGTAATAATAAGGACGAAGAGCCATGGCACCTGAGGGGCTATGATAGGGATGACCCCTATACGCGTCACCTCAAGGGGGAGGATTAATAACAGGCTTGAGGCAATCAAGTGAGAATCATCACAATTTATTCGTTCCATTTAATTAATATAAGGAGGTGGTCATGAAAAAAATGAAAATTCTTATTGTTGATGACAAGAAAGAGAATATTACCGCCGCAAAAGTTGCTGCGGAAAAGTTTGGTCTTTGCGATGTTACGTATGCCTCTAGTGCCAAAGAAGTGATGGAGATTATCGTGACAGTGTATGAAACCGAAAAAACTTTTTTTGATCTCGTGATTAGCGATCTTGAGATGGAGGAAGAAGAAAGTGGGATGATGGTTATGATTAAAAGCGCTGAATATCTTGCGCTGGCCATTATTGTTACTGGACGGGAAAAGGGAGGGCACGGTCACGGACCAAGCACGAAAATTCAACCGACGGGAAGGGTGGTTGATGGTAGAAAAGATGATTGTTGTGTTTGGGAAAAGGTTTTTCATGAAATCGAGAAAACCTGCACAGAAGAGCCCTATAAGCAAATTCTTGAATCGCTACAAAGCTACAAGAAATTCGTCACCAGGCCGTCTAGCGAAATTGGCAAGCTGGTGTTGACCGATTATGGCGTATACTTCAAGCGCTATTAGAATCTACGAAGAATACGATTTTTAAAAGGGAACCGTCCATCACGACCGTTCCCTTTTTTCTATGTTCAAAATCTATTTTTTTGCCATCTTCCAAAGTAAATCAAAATAGGATAGATAGGATTTGCGAAAATCTTCGTTTTTTATTTCAATGCAAAACATATCTTCACCACTGCCTGTGCCATAGGAATTGAGGGTGATGGAATCGTGCCAGATGTCAAAAGATGTCGGTGAGGAATAGCCTTCCGGCAAAAAGCGATATTCCGAATTGGCGCGTTTCACGAGCTTCGCTTCTTCGGAGCCGATATTGCCAAAAATCAGCCTTGTTTTAATATTTTTTTTCGTGCGGATGCGATTGCTTCTTTCAAATACGCCGGATTTCTGCATCAATTCTTTGAACCGCATTGCTGCGCCAGTGACAACCAGATATTCAGAATTGATTGGCATTAAATCATCTTTTCGCATAATCAATTCGCGATAAGCTTTTGCGCCTTCATAGATCCTGATTTCTTGGCCTTTCTTCTGGCCGACCAATTTTGCATTGATTTCTTCCATCAAATTCTTAGCCACAACTTCTTGTTGCCTAATGTTATCCAAAATATTTTGCGGATTGGCGATGCGAAAAACCAAGCGGTTATTTTTGGTGGTTTTTAGCACCATTTTTTTATTCTCGAGTCCATCCAGCGCGTCATAGGCAACTTGTCGATGCATTCCTAGTTTTTTGATTAAGGGGCCAACCGTATTTTCGCCCAATTCTAAAAGCGCATTATAGATTTTAATCTCATTGGGTGTGAGTCCAAGTTGTTTTAGTTCGTTTTCCATAGATTTTAATTAAATCCACCTCATCCGGCCTACGGCCACCTTCTCCTTGGTAAGGAGAAGGGCTCTTTTTGCATTCGTTTCCTCTCCTTACTAAGGAGAGGGCTAGGGTGAGGTGGATTCTAAAAAAGTCTTATTTAATTATCATCACCCCAAAACTGACCATATTTCAAAAATCCCTTATTCTGGCTTAATTATACATCAGTTTAAAACTTATGTCAACATCGTCGCAATAATACTGTTGACAATAATCGATTTATCTGGTAAGCTTTTGAGTCAAGTTGAGAGAGGGCTCTCGAGGAGACAGGGTAATTTAACCTTATTGTTGAGTCAAGATATTCAAAATAAGCCTTAAAAAGGGCATATGTGAATAGAGAAGCTTTACAATGCTAATCTTTAAGCTAAAAACCATGAAAATGCTCTTAAATAATGGAAGTGTAATCAATAATGCTCCAATTATGTCAGAAAAGACCAGAAAATATCTTAATCAGTTTTGGCGCTTTCCTTCCAAAGAAGAAACTGAAAAAGAGAAGGAGAAATATTATATCGTTGAATGTAGTAAAAAGTCGCAAACAACAGATGAATTTGTAGTTGAGCATGATATCTGCATATAGGTTCCAGTCGAAGACAGAAAAAGCTTCTGTCTTCCCTGGAGTTTATCTAAATTCTTAGGTAGCTCGTAGTTTTTGAACATTTAAAATTGGAGGAATGAAGAATGCAGATTAAATCAGTAGGTTTCTTCGGCGGCACGAACCTGCAGGATGGTTCGGTGGGGTATCTAATCCTTGAAGACTTGGGGAAGCAGCTGGCGCTTATCGGAATTGAAGTAATAACTGGCGCGCTCAGTGGCGCCATGGAAGCGCCGGCAAAAGGTGCAACTTCTGTTGAAAACGGAAAGGCCAGAGGGTATACCTTTCTGGGACTGGGTTGCAACAAGTATATTAATGAGCCGGTTGATTGTTCCACTTTCTGCGGGGAGGCCCTGGTAATGGAGTTGCAGTACGGAGTTCGCTTAGGGTACCTACTCTCCTCTGATGCATTTGTTGTCACAGAGGGAAACGCGGGGACATTGGTTGAGGTCATGGCCATCATGAACTTTAACTCTCGGGGCTGGAAGCCCCAAAAAAAAGTGGCCTTCATTGACCCTAGTGGGAATTGGACTAAAACACTTAACATGCTCAAGGAGAATGGTTTTATCTCTGAGAGCGCGTTGTTGCCCGTTAAAATTTTTGAAAGTTCTAAGATTCAGGAGATTATCAACTGGATTTGCGAGAAGTAAATAATTGTTCTTTTTGAAAGGAGGTGATCGTAGAGTTGAAGTCTTTGATTGAACTAATCAAAGACTTCCTCACACTAGAGCTTGAAAAAATCGAGCTTTGATATGAGTTAATAATAAATTTAAATAATTATGAAAAAATTACACAGAAAGTCACCAAATAGCCATCTTTTCACTGAAGAGGATTTCCACTTGTGCGAGCTGACACAAACGTTTAGCGTCAGTAATATTTGGCTGGAAAAAGGCATGCAAAATCAGATTGCAACTTATGATTTAATGATTCGCGATATGCCGAAAAATAGGAGTTTTTTTGTGGCAAGCGGACTGGAAGAATTGGTCAGTCATGTTTTGAAAAATCGCTATTCCAAGGAGGATATTCGATACCTGCAAAAATTGAAAGTGATCACGCCAAAATTTGCCGCGTACCTGAAAAAGTTTAAATTTAGCGGAGACATTTGGGCGATGCCGGAAGGAACTATTTTTTTCCCCGGCGAACCGATTGTGCGCATTACCGGACCAATCATTGAGGGGAATATTATGACCATTCTTCTCATCAATTCGATTGTCAGTAATACTATTTTTACTTCTAAGGTAATCCGACCGCTTATTGCAGCTCAAGGTCGATTAGTGATTGGCCCGGGGATGCTGCGAGCACAAAGTTTTGAGTCTGGCATGAAAGCCAGTCGCGCGTCATATATCTGTGGACTAGCACAAAATCTTATGGCACTTCACAGGAAATATAATCTTAGGCAGTCTGCGCCAATGGCCTATTCCTATCATGCGTTCATGAAATCTTTTGATGGTGAAATTGAAGCCATGCGAGCAATGACCAACATCTTCCCAGCTGCCTATTTCATGGTGGATACTTATGATTTTGATGAGGGACTCAAAAATGCAATTAAGGTTGCCAAGGAATTGGAAATGCGTGGTAAACGACTAGCGGGGATAACGATTGATAGCGGAGATTTGGTTGCGCTTTCCAAAAAAGTCCGTCGCGAGCTTAATCGACATGGCTTGCAGTATGTCAAAATTTCGGTGGCCAGCAATTTGGATGAGTATAAAATTGCCAAAATGATGAAGCAGGGAATTGCAGCCGATAGTTTTCTTTGTCAGACGGAAATGATTACCGTAACAGATGAACCAAAATTGGAAGCTATTTTCAAGCTGGCCGAAATTCGTGATGGCAAAACAATTAAGCATATGGCCAAATTGACCCCAGGGAAATTATCACTTCCCGGTCGAAAGCAAGTTTATCGGATCTATGACAAAAAAGGCAAATTTAAAAAAGATATCATCGGATTAGAAAATGAAAAAAATGGTGGCGTTCCGCTACTATTGCCAATAATTCAAAAAGGCAAAGTAGCCTATAAATTCCCAACATTAGATGAAATCGCCCTGCACGTCAAAAACCAGATTCAGAAACTTCCTGAAAACTTGTTGGATGTGACGAAGACGAATCCGTATGAAGTGGGAATTAGTAGGAATGTTTTGAAAATATTGGATGATCTGAGAAAAAAACATCAAAGTCATAATGGATAGTTGCTGTTTGTTGATAGGATAATAAAAACCCAGTACTTTAAAAAAAGGAGAGCAATATGTATAAAAAAGTTATTATTATGGCGGCTTTGGTACTACTGTTGGTATTTGTCACGCAGTCTCAATTGCATGCGGAATCTAAGACATACGAAATTACTGGAATATTGCAAGACGTAATATTCAATTTTGATGGGCCATCATTCACTGCCTTTTGCCTTAAGGGTGGCAAGACTAGAATGATCGTAATTGCCGATGTTCCAAGGGAGATTGCTCTCGAAAGGGGAAAAATGTGTGTTGTGCGATATGCTGAGGGCGATGATGGATTCTATCATTTTTTAAGCATCGAATATAAAAGCGATGTGACAAAAGCACCATAAAAATTTAGGAGTAAATATGCCAAATAGACAAGACAGTATGTTTGCGGATACTGCCGCAATGTATGATGCTAAGGCTAATGAATATGCCGAGGCAGCAAGGCGAGAGTTGCGAGAGCTCACGCTTCAACCAGCGTTGATCAAGCACCTGGGCAATCTGAGCGGAAAGAGGGTATTGGATATCGGTTGTGCAACCGGAAATTCGAGTCGCCTGGCTCTTTCGTGCGGAGCGCAGGAAGTGGTCGGTATAGATTTCTCAGAAAAAGAAATTGTTACCGCGAGAGAAATTGATAAGGGCAGGTCGATCAAGTATTTTGTTCGAAATGCTGCGGATGATTTGAGCGATTTGGGAAAATTTGATTTCGTAACAGCCATCTTGTCTGTGCATTACTGCACTGAACGAGCGATGCTGGAAAAAATGTTTCGTAATGTGCAAAAAGTGCGCAAGCCCAATGGAAAATTTCTGGCAGTCGTGGTCCCGTTCTCTTCTTATGATGGTTATGGAGTGAAAATCTCATCACCAACCGGCCAAGAAGGCGAGCCTTCGAATGTTTCTCTTTCAGATTTTCAGGGCAAGAAGTTTTTGGACTTCGATGATATTTATTGGAGCGAGAAAACATACCAGGAAGTCCTGAAAAAAATCGGTTTTTCTGTCGAGTGGCTTCCGTGCATTGTGTCGGGAGAGGGAATCCAAAAATACGGCGAAGGCTTTTGGCAGAAGTTTCTGGATGACCCAATCTATAAAATATTTTTGGCAAAATAAGAAAGGAGAAAAAGATTTCTTTTGCAGGGAAAATTAAAAGGAGTTGCATGGCGTTGCGACTCCTTTTTTCTTTGCTTTTTTTCTGGCGGAAGTGTGAGTTATAGTTCTCCCCAATTATCTCCAATTTCAACATTGGCGACTAGTGGAACGCGGAGTGTGTAGGCTTTTTCTAGAATCGTTTTGATTTTTTGTGCCACTTCCTCGGCCAGCTCTTCCTTTACTTCCAAAATAATTTCATCGTGCACTTGGAGAAGCATTGCGACATCAGAATTATTTTCAAATTCTTTCGCCACATGGAGCATGGCGATTTTCATAATATCAGACGCGAGGCCTTGAATAGGCATATTGATCGCCATGCGTTCGGCGGCACTTTGGACTTGAAAGTTGGATGAATTAATTTCGGGGATATAGCGACGCCGGCCGATTTCTGTTTCGACGTAGCCGAATTTTTTGGCAAATTCTTTGGTTTCGCGCATGTAATTGGCGACACCTTGGAATTTTTCAAAATAGGCGTCGATAAATCGTTTAGCATCATCACGCGAGATGCCGGCGCGAGCGGAAAAACCAAATGAGCCCATGCCATAAATAACACCGAAATTTAATTCTTTGGCAGTGCGACGAATCTTGTCCGTTACTTGTGAAGGTGTCAAATTATTGATTTCAGCCGCGGTGGCGCGGTGGATGTCTTCGCCATTGTGGAATAGCTCAATCATTTTTTTATCTCCACTTACATGTGCCACAACGCGCAAATCAATTTGTGAATAATCGGCGCTGACTAATTTGTAACCATCTTCGGCGACAAAAGCGGTGCGAAGAAGTTGTCCGAGATCGGTGCGTGTGGGAATATTTTGCAAATTTGGATCGGATGAGGAGAGACGACCAGTCGCTGTGACGGCTTGATTGAAAGTGGAATGCAAGCGTGAATTTTTGTCGACCATCAGTGGTAATGTGTCGAGATAGGTATTTTTTAGTTTGGTGATTTCCCGGAATTCTTCAATTTTTTCAATAATTTTATGCTCACCGCGCAGTTTGTCTAGTTCTGCGGAAGCGGTGGAGATGACGCCGGATTTCCCCTTTTTGATGTTACCGACAGGCAGCTGCATTTTTTCAAACAAAACTTCTGAGAGTTGTTTTGGCGAAGCAATATTAAACGTCGTGCCAGACATTAAATAAATATTTTCTTCCAGTTTTGCAATGCGTTTGGTGATCGTCTGCGAAATGCCGGAAAAAATCAGCGTGTTTAATTTGATACCCTTTATTTCCATTTGTGCTAAAACCTTAGCAAGGGGGATTTCTAATTTAGCATAGACTTCACTGAGTGTATTTTTTACCGCATTATTATTTTCAACCTGTTCAGCACTGATTTTTTCGATTGCCTCTTTATGGATTTTTTTTAGTTTGAAAATGTAGTCTGCGATAGCACAATTTTTCTGAACTATTTCTTGGGCACTTTCAATTTCAAGCCCGAGTTGTCCCTTTTTTAAATCCTCTTTCATTTCTTCTTGCAAAAATTCCGCCACAAGATCGGAAAGAGTTATTTTTCTGCCCGGACTGAGGACATAGCTGCTAAGTAAGATATCAAAATAGTTTCCAGCTAAGTTGATCCCAGCCTTTTGCAAAATCTCAAAATCACTCTTAAGGTCAAAGCAAATTTTCTCCGACTGAGGATTTTCCAAGAGTTTTTTTATCTCGGAAAATATTTCTGTATTTTCTAGATCAAAATAAATTGCCCGGCCAGTTTTATAGCCAATGGCAATGCCGGAGAGGGTACTGGTATGGGCGGTCGCCCCGTTAGTTTTTAGTTTTATAGCTAATTCTTCTTGGTCCATCAAGCTTTTCATTAGTTCTCGGAAGTTGCTTTGGTTGGCTAGCTCAAATTTAAAGTCTTTTACGCCATCAGTTTTTTTCAAGGCGGGATTGCTATCGTTCGTTTTTGTTTCGGGGATATTGCCGAGCAAGCGTTTTTTGAGACTATGAAAATTCAGCTCAGTAAAAAGTGCCACTAATTTTTCTTTATCAAAATCTTTTGTTATGGACTTTTCCAGATCAAGCGTGACTGGAACCTCTCGGGAAATCGTGGCGAGACCCTTGCTTTGAATGGCAATCAAGCGATCTTTTTCTAATTTTTCGCGCACTGGTTTTTTGATCTCTTCCAAATGGGCATAAACATTTTCCAATGTGCCATAGGTTTTTAAAAGATCAATAGCGGTTTTCTCGCCAATCCCTTTTACGCCAGGAATATTATCCGATGGATCACCGCGCAGACCCTTGTAGTCAATCAATTGTTCCGGCGCAAGTGAAAAGCGTTCAAAAATTTCTGCCTTGCCATAGAGCACGGAATCAGTCAGGCCTCGGCGCATTGTGTAAACTTTTGTAACATCATCAACGAGTTGCAAAGTATCCATGTCACCAGTGACAATAATCGTTTGTAATTCTTTGCTGTTTTCTTTGGCTTGTTTTGCTAGCGTGCCAATCACATCATCAGCCTCAAAACCGCTGACAGCATAGATTGGAATGCCAAACGCCTCGGTCACTTCTTTGACACGGGGGATCTGGGCATATAGTGCATCATCCGCCTTCACGCGCGTTGCCTTATACTCCGCATATTCGATGTGGCGAAAAGTTGGTCCGGCCAAATCAAAGGTGGCAATGATATATTTCGGCTCGAATTTAGCAATAATGGAAAGCAACGTCGAAGCAAAGCCATAAACCGCATTCACTAGCTCGCCATTTTTCGTTGTGAAGGGGGGGAGAGCGTGATATGACCGATGAATGATGGCATTGCCATCAATGAGGATGAGTTTTTCGGGTTTGATTTCAGGCATAGTGGTTAAATAAAAAAGCCATTAAAATTTAATGGCTTAATTATAGCAATTGAAACGAAAAAATGCACTATTGATTGCTATTCGCGTTCTTCAATAAATTCTTCTCCTGTCTCCGGGTCGACTCTGTCCAGATATTCTTGCTCTCTTTGTTGTTCTAGGGTAAATCCCTGAGCTTGTTTTTCGCGTAGTTGCGCTAAATCTTCCTCAGTTTTCTTTCTAGCTTTTTCTTCTAGTTGTTTTCTGACTTCGTCAGCTGAGGGCATTGATAATTCTCCCATATGTTTTGTTGCTATTAATTATTTAAGACTAACTCTTAGCAATTTAAGTATAGCAGATTTTTACTCCCGAAGGAATGAGTTACGCTTCCTAGTTAAGGTGGAATAATTATAAAACGAAAGTCAACTATGTAGGTGCCATCTTCCACAACGCTTCAAACCAAGCACGGTTCATCCCATAGATATTTTTGTCTTCGATGAGGATGGAGATGGTATTGCTTTTGTCAAAAATCTGGTAGGAAATTTTGCCGTCATAAATTTGGATGTTGGATTTGAACGGATCAATAAGATCATTGAGATAGCGGATTTCTGTGATCGCGTCATATTTATCATCCGACGTGCCAAAGGTAATTTCCGGTTTTTTCCCCGCGCGTAGAATGCGTTTTTTGAGGCCTTTATATTTTCTTTTTCTTTTATACTCATCATTGATTGCCTTAAACTTTTCTTCCGTTTGCATGGCGTTGGTGTTTATGAAAAGCAAAATTTCTGTTTTGGAGGTGAGGGTATCGTCGAGAATTTTTTGCATCCCTTCTTCACCTTCATAGAATTTCACCCCAGGTTTATTGAGCGTAATGTTATAGCTGGAAATGAGACTGGGCAGAGTATCTTCAAAAGTTTTTTTATCTTGATTGAGTTCAGCTTCTTTGTTCTCCAGAATTTTCTCCAAATTACGCGGATGAGTCGCGCGCCACTTCGCCACTTCTTTTTCCTTTTCGATTTTTTCCACCAGATTTAGCGCAAGCAGTTCTTCCAGGGCTTTATAGGCCACTCCGCGTGGATGGTTAGCAATCTTTGCCACATCGCTGGCCTTCGTTTCGCCATGCTCAAACAAGCAATCCAGCACAGCGGATTGGGTTTTGGTGAGGCCGAATTTTTGGAGTTGGTCGTTAAACATTAGGTTGTTCGCTTCATGAACCCCGCCTTCTAGCGGGGACATACGAATTAGTATTCGCCATGGACAGGAGCTGAGCTTCTGGAGCTCCAGAAGCTCAGCTCCTGTTTCGCTAGCTATTATTTAAGGTGCCAAATTGGAACCTTAGAAATTTAATCCTTTTCTATAGTATTGTCATAAAATCCAATTCTCTTTTTTGGCTCAGTATCTTCTTTCATCAGCCGCGCAATCATTTGAAAAACAACCTTGAAACTCTTGTCATATTTATTTTCCATCAGCTCAACTTTTTCACGCAGTTGCTTGTGAGTGGACAAAATCTCTCGCAGTTTTACAAAAGTCCGCACAATTTGGATACTAACCGCCACCGCGCGCTTGCTTTTGAGAACGGCAGAAAGCATCGCGACGCCTTGCTCGGTGAAAACATAGGGAGCATATTTCAGATGTTGTCCACGACCTTTCTTCAAGGTCACAAATTGTGACCTTGAAGATTTGTTATTGTTTAAGATTCCATTTTGGAATCTTAAAGATTTTTTGTCACTTGAGGTCACAAATTGTGACTGCAAGTTTTCATCGTTCAAGGTGCCATTTTGGTACCTTGAAAATGCGGTAGCCTCTTTTTCACTTAATTGAAACATGAAATCTTTTGGAAATCGGTCAATATTTCTTTTAACAGCTTTATTTAAATTTCCTGTGATTACGCCATAAAGTTCAGCTAAATCTCGGTCAAACATCACCTTTTCCCCGCGAATAAAGTAAATTTGGCTCATTATGCGTTCATCGGGGACTGCACTTGAGGTTCCATTTTGGAAGCTCAAGTTTTCTTTCTTGGCCATATTTTTTGATTTTTTAGACATTTTATACTCTAATTCTAGCAGGTTTTTGCATCTTTGTCAACATTGAAAATGACAATATGCAAGTTAAGATAAGCCAAAATAGTCTTTTATGTTAGGGGGAATGGTGACAAAAGTCTAAAAATGCCATAGTTTCTATGGACAAAATGGTGAAATTCTGATATACTACGCAGTCAAGATGAATCACCGAAAAGAGAAGGTGGTCGAAGAAGAGAGAATCTTCACTTGATAAACAAGAGTACCTTAAATCAAATAATGTATCCCAATTGTCCTGGAATCTCCCAATCTTCGAAAGAAGAAAAGGAATCCAAGACGAAACGGATCATTGAATGGCACAACGAAACAGCCGGCATACCAAAGTCCTATGCAATCCTAAAAGGATAAAGAAGAGAGAAAAGATAGTTCCATAAATCAATATCATTGATTTGTAGAATTTCTTTAGGACACGGCCAACAAGGTTGTTTCACATTTCGCGAGCCATCGCGAGATGGAAAGTGGTCTCCGGTTCTAATTTTTTTTTGGAATCGGAAGCAGGCTTTCCAAAAAAAGCCTAAAGTACATTTGATTTACAAATAGTAAAGAAGAAGAGAGCTAAAGATGAATTTTTTTTCAAAAAAAATACCAATTCGTCTTTAGAAAAATGTCAGTGATAGTTCATTTTGATTTTTCGTCAAAATCTCTCTTCTTCGAAAATCAAAAGAGCTTGTCTCACAAATGGTTTTCATCGCGAAAGTTTCCATTTTTGAGCGAAAATTGTGAAAGACGAGGAGGAATATTGAACATATTCCGACGAATCTTGAACAATTTGCAGCCAAAAATGGGAGCTTGTAGTAGGAAAGCATTTGCGAGACAGGCTCTATATCACTGGCATTTTTGTGAATTGAAGGAGAGAGCAATTCATAAAAAAAGAAATGTTCTTTAACAATTGAATAGAAATTAGATTGATTTTTCCCCGCAAGGTTCTTTTTCGAAAAGAATCTGACGGGGGAAATGTCAATTAAAAAAAACTCTTTTTTCGAAAGTAAAGTTGCGATAAATCCTTGAGTAATGGGACGCGACGAAGGCAATGGAGTTTTGTCGGAGTAATTGTTTAATAAAAGTCCACCAAAAAAAGGACATAATAAAAGCGAGAAAGACGAGACAGAGGAGCCACGGGAAAAGGAAAAAAATTGGACTTTCAGTGAAGTGCTTAGTCAGCACTGAGAAAGTCCCGGCCACATAGCGGCCGTAATTCTTCGAAAGGAGGATGCTATGAATACAATGAGAACAGTATTATTGAGATCCCACTGGACAGAGTTAGTCATTGGGGTTTGTAACCTCAATGACCGCCCCGACCCCCTTTGGGCTACCGCCTCTGGTTGCGGTGGCTGGGAAACTGGTTTGGACGGGGGTGGAAATGTCCACTCCCCGTCAGAATGGGGAGTTATTTTTTCTCGGGCCCACTGGGACCGGGAAGGGGTGGAGGACCTCTGGGTTCTCCGAGTTCATGAAAAATTTTCCCAGGAGCATAATGACCACTCTTGGGAGGCGGTGTACCGGCACCGCAACCCAGCCAAGCTGGGAAAAAATCCTCCCAATTGGGAGGATGATGGCTTCTGGGAAGAAGCCGTCATGAACAAAGAACTCTGGGAGCGGGTCGAAAACCCACCCCTGGATGTTCTGGGGGTGCTACAAAGGGCACTCGCTTTGTCCCGCCGGTCGTGGGGGCAAGGGAATTTTGATAGACTCTTTGGCGAGGAGGAGTCACCTGCTTCGGCGGGTGATGTTGTTGAAGGAATAATCGTCGTACCTCGGGCAAAGTCCCGATACGACGAGGAGTATGAAAGCGAAGTTTAGCTTTCATGATCCCGACACTGACAAGTCGCTAAACTGTCACGAGAGAGCCACTTGTTAAAACTTCTTTGAACCGTCTTCATAAAATTGTCCAGCGTTGAGTTATCCATACTCAAAGCACCATGGGACCCACGCCACCGATTCAGTCGGTCGGCAAGAAGGCGGCAAGGTAATTTCTTTTGTCTAGTTCTTTCCCAAAAAGAAACTAGACGCCCAATCCGAGTCGGGCAAAAGACTGGGATAGCTGGCTCCGGCGATCGGATGGGCAAAACCACAAATAGCGGAAAGGATGTCCACCATGACACTTTTCCGCTTTTTTATTGGGGAAAATTTAGAAATTTTGATAAATTGCGCTATTATAATAAAATTAGCTTGCAACAGTTTAATATTTAAAATAAAAAATATGTTTTCAAGAAAATTAGAATCCATTTCGCCGGAAGAGAGAAAAGAAATAAAAGAAAAAATAAAAAAAGAAACAGATGATATGTTGGCAGGATTAAATGAACATGGTGCTATTATTGATATTAAGCTGGCAATGTCAAAACAGGCGATAAAAGATTCCAGAAAACGGGCCGATATTCAGAGAAAGATAAAAGAAATGGAAAATATTGGTCAACCAAATGAAAACGAACTGGAAGAAGCCATGGGAAAAGCAGAAGTTCTAGTCAGAAAAGAGGAACGGCTTAATTTTATTTTTCAAAAATATGAAGAATTGATTAGTTTGGCAAATAGAGGTGATCAGGCGCTAAGAAGAACTATCTTGAAAGATGGGCAAAAGAGCGTTCCTGCTCGTTTATCAGTGGTTGTTTTGGAAAAAATAAAAAAAGATTTTCAGTTTTTTCTTCCCTTCAAACAGGAGAACTTTTTTTTGAAAAAAGTGAAAAAGTTTTTTTCTGAAGCTAAGCTAGAAAACTCGAAAGAATTCAGCGAGCAGGAATTGGATGAATTGATTAAACAAATAAAGAAAAAAGAAACAGAGATAGAGCTTATTTCCGCCTTGCTCACCGCGACCAAAAAAGCCGGGGCGGAGCAGAATGTTTCGGGGATAAAAGGCGTGGAGTTGGAAGTTGTTGATGGAAAAAAATTGGCAGAAAATGAGCCGTTAGCGGAAAAATTAACAGTGATGTATCGTGCGAATAATTCGCATAAATCAGAAAAAGATCTGGAAAGATTGCTGGGTGATTTTGAAAAACATAAGCAATATGAGCCAAAATTTAATTTAATTTATTTTGACAGGGAAAATAAAACTAATCCAAAAAAGTCTTTGGAAAATTTAGTCGGTTTTATGCGTTCATCCGGCTGCATTACAAAATTTGAAGAGCAGCCGCTCGTTGAATTGCCGGAAGGCGAGCGCTATCTCGGCGCGATGAATATTGACCCGATTTTGCAAAAATTCTATTTCGGGGAAAACTTTTTGCGTGAGATTATGGAAAAAGAATTTTCCAGCGGTACGAAAAAACTGATCGCGCATGTGCCGGAAAATGGACCGTCACATAAAATTGTTAAACTGCTGGGTTTTGAGACTGTGGCCGAAGAAGGGGATTATCGGGATGATGCCGGCGATATTATCGCGAAGAGATTGCGGGTGGAGTTGGCGAGAGACTGAAATCAGTTTTATTTTATGTGAAATTCCTTTACTGGCCCTTTGTGCGTCCCCTCTCAGGGATGGAGGCTGATATGCATGGAAATTATTAAGCCAGGGTATTTGCGTGCAATTTTTCTTTGTCTCATATATAATGCAAAATATGAAGCTAAAAATATGATTGGAAAAATCAGAGGAAAAATTGAATCAATCAAAGAAAGTTATGTCATTATTGATGTGCATGATATTGGCTATAAGGTTCAGATGAATAGCTATTCTTTGGCGAAAATTGCTGGCACTGAAGTGGTGGAGCTTTTCATCTACACGCATGTGCGTGAAGACGTGCTGGCGCTTTATGGCTTTATTACCGAAGAGGAGCAAGAGATGTTTGAGCTTTTGATTTCGATTTCTGGTATCGGCCCAAAGGCGGCTTCGAGCATCTTGGCGATCGCCAGTCCAAAAACGATCAAAGCTGCTATTGTTAATGAGGATCCGTCAATTTTGACTAAAGTTTCCGGTATCGGCAAGAAAACGGCTGGTCGGGTGATTTTGGAATTGAAAAATAAAGTGGGAACGATTTCGCAGGATGATCAAGATGAAACGACGGGTGATTCTAATGCAATTGAGGCTTTGATGGCAATGGGGTATAGTGCCTATGAAGCGCGCGAAGCTTTGAAAGTTGTTCCGGCGGATGTTCAGGATATTGGAAAGCGAGTGGGCATGGCACTAAAAAACATTGGTAAGAATAGAAAAAATTAATTTGTTAATATTAATAAAATGAACAAGCAAAAAATTGCTATTGGCGCGGTAACTTTTATTGCAATGCTGGTAATTTCTGGTTGCGGACCAGATTTGGGGAAAACAATCATAGAAAAAACGATTGAATCGCAAACAGGCGGAAAGGTGAGTATTGACTCTGATAAGGGTGAGGTAAATATTAAGTCAGATCAGGGAGATTTGAGTGTGTCTGGAAATGGAACAGCTTCATTGAACAAGGATTTTCCCAAAGATATCTATATTGCTCCAGATGCTAAAGTAATAATGTCGCTTGCAAATGGCGAGAATAAAAGCTATTCAGTTGTCTATACTACAGCTATGAAATCAGATGAAATTTATGTGAAGTATAAAGAAGAACTAATGGCAAAAGGCTGGACAACTGATCCGCAAACAGAGATTGTTTTCCAGGATTCTAAGACAATGCAATATAAAAATGGAGCAAAGAGGTTGACTCTAATCATGGGGCTTAGCCAGGAGTCACAATTTGAAGGCAGGACGCATGTGCAGGTGATTGGTGCGGAAGATCAGTCGGGAAATTAGTTTTTAGTTTTTTGTAGTATGGAAGAGGAAAAAAAGGCAAAATCAGTGCAAGAAAATTCTCCCTCAGGAGAATTTTTGCAGTCGAACGAATGGCTGATGTTTCAGGAAAGTGTTGGGCGAAAAACTTTCAATCTTGCTGGCAAGAATTTTTCGGCGAACATCATTGAGCACAGGCTTCCAATAGCTGGAAAGTATCTATATATTCCTAAAGGGCCAATCTTTTCATGTAACATGCAGCATATAACATGTAGCATTGATGAATTAATAAAGCTTGCAAAAGAAAATAAGGCGGGGTGGATTCGGATTGAGCTGGAGACAGAAGAAATTTTGGAAATAGTTAGGAAAAATATAGACTATAAAATTGTCAAAGCCCCGCATGATGTGCAGCCGAAAGAAATTTTTGTCATAGATATTTCTAAGAGCGAAGATGAATTATTGGCTGAAATGAAGCCCAAAACACGATATAATGTGAAGTTGGCGGAGAAGAGGGGTGTGATAGTGAGCAGTGGCCAGCGAACAGTGACCAGCAAAAATGTTGATGAATTTTTGAGACTTACGCAAGTAATGGCGAAGAGACAGGGGATTGTTGCGCATCCGGCAGAGTATTATCGCAAAATGATTGAAAATATTTCTGGTGACATCTTGAAACTATATGTTGCGGAATATGAAGGAAGAGTTATTGCGGCTAATCTCGTTGTGTTTTTTGGTGAAGCTTGTGTTTATCTTCACGGTGCGTCGGATGATGATTATAGGAACGTCATGGCGCCCTACCTTTTGCAGTGGCAGCAAATTCAAGACGCGAAAGAGGCGGGTTGTGTGAGATATGATTTCGGGGGAGTTTCCGCGATCAATTGGCAGGGGATTACTAAATTTAAACTTGGCTTTTCGCCAAAAACAATGCCAACTATTTTCCCTGGTAGTTACGATATCGTTATTAGTATGACAAAATATCGATTATATCGAAGTATCCAGAGATTAAGGCGTCTGCGCAGGGACTGATATTTTCAGGCGTGTTGCCTTTTTGTCTAAGAGCAGAACTTTCTTGTTAGCTGGTGCTTTACAATTTTCATAAATACTATACAATTTATATAGTAGTAGGTTTAGTGAAGACTTTGGTCTATTTAAAAAAAGTTTAAAATAAAAAAAATATGAAAAAGACGATTAAGATGACGTTGGCGAGTAGTGTGGTGCTAATGCTACTTTTTGTTATTCTTGAGCCACAACTAACAAAAGCCGTTAGTGATTCCGTTACTGTTTCTCAATCAGTTACCGCCGAGATCACCATTTCTTCTCCGTCTGACGTGACAATGTCAAGTATTGCTGGTATCACTGGCGGAACCGGAACAGGGTCGGCCATTTGGAACGTCAAGACTAATAATTCCACAGGATTTAATATGGCATTGAAGGCTGGCGCGGCCCCAGCACTTGCTAGCGGTGGAAATAATTTTGCTGATTACGGGGAGGCCACTCCCGATACACCTGATTATACTTGGTCGATTGCAGCCACTGATTCAGAATTTGGTTATACGGTTGAACCAGCAACAGCTGGTGACGCTACAGTGATGTTCCGGGATAATGGGACAACGACTTGTGGAACAGGAGCTAATCAGACTGCTGACAAATGTTGGATCAAGTTTAAGACAACTGATGTAATTGGGATTAACCGGTCTAGCGTAACAACTGCAGCTGGAGAAGACGAGGTGGTGAAATTCCAAGCTCAATCTGGCGCATCGCACTTTCAACCACAAGGAACATATACAGCTACCATTACCGCGACTGCCTTGGTTAACTAAGTAGATTTCAGATGCAGGGGGTCGGTCTAATATATCTATGAAAAAACTATTACTTTTCTTTTTTGCGATTTGTCTTTTTAGCAAAATTGGGGCTGCCCCAGTTTTTGCTTATAAAATAGAAGCTTTGGACGACTCTGAGACTAAGGGTGATTTTGTTTTGGGACCAGGTAAGACGGAGCTTTTTATGAATCCGGGAGAGACCTATACAAAGGAGCTGATGATAACCAATCGTCTAGGTCGTACGATGGAGTTTGGTGTAATCGTTGAGGATTTTAAGGGTTCGAAAAATCCAGAAGAGAGTGTAAATCTTTTGGGTGATGAGCGAGGACCATTTTCTTTGCGCGACTATATTAAACCGGAAATTACCAAATTCACATTGAAAAATAATGAAAGGATTCTTTTGCCGACAGTCATTGCGATTCCGGCTGGTTCTGAACCGGGTGGTCTCTACGCATCTGTTTTAGTGGTCACCAATCCATCGGAAGAGGAATTGAAAAAAGAGGATGAGAATAAAGGAAAAACAAAACTTATTTCTCGCTTGGGCACGCTATTTTTTGTGCGCGTAAAGGGTACTGCTAAGGAAGAGGGAGTTCTCAAGAGTTTTAATGTTAAAGATAATAAGCTTTTTTTTGAAAAAGCACCAGTATCCTTGGAAGTTCTTTTTGAAAATACTGGCAGTGTTCATTTGATGCCTTATGGCTCGATTGAGATCAAAAATATTTTGGGTCAAAAAATTGATGAGATTAATGTTGATCCATGGTTTATTATGCCCGGGTCAATGCGGTCACGAGTGATTGAGTGGAGCGGGAAGAAACTATTATTTGGTAGATATACAGCTGAATTGGTTGAAAATAGAGGGTATGGGGATATTTTAGATAAAAAATCAATTAGCTTTTGGATTATTCCTTGGAAAGTTGTTTTAGCTATACTTTTCTTTTTATTCCTACTTAGCTGGTTTTTTCGCTGGGTGGGACGTCAATTTCATTTTGAAGTCAAGAGAAAGAAAAAATAAATAAAAAAACCTATTCAATGAAGTATTATATTGCCGTTTTCTTTTTAGTGTTATTTGCTTTTGGCGCTCCCTGTTTTTCATTGGCTGGAATGAGCAGTCAAAATTTTTCCATCCAAGCTGATGCGATTGATGTTGGAGGTACGCGTTCTTCATCTGGGGGAGTTTCTTTGAATGATTCGCTCGATGAGCTGGCAACGGGAGAATCAAGGAGTCTTTCTTTTATGGCGGATATCGGTTTTTGGCCAATGGTGGGCAATGATGAGGTTATCTCTTTCACCGTGACAGACGCGATAGCTAGCTTGGGAACACTTAGTCATTCGGCAGTGAGATATGACACAGCTACTTTCCGCGCTGCAACAACAGCCAAGGGCGGTTATTCTATCCAGTTTTTTGGGGTACCATTAACTTCTGGGGGTAATTTGATTAGTGCGCTGAGCACACCAACGCCTTCTGCGACTGACACGGAACAGTTTGGGTTTAACTTAGTGGCCAATAATTCCCCAGCGGTGGGCGTTGACCCTGTGGGTGGATCAGGTCAAGCTGCAGTTGGCTATAATACGCCAGATAGCTTCAAGTTTGTCTCTGGTGAAACAATTGCTCAAGCAGCTTTGCCCTCTAACTTTACCAACTACACAATGTCAATCATCAGTAACATTACAGGAATAACTGACGCGGGAAATTATGCCACAAACCTAACCGTTGTTGTGACAGGAAGGTATTAGTTGATTTTGAAAAAAATAGCTTTACTCTTTTATTATTTTTGGTATAATAAAATAGATGGAGAAAATATAAATAATATATTAGTAAAAACAAAATGCAACAAAAAAAAGGATTCATTGTTGGCTTGGGGGTTATGGTGCTTATTACGCTTGGAGTGTTTATTCTGAAAGCTCAAGCCGCATCACTTACAACAGCAAGAGTTTATCTTAATCGAAATGCAGAAAATCTCACCACAGGCGTGGCACACGAAATCCAATTTACCCCAGCGACAGCTGTCTCTGGTGGGGCGGGAGTGAATAAAGTAATTTTGGTTTTTCCAGATGCTGATGATGGTAAGTGGTGTGCCACTGCGGGAGCACTTGTTGTCACGACTACAGGACTAAAAGATACAGCTACTGCGCTTCCTGGCACTCCGACAGCTGCTTGCGTAAAAGGAGTGGGCGCTGCCAGCTACGACACTATCACAATCAGCGCCGTTGATGATTTATCCGCTGCAACACTTTATGGTGTAAAACTGACAGATACTGGAGTGGGAAAACTCGGTACGCCGGCTAATACAACATCAGGCATCATCACGATGAAAACCAATAACAATACGATTGACATTGATAGTACTAATTTTGTTATTGACATTCTTGCTAGCGATCAAATTTCTATCTCAGGTGTGGTTGACCCAACTTTGACTTTTTCTATTTCAGATAGCTCAATTGGTTTTGGAACAATTACTTCAGCTGCTGTGAGATATGTCACAGCAGATTTGCTGGGTAGCGCGACTGAAGCGACCAACGGGTTGCCATCGACAGTAACTGTTTCAACTAATGGTACTGGTGGTGTTGTAGTAGAAATCAAGGATACTAATGCTAATTCAGCTTCTGGTCTCTATAGCAATGCTGGATCAGGAAAGACGATCGCTTCTGCTGCTAGTACTGCTGTTACCTTAGGGAATGAAGGTTTCGGAGTATATGGAAAAAATTCCAGCAACATTACGCTCAGCGAAGCGTTTGACAATGACAGCACCGCTGATCTGGCAATTAGCACAACTTTTCAAACTATTGCTTCAACAGCTGGTCCTGTTAGTTCCGGCTCATTTGATATCTCAGCCAAGGCTGGCGTGTCCGGTTCGACTCCTGCTGGTAGCTATGCCGATACGCTGACAGTTGTTGCAACAGGAAAATTCTAAATTAATCCTTACTCTTAAATCAAATGACTGCGAAAAATAAATTTCTTGCTTTTCTTAGAATCGGTGCATTTCTTTACTTTATTTTTCTGGGAAAAGGAGCATTTGCTCTCACAATTTCTCCTCCAGTGAGGGAGATGACAGGGGACCCAGGAACAAAAATCAGTGGGATTATAAAGCTTTACAATGAAACCAATAAGGACCTTTCCGTTACTCCTTCGCAGTCAGACTTTGGCGCCAAGGAAACTGGTGACGGCGAGCCAGAATTTTTTGAGTTGAGCGGAGAAAAATCAAAAGATTTAGCCAGTTGGATTAAGGTTCCCGCTGGTCCTTTTGCAGTTAGATCGCTTGATTGGCAAAATATTATTTTTGAAATTGATATCCCAAAAGATGCTGAGCCCGGAGGTCACTATGCTGCAGTTTTCTTCAGTCCGCAGCAATCAGAGAAAGACAATAATGGATCAGTTAGTGTTGACTATAGAACTGGGACATTGATTCTTCTCACGGTTTCGGGAAAAATGAATGAAAGTGGAAATTTGAAAAGTTTCTCTCTGAAAGATGGCAAAAAATTCTATGATCACATTCCGGTTAATTTTGAATTGAATGTTGAAAACAAGGGCAATGTTCATTTTAAACCAGCGGGAAATATCATTGTTAAAAGTATGTTTGGCGGAAATATCGCTGAGCTGCCAGTCTTGAAGGTTGATTCTGGTGGAAATGTTTTGCCCAGAAGCAGCCGTCGATTTGAGATTGTTTGGGGTGATTCGGATGAAAAGAAAATGCCTAAAACTTTTTGGGAAAAGGCTAGATATGAATGGGCTAATTTTTATGTCGGAAGATATAGTGCGCTTGCGAGTGTGACGCTTCCTGGAAGCGGTCAGGTGACTTCCAATGTTTCATTCTGGGTTTTTCCTTGGCAGTTGCTTATTGTGCTGGCCATTGGACTGGTTGTGTTATTGTTTGCGTTTAGAACGTATAACCGTTGGATTATCAAAAAAGCCAGAGAGAAAAAATAAAAAAGTATTAAGGATTTCTATTTATATAAAAAATAACCCCCCCTATTGTCATTCTGAGCGTAGCGCAGCGAAGTCGAAGAATCTGCTATGAGTTATTCTAATCCTTGCTATATTATAGAAAGCTTATGGTAGTGGATGGCAGATCCTTCGACTGCGTCCGAGTACGGACTTCGCTCAGGATGACATTTTTATTTAAATGCGCAAGTCCTTTTTTCAAAAGTTCGCTATGAAAATTTATTTTGCTCTATTTATTCTTTTCTTTGGTCTTGGGACTGCCTCGGTTTTTGCTGCAATGAGCAGTCCAAATTTTTCTATTCAAAGTGATGATGTTTCCGTGGCCGGTTCTCGTTCTGAATCGTCCAATTTTCGTGCTGAGGATACTTTGGGCGAGTTAGCTACCGGAGATTCATCTAGCGCTTCCTATCGCTTGCGATCGGGCTATCAAAGTATGCAAGAGGTGTATCTTGCACTAAGCGCTCCATCGGATGTGACGATGACCCCAACTATTCCTGGTGTGAGTGGTGGCTCTGGCAATGGTTCTGTTTTTTGGACTGTGACAACAGATAATCTAGCAGGCTATTCTTTTTATGTTAGAGCAGGAGCAGCCCCAGCTCTCACTAAATTAGGTAACCCTGGCGTATTTTTTGATGACTATACTCCTGGCGCAGCTCCTGATTATGCCTGGCAAGTTGATTCGACAAAAGCCGAATTTGGCTTCACCCCGGAAGGGTCTGATATTGTGCAAAAATTTCGTGATAATGGATCATCTTGCAACACAGGAACATTTGATACGCCAGATGCTTGTTGGTATAATTTTGTTGCATCTAACCCGGGCGAGCTGATTGCTCACTCAGCCGGTTCCAATCATCCAACTGGCATTGCCACCACCGTCAAGGTGGAGGCTCAATCGAATTCTTCTCATTTGCAAGAGGCTGGGACCTATCAAGTAACAATCACCGTGACAGCATTGGCAAATTAAAAAAATATTAAATTAAAATTTGATATGGATAAATTGAAATTATTCATTAGGCAAAAATCAGCAATCAGAAAATTAATGAGCTTAACCTTTCTTTTAACCTTTCTTTGGATGGATTTTTTTGTTTTCGGTGTGATAATTGGAAAACCCCTAACCTTTGCTCAGGCAGAGAGCACGATTCGCGTTGGGCTAAGAGTTCTTCCTTCGAATCCTATTGAAAATACTGAAAAAATAATTCCAAATAATGAGAAGCATGAATCATTGTCAGACTTAAGATCTTCCAGTTTTCGCTTGATTTCTTCTGTTGAAAATACAGATAAGAGTCTTCAGCTAAATGAAACCTCTCAGCCTGGTGAAAAATCTGATCAAGTCATGGAGTCAGATGGAGTTGTTTTGGGGAAATCAATTGTGGATTTTCAGGGCAAGGCGATTTATCCAAATTCAAATGTGCTCCTAGAGATTAGATCTTCTCCATTTTTAACTTCAGTAATCAGTGATAGTCAGGGAAATTGGACTTGGACTAACTGGTGTCATCCTCTTGAAGATGGAGAGCATTGGCTGGAAGCGAGCAATGTTTCCCCCTTTGACTTATCAGGAAAAAGAGATATTTTCATACAAAGGTTTAAATTTTTTGTCAAAAACCAAGTAGATAGTAAACTAACTGACCAATTAGCACTTGAGAAATTAATATCCACAGCGGGTACTGATGGTGTAGCCGATATATTGGGCAAGGGGAATGTGAAAGATTTGTATTTGTTTAATATTGCCCTCCTAAACAAGAAAGAATATAATCCACAAGATGAAATGTTTTTGCAATTGCTATTTAATCCTCTTGGACAAATTTCCGATAAAGAAGCCTTGATAAAATATGAAATTTATGGCGTAGACGAAAATGGCAGTATCGACCAGCCTCTTTTGGAGCTAAATGACAAAATAGAGCTTGCCGAAAATAAGGCTTTTCTAAAAAAAATTAAGTTACAAAAAGAGATCACTGGTAACGAGTATTTTATTAAGGTAATGGCCTATATTGGTGGCAATGAATACGTTCAATCAGCTAAATTTGGAATAGCTCCCAAGATATTGCTTCAGGTGGGTGAAGTGAAGATAGATCAAGATAAATTTAGTAAGATCATTGTCTGGAATTCTTTGGTGGTTGTGGGTTTTGCAATCATAGTCCTTCTGTTGATGATTTTTGAGTATCACCAGATGTCTCAATCTGATCTGATTAACGCTAAGATGTTAAAAAAACGACACTATTTTTCTTAGTGAGTGTATTAATTTTTAATAAATAAAAATATGGAACACGTGGCTTGTCTTATCAATCTATGTAATGCCCTGTTTTTGATGGCAATCATACTTTTTACCGTGATTATTATAATAAAAACAGAAAAAGAGCTGAAAAAAGTTTTTGAATTATTTTTTGTTTCTTTTTCGATTTTATTTTTATCAAGTGTTTTCGGGCTAAATCGTTTCTTTGAAATCATTACACCGGTTGAAGCGGAGTTGGCGCTAGTTATTTCTCGGTTAATTTCTCTAATTTTTGTTTTTTTTGCGTGTTTTTTAATGATGAAATTGGTAAAAAATATGCAATCAAAGTGAAAGTGATTAGTGTGGTAGTTGAGATGGGCTACCAGGCTTAACTTTTGGCCTAAATCTGCTATAATTAAAGAGTTATAAGTGTCTTCAAGGGGGATGCGAAAGACGGGTGAGCCCGTCTTTTTGTTTGTTCCTTGAAAATTTGCACTAAAATATGCCGCCGCTAAAACAAAAAAATCAAAACACAATATCTTTTCAAAAGACCTCCTTCGTGTTGATTTTCTTGGCAGTTGTTTTCCTCGTTGGCGTGAAAAATTCTCAGGCGGTAATTTCTGAGAAGATTAATTATCAAGGAAAATTGACTGATTCGAGTAACGTAACTGTAGCTGACGGAGCATATGACATTGTTTTCAATCTTTACACGACTGCTGGTGGTGGTTCTCCAATTTGGACAGAGTCTTGGACAAACTCAGCCCTTTTCACAAATTCTGGAACAACTTTCACAAATAATGGTTGCGCGGCAGGAGTGGATCGCATGGCCTATACTGGAGACACTAACGAGGGAACACTTTCAGCGGGACAATATCTTTGGAATACAACCAAAAAGGAATCAGCCGTAATTGAGTCTGTGAGCACTTCCGGTTCTGGCGGGTATATTTGTTTTTATGATCCCTATTCAACTTGGGCAAGTAGTGATGCTATTTCTAACCGCATCTATGTCCGCAGTGGAATTTTTTCCACTATGCTTGGAAGCGTGCAAAGTCTCAGTGCAATTGATTTCAATCAAACGCTCTATCTAGGAGTGACAATCGGAGGTGATCCAGAAATGCAACCAAGAAAAGTGATTGGTTCTGCTCCATCAGCTTTTACAGCCAAAACATTGAATAATAATGGCACTGCAACAATAGCCACCAATGCCGGGGCGACAATTAGCATTGGCAATACAACTGGAGCAGCTACTGTGCTTTCCGGCGGAGCATCTTCTTGGGCTAACACGAGTGGAAACCTGACTGTTTCTACGGTGACTTCCGGAACGCTCGCTGTGACATCAGCTGGAGCACTTAATTTGTCTGCCGCTGCCGCTTCGACTGCAACGCTCGCCAATGTTGCTGATGCATTTAATTTTGATAGCAACACTCTTTCTGTTGATGCTCTGAATAATCGAATCGGAATTGGGACGGCTGCTCCAACCGCATTTTTGGACATAGCAGCATCCACAACTGGCGCTGCTAGCTTGCGTTTGCAAACAGGAGTTGCTCCGACAACTCCGAATATCGGTGATATGTGGTTTAATGGGACTAATCTATATTTCAGAAAAGATGGTACAACATCGCAAGACTTGTTGGCTTCAAGTGGTAGCGGACCTTGGACTGACGGCACTGGCGTTACATATATAACTGACACAGCAGAGGACTTGGCAATCGGCGCAGCAACATTGGTTGCGCCTTTTTCCGTTGATGTTTCCCTGAATACTGCTCGCATCGGTACTGGAGCGACTAATAATGGAATTCTAAACATGTATGCCTCAGATGGTGATACTGGTTCGCTTGCTTATACCACCGACGATGCTTGGACTTTCACGGGTGGTAATGTGGGAATTGGCACTACTCAACCATGGAGTGCTCTTCATGTCACTAGTAGTGTATTGTGGGGTTCAAATGTTTATCTCGAAGCCACCAATGCTGGTGCGGATTTTCCAGTTTGGACATTTAAGAAATCCAGAGCAGGCGCTTCGGTGAATGCTTGGGATTCATTGGGGGAGATGAAATTTGCTGGAGTCAACAGCACGGGAAGTTCAGATTCTGATTTTGGAACTATTATTGGTATTGCGGAAGATCCAACTTCGGGTTCAGAAGATGGAAATTTTATGTTTTCTGTTGTCAGAGGTGGTGCAATGATTGAACAAGCAAGATTTAGTGGGCCGGAGGGAGTTAATTTTAATTACCAGAACTCTCCCAATGTTGATTTTACGGTTTCAGGAGACACAATCAGTCAACTCATATTCGCTGATGCCAGCACAGACACAATTGGGATTGGTGTTGCTGCGCCAAAAGCTTTTCTGTCACTAGCCGGTGCTACGGCTGGAAAATCTTCCCTGAATATTGCTACTGGCACTGCTCCAACCGGCGGTAATCTCTATGATGGTGATATGTGGTATGAAACTGGGCATCTCTATTTCCGCGATACGACAACGAAAGACCTCTTAGCTGGAGGAGGAATGGCAATTGGAGGAACAATCTCAAATAGTCCCAATGATACGTCAATACTATTCGTGAACGGTTCAGTTCTCGCCCAAGATACCAATTTTACTTGGAACACAACTAATGATGAATTGGGAATTGGAGTGGCTCCGACATATAGAGTTGATGTTGCAACGGCGGTGGCAAGTGATCGTGGAGTTAATATTTCCAATACTGCTGCAACAGGAACAAACTATGGTATCTTTTCTTCCGTCACCGGCGCAGCGACTGCTAATTATGGTGGAAATTTTGCATCCAGTGGCGCTGTTACCAATTATGGCGTGAATATTGCTGGCATGACAGGGTCGGCTACAGCTTTGAATAACTATGGCGTATATGTGGGAACCATTACGAGCACCAGCTCAACCAATGCGGTTAATTATGGAATATATGTCAATGGAATAACTGGAGTTACAGCCGAGGATAATGCTACAAACGTTGACTTATACCTAGGAAATATCACTGGCTCAACCACAACTTCAAGTAATATTGGACTCAAGATGGGAACCATCACAAGCACCTCTGGAACCGGATCGAACTACGGAATTCAATTAGGTGCCATTTCTGGCGCAACAAATAATTCCTATGGCATTTCACTTAATACCTTGACCGGAGGCGTTCTGACCAACACTCAAATTGCGACTGGCCAGATCACTGTAACAGGCGCAGTGACTGGAAGCTATGCTCTTAATCTGGGTGGGTTGACGGGAACAGCTAACGCAGCGACTAACGCTGGAATCAATCTTGGTGCAATAAATTCCGCCGGAACAACGAGCACAAACTATGGAATTCGCTTGAGCACAATGACCGGAGGAACAACCGCAAATTATCAAATTGCGACTGGCGCGCTCACAAACACTGGTACGACCAACATTCAGCTCGATTTAGGCGGACTTTCTGGTTCTGTTGCATCTTCGAATAATTATGGAATTAGACTTGGCGCAATCAGCTCAGCCGGAACCACTTCGAATAATTATGGAATTAGTCTTGGAACATTGACTGGTGGCACGACTTCCAACACGCAAATTGCCACAGGCGCAATCACAATTACCTCTGTTTCTAACTACGGATTAAATATCGGCGGACTTTCTGGCTCTGTTGCTTCTTCTAATAATTATGGCATCAATGTTGGCGCAATCAGTTCTGCTGGAGCAACTTCCAATAATTATGGAATGAATATCACATCAATCACTGGTGGTGTAACGGCTAACTATGGTTTAAATGTCGGCGCAATCACAACCACTGGTGCGACCAATTCTTATGGTTTGAATGTGGCTGCAATGACTGGCACGGGAGCATCTAGTTATGGATTAAATGTGATGGCGGCGACTGCCACGGGAACAAACGTGTTTGGTATGCAAATTAATGGAGCGACTGGTGGCTCAGCTAATAGTTATGGCTTAAACGTGACGGTGCCGATCAATGCTACTGGGCACAAGGCAGGCATTGAAATTGGAGCAGCTTCCACAGCAAGTGGAAATTGGGCGCTTTATTCTGGTGATACAAACGGATCATATCTAGCGGGAAATTTAGGCCTTGGAACAGCAGTGACCACAACTTCATTTCTCAGTCTGGGTGCCCATACCACTGCAAAATCAAGTCTAAATATTCCATCTTCTGGTGGCGCTGTTCTTTCTGCTCCTGTTATTGGGGATATGTGGTTTAATGGAACCAGTCTATATTTTAGGAAAGATGGTTCAACTTCGAGCGACCTTCTTGCTGCTGGGGCTGGAATGTCGATTGGTGGAAGTATTAGTAGCTCAACTTCTGGTTCTATTCTCTATGCTAATAGTTCCAACCAAATGGCTCAGGATAATGCTAACTTTTTTTGGGATGCAACGAACAAGCGCCTAGGAATTGGAACAACTGCTCCATCACAAGCGTTGACAGTTAATGGAAGCATCAGGTTGGCTGCTGGCGTGACAAATAGCTTAGTCTTTCAAGATGGAACGACAATGACGACGGCTGCTGCCACCTCCACTGGCTATACGAGTACAACTGATTTGAACTTTGCGGCGGACAGTGATACTAATGGTTCTGGTACGATGTTTTTTGCTACTAATGGCCTGGAAAGAATACGTGTCACAAATGCTGGACTAGTTGGTGTCGGCACAGCATCAGGAACCGCGCAATTAGCAGTCAATACAACTGGTACAAACAATCTTTTGCAATTGCAAAAAGCTGGACTGGATAAGTTTGTAGTGGATAATAAGGGTGGCGTGACAGTCAACGGAACATCAGCAAATAACGTCAAGACAACTACTGGAACAACCAATGTGACAGATTTTTCCTTTACTGGCTCAACCTTTACTAATGTCACTTCGCAAAATGATGAAGTTGATATTGATGCCGGATCGGTGGTAACAACTTTCTCATCAGCCGCGGCTAATACTGCAGTCAATGCTGGAGCGGGATCACATAGTATCGTGCGTGATGATGGCAGAGTAATTGTTGTTCATGGCGGTGGCGCAGCGACTGGATCATCGTGGGACGGATCATCTGCGACGATGACTTCAGTCACCGTTGCTTCGGCTGCTTCAGTTGGAGCAGGCGCAATCTCTCTGAAGCGTCCTAACGGAAGGTATCTTCTGGTGCACGGTAATGGTTCGGCTGGACTTTCTTCTGTTTATGACCCTTGGAATATTACAGCAGCCGCTGCTGGCCCAGCAGTTTGTGGAGGTGGGGCAACAACAACGGGAACTAATGCTTTTATGCGACCAGATGGAAAATATGTCATTATGTGCGGAGGTTTGACAGCTTGGGGTGTCTATGATCCTTCGGCTGCTGTCGCAGCTGGATACACTGCAGGCACAGTAGTCGCTTCAGCTTTTGGCGCTGGCGCTTTTGCGATCCAAAGAGATGATGGAACGTTTTTAGTTTTTCGCGGAGGCAGCACAACCACACATTGGATTTATAATCCTTTTGCTGGTGCGACTGGAACCTGGACAATAAACCCAATCACAACTAATATGCCAACAATTTCTACTGGAGCTTTTGCTATCCGTAGGAATGATGGAAAATATTTGATTGTGGGAGGAGCGATTAATACTTCAACTATCTATAACCCAACGACAACGACTTCTAATTCTGGTGCGGGAGCTTTTGAGCTCATTAATGGTGGTGTAGCAGCAGCCGGTTTCGGGCCAATCACCACTGCTCTTGCAGACGCTGCTCAAGTAGTGCGTCGACAAGATGGGAAATATCTGATGGTGCATGGTGGCGCTTCAACGCTAACTGATATCATTGATCCATCTGTCACGACCAATCAAATGTTTTTAGCTGGAACAGCCCTTAATAATGCCATGGGTGCTGGCGGACATTTTGTTCCGAGGCCAGACGGAAAATATGCCATCATTCGCGGAGGCGCTGCAACCCCAGTCGATACTTATGATATGGGCTTTGTGATGGGAGGGAATGGATCAGGATCGCAACTTTCGAGTTATGAAACGGAATGTATGACAGCGACCTCACTTAATCAATCTTCCACACTCAACTGGACAGCTAATATGGAAGGAACGCTTATTTTTCAGGTAAAAACAGGAACAGGTTCTTGTTCTGGAGCTTATAAGAACATTCTAAATAGTGGGGATTTAATTCGTCCTGTGGCAGGAGATAATCGCGTTCAAGTTAAGGTTTTTTTCAAGCGCCCATTTTTTATCGGTTACGACCAGGAGTGGTCTTTGTGGCGTGGTCTTAGCCAGCCACGTTATCGTGCGAAAGTGGCCGATCCAACACTATATGACATTAAGGTTGATAATTCCTCTCAGCTACATCGCTCCCTGTTTGACTTTGGTATTGGAACAAATAATGCCACTACCGATCCATCTGGACCAGTATCTTCGAATTTGAATGTGACTATGGATGGTAAATTACAGTTAGCAGCTGGTGTCGGAATGCAAAATCTTGCCCCAACTACTGTTCCCTCTCCTACTCTTGGACTTGCTTATGGTGGCGCCTATGCAACACAGTCAGCTCTCACGACCGGTGCCTTAGAGGGCACTATCGTGATGAGACGTCCAGATGGAACCTTTTTGGTTATTGCGGGTAATGCAGCGACAGCTAATGCGCAAGTATATGATCAAAATACAGGTGTATTTACCGCTAATGCTAATGGGGTGTATGGTGCTACTTGTAGTGGTAATTGTGTACCAACAACATACGCCAAAAGAGGAGCTCTTGCTTTCAAGCGTCCTGATGGAAAATATTTAGTGGTACTTGGTGGTGCTTCTACTACGACAAACATATATGATCCAGTCGCAAGCACATTCACTGCTGGGCCAGCAGTTACTGCTAATGTTGCTCGTGGATCGCAAGTAATTCCACTACCTAATGGTCGGGTGCTTATTATTCATGGAAACACAACTGCAACAACATCTATTTATGACCCAATTCAAAATATAATGCTTATTGGTCCATCGTCGCCAGTGAATGTTGGTCCAGGATCATTAGTGATTCCTAATGTTAATGGTACTTGGCTTCTTATTCCTGGTCTTCCGGATACTGGTACGGACACAGCAATTACCTGTGGAACGCCCGTTACAACATCAACCATCTTTGATTCATATTCTATGCTATTTTCTCCAACAGCTTCAGCGCCAACGATTGTTACGGGAACTGGTCCGGGAGCGCTTGCTTTACAGCGTTCTGATGGGTTATGGGTTATCACAAAAGGTGGTGCCGTAGTGACGACATGCGCTACCACGGTACTTACTACTCATATATACAATCCAACCACTGGAAAGATTGTTGCTGGTCCAAGTGTAATAACCCAAGCTCCTGGGCAAGGTAGTCATGTAATACAGCGCCCCGATGGAAATAGAATAATTGTAAATGGTGGAGGAACAGCGACATCGCAGGTATATATAGAAAAAGATATTGCAGCAACACATGCTTTTGGTGAACAAATTGGTCTTTTCGTAGCCGGCGGACCAGCTCCTGCTGCCATTGGATCAGGATCAGTTTCTTTTCAGAGGGATGATGGAAAGCAAGTAACGATTTCTGGCGGAACAACCACTACTGCCATATCTGTTGGTACTGTCAATACGGGCGTGCAAATGCTTGATTTGGGCTGGGCGGCGACAGGGGCATATCGGACAGAACAAATCAATGTTTCTGATCTCAGCACCGACTCAACACTTAACTGGAAAGCGACACCAAATATGAACAACATTTCAGCTGAAGTGCGCACAGCCACAAGTCAGCTTGGACTTCAATTGGCCACTTCTCGCGATATCACAACATCCGGTGGTCTCATTAATCCTGGCGGATCAGAAACTTGGATTCAGATTCAATTTAATTTCAAGCGAATATTCCCAAATAATCCTGGAATTTGGAGTGATGTGTGGTGGAATGGTGGCTCGACAATGGCATTTAATTTGCGTACTATTACTAATCCGACTCTCAGTGAATTCAAGGTAAGTAAGGATGTCGATTTGGTTAACTTAAAATCAGACGGTTTGTCGATGTTTCGGGTTGGAACTAATGGTAGCATCTATACTTCTGCGACTGGAGTGATTAATTCTGGTGGCGCCGACTTGGCTGAAAATTATACTTCAAATGATGCGTTGGAAAAAGGCGAAATTGTGGCGATTGATCCATCTGATAATCATAATGTTAAACGTTCTGCGTTGCCATATCAAAATGATCTTTTGGGAGTGGTTTCGACTGCTCCGGGTTTTGTGGCTGGCTCATATACCAAGGATTCTCATCCAATTGCGCTGGTTGGACGCGTGCCGGTCAAGGTTTCTTCCGAAAATGGAATGATTCGCGAAGGTGATCGCATTACATCAGCTTCAATTCCTGGATTTGGTATGCGCGCGACATTCAGTGGGCGAGTAATTGGAACTGCGCTTGAATCAATGGATTCGGTTAATCTGGAAACTTGTCCAGCTGGTGGATATATCATGCCCAATGCAAAATGTGGTGAGATTATGGTTTTTGTTAATCTGGTGGATTATTCTGGAATGTCAGTGGACACATTGATGGCTGAGTCGAATGATGACACTGAGTCTGAAACAGAAACAGTTGATCAAAGTTCGCCTTTTGCTCAATTTGCAACGCAAGGAAAAATCCTAAATTTCTTGAAGAAAATGCGAGCAACTCAAACTAATTACCGAGGTAGCGATATTTTGACCAGCAACGTGAGTGCAATTGGTCAAGTCGTTAGCCCGCTTATTGTGACAGACACTTTGATTGCCAAAAATATCAAAGCGGAAAATATTGAAGGGTTGCAATTTATCCAAACCGGAATCACTGACGCACAAAATGGCGTCTCAACCAACGCCACGGAAGTCAAAAACTTGGGACAACAATTGATTGACCTGCAAACTATGATGAAAGCGTTGACTGACAAATCCAATGGTGTAGATGCTGACGCGGTCAAAGAGATGGCAGTTAGCTATGGCTTGGTGGAGAGTGGACCGGCAGAATTCAAAGGACAGGCAATATTTAAGGCGATTGCAGAGTTTGTTGACAAGGTAATTTTCAGAAACAATGTTGAATTTGCTGGTCAAGTGATCTTTAATGAGGATTCAGCCGGATATGCCATTGTGAATAAAGGTGAGAATAGCGTGAAAGTAGAATTTGCCAAGGAATATGCCAATGTGCCAATCATCAATGCCAGCCTTTCCGTGCAAGACATTAAAGATGAGGAATTGCGCAGTGCGACAGAAGATTTGATTTTGGCAACAGATGTTAAATATTTAATCACGAATGTGACGACCAAAGGTTTTGAAATCAAAATTAACAATCTCAACGATTGGGAAATTCCTTTTGCTTGGCAAGCTGTTAGTGTGAAGGACGCCAAAACTACCCAAGCGCAAATTGAAAAAAAAGACGCTCCTGAGCCGAAAATTGAAACAGTTGAAACTGTTGACGTGCCAAGGGTTGAGGAAGAAAAAGCTCCGGCGATGACTGAGATAGCTCCAGTGGAAACAGTCGTTCCCGCAGAAAATGTTATAGCACCAGAAGTGAAAGTATCTGAGGCTTCTGTCGTGATAAGTTCGGTTCAAGTTAGTGGGGAGGCTGTGCCAGTAGTGGTAGGACAATAAAAAGTAGCATCCTCTCCCTCCAGGAGAAGGGGATATGTTTCAACCCAAAAAATTATCAGTTTCGTTAATTAAACAATAGAAAAAAAACAGGTTTCTGCTAGCGGCGCAGACGCCTGTTTTTGATTTTGGTTTATTGTGTCAAAAAGTGAGTTGTGGTAAGATTTATTTATCAAGTAGTATCTAAAAAGCTAGAGGTATAATGTGCTAAAAATATTGCAAAAATTGATTTTTCCTTTGCTAGCTTTTGTTTTGGGCGGTTTTTTGTATTGGTTGGTCTTATGTCCTAAGGCGCCTGTCAAGAGGGTTTGTAATGAAAAATATTTTTTTTTGAGTAGGGAAATTGATTGTGAAAATATTGATGAAAAGGCCAATCAGATTGAAAATTTGCATAGTGGCATCCAGCAAATTGTTGATGAGGAGAAATCTGAAAAGCACATTATTCGCGCATCGATATTTTATCGCGACTTGAATTCTAGGCGTTGGTTTGGAGTGAACGATATTGATAAGTTCTATCCGGCAAGTCTCATCAAACTTCCAATTGCTATTATGTATTACAAGATAGCAGAGCTTGAGCCGGGCGTTTTTGACAAGGAATTAAAAATTCCCGAAAATGAGGGGGATAATTCTGATCAATATTACCCACCGGCTGAGTCACTCGTGGCTGGAAAATCATACCCAATCAAGGAATTGATTCGTCATATGCTGGAGTATTCTGATAATGCGCCATTTTCAACGTTGGCTGATGCGGGGAAAGTTTTTCGGGAAAAAGTTTTGAGTGATCTAAACATCTATGAGCCACTAGCAGGGGAGGGCGAAGGGGCCTGGAGCATTAATGCGCGTAGTTATGCTAATATTTTTCGGATGCTCCATAACGCTTCCTATGTAAATGTGCAATCGGCTAATGAAATATTAAATACCCTTTCTCGATCAACATTTACTAGTGGTATTGTAGCTGGTGTTCCGGAAAATGTTGTAGTTGCTCATAAGTTTGGAGAAGCAGCCGGAATGGAAAGTGATGGAGATGTAAAATCGCTCATTTTGAATGATTGTGGAATTGTGTACAAAAAAGATAATCCATATATCTTGTGTATTATGACTGAAGGTACGGATTATTCCGTGCTGGAAAAAACTATTCAGCGAATCTCTGAGACGATTTATAACAAATTATGATTTATGAAAAAAATAATAGCGGAATTCGATAAAAAAACCTGGATTTTTGTTGTGTTGGTCTTACTTATTACCAATAGTCTCGCGATTGTTTATTGCATGGAGAATTGTTCAGATCGACTATCAGGTAATTTTCAAAAAGAATACCCACTTCTCAGTCCAGAGCGTGATTTATATAACCAGAGAGATTTAATTGTTAATATCCAGCCTTTGCGTGATCAGTTGAGTGAGATTGGAAGGGATCAAGACATTTCAATTTATTTTGAGTTTTTGTCCACCGGTGCTAATATCGCTGTCAATAAAGATCAAAAAATTTGGCCAGCCAGTCTCATGAAAATTCCAATTGCCATGGCTATCATGAAAAAAATTGAGGAGGGCAATCTGCGCCTGGAAGATGAGTTGGCCATGACAGAAAAGGATCAGAATAAGGAGTTTGGCGAACTATATAGAAATTCAGTCGGAACGCGCTTTACGGTGGAAAAACTTTTGGATGAGATGTTGATAAATTCCGACAATTCTGCGCGCGATATGCTTACCAGGAAGCTACAAACGGAAGATTTTGACGCTGTCCTTAATCATCTAGGCATTGAATATGATTATCGTAATGATGAACAAATAAGTGCTAAAAAATATTCAATTTTTTGGCGATCTCTCTTTGCATCGAGCTATCTAAATCCGAAGAACTCTGAAAAATTAATTGAAATAATGGCCAGATCTTCTGCTAATCAATATTCAGCCGGGGTTATTCCTAGCGGAATTAAATTCAGTCACAAAATTGGAGTACTGTATGATGTTAATAGTTATGCTGATTCCGGGATTGTCTATGTTCCAAGTCGACCATATATTTTGACCTCAATGGTGAAAGGAAAAGATCAAGCTGTGGCAGAAAAAATCATGCAAGATATCTCAAAAAGAGTGTATGCATATATTTCTGCCTACTAGGGTATCTTTTTTGAATAAATTAAGTTAAAATAAACATATGCCAAGAATAAAAAAACCAAAAATAGAAGATGAAAAAATCGAGCAGCTCATAGGGCGAGAGATCGAACAGCCTAAAAAACTGATTGGCGCTAAATTGATCGTTGGCCTGATGCTATTTGCCGTTATCGGCGGATCGCTTTGTTTTGGTGGTTATTTCTATTTTCAATATAAGAAGGTTTTAGCCAATCCTAGCTCTGGGACACAATCGGAGATAAAAACACTGACGGATAAAATTGGGAAATTTGTTGATTTGCCAACCGACGAAGAGCCCAGTATTGCAGAGGTCAAAGACACGGAGAAACTAAAAGGACAACTTTTCTTTTCTGGCGCGCAAAATGGGGATAAGGTGATGATATATTCTAAGAATAAAAAAGCTGTACTTTATCGTCCGGGGACTGGCAAAGTTATCGAAGTGACCTCATTGGGCTTGAAAGCTGAAAATGAGCAGGCGGCTGCTATTCAAGCGGCGCCGGCTGAGACAGTTGCGCAGGTGGTTCCAGTGGAAGTTCCAGTTGAGACAAAAGCGGAAACTTCTGCGCCAGTTGTGGCAGGAGCTACTCAGCCTGTGAAGGTAATTGTGTACAATGGCACGAAAATAAAGGGGCTGGCAGGAAAACTGGCAGATCAAATTTCTGCTAGTGTAGCTGGCACCGAAATTGCAAAAACCGGAAACTCAGTGGGGAATTATGCAAGGACAATCGTTGTGGATCTTTCTGGCAGCAATTCTGAATTAGTTCAAAAAATTGTGTCAACAATCGGTGGTGAAGTTGGTAAGCTTCCAAGTGACGAAGAAAAACCGGAAGGAGATATTTTGGTGATTGGTGGGGGAGAATAGGAGTGATAAATCGCAATATTATTGAGGCAGGCAAAGAGTCTGCCTTTTTTCTTGCGTTAAAGGCCTGTTGACTGGTATCATAGGAGTAATAAGTATGTCTATAAAAAAACTATTTCCCCAAAGTCTTAAGAATATCTATCATCTGGCTCAGGCAATTGCGGCTAATGTTTGGTTTGGCTGGCCTTCGCGAAAAATTAAGATTATTGGAGTTACAGGCACTAATGGAAAAACTACAACGTGCCAGATGATTGCAAAAATCTTGGAAGAATCAGGAAAGAAAGTCGCAATGGCTTCTACGATTAATTTTAAACTTGGTGAAAAAGAATGGGTAAACGCGACTAAGTTTACAACCGTTTCAGCCTTTGCAACACAAAAATTTATTGCTACTGCGGTGAGGGCGAGCTGTGAATATTTAGTTTTGGAAACATCATCGCATTCTCTGGATCAGTATCGTGTTTGGGGTGTGAAATACGCTGCGGCTGTGATCACGAACGTGACACGCGAGCATTTGGATTATCATGAAACTATAGAAAAGTATCGCAAAGCGAAATTGAGATTATTCAAAAACTTGAAGACAGTGATTGTTAATTTGGATATGGAAAGGCCGGAAGATTTTTTGAATTGTGGAGCGGAGAGGGTTTATGGATACACTACAAAAAATAAAGATGATAATGCAAAATTAAAAATTATAAATGTGGAAGATATAAAACTAGGAATTGATGGTTCGGATTTTGAAATTGATAAATATAAATTTAAAATAAATTTACCAGGACTGTTTAATATCGAAAATGCACTCGCTGCAATGTGTGTTGGTATTTCCGAGGGGATCGATTTGGAAATAATAAAAACAGCTTTAGTGAAAATTAAAAAAGTGCCGGGGCGTATGGATGAGGTGGAAAATAATTTGGGGTTGAAGATTCTCATTGATTATGCGCTGACGCCGGACTCAATGGAGAAGTTGGGTGAGCTAATTTCTGGGCAAAAGAAGCCGGATCAAAGCCTAATCTGGATCTTTGGCTCGTGCGGAGAGCGTGATCGTGGCAAACGTCCGATGATGGGTGAGATTGTTTCGCGTTACGCGGATTATGTAATTGTCACCAATGAAGATCCATATGGAGAAAAGCCGGAGGGGATTATTAATGAGGTTTTCTCTGGCGTTGTGGGAAGTAAGTTTGGCAGTGAGTTTCCAAATTTCCAATTTCCAATTTCCAATTTCCAAATAAATTCTAATGACAAAATTTCCAATGCCAAAAAATGGGAAGAGGGAGGGAACTGTTGGAGAATTTTGGATCGTAGAGAGGCGATAAAAAATGCATTAAAATTAGCAAGAAAAGGTGATATTATTTTGGTCACTGGCAAGGGCGCGGAAGAGATAATGCTGGTTGGTAAAAAAAGAATTCCTTGGAATGATCGCAGGGTGATTGAAGAGGAATTGGCGAAAATATAATTTATTTGCTTAGATGCGAAATATAAAAAAGAACCCCAAGGGGGTTCTTTTTTTGGTTACCTATAAGACGAACAGGTTTATTTTAGAAATGTTGCTAAAAAGTAAGTAATCAGAAATCCCAAAATTCCACCGACAATCACCTCGCTTTTTCTGTGACCGACGCGCTCGCGCAGGCGGGGAAAATCCTTTTTGCTGATTTTGAGTTGTTCAATGATGAAATTGAGCCGACGGCCTTGGTCGCCCATATAGATGCGCAGACGCAGGGCATCGTCAATGACTATGATGGCCAGGGCCATAGCGACAGCGAAAGCGCCTGAATTTAGTCCAGTGTAATAGCCGACAGATGTGACAAGTGAAGCCATGAAACCGGTGTGAGCGGAAGGCATGTGTCCATAGGCAGTGCCATGCTCAACTGCATAGCTCCAATTAAAATCGTGTTTGATGTAGAAAACAACAAATTTGATGACCCAAATAATAAACCCGACTGCTATGGGTAAAAGGACGATGTAATAATTTGATAGATTCGGCATATGGTTGATATTGATTTGGTTTATTTATGGTTTTAATTCTAGCATAATTTATCTTTTTTTGCATTTTTTACTCAAAAGCAGTATAATTTGAGAGTAATTTTTTAACAATAAAAATATGGTCGGAATAATTGTATTAGTCATTGTCGTAGTTTTAGCTCTCGCATTGGTAGGAATGTACAACGGACTTGTAACGCTTAAAAATAGAGTGGACGAAGCCTGGAGTGATATCTCTGTGCAACTCAAAAGACGTTATGATCTCATCCCTAATTTAATCAATACTGTTAAGGGTTATGCCACGCATGAGAAGGAAGTTTTTGAAAAAGTAACAGAAGCCAGAACGCGAGCAATGGGCGCTGGTAACGCTGCGGACAAAGCCGAAGCCGAAAACACACTAAGCGGAACTTTGAAAACTCTTTTTGCCGTTTCAGAAAACTATCCAGAATTGAAAGCTAACGAGAACTTCTTAGAGTTGCAACGAGAGCTCACTGACACAGAAGACAAGATTATGGCATCACGTCGATTCTACAATGGTAATGTGAGGGATTTCAACACAAAGATTGAAGTTTTCCCAACTAACCTTTTAGCGGGAGCTTTGAACTTTACCAAAAGAGATTTTTTTGAAGCGGCAGACAGTGAGAAGGAGAATGTGAAAGTCGAGTTCTAACTACATGTAACATGTAGCATAAAACATGAAACAAAAAATTCTGATTTGTGGTTTAGTTTTTCTGATTATTATGGTTGCTATAGGTATTGTATTTGTTAAGTCAGGCAAGCCAAATACAGGAATAGTCAGTGGACAAAAGGCGGAAACAGTCTCAAAAAAGGCTGTTTCTTTGTCTGTCGCTAGTAAAGAAGACGATACATTTAGTTTGCTTTTTTTTGGCGATGCCATGCTTGATCGTCAGATTAGGACGGTTATTGAAAAGAGGGGTGCGAGTTTTCTCATAGAAAAAATGAAGCAATTTTTTATCGCACCAGACGGGGCAGTTTTCAACTTAGAGGGGCCGGTGACGAAAAATGCGTCTGTCTCGCAAAATACTGTTCCCGGTGATAAGGGTCACATGAGTTTTACTTTCGATGAAGAAATGACAAAAAACTTCTTAAAAAGCACGAAGGCTAATGCTATTTTTCTTGGCAATAATCACATTTTGAATTTTGGAAAAGCTGGACTTTCTGATACGGAAAATTTTTTGAAGGAAAATAGCATTGGTTATTTTGGTGATATTAAGGGGCAGAGCGAGCACTTGCAAAAAGAAATTGGCGGAGAGAGAATAGTTTTTATAGCCTTTAATCAATTTTTTGGTGGAACGGCGCAGAGTGCTATGGATAAAATTAGAGAGCTTAAAAAGACTAATGATTTTGTTGTGCTCTATGCGCATTGGGGAGTTGAGTATGCCAGAGAAGAAAGTGAGCAGCAAAAAGCCTGGGCGCATGGCTTTGTTGACGCGGGGGCGGATCTTGTGATTGGCTCGCATCCGCATGTTGTGCAGCCAGTGGAGATTTATAAGAATAAGGCTATATTTTATTCATTGGGAAATTTTGTCTTTGATCAATATTTTTCTCCTGAAACAACTTCCGGATTGGCAGTCGAGGTGTCGGCGAAAGAAAATGCCTTAGATTTTAATCTTTCTTCATTGAGTTTAAATCGAGATGGAAGCACAACGCTGACAGAAGGTAAAAAGAAGGACGACTTGCTTTTGTGGCTCAGTGAAAATAGTAATGCCTCATCTGAGCTCAAAAACAGTCTGAAAACCGGATATTTTCAATTGGAAAATAAATAAGCTATAATTTAGCTATACAGAAAATTTAACCACATGAGAATATGATGGAGAAACAGCTTAAAGAAGGAAAACTTAAGGGATGCAAGGGGAGTAAATGTAGCTCTTGTTGTTGTGATGATGATTTAGTGGAAGAATGGATAATCGAATATATGGCCTTTCATGATAGGATGAAAGATTATTGGTTATCCAAGGGAATTAGGATTGAGTTTATTGATGATAGGGTAAAATTTCATGATTGCTCTGATGGAAAGGAATGTAAGTTTATCAAATATTCTCCCAGCAAGGATATTGATTTTCGACCGATTGATTGCAAGATTTATCCCTATGTTGTTGATTGGAATATGATCGATTTTGATAAAAAAATTGTGCATCTTTATTTTTGGGATAATGATTGCCCTTTGGCAAAAAATAATTCTATCTCGCCCGAATTTAAAGTGGAAGTTGATGAGATAATTAAGCAGGGCTTCTCTTCAGTTTTTCATGGCACTAAATTCAAGATTAAATTTATAAATAAAGTTTTTAAAAATCATCGACGCTATAAGTTTCAATTGAAATTGGATTCATAAAAAACTTAAATATATTCTATGGCAACATTATATACACAAGCGGACAAAAATACACGGCTAACCTGGGTCTATATCACCGGTTTTTTGGTTTTTGTAATTGGCGTTGGTTATGTTTTTGCCGGGGCAATGGGGAATAGCATGATTCTCTATATCGCGATTGCTTTTTCGATTCTTATGAGTTTTGGGTCTTATTGGTGGAGTGATAAGATTGTGCTCGCGATGAGCTCAGCCAAGGAGATTGATCACAATAGCAATCGTGAGATCTATCACATCGTGGAAAATCTGTGCATTACAGCTGGATTGCCTTTGCCTAAAATATATATTATCGAAGATAGTGCGATGAATGCGTTCGCGACTGGGCGAGATCCGCAGCATGGCGTGATTTGTTTCACGACCGGCATCATTAGCCGCTTGGAAAAGAAGGAGCTGGAAGGCGTGATTGCACATGAGCTTTCACACATCGGAAATCGCGATATTTTGCTTTCTACGGTCATTGTGGTTATGGTGGGCTTTGTGACGTTATTGGCTGATTGGTTTCGCCATTGGGCATTTTTTGGCCGCAGGGGCAGTAATAACGAGGGGGGCGGAGATTTGCGACTGATTTTGATGATTGTGGCGATCGTTTTGTCAATTTTAGCTCCGATTGCGGGAGTTTTGATGCAACTGGCAATCTCTCGCAAGCGAGAATTCTTGGCAGATGCTGATGGTGCATTGCTTACGCGTTATCCGGAAGGATTGGCCAGCGCTTTGGAAAAAATTTCTGGTGACACTGAGCCGCTTGAAGCAGCCAACCGAGCAACGGCGCATCTGTTCATTGCCAATCCGTTTAAAGGAAAAAAAGTGTCAAAATTATTCATGACGCATCCGCCGATTGAAGAGAGGGTAAAAGCTTTGAGAGGAATGAATATTTAGTTTTTTTATAGTGCCTAAAAAATGTCGGAGAAATTTCAAAACAAATACACAATAAAATCTACCAGACTAGAAAATTATGATTACAGTCAAAATGGATTATATTTTGTGACAATTTGCACGAAAGATCGTGAGGAATTATTTGGCAAAATTGTAAATGAGAAAATGTTTTTGAATGACGTTGGGAAAATTGTCAATCAATTTTGGCAGGAAATTCCCAAACACTTTCCATTTGTAAATTTAGATGAATTTATATTAATGCCGAATCATATGCATGGGATAATTGAAATATTAAAAAATCCCATTGTAGAGACGCATTTCAATGCGTCTAAAACCAATATCACATCCAAAATTAATGATGCATCTGGGGTCAACATTGTGCAGGGGAAACAAGGCGCGGTAATGTTCCAAGATGGAATTGCACGCAAAGACGCGTTAACGTGCCAAGACGCATTGAAATGCGTCTCTACGGAAAATAATAAACAACCAGGCGGCGTGACAGGATTGAAAAATCCATCATTAAACCCAGGAGCCCTTTCGAACATTATTAAATTATATAAGGGCAGATGTGCATTTGAAATTAGAAAACAACTAAGCCCCATCACATTTGCCTGGCAACCAAAATTCTATGATCACATAATCCGCGACAATGAATCTCTAAATAAAATTCGTGAATATGTAATTAAGAATCCCGAAATGTGGGAGCGCGATCGGAACAATGTCGAAAATGTGTTTATGTAAATTTTAAAAAATGAAAAAACCAAAACAAAATCTAGTGATCGTACATTCTTTTCCCACTAATAGCTTGATCCTTAAGGGATTTTATGATTTTTTGCGAGACTATTTTGCCGTCTACCCGATTGATTTGCCCGGATTTATTAGAGGAACAAAGCCGTTAAAAAATATTGAGCTGGAAAATTATGCGCAGTATGTTAAAAAAGAAATAAAAAAACTGAAGCTAGAAAGCTATTGGATTGCTGGAGTTTCTTTTGGTTTTGTGGTTGTAAATCTGGTCAAGGATAAAAAGCATTGCAAGGGGATTCTCGCAATAGAGCCATATCTTGGAACAGCCTCCTTGAATTTATCAATCAGTCAAAAAATGCTTTTTGTAATGATGATTTCAGTTTTGCGGTTTTTCAATATTTTCTATCGCGCTTGGCACAGTGAGTTTTTTCAAGGAAAATTTTTGTTTGGTTCTAGTGCAAACATTAATGAAAAAATAAAAAAATATTTGAATGAAATTGATGCACGCACTTTTTTTGAAACAGCAAAAATTCTCTTGGTTAATAAAAATCATGGCTGTTTTTTGAAAAGTTGTCCCTATGTGCTTGTGATTAATAAACATGATGGCTCTGTTTTGGCGGACAGGATTATTCGCAAATTTAAGGCGGAAGCACCCAATCTTTCAATTATTCACACAACAGCCGCTCATTTTCCCAAGGATATGTCTAAAGCGTATTTCCGTAAAAATATCCAAAAAGGGGAGATTAAAAAAATGCTGGAGTTTATGGAAGAGTGTTAGCTGATAAGGAAAATAAAATGATCCAAAAATCTCCCCAAAACACTAGTCGCTATTTCTGGACCGAACACGTGAAATTTAAGATACGGTTCTATGGGCTCAGTGAGCAAAAAGTGCTTGGCGTGATTAGTCGTCCGCAAAGAAAAGAAGAGGGGATTGTGGAAAAAACCATTGCGGTTATGAAACCGGTTTCGCCAAAAATAATCAATGGAAAAGAAGTCTGGAAGCAGGAGATTTGGGTGATGTACCAAAAGCATAAAGCATGTAGCATGAAACCTACCTGCACTAAAGCTCCGGCAGGCAAGCATATAGCAAAAAATTCAAATACTAAATACCAGATACTAAATACCAAATACAAAATTATTAGTGCCTGGCGTTATCCGGGGGTGAGCCCGCAGAAGAATCCGATTCCGGAAGAAATCTTGCGAGAACTTCTGGAAAATCTTTAAGCCTTGCGGATATTTATGGTTATGATAGGATAGTAGGTAATTAATCCCCCACCACTTTTTCACTTTTTGGCGGGGAATTATTAGCAAAAGTGCATTTATATAATTAAGTAAATTAATAATACCTCCCCCTAGGCACATCGCGAATGCGAGTGAAAAAGTGGTGGGGGATAAAAAATATGGAAGAACAAAAAAAGGAAGAGGGTGGACAAACCGCTGCTCCAGTAGCTGCGCCACAACCAATTAGTGCTGATGCAGAAAAAAATAAGGTGATGGCAATCGTTGGATATATTATCCCGATTCTTTTCTTTATCCCATTGGTGTCAGAAGCAAAAAACAGTCCCTTTGCGAAGTTTCATGCTAATCAGCAATTAAACCTGCTTTTGGCGGCCATTGCGGTAAATGTTGTTGGAACCATTATCCCGATTCTTGGTTGGTTTATCATTTTGCCGTTGGGAACAATCTTGATTTTTGTTTTGGCGATTATGGGCATAATCAATGCCGTAAAGGGTGAAATGAAAAAATTGCCGATTATTGGAGGATTCGAGCTTATCAAATAGTTTTCTAGTTTTAAAAAACAGACAAACCTTCGGGGTTGTCTGTTTTTGTTTACTGTGCCAATATGGATAGGTAATAAATCCCTCACCACTTTTTTTATTCTATCGACAAAGTAACAAATAAACTAATTAAGGAGACCTTATCATGCGTATCGCAAATGCGAGAAAAGTGGTAGGGGATAAATAAGTAAATTTTATGAAAAAAACCAAAATAGTAGCAACAATAGGACCAGCGTCTGATTCGAAAGAGGTTTTGCGTGAATTGATTCAGGCCGGACTGAATGTTTGTCGTATAAACTTTTCCCATGGAACATATGAGACAAATGGGAAGGTAATCACGATGGTGCGAGAACTTTCCAAGGAATTAAACATTCCTGTCGGAGTTATGGTTGATCTTCAGGGGCCAAGAATTAGAACCTTGGTTGATGAGGACTTGGAAATAAAAACAGGTGAAAGGGTTTTGATGTATGATGTTGCAAAAAAATCAGAAAGTAAGGATATGAAAATGATTGGGCTAGATTGGCCAGGCATAGTTATGGACATTGAATTGGGTAATGCGATTCTTATTGAAGATGGACTGAAACGATTGATCGTAGTAGAAAAAAATGCAGATTATCTGGTTGCTGAGGTGGTGAATGGCGGCGTGATCAAAAATCATAAAGGGGTGAATGTGCCTGATTCTAAGCTCAAAATTGGTGCGGTGACTAAAAAAGACGAAGAAGATTTGGCCTATGCTATGAGTCGTGAAGTTGATTTTATCGCACTTTCTTTTGTGAGTAATGGTAAGGAAATCGAAGAGACACGTGAGAAAATGCGCAAACTTCTTGGACGCGATGATAATCTTCCACAAATTGTGGCAAAAATTGAAAGAAAAGAAGCAATTAAAAACATTGAAGAAATAATTGCAGCGACAGATGTGATTATGGTGGCGCGGGGAGATTTAGGTATCGAAATGGATGAGACAAAAGTGGTGATTTATCAAAAAGAAATTATTGCTAAATGCATCAAAGCCGTGCGGCCCGTGATTGTGGCGACGCAGATGCTTGAATCAATGATTCAAAATCCCATTCCGACGCGCGCTGAAGTTTCTGATGTGTCCAATGCTGTGATTGATCACACTGATGCAGTGATGCTTTCTGGTGAATCGGCTAATGGAAAATTCCCTCAGAAAGCAGTTGAAACAATGAGTCAAATTATTAGGGATACTGAAGAGTCGCGTTTTGATGATAATTTTCAGGGGGCTACTCCAAGTGATGACAAAGACCAAGACTATGTCGCTATCATTGAAAGCGCCTATAACCTAGCCAAAGACTCCAAGGCTAAAGCAATTGTGGCCATCACAGTTTCTGGTCTCACAGCGCGCCTCATTGCCCACTTTCGCCCAATGCAAAGCAACTTTGTTGCCACAATCAGCGAAAAGGTTTATAATCAACTTTCAATGGTCTGGGGTGTGGAGGGTTATCTTTTGGAGAATGTTGACAAGGAACAGCTGATTGAAACGATGATTGAAAGGCTGAAGGGTGAGAAAAGGATTGAAGCGGGGGATAAGGTGGTGGTTGTTTTAGGGCGGATTCCGGGAGGGGAGAAGATGCGGTTGGTGGGAATTCGGGAAATTATGTAACATGCAACATGAAGCATGTAACAAATAATCCCACAGATTAGTTTGTAGAATTATAATTTACTTCCTGTTTCATGCTATATGTTTCATGTTTCAGGAAATTAGGAGAGGTCGCATAGTGGTCTAGTGCACCACCTTGGAAAGGTGGCATACTCGCAAGGGTATCGAGGGTTCAAATCCCTCTCTCTCCGCCAAGTTTTACATTAAGCGAAATTTTTCTGGCAAGAGTTTGTTATTTTATCTTCAAATTGATATTATCAAAATGTAGTTTGTAACTGATTGTAATATTTTTTTACATTAAATTATGAGAATTTTCTTAGTTTCTATAGTTTTAATTTTAGTAGCCCTTGCTTTGCTTTTACTTTCTCAATCATTTTGGGATGCAGTCGGTAGATTTTTAATGAGTTTTGGGCAAATTTTTCTTGGAAATGCCTTTACTACAAGAAAAAATATATGGAGTTCGGTTATTGAAAATAAAAAAAGGAGATATTCGGTTGGTGCACTTGTTTTAGTACTTGGGATTATTTTGTTTATTTTATCGGGTGTTTCTTTTCTGTAGGAAATGCAAATAATTTTTAATATCGTCACAATGCCCGTCGAAGTCTAGATTTGGCGTAACGCAGTCTGCCAATTTGACATAAAACATAACCATTGCTAAACTGCCATTATGAAAATATTACCAGTAAAAGTAAATCTAAGTTGGTGGTCCGCTCACTATTGCAGGCGGTAATTTTTGCTATATTTTTAGGAATTATTTATCGCCTGCAATGGGCGGTTTTTTTGTGTTTATTTTTCATTTTTATGCAAAGCAGAATTTATTTTCGAAAACCAGGAGTGTATTATTGGCGAAAGATTATGCTGGTATTTTAGCCGTACTAATTTTAAATTAACTTAAAATAATTCTATGAAAAACTTAAATGTTGAAAAAAATAATTATTCAAACCTGCCAAGTAGCGAAGGCTTTTTTGGCGAATATGGCGGGCAATTTGTTCCGCCTCAATTGAAGGACGCGCTAGATGAAGTGGCGCAGGCCTACGAAAAAGCAAAAAATGATCCCACGTTTCAAGCAGAATTAAAAATGCTACTCGCGGATTATGTTGGGCGTCCATCATCATTATTTTTTGCTAAAAACTTAACGGAGAAATGTGGCGGAGCAAAAATTTATTTGAAACGTGAAGACTTGAATCACACCGGAGCGCATAAAATTAATCACACATTGGGACAAGCGCTTTTGGCGAAAAGAATGGGAAAGAAAAAATTGCTCGCGGAAACGGGAGCGGGGCAACATGGAGTGGCTCTGGCAACAGCGGCGGCGCTTTTGGGGCTGGAATGCGAAATTCATATGGGCGCGATTGATGTGAAAAAACAGCATCAAAATGTTTTGAGGATGCTTTTACTTGGCGCGAAAGTGGTGACGGTAGAAAGTGGCGGAAAATGTCTAAAGGATGCGGTGGATAGCGCTTTTGGTGTTTATATAAAAGAATACGCGGACACCTTTTTCGGCATTGGCTCGGTTGTTGGGCCACATCCCTATCCAATGATGGTGCGAGATTTTCAATCAACCATTGGAAAAGAAGCGCGCGAGCAAATTCTAAAAAAGGAAAATAAATTGCCAAATTATTTGGTAGCTTGTGTCGGCGGTGGGTCAAATGCGATGGGACTTTTTCATGCCTTTTTGGATGATGATGTGAAAATGATTGGAGTGGAACCGGCAGGGAAGAGTTTTAAGCCGGGAGATCACGCCGCAACATTAACTTTGGGAACTCCGGGAACATTGCATGGAATGTTTACCTATCTTTTGCAAGATGATGAAGGCGAGTCGCTCCCTGTGCATTCGATTGCATCAGGATTGGATTATCCCGGAGTCGGTCCACAACACTCTTTTCTTAAAGATAAGGAAAGAGTTGAATATGTTTCGGCCAATGACAAAGAGGCACTCGAGGCTTTTCAGGTGCTCAGTAAAACCGAAGGAATAATCCCAGCTCTCGAAAGTGCACACGCTGTGGCGCACGCGATTAGACTGGCGGGAAAGCTAAAAAAAGACGAAATAATTATCGTTAATCTTTCCGGTCGTGGAGACAAAGATGTTGATTATGTAGGAGAAATTTTGGGGATAAATTAGATCAGAAAAAGAGCGTAAAAATCAAAAAAATTGTTATCCCGAAACTTCGGGGTAGCAATTTTTTGTTATACGGACACTACGTTTGGCATAAAAGGGCAATGAATATAAAAAAGGCTGTATTTTTGAGTTATCAAAAATACAGCCTTTGCATTAGTTCGTCAGTTCCTTCAAAGCTTATAGGAATGCTTTTACTGCACGCGAACCAGCGGCAATTCCAACTAAAACGATTATTATTCTTACGCACAAAAATGGGAAGCTTATTTCTCTGGATTTTTCGTAGCCGTATAAGGCCATATACGCTAAGACTAGAAGAATTAACTTGTAAATGTGGCCCACCGATTGATATTCAATTACAGCCACAACGATGCCCATGAAAAAATCTTTCACACAAAGAGTTTCCATTTTGCTTTTCAAATTAATCTCCATTTTTTCACCCTCCCGTGTTTTTTATTGTAAGTAAGCTTTATTTGGTTAGTATATTGGTAGCATGGACAATAGACAAAGTCAATTTATAGCTATTTTCGCTTTTCTTACTATAGTGTGGTATGCTTTAATTACAATTGAATAGAAATTATCCAGAGTGATGGGGAGAGTACTGACTCATTGATCCATCCGGCAACCGTTGAAGATGACTTCTTCAAAAAGGTGCCACTTTCAGCCCCGACGGGGAGAGATAAGGGTCGATTTTTATATCTCTTTTTTCCCGAAAGGAGATTTTTTTATTTTTAATTTATTTAAAACTAGGATTTACGCGCTTGCCTCAAAAAGTTCCTAAAAGTGAAATTTGCCCGTTTTCACTCACCTTCTGCTACTTTATCAAAGACTTTCTGTGCTGGTAAGGATAAGCGTGTGGAACTGTTCTTTGACAGGCGCGTAAATCCTAAAAATACAAGATATGTTTTACAAACCAAAAACGTATACAGTGGAAAGTGTAACAGCTGGTCATCCCGACAAAGTTTGCGACCAGATTTCTGATGCCATTTTGGACGCATGCCTTCGACAAGATCCGATGAGCCGGGCGGGCATAGAAACTTTTGGCGGGCACGGAACGCTGATGATTGGCGGAGAAGTCACTACGCGGGCCAATGTGGATTATGCCGCAATAGCACGCGAAGTCTATAAAAACATTGGCTATGACCAAGAGTTGGAGATTTTGGTGAAAATTGCTCAGCAATCACCAGACATCGCCCAGGGCGTGGACACAGGAGGAGCAGGCGATCAAGGGATTATGTATGGCTATGCCACAGAGGAAACACCTGAATTTATGCCGGAGGCGGTGGTGAGAGTTCATGAGCTAGCTGAAAAATTAGAAAATTTGCGCAGAAATAATCCGGAATTTTCTTGGCTTGGACCAGATGGAAAAACACAAATAACAATCGTTGATGGTGAAATAAAAACGGTTTTAGTCAGTACGCAGCATGATGAAAATATTTCGCAAGAAAAAATAAAAGTACTACTCATCGAAAATTTAATCAAGCCAGTAATTGGAGATCTGATGGGAATTGAGGTTTTGGTCAATCCAACCGGAAAATTTGTTCAAGGTGGTTTTGAGGCTGACGCAGGACTCACTGGTCGAAAAATTATGGTGGACACATATTGTGGTTTGGTTCCACATGGCGGGGGAGCTTTTTCCGGGAAAGATCCGAGCAAGGTTGATCGTAGTGCAGCTTATATGGCTCGCTATGCGGCTAAAAATATCGTCGCCAGAGGTTTGGCAAAAGAGTGTCTGGTCAGCGTGGCCTATGCCATCGGCAAGGCTGAGCCACTCATGGTGGGAGCGATTGATGAAAATGGCAAGGATCTCTCGGAGCTTGTTAAAAAAGAGTTTGATTTTTGTCCCAAATCAATTATTGAAAGGCTGAATCTGCGAACGCCAATTTTTCAGGCAACTGCCGCTTATGGGCATTTTGGCAAAAGAGATTTGCCATGGGAAGTGATTGGCTGATCTTTTTGGTGAGGTAATAAAAATGTCGATTATGCAGGAGAGATTCTAGGAATAAATCAGGTCAGAAAAAGAGTAGGGAAATAAAAAAATGACCACCCCGCAGTTTCGGGGTGGTTTTTTGGTTGCTAACAGCGCATTTCTCCATGTTTTTTCCAGGGATTGCCAGTATAGCGCATAGCAAGCTCCGGACAAGGATTAAAGCCAGGACCATTCGGTCCATTTGGACAACCATTGCAGTTGTCTTGGATTTTTTTGCCAAATTGGGCAGGACCAGTTTTTACAAATCCAAGCTTTTCATAAAATTCAACTTGATTGGTGAAGCAGAATATCGCGCCGGGATTAAAAAGGCGCAGCTTTTTCTTCATTTTATCAAAAAGTAACGCTCCCAATCCCTGCCCTTGATAGGAGGGGTGTATTGCATGCGACACGACTTCGATATTGGAGTCATCCCATATAATAATTGAGATGACGCCGATAACTTTTCCGAAGAAGTTTTTGGCTACGATGGTCTCGTGGGATAAATAGAAATCCACCGTTCGCGGGAGCATTTTCGCTCCGTGCTTATTTCGCAAATTGCGGATAAGCTGGATGATTTTTTTGGCAGTTTTCTTGTTAGGTTCTCCGAAAGTGCCAAACCCAATATCGGAAAGATTTGCAACGCACTTGCTGCAGAGACATGTCTTCAATTTTATTGACATAATAGACCTCCTTACACTATGAATTGTGAACGTGCTTGTTGGACAGAACCGATTTTCAGTCCAGCGGTTATGGTTCAAAAAATTAAGCCATAGCAACAAAACTGAAAAAGATTTGTTGCGGCGGCGGTTAGATTTTTGAGAAAAAGTTTGCATAAGAGTTGATGATTTAAAAAAATAAATACAAAAAAACAGCCCACGAGGCTGTTTGGCAACTAACTATTGGGAAAATTAACAATAACCAAACAACCTCAGATGGAGCAGGGTTACGCGGCGAGAGATTAAATTGTTGGAGTTAGATTTCTTCATGGCTTTATTGTAGCAGGAAATAAGAAATGGTCAAGGTATTGTACTCATCCAATACACTTACTTGACAAGATAAGTCAATTTTATAAAATAAGAGTTGGTAGTCGGACAGTTTGGATGCCAACTTTTTGAATTAACCAATTAGCAAAAAACAAACCTATGATCAAAGTCACGAATTTGACCAAGAAATTTGGGAACGTAAAGGCGGTGGATGATCTGTCTTTTGAAATTCACTCTGGGGAGGTCTTGGGATTCCTCGGGCCAAACGGCGCCGGAAAAACTACGACAATGCGAATGCTGACGGGTTTTCTTTCTGCGGACAAGGGGAAAATCACAATCGATGGAGTGGATATTGAAAAAGATCCCATTGCGGCGCAAAAAAAGATTGGCTATTTGCCGGAGAATAATCCGTTGTATAAGAACATGCAAGTGGCGGAATTTTTGGATTTGGCAGCTAGTTTGCACCAGATTCCGAAGGAGAAGAAAGTCGAAGCCTTGGATTTTGTTGTGAAGGCGGTAGGAATCGAGAAGGTTTTTTACCGACCGATTGGCGAGCTATCTAAGGGTTATAAACAAAGAGTGGGGATTGCCGCAGCTCTTATTCATAAGCCACAAATCATTATCATGGACGAACCGACAGAGGGGTTGGATCCCAATCAAAGAGGCGAGATTCGACAATTAATCAAAGATCTTGCCAAGGAGCATACTATAATTCTCAGCACGCATGTGATGCAAGAGGCTTCCGCTGTTTGTAGTCGACTACTAATCATTAATCAAGGAAAACTTGTGGCGGATGGTACGGCTGATGATCTTTCCAGATTGTCTCAAAAAGAAAAAGTATTAAATTTTGACCTGGAAGGTCGTGAGGTTGAAGCGCGGCTCAGTGTTTTGGGGCACCTGCGTAAGTTAGAAGTTACTAAGAAAGAAAATGAACGCATTGAAGGCAGGATGATTTTAGAAGAAGGTCACTCGGCGCAGAAAGAAATTGCCAAATTGACCTGGGAAAATCATTGGATTGTTTGGAATCTGCACGAAGAAGAGCAGAAGCTGGAAGAAATTTTCCAAGTATTGACTAAGGCGTAGCTTAATTTTATTTCAGGCTCAGGTATTTGCTAAAAATGAGATTCAAAGCGCGAGCCCTTTCTGGTTTAATAAGCAACGCATCTGGTTTAATGTTTTAAATAACTAAGCTTGTATGGTTTTGGCTAAAGATAATCTCATTTTTAGCAAATACCTGAGCCGCTAGTATAATTATTTTTTAAAAAGTAGTATGAAAAATATCCTAACGATCATTAAAAAAGAATTACAGGCCTATTAGACCTCTTGCGAAATAAATTCCACAAATCAATAACTTAAGCTATACTTTTTGTATAATCAAATAATACACTAAAATAAAAAAGTATGCAAACAAAATATGAAAAATTAAAAAAATTATCCAATGAAGAATTCAAGCGAT
>CAIZXS010000006.1 GCA_903937035.1 uncultured bacterium
AAAGAAAAAGAGAAATATTATGTTACAGATTACAAAAGAGAGTGGCAAAGAAAGATTGAGGTGACTGAATGTGATATCACCATATAGGTTCTAGTGGGAGATGGAAAATGGATTCTTTCTCCTCTAGAGTTTATCTAAATCATTAGAGAACTCACAGTAATTTAAAAATAAAATATCAACCATGGCCCTCTCCAAAATTGTTTTGGAGGCTGTCAGATAGTGATGTCTGATGTATTAAAGAGTGGAGCTTGGTTGAAAAAGAATTGCCGCTTGTATCGGCGGGGTAGAAATGGAGCAAGGAGAAATTATGTTAGAAAAATCAGTTTGGAAGACCCTGCCTGTATGCAACGCTAATTCAATGAACGAACTTATGGCAATCCTGAAAGAGGATGGGTTTGTCCTTGGTTGGAATGCCGGGATGGTTTGTAAGGCGGTCGCAGGATCGTTTTTATTACCAAGGAAACCGGTAAGAATTGCAATTCTCAGTCGAGAAAAGCTGGGATTGCCAATTAATGCTACGGAGAGGGAGTTTTTTCAGAAGGCTGAGGAGTTGGGATATGGACTCTGCTCGGTGGAAGTTGGATTACTTGCTCGTCTCGCATACGGTCACGAGGAGCAACTCAACAACTATCGTGCTAACTTATGGCGGATTTATATCGCCATGCAGCCAGTTGAGGTTGAGGATGGGAAATCCCTGATTCTTCGGATCTCCTGTGGAACAATGGGATCTCGATTAGATGCTGTTGAGTGCAGGATGGATGAGGAGTGGGATCCTAAAGAGAAGAACAGGAGGGATCTTGAGTGGATTGAAAAAAATGATAAATGGATCTTTGTTATAAAAGAGGAGGTGAAATAAAAAATATATCAAAGGTTATGCTTTCTCCTAAAAAAGCAGATTGTTCTTTAACCAGAAAAACTAGCGGAAAGAAATATCACTTTCTTTCCGCTTTCCAACCCAGCTTTCAAATTGCTTGAAGGCTGTGAGGAAAGTAGTTCTTTCAAAAAAAATGAGGATTCTCATTGACGGACAGTCAGTCCCGAGAGAATCCCGGCCACATAGCGGCCGTAATTCTTCGAAAGGAGGATGCTATGAAACAGAGAAGAAAACGGCTTGCACGCCGTAAAAAGGAAATGATTATTGCAGAAACCAAGAACCGGATGATGGATCCGGTGAAATGGTTTAGTAGGGGAAAGTGTAACCCCTGCATGCCATCCGTGATGAGGATGGCATACTGCGAACATTGTCTTTTTCAGCCCATGGATTTGAAGATCATGGGCGCGGCCTTTGCTCTGAAAGAGCAAGGTTGGGCGAAGACGGTTGCCTAAAATTCCGTCAAGCAGGCGAAAGTAAGTCAGCCTAAGAAGTTTAAAAACTCGCTAACCACAAAACCCGAGCCAAGTTTGTTATCACACAAGCATGGCTCTTTTTTTGTGGAAAAATTATTTTTTTATACCATTTTCAATTTCATTTTTTATTTCTTCCTGTAGTTTTTTTAGAAAATTGAAAAGAGAATATTCTCCTTCGAAATCCAGCTTTGGCGCATCTATTATGTGGGCAGAGCCGGCAATTGAGCGATGGTAAGTCAGGTATATGCGCGGATCTGCTACTGACGCAAATGAAAGCTTCAACTGCTCTTGGCGTTTATCAAAATAATGTCTTTTTCTGTCTTTTTCCAAGCTCCAAATCAGATCATGCACGTCGTCTTGCAACTGGGAATATTTATTATAAAATTCCTGCCACTCTTTGAGGGCCATTTCAGAATCTTTTTCTTTTGGTAGGGTTTCTTTAGTTTCTGCCTTCGGTTGGGGAAATTCTTTGCTCATAAGTTTTTTTGTTGGTTGATATTTAATAAGGCCATTATAGCATAATTGCAACTTCTTCGTTTTTTCTAGCGAAATATTGATGTATGTAGAATGTGCATGAATTCAAAAAGCCTAATCTTCGCGAAAAGGCTTTTTTTATTTCGAAAAAATAGAATTGAAAAACTAAAACCTTTCCTTCTCTTTCACTAAAGTCAGATATAGGGCTGGAACGATGAAAAGTGTAAGGAATGAAGATAAGATTAAGCCAAAGACGATTGTGCTTCCAAGGGCCCGCCAGGTTTCGTTGGAGAGGGTGATGGGGATGATACCAAAAATTGTACAGATGGATGTGATGAAGATGGCTTCGATTCTGGATTTGCCGGCGTCAACAACTGACTCAAAGAATGGGATCTCACTTTTAACATTGAGATTGATCTTGTCGATGAGAATGATGGCGTTTTTAACTACGATGCCGAAAAGCGCCAGAATTCCAATGAGACCTGGAAAGCTTAGGGTGATTTGAAAAATGGCCATTCCGATGAAAACTCCAATAAGCGCAAGTGGCAAGGTAACAAGCACAATCATTGATTGCTTGAGCGAATTAAATTGAATGATGAGCGTGGAAAGAATGAGCGCCATAGCGATGACCATTGCATTTATGATGGAGGTGACTGACTCGGCGTTTTGTTCATTTTCACCGCCGTAAACTATTGTGTAGCCATCTGGCAAAACATAGCTAGTGGCAACTTTCTTTTGAAATTCGCTTACAACAGATGCGGGAATGGTTTTGCCTTCCACCCCGGCGGAAAGGAGAACGGCTTTTTTTTGGTCGATGTGAGTGATGGTTCCGACAGAAGGTTTCAACTCAATTTTGGCGACGTCTTTCAGAAAAACTGGTTGACCCTTGAGGTTGGTAATTTCCAAATTTTGCACTGCTGCGAGATCGGGAAGTTTTTCTTCCAAGAAGCGCGCGTTGACTTTGATTTCTTTGGTATCACGAATGACGGTGCTAATTTCTGTTCCGGAAATAGCCATGCGAATAGTTCCGCCAACTAGAGCAGCATTGAGATTATAGAGTTCTAACTTCGCACTATCAAGCATGAATGTGTATTCAGCTGGAGCGGGTTTCAATGATGTGTCAATGTCAACGACGCCAGAAATATTTTCGAGTATTGGGCGAAGGTCATTCGCGATTTTATCTAGTACTTGCAAATCCGAACCAATAATTCTCGCTTCAAAAGCACTGCCAGAAGGTGGTCCGCCACCGGGGGATTCGACTTTGATAGTTACACCACTAATTGAGTTCATGTCTTCGCGGATTTTTTTGGCAAGATCATAGGAGGTGATTTTTCTGGCGTCCGCAGCTTGTAGTGCAATCACAATTCCCCCTAAGTGAGAAACGCTGCTGGAAACTCCGCCACCAGCGCCGTCAGGAGAAATGCCTGGGCGACCGATTACGGTGGAAAAATTATCAATTTCGGGATATTTCAAGAGTTTTACTTCCATCTGCTGGGCGAGTTTATTTGTCTGGTCTAGGTTGAGTCCGATGGGCGCTTCAAAGGTGAGATAGATATTATCTTCATTGGAGGCGGGGAAAAATTCAGTTTTTACGATGCCGGTGATCGGAAGTGCGATGGCAAAAAGAAAAAGAGCAAGTGTGACGAAAATTAGAGTCAATCGGCGTTTTTTTGTGGACACGAAAATACGCAGATATTTTTCATAGATCGGAATAATTGCGTCAAAATGGATGATGCCATGGATCAGGCGACTTCCAAAATCTTCATCCTCACAAGCTCCTTGGCAACGCAATTTATCTTTGATTTTTTCATCGTCTTGCCATTCCAGATCCATCAGCTTTTTATTTTCCACCAATTTTTTTTGACCTTCGCGTGCGTACCATTTACCTAAGAAATAGAGGATAACAACAAAAACTACGCCAATAATGATGGTGTAAATATTTCTTTGCCAAAAAAGAAATATAGCGAGAGCAGAAAGAAGGGTGAAATAAATCCAGAAAGATTTTTTGGTGAGGCGAATTCGTTCGAGCACGGCGGCCAATGGGTGATTAATCATGAGCGCGATGAGCAGTGACGAGATGAGTGTTACAGACACTGTGATGGGAATGGATTTTATGAATGAGCCGATAATGCCAGTGGCAAACAGCAGTGGGAGAAAGGCCCAAGTAGTGGCAAGTGTGGTGGAGGTGAGTACAACTTTGAAGTCATTAAGAACAAGGAGAACTGCTTCTTCCGGAGTGAATTTTCCTGATTTTAAATATTGTTTAGTGGCACTTACAACGACGATTGCATCATCAACTAAAAGTCCCAGAGCCAGGATGAGGGAAAAAATGGAAAGAAAGTTGAGCGAGATGCCAGTGAGATTCATCACACCAAAAGTGGCAAAGAAAACTAAAGGAATAGCAAGTCCAGCTACAATCGCTTCTTTGAGCCCAACGATCAAAAAGAGCGTGACAAAAACCAAAACAAGTGTGATTAGGAAGTCATGCGTCAGTTGGGTAAAATCTTTTTGAATTAATTTAGAAAAATCAGTTGTAGCGGCATATTTCACATCGGGGGAAAAAGTTTCAATTTTTGCGTCAACAAGCTCTCTTGATTTGGCAACAGTTTCGATGATTGATCCGCCAGTTTTTTTGATAATATCGATATTGACCGCTTCTTTCGGTTCGGAACCACCGATAGAAAAGCGTGAATAGACAGTACGGTTGATGGTTTTTTCTTCTACGGTCGCGATGTCGCCAAGATAGATAATGGCATTATTTTCGGAGTGGTAGATGGGAATTTTTTTCAATTCCTCCGCGCTGAAAAAGCGATTGTCTACGCGAATGGGATAGTTAAATTCAGTGCCTTCGAAGTTGCCGCCGGGAAATGCCACATTTGATGCGCTGACCGCCTGATTCGCTAGTGTCGCGGAAAGTCCATAGCTGGATAGCTTTTGTGGGTCATAGGCGACAGAAAATTCCCGTTCGTCTCCACCAGAAACTTTCACTTCACGCACGCCCGGCAATTTTTCTAATTCGTCTTTGATATCATCGGCATAGCGGCGCAGTGTAAATCCGTCGTAGGGGCCAGTGAGAGAAAGTGAGAGAATCGGCGTATCATCAAAAGAAATTTCATTGAGCTCGGGATCGTTAGCATCCGAAGGCAGATCTTTAATGGAAGTGAGTTTGTCGCGGAGTCGCCTGATGGCATCATCTTGGTTTTCGCTTGTATCAAATTCAACGGAAATAGCTGAGAAGGAATTGGAAGAACTGGATGTGATTTTTTTGATGCCTTTCACACCAGAGATGCCCGTTTCAATTTTTTTTGTTACCAACTCTTCAACATCAGTTGGAGACGCTCCAGGATAGATAGTTGCGATCATTGCGAAGGGAACTTTGACTTCTGGGTTTGATTCGCGGGGAAGTTTGCTGTATGAGAAAATGCCCCAGCCAGTAAGAAGGACGATAAGCAAAACGACAACGCGAAAATTGACCACAAAAAAATTGAGCCAAGTTTTTCTCAATTCCGGTTTAAATTCCAGTTGATCCAAGTAGCGCTGGTCAGAGGATTTTTGTTGGGGGTTTTTTTTATCGAACATATGGGGAGAATTCAAAATTTGAAATTAGAAATAAAGGCTAAATTGATGAATGCTTAAATCAAGCAATAAAGAAAAAGTTGTCATCCTGAGCGATCCGCCAGCTGGCGGACGGACGAAGCCGAAGGATCTGCTTAATATTGCCTAGAGTTTTGCGATTATGGGTAAGCCTCGGATAGCGGCCAGTAGATCCTTCGACTTCGCTGCGCTACGCTCAGGATGACAGAGAGGGGTAAGGAAAATCCGGCGTAAGATATTATTTTTTCACCTCAACCACATCGGAGTCTTTCAAGGATTTATTTCCGGAAACAATAACTTGTGTTTCTTTTGGTAACTCTAGTTTAACTTCGGCAATCTCGCCGGAAATATTGTCAATGACTACATTGATCTTTTTCGCTTTTCCATTTTCTACTATAAAAAGATAGCTTTCATTTTGACCAACAGTGATCGAAGAGAGGGGGAGGAGAATAGCGTCGTTTTTTTGAGGAAATTCGGTGATGTCAAAGGTAACATTAATTATTGTTCCGCTGAGTAATTTATTTTTTTCTGACGGCTGCGCTTCAATTAAAAACTTTTTAGTTGCCGCGTCAGCTTGCGGCGAAATATTAGTAATTTTTGCTAACGAAGTTTCTCCATTATTATCAATAAGATTTACAGCGAGGCCAAGAGAAAAATGGGAAAATTGCTCTTGGTCAACAAAAAATTGAACTTTTAATTGGGCCGTTTTGCTGATAGTGGCTATCTGTTGGCCGACAGAAACACTGTCTCCCAAGGAAATGTTTTTAGAAATAACTGTGCCAGAAATCGGTGCAGTGATGAGATGCGAATCCAATGCTCCAGAAAGAGCGATCTGTGCATTTTCATATTGTCTTTTGGCGATATCGCGTGCGCTGCGATTGGCAAAGCTATCGATTTTTTTGTAATCACTTTCAGCCAGCACAAGGGATTCCTTGGCAATGCGTACGGATTGTTCAAGTTCTTGAATTTGCGAACTCTGAAAATTGTTTTTTCCCGCGTCAGAATTGTTGCCCGTGTCATCAATTTTAGCGAGCGCTTGACCTTGGGCTACGTTTTTTCCTAAATCAAAATTAACACGTGTGATTGTTCCGCCAGATTTAGCAGTAATTTTGGCTTCATCTTTTCCCATGACTGTTCCTGGGAAAAGCAAGGTTTTTTTGAGCGTGGAACTTTCTGCAATCGTTTGCGTGCCGACAGGCAGAGCAGTTTTTTCTATTACTGTTGGAGGTGTCGTTTGTGAGTTGGTTTTTTTGTAACCCCAAAAAGCAATTAAGATTAACACTAAGACAATGGGAATGAGAATTCTTTTCATATGATTATTTGCAAAAAAGATTACACTTAGAAAAATCTTTTTTTTCTGCGCTGACGAGTTTATTTAATTTATTAAAAAATGCGAAATGCTGCTCAATTTCTTTTTTAGTGAAGTTGGATTCTAATTCGAGTTTTACCTTGTGGATATGTTTATGCATTTCCTTTAGCTTAGCTTTTCCGGTCAGAGTGATTTTTATAGATATTTTTCTTTTGTCGTTGAAGGTATTTTTGTGAGTTTCGATGTAGCCTTTTTTTTCCAGAAAATTAAGTCGTTGGCTGATGTTTGATTTCGTGCCGCCGGCTAGCTCCAGAATTTCTTTTGGGGTCATGGTCTTTTTGTGGCAGAGAAGACCCATGATTTTAACGCTGGAAATATTAATCCCAATCGGTCGAAAAAGGCAGCGATCAGCAATTGCCTCAAGGCGCGACGCGGTGAAAATGATTGGTTCAATAATTGAATGATATGAATCAGCCATAAAATTGTTAATTTAAAGTTACCGAACTAGTTTATCAATTAACTATATGCTTGTCAAGAGTATGCGAGGGGGATGTGAAATATTGACGTGAAAAGCAAAAATTCCCCAACGCATGAATCTGCGGAGGGGAACTTTCTTTTCGGGAAAACAATTTTTTTAAAAGGGGACGGAGATCCCGAAAATAAATCTCCATTCTTCGGCGATTCCGCCAAAACCCTTTTGAACTGCGAAGGTTGGGATAATTCTTACACCATAGAAACTAACTTCTGTCGAAGCTGTTCCTTTGGCAAAAGTGACAGGTATCGGGTCAGTTCTATAGATGCCGTCATTTCCGCCAATCTCAACTTTAAATTCGACCGGCTGCTCGGCTATCTCAATAGCCTTTTTTACGCCGGCTTTCCATAGCACCCCGCCTTCACTAAGTTCATTGTTAAGTGGGGTATTGGATTCAATGTAGACAAAAGGAATGACTCCCCAGACAATTCTGGGTAATTCAATTCCGATGTACATTGCCAGGAAATCCTCTTCTGTATTTCCCAGTCTCCCGATGTCATAGAAACCTGCGCCGATGTCAATGGTGGCCTCTCCGACTTCAATCGACTTTCCCAAGAGAACGTCAACTTCATTCACGCCCTTTTCGGAAACATAAGTCATAGCGCTGAGATATATTTTGGATCTTGAGTGTGTCACTGTCACCTCTGTTTTTAAAACCGGACTATTGGAGATGTGCTCTCCAGAGTATTCATCAACGTCTGATGAATACAGTCCTATTTTTCCGGTCACGATAAATGGCCTGTCTTCACCGCCATTTGTCGTAGTTTCTTCAGCCAATAAAACAGAGCCAAAGAAGATCATCATCATAATTAGTAGTGAATATGTTTTTTTCATCGCTCATTCCTTTCTTTTGTATGAGGTGGCGAAATGCCGGAAATCAGTTATCTGATTGAAATAGTCAAATTTGATTAACTTAATCAGATAACCAATGCGGCAAATTCTAAAAAATATAATCTTTTAAAGAACCTATAATATTAGTGCATTTTAGCCTTTTTGTCAATAAAACAAAATCGGACTATTTTGGCAAATAATCCGATTATGCTTTAATGACGCTATTTTTGGTATAATTTAGGCGACTTTTTTGAAAGTAATTTTATAGGTCGGCGCATAGGCATTGTCGTATTGATCTTTTATTTCGACAGTCTTGCCTTCCATGAGAGTGGACATTGCAATGTCTGTAATGGCTTCATCAAGCTCTTCGGCCTTTTTCTTGAGGTTTTCCAAAAGGACATAGCGCTCTCCCATGCGACTTTGGGTCATTGCTTCGATTTGCTTCTTTTTCTCTCTTTGCTTTTTCAACTCATCAGACACTTCAACATAGCCGTTGGCGTTCATGAGAGCATCACTATACTCTTTTTTGATCTCTTTTTGCTCTTTTTTTGTGACTTGGAGCGTGTCAAACAGGTCTTGGAGGTTTTGCATTTATTTTTTATTAAAAATATTTATTAGCAACAGAATTGATAATAGCATAGATTTCTGGAAAGGGGAAAACGATGATTTGTAGAGACGGCAATTTATCGCGTCTCTACAAGATGCCCATATTAAGCCCAAAATCCAGCACTTGACTTTTTTGTCAAAAAGTGCTATGATTTTGGGAATATCAATACTCACATTAACAAAAAAAGGAGCATTACGATGGGTGAGCGAACTAAAAGATTTGCGTGGCTTATCGTTTTTATCTTAATCGGCTTGATGCTTTGCCTGGTCAAAAAAGACCTAGTAACATCTATGGATAGAGCCGGTAAAGCTGAGGTAGCAAAAAAAGGGTCAGTGGGATTACAGGAGGAAAGAGAAAATTTCACTAATGCCTTAAAAAATCTAGGCGATCCTGGGTTTGTGAAAGAAAACGGGCTTGATTCGAGCTTTGTTCAGACAAAGGAAGAAGGCCTAAAAAAAAGAATTGGGGAGTTGGATGTAAAAATCCACAAACTCAACCCTAAAAATGACTCAAGTTGTCTGGCAGTCGCTAATCCTAGCGATGGCTAATTACTTACAACAATAGAACAGAAGTGGCAAAGGAGGACAGATGAGAGTAGTGCTTCTTAGTATGATTGGTGTTGCCGCTGCTGTTCTTACGACGGTAGTGATGGTCGTTCTATTGAGATAGGGCGACAATCGGGGATATTTGTGACTCACAAGTATCCCCTCGCTTTTTTTCTGGGCAGTATGAAAAAATAGAACTAGACAAAAAAACTAAAATTAAAATATTATCTGCTGTTTTTTTGCGCTTCTTTTTGATTGGGGCGTTTTTTTTATTTTTCAAAACTAATTTTATGACAAATTAATATTATTATATTCATAGCTTATGTGATATAATCTAAGTAAGAAAAAAATAAATATTGGCATAATGAATTGGAATAAATCTGCCAAAGAAAACCAAACAAAAAGAGTCAGAAAAATCTCTCTAATTTTTCTGTTTTGTTGTATCTTTTTTTCTTTTTTTATTCCGCCTGTGCATGCTGCTAGGCAAATGGAAATGGTGGCCTATGTCACCGACAAAAATGGTCAACTTGTTTCTGGAGATTATAATGTTAGATTTGCTTTGTATTCGGAAGACCGGACTGATTCTGGCGCTTCCGATACACAAGGCAAGCTTTGGGAAGAAACCCAATCTGTCACAATTAAAAATGGCGTGGTACGGGTTACGCTAGGGCAAAACAAAGAGCTGCCAATCGTTACTAGCCTTGAAAGTGGTCAACTCTTTTTGGGCATGAAAATCGGAGAGGATAGTGAGATGGTTCCACGAAAGAAAGTGGTTTCTTCAATCTATTCTCTTAGCTCCGGAAATGCTATTAGTTTGAATGGCAAGAAAACCGGCAATAGCGCGGGAGACATTCCTGTTCTCGACAGCGCGGGAAAAATTGAATTAACCAATCTGCCCGACAGTGTTTTGGGTGGTGGCAGTAATGGTAGTGGCTTGAGTTTCTCTACTAGCGGGCAAAAATATCTCACCGTGTCTGGTCAGCAGATTAAGCTGAATAAAATTAATTTGAATTCCAGTACTCAGGGCACCTTAAGTATTGGTCAGGGTGGCACGGGAGTTACGACGGCTCCCACGGATGGAGAAATTTTAGTGGGCAATAGTTCCGGTGGATATACTTTGAGTAAGTTTTCCGCCTCTGGCAATCTGCTGCAATTGGCCAACAATATTTTCTCCCTCAAGGAAGGTACGCTCGATGAGGGAAAAATCTGTACCTATTCGGCTACGCAAGGTTTGGTTTGCAACACAGCGCTATCGGCTGGGGGAGTGGAAGTTGATCCGACTTTCAGTGCTTCCGCCGCTGCCGGAATTACGAATGCAAATCTTGCTAGTTGGAACGCTGCTTACGGCTGGGGCAATCATGGGAGTCAGGGCTATCTTACTGGCACCAAGGTAGATTCTTTTAATAATAGAACTGGAATAATTTCACTTAGCAGTCTGGATGTTACCAACGCGCTTACTTTTACACCATATAGTGCGACTAATCCAACCGGGTTTATTACTGCGAGCACGGTGGATAATCTGACCAATAAATCCGGTAACATTTCCATGTGGACCAATAATGCTGGGTACATCTCTAGTTTTACTGAAACCGATCCTACGCTTTCAACTTGGATTGGTTCGACTAATTTAGCTACTGTTGGCACAATTACGAATGGCACTTGGCGCGGCAACGCTATTTCCACAACCTATGGCGGAACAGGGCTGACCAGTTATAGCGCTGGCGATATGCTGTATTTTTCTGGCTTGAATGGTGCTAGTTTGTCCAAGTTAGCCAGAGGTGCAGACGGGCAAGTTTTGGTCCTGGCTTCCGGTACCCCCACTTGGAGTTCAACTACTCCTGGAACTGCTCATTCATTTTTGTCTAGTTCTCATTCTGACACTTCTTCTGGCGCTCCTCAAAGAGGGGATATTATTACTGGGCAAGGTGCGACGGCTTCCTGGACCAGATTGGCAGTGGGCACTAGCGGCCAAGTACTCAAATCAGATGGCGCGGATGCTTACTGGGGAATCGATACTGATACGAATACGACATATGCAAGAGGTGGAAGTTTGCTGCAATTGACGGGTACGACTTTCTCTATCAAAGAAGGTACGCTGACTGACACAAGGATATGCACATATTCCTCAACTAATGGTTTGGTTTGCGACACTAGTCCAAGTGCTGGTGGGTCAACCTATACTGCAGGCAACGATCTTAATTTGATTGGCACTCAATTTAACTTGGACAGTCAGCTGGACCATGTCTCTACCATAAGTCAATCTAGTGCGAATTTGACTTTTCAGACATTGATTAGCGGGAATATTTTACTCAATTCAATTGGTAATGTGGGGATTGGCACAAGCGCTCCTAGCCAAAAACTGCAAATCGTAGGCTACGCTGATGCCACCGGTCTTTGTATTAGTGGAAGTTGTAAGACTTCCTGGAACTCTGCTGGTATTGGTACTGACTATGCTGCTGGCAATGACATTGATATCACCAACGGAGTTATCGATCTGGAAAGTCAACTAGACTACGTCGCAACCATCAACAGAACTTCCAATGACTTAACCCTACAAACAACCACCAGTGGCAATATTTTTCTCATGCCCAATCAAAATGTCGGA
>CAIZXS010000007.1 GCA_903937035.1 uncultured bacterium
GGAATGTAGATTTTACTTGCTGGTCGTAATCTTGGAGCAATCCAAGGTAACAGCTAAGTGTAACAGAGCTAAATAATTCTGTAGCCGTAGGTATTGTACACCTTACGCATTGATTCAGTAATGAATCTCTCAGATAGATTTAGACTTCGTTTTTTGGACTAATCGCAAAAGGATGTGATTTTGATAAAAGCACCTTGAATGGTGTTTTTTTGTGCTAGTATGTCTTTATGAAAAATCAATTGATTTTAGATTGATTGACATGAAAGAAGAAAGTGATGTTGAGGCGGTTTTTGTTGAGGATGGTAGGCGGGTTTTAATATAGGGGGAAGTGAAATCAGTTTATTGGGTCTGGGTGATGTTTTTTATGGGTAGTTCTTATTATTAATGCCTTCATTTACATTTTATTTATTTAGTTGACTAAACCTATAAAAAGATGCTAGCTTTCATTGAGCAACGAGATATGTTAGCATTGGCAATAATCTTAGCGGGCACATAAGGAGGCGATGATGACTATAATTAGTTTGCAGAAAGCTAGGGAGATGAGATGCGCAAGTAGCGAGTCGAGTGATTTGAATGGTCTTTTGAACCGAGCTACGCTCATTTGCAAAGAGAATCTGAATTTTTCTCAAGACAAATTAATCGTAGTCAAGGAGGGGAATCTCAAAAATGTTTTTGAGGGCACGTGTGTTAATAATGAACTTGGTTATCATATGCGTAACCAATTTCAGACTATGATGGCGATAGTTTGGAATTTTTGGTGGAGGATTTGAAAATGGAGAATGAAACGTTGTGCAGAATTTGTCAAAAGGCAAGGGTTTCTTCAGGCGTAGTCGATGGCTATAGTTTTGATAAATGCTTGGATTGTGCGATTGGACATATGGAAAAATCGCGGACTGAGTTTGTTGCTATGCTTGTGTCTGATGAGCAAGCCATCGCTTTTCATGAATATGAGAAGGCGACGGATGAGCGATTAGCAATGCAGATTGTTATGATTAGATAGTTCTTCGAATTTTTGTAGTTGTTGACTAATACTCCTAACGGAGCGCAAGACAGGTGCGTTAATCCTGTTTTTATTTTGCTAAAAGAAACAAAGCTGAGTTAGTCGAGTTTTAGTTGACAAAGCATTTGTAGCATGGCATACTTTCAGGAATTACTAAATCATAGTAATTGTACTTGACAAATATAAGAAAGGAGGGCTTATGTATGATATTGTGCAATTTATTTGAGGCGCAAGTTGAGAGATTGAGGAACTTGAATTGCCCATGGGCAATTGTATCCTCTCTTCAGCTGCAGAAGGATCGGGTTGTAAGTAGCGCGGCTAAAACGGAGATTCCAGGCGGAAATATTCCGTTTTTGCCGGTCATTCCCAGGAGTTATTTGGGAGTTTACGGATTAGTGCAACTGGTAGTGTTTGCTGGATCGGTTGGGTACACGCACATTGAATTGGCAGAAATTAGTGATGTGGTTCGGTCTCCAAATCGACCATATTTCATTTTTAACGTTGAGGATGGGCATGCTTTCCTCGGAAAGTCATCGAAAGAAGCAGGGGTCCTTATTGAGGAAAGCGCCAGGTCTGGATTGACGATTGCGGAGATAGTCTCCGTAGCAATCCATGCTGATGTGTTGAGTCGGCATAATATTGACGCGGTCGGATCCTGATGTGGGACTAACTGCGTACCCAGTTTGTATTTACATGAAAACGCCCCACGGCTTATCCAAAATTTTATGTCTTTGAAATTTGAAAACTCTGGCGCCGCCTCTTGCGGTAGTCGGGGGTTTGGAATAAAACTAGCGCAATAAAAAAAAGGAGTGTTTTATGGAGTTGACAGCATCACCCTGCAAGAAATGCAGATTCGTTGCACTTGACAGAGGATGTCTACAATGCCGTGAGTGTAGACGGGATGGGATAATAGCAAAATTACAAATAGCCACCAGATGTACGCTGGAGTCGGCGTTATTAAGAATTGAAGTGAATGGTGGTGGACGAATACGCCCAAAATGTGCCGCCTATTAGGCATAACCCCATCCAGAAAACTGGATGGGGATTTTTTTTATTAGGTAGGTTTTTTGCGCTGTCTCACTGGAACGAGTTCGTTTCGTGGGTGGGCTTTTCCGCATTTTTTAGTCCACTACTCCACTCCGTTTTTGTGTTTTATAAATAGTGGCTAGATTAAGCCAGTATTTATATAAAACGTAACATATTTATTGACTAATCGTAACATAAATGATGTGATTAGAGTGTAAAAAAGATATTAAAATATATGAAGTCAAAAGACAAAAAATTAGGCAAAAGACAGGATAGTATTCTTGATTTTATTGAAATAAATAGGGTTGTGTCTATTGGGCAAATATTGGAACATGTTCAGCAGGATATTGGAACGGTGACAAAGATGACTATCTCCAGAGATTTGGAAAAAATGCTCGAACTGAATTTGATTGAAAGGCGGGGTGCTGGACGAGCTGTTACCTATCAGCTTTCTTCAGGATATTTGATCGTGAAAAAAATTGATATTGAAAAGTATTTTTCCGTAGATGCTGACCAGCGAGAAATACAAGAAAAATTCAATTTTGATATCTTTAGTCAGCTGAAGGACATTTTTACTGAAACTGAAAAAAGGAAACTTGCAGAATTGAATGAAATTTACAGAATGAAAATCAAAAACATTTCCGCAGATATACTGAAAAAAGAAATAGAAAGGCTGAATATTGATTTCAGTTGGAAATCCTCAAAAATTGAGGGAAACACTTATGACCTTCTGGAAACTGAGCAACTAATCAAAAACCAACAACAAGCCACGGGTCACACACAGGAAGAAGCTACGATGATTCTTAATCATAAAGTTACGCTGGAATATATTCGTAAAAGTAGCGAGTCTTTTAAAGAAATAACTGTTAAAAAGATAGAGGATATTCACGCACTTCTGACTAAGGATTTAGAGGTTACCAAAAATCTCAGAAAAACACTGGTTAGAATTACTGGCACAAAATATACACCACTGGACAATGAATTTCAAATTAGAGAGGCACTGAAAAAAACTTGTCAGAAAGTAAATAAAACAGAAAATGCTTTTGAAAAAGCAGTTATTTTGATGTTGCTCATTGCCTATATCCAGCCATTTGTTGATGGCAATAAACGTACTAGTCGTCTCTCGGGTAATGCGATTTTACAATCCCTTGATTGTTGTCCATTGTCATATAGGAGTATGGATGAAATTGAATATAAAAAAGCTAGACTACTGTTTTATGAACAGAATAATGTGTCATATTTTAAGGGGCTGTTTTTGAAGCAGTTTGAATTTGCGGTGGAAAATTATTTTGGGTAAATCTTACGCATTAATTCAGTAAAGAATCTCTCAGAGGATTTAGACTTCGTTTTTCTGGGACTTTTATCCGCCGAAGCTCACAGGAGCGTAGGAGGAAATCGCAAAAGAATGCGAGTGGTAAGCTGAATTTTGTGATATAATGACCATATGTAATAATAATCGGAATTATAAAATTTATGTCATTTGAAGCTTTTCAATCACCAGCTGTTGAGAAAAAAGGATCCCTTGATGATAAATGGTATCAGAGGTTTAGTGCCTGTGGTTCTTTTGAGGACTATGAATATTTAGGCGGAGAAAAAAGCGCAAGAGAAAGTCAAAAAAATGATTTTATTTCAGGTAAATGTGAAAACCCCACACTCGATTATCCTGAGTTGGAAAAATTGGATGCCACTCGAAGAGAACGGGATTTGCTTCAATTGAAAAGAGAGATTCTCAGTCAGGAAAGCAATGAGGTAGTTAGACAAGTCTACCGCTGGAAAATCAATGAAAAAATTGCAGAACTACGCATGCTCAATGAAGCAAGAAGTGGAAATGATCGGAAAGTTCTTCGCTATTCGGAATTCATTTATGGGAAACCTGAAAAAGAAATATTTGGCTATACTATAAGTCAAATAAAGAAAGCTATCGATAGGAAAATAGATGATCCCAATGAAAATATCCGAAATGCGGCGCAAAGACTCCAAGATGAATTGGCTAATTCTTCTTGGGGACAGCAATCCAACATAGTTGAGTTGAAGGACTTTATGAAAGAAAGTTCAGAATCAGGAACTTTTGCTGATATTGAATATGGTGCCGAGGAAATAAAAGAAACATTTGAGGGGGCTCTGGAGAGGTATAGAATATCTGGCTGGGATATTATGGTTGTCGACAAGGGTACCGCTGTCAGTGTTAGCCAGGAAAACAAAAAAGTCAGCATTCCTACTGAAAGGAAAATGAAGGAAAAACAATTGCTTGCTTTGATTGAGCACGAAATTGGAACGCACGTGCTGAGGCGAGAAAACGGAGAAAGAACAAAATTGAAACTTTTAGGACTTGGATTGGACAGATATTTAAAAGGAGAGGAGGGCATCGCTACCCATGAAGAGCAAAAAATTGTAGGGGCAAGTGAATTTGCTGGATTCGATGGTCATTTGGCTATTTCCTTGGCGATGGGAATGGACGGAAAAAAAAGAGATTTTAGAAAAGTTTATGAAATACTGAAAGACTATTATTTTATCAATTCTAAAAAAGAAGAATCAGCGGCGATGACATATGCGGAAAATACCGCTTGGAATAGATGTATCAGAACATTCCGTGGAACAACTTGCAATACGCCAGGTGTGTGCCTAACGAGGGATATCGTTTATAGAGAAGGTAATATTGGCGTGTGGAATGTCATAAAGAACAATCCAGAAGAGGTTAACCGTTTCACAGTTGGCAAATATGACCCAAATAATCCTAGACATATTTGGATTTTAGAGCAACTCGGTATAAATGATGAAGATTTGGAGCAGCTGCAGGATTCATCCGAAGCGTTTTAATGTTAGTTGTTGATTTGTATTATACTTGAATTATGAAAAATGCAATAATATTACATGGAACAGGAGATAAGTCAACTGATTTTTGGTTTCCTTATCTTAAAAGTGGATTAGAGAAGCGGGGCTATGAAGTTTGGCTTCCAAGTCTTCCTAATCCCGAATATCCCAATCGCAAAGAATGGATTCCTTTTTTGCTTGAAGGTGGAAAATTTAGTGAAGAAACAATAATTATTGGTCACTCAGCAGGCGCTCAAATAATTTTGAGTCTCTTAGAGAAGATTGAAGTGAAAATCAAGCAAGCTATTCTGGTTTCTGGTTACGCGAAGGCCTTGCGGAAAGAGGCGGATAGTGAAAAAAATGTTGATGATTATGATTGGGAAGCGATAAGACCAAAATCCGAGCAGTTTATTTTTATCAATTCCGATAATGATCCTTGGACTTGTGATGACAAGCAGGGAAGAATAATATTTGATAAGCTTGGTGGGATACAAATTGTCCTCCACGAAGGGCATATGGGCTCGAATTATCACAAGCAGCCATATAAGGAATTTCCATTGTTATTAAAGTTGATTGGTTAGCCTTGATTTTTGGGTCTATCTCTCTTCTAAATGGATAGACAGGCTTTGTTGACACTTTTTTGGCCTTGGGCTATTCTTACTAAAACCAAGCCATGAGGGCTTGATTTACAGTGTAGCTTAATAAATAAAAGAGAATCTAATTGTAGATTCTGTTTTTATATCGGCAAAAATCAAATAAATTGAGGGAAGGAGGGCTTTTGATTATGGCAAGGGTTATGATTATCATAGGTAGTGCATCTGACACAAAAAAGATGCTGCCGGCAAAAAAAGTTTTGGACGGACTAGGTGTTGAGTGCGAAATGCATATTGCGAGCGCTCATCGTACAGTAAAACGAACTCGCGAGCTTGTGTATGACGCGGAAAGAGAGGGGTGTAAAATTTTCATCTGCGCCGCTGGAATGGCGGCTCATTTAGCTGGTGCGGTAGCGGCGCATACTATCAAGCCGGTCATCGGAGTGCCTTTGACTTCTGCTGCTTCTCCGCTGATAGGACTTGACTCGCTGTTTTCGACCGTAGAAATGCCGTCAGGCATTCCGGTTGCTACCGTAGCAATCGATGGCGCTAAAAACGCGGCCTGGCTGGCAGCACAGATGCTTGCAATGTGTGATCAGGAGCTGGCAGTCAAGATCCTGAAGGCCAGAGATGCAGAAAAGGAAAAAATTTTTGCGGATGATGAAAAACTGCAACAGGAGCTGGCGGATGCCGGTCAAAAGGAGGAAGTATGATGGTCTTGGAAACAAGCATTTCAGAAGTAACTTTACTAAACAGGGGAAAGGTTCGCGACATATATGATCTGGGCGAATATCTCCTTATGATAACCACCGATCGGCTGAGCGCTTTTGATGTGGTTATGCCGGATGGCATTCCCGAAAAAGGCAAAGTGCTCAATCAAATATCGTTGTTCTGGTTTGAAGTGATGGCTGACATCGTGCCAAATCATGTGGTGGTGCATCGGGTGGAAGATTTTCCGAAAATTCTTCACCCTTATGCTGAAATTCTGGAGGGTCGCTCTATTCTGGTGAAAAAAGCCGATCCTTTGCCCGTAGAATGCATCGTGCGCGGGTATCTTTCCGGCAGTGGCTGGGATAGTTACGAGGAAAGTGGTATGGTTTGCGGTATCGCGTTGCCAAAAGGCCTGCGGGAATCGGATTGTTTACCGGAGCCACTTTTTACTCCGTCGACCAAAGCGGAGCTGGGCGCGCACGATGAAAACATTGATTTTGACACAGCGGCCGGAATTATTGGTCGCGATCTTGCAGAGCGGGTCAGGGACATCTCCTTAAAGATTTACAAAAGAGGTGCCAAACTCGCATTGCGTAAGGGCATTATCATTGCTGACACCAAATTTGAGTTTGGAATGATTGACGACGAGCTTTACATTGTTGATGAGGTGCTCACGCCCGACTCATCTCGTTTTTGGCCAGCCGATAAATATGCTCCTGGTCGACCTCAAGAAAGTTTCGATAAGCAATTCGTTCGGGACTACCTGAAGAGTATCAAATTCAACAAGCAACCTCCCGGGCCTCGCTTGCCACGGGAGATTATTGAAGGCACAAGCGCTCGTTACCTTGAAGCGCTCGAGAGGCTCACCGGTCACGGGATTAAATGAGGTTTGAACTATTCTAAATGCAAACTATCCACCAAGAGGAGGATTAAAATGCTCGAAAAAAATCAACGCTTCGGTTTTGCGTTGCCACAAATTGCTGTTTTGGGAAGTTGTTCCGGATACTTCTATGTGCCGACGGAGTTGTTTAGCTCGCAGTATATCGAGGGGCTCTCTCCTCGTCATAAGGTGAGAATTTCTCCCGAGGACGTCTTTGTTGTAATGGCGACAGAGCGTTCCAATAATGGATGGACCGTCAGATTTAGAATGGAAACAAGCCACAGGCCATTCATTCTTTATCAACGAGAAGAAGGCAAGGACGCCCTCGCCGATAATGGGCGTTTCATCAAGGACAGCGACATTGTTCCAGTGGGAAGATGCGTAGAACTTGTTTTTTAAAATTCAAATTCTCCTAACGGAGCGCGAGACAGGTGCGACAATCCTGTTTTTGTTTTTCTCAAACCAGATGTTTTTTCTACTTTTTAAAAAACTTGATCTTGCAGGATAGGGATGAAACCTTGTTTTTGTATTTGACTATTTTTTGCGAAAGTAATATATTTTATTCGGGCAGACAACTCTGACCCAGTAACTTAAAAACCTATCTATAGAAGGGAGGGCTTACTTATGGCAACATGGTCAAAAACTGGTGATGGGCAGGACAGGGTTACGATCAATAATAAAGATGGATCGACCAGAGACGTCACCAAAACAAAGGACGGAAGCCTTGTGGTGACTGACACTTCTTCGTCGGGAAAGCAGGTTACTGGCGATGGAGCCCCCGGCTTCTTTGGCAGTATGACTGGTGCAACAAGACTTAACAGCAAACCTTAATTTTGTGATCCACAAAGTGGATTAACGGCACATTGGCAAAGGCTAGTGAAATTCACAGGCCTACAAAATGTAAATCACTAAAACCATTTACTACTAAATTCTCACTAGTTGTTCGTTTTTTCTGAAATTGAACACAACGAAGCACAGCAAATCACCGCTGTGCTTCTATTATTTTTTAGACAGATCGGGATAGCTTTATAAGGCAGGGCTGAGGCCCTATTTTTGTGTTTTTGGTTGACTATAAATAATTGGCTATAATGGATTTTTTTGTTCGTTTAGTTTATAGTTTAAGTATGAAAATAATCCTGATATTAGGCTCCTGCGGAGCTGGAAAATTAACTTTTCCGCGGATAGTTTGAAAATTATTAAAGGTGCGATTGAAATATGCAAAGATCTTTTTGCATCAAAAAACGAGTTTGACTCGTAGTATGAGTATCGTAAAAAACATTTCATATTTTTGCTATGCTTATTGAAGAAGGGAAAACAAATTGGCTATACATTTTGATTATAGCCTTTTTTGTTTTGGCTGTTATTGCAATGAATATATTTTTTCAATCCAAATTGTCAAAAGATTTGGTGGTGCTGGAAAAAGTCGCCATCCAAATGCCGACTCCTGCGCCTGTGCCAAAACCAGTTCCAATGCCAACTGAAATCAATCAAGGCTTCTTGACCCAAGTCAACGAATGTTTCATTCCAACCGCAGCCGTATACGGCTATGCTTTGCGCGTCACTTCTGGTTTTCGCAGTCTTTCTGAGCAAGACGCTATATATGATTCAGGAAGGACTGAGGATGGGCACATTGTTAGCTGGGCGGAGGCTGGCAAGAGCATGCATAACTATGGTTATGCAGTTGATGTGGTGGATCGGTGGCGGGGCTATTATGCCAATTGGAAAAGACTGGCAAGGATTGGTGAATTTTGCGGACTTGCCCAAGTCGATGATCCCCATTTTGAGTATAGAGGCGGGCTTACTACTGAACAATTTAATGCCGGAATTAGGCCAGTGTCCCTTGCTCTCCCGTGTGGTATAATGAGTGAACGAGCAAAAGCAAGTCAGATACTCACACTTTCTGACTTGCAAAATTGTGGCGCGCCTAATTTTTGGAATTAATAAAATTATGTTGATAAAAAAACTTTTTCCAAAAATGCAGAAATGGTATTTGGTTTTTGCAATCGTGCCTATTTTAATCGGCATTTTTATTCTAAAATTATTATTTCATAAATTTGGTTTTGAGTTCATATCGCTCAATGCTTTGTTCACGAGCCTGATTGCATCCACAACTTTTTTGATCGGATTTTTGATTACAGGTGTGATTTCAGATTATAAGGAAAGTGAAAAAATTCCAGGCGATATGGCGGCAGGATTGGAATCTCTCTATGATGAGATTTATATTTTAGACAAAAACAAAGGTGATGTGTCAACCAAGAATTTTTTGGCCTTCTATCGAGAATTCTTAAAATCAATCATTGATTGGTTTTATCGGAAAGAAAAAACTAGAAGTATTCTGGAAAAACTACACAAAATGGATGACCATTTTGCTCAGCTGGAAAGTATCATTCAGCCAAACTTTTTGACTAGGATGAAAAATGAGCAGGGAAATGTCCGGAGAATGGTTATTAGAATTGATAATATCCGCGATCTTTCATTTATTCCGTCCGCTTATGCTATCGCAGAAGCGTTGGCTTTTTTTGTGATTTTTGGCCTTTTAATCTTGAAAGTCGAGCCATTTTATGAAGCTTTATTTTTCACCATATTAGTCTCATTCTTGTTGGTGTATATGATATTTTTGATTAAAGACTTGGACAATCCTTTTGACTATTCAGAGCATGGCGAAAAAGGAACGGAAGTTTCCATAAAACCAATTCGCGATTTGATTGATAGGGTGGGGTAAATCGAGGACTGTTCTCAATTAGTATTATGCGAAATTTTTTCAACCAACTGTTTCGAAATATCCGAAAGATTTTTTCTGGCTATAATTTGCTCTGGCATTTTTTGGCAGGAACGGATAGGATAATGCGAGGAAATAAAATCTGGCTGAAAGAGGGTTTATCGGAAAAAAACTTTCCATTGATTTTGAAGTGGTTTAGAGAATCGGAGGTGGTGCAATATTTCAGTTTCGCCAAACGTGCTCTTGCGCTCAAAAATATTGATGAACTCAAAATCTTACTCAAGGAGATTGAAACCGGCCCTGTTTTTGAAATTTATTGCAAGGATACTTTCATCGGATACACTTCGCTGTCGAGTATCAGAGAGAAGAGTGAATGTGAGTTTACGATATTTATTTTAGACAAGAATTATTGGGGTAAGGGGGTTTCCGGGGAGGCGACAGTCCTGACTTTGAGTTATGCCTTTGATGAACTTGAAATGAGCAAAGTCACGCTTGATACGAGCGAATTTCATCAGCGGGCAATTAAATTTTATGAAAAAGCAGGATTTCGGCGAGCAAGATTGATTTCAAAAGACAGAACTATATTTCATGACGGAAAGTGGATTTTGAGCGGAACGGTCGTGATGGAAATGACGAGGGAAGAATTCAAAAGAGTTTAATTGGTATAAATAGAATCACTACGATAGGTAGCTCTTTTATTGTGCCTTTATTTATTTTAAGAAAGTATTTTTGTTAAAGCGCAAAAGATGCGTTATACTGGAAAATGTAAGTTAAAATATAATTATATGATTCCACAAAAATTAAAGAAAGGTGATGAAATTCGCGTTATCGCGCCTTCGCGAAGTCTGGGTATCGTTCCTCAGCCAATAAGAGACATTGCGATTAAAAGACTGGAAGAATTCGGTTTTAAAATTACTTTTTCAAAACATTGCGAAGAACAAGATGACTTTGCTTCTTCCTCTGTTGAATCAAGAGTCGCAGATTTGCATGAAGCTTTTGCGGACAAAAACGTGAAAGGAATTTTAACGGTAATTGGCGGATTTAACGTCAATCAAATTCTAAGTTATTTGGATTATGATTTGATAAAAAATAATCCTAAGGTATTGTGTGGCTATTCGGATATTACCGCGCTTAGCAATGCAATCTATCGCAAAACTGGGCTAGTTACTTATTCTGGTCCGCATTTTTCTTCTTTTGGGATGTTGAAAGGAATTGAATATACTGGGGAATATTTTAAGAAGTGTCTGACCATCAATAATCCATTTGAAATCTTGCCATCATCTGAGTGGAGTGATGACATGTGGTACCTTGATCAGGAAAACAGAGAGTTCGTTAAAAACACGGGTTATCTTTTGATTAACGTTGGTGAAGTAGAGGGGAAAATTATCGGTGGAAATCTATGCACATTAAATCTGCTTCAGGGTACTCAGTTTATGCCTAGCCTGGAAGATGCCATTTTATTCCTGGAAGATGATGATGCGACAGGAGATTTATTTGACGTAGAGTTTGATCGGAATTTGCAGTCTCTGATTCACCAGCCTGGTTTTTCTGGGGTGAAAGGAATTGTTATTGGCAGGTGTCAGAAAAAAGGAAGCATCGGTCAGGATAAGCTAGTAAAAATAATAAAAACAAAAAAGGAGCTAAAAAACATTCCAGTAATCTACGGCATTGATTTCGGTCACACGACGCCAGTCATCACTTTCCCGATTGGCGGAAAGGCAAGACTTGTTGCCAGGGAGGATGGTATGAGATTGGAAATCATAGAACACTAGCTTTGCCCGTTTTTCATGAGTAAAATTTTATTGTATAATAAAACCAACTAAATTTTAATTTAAAAAAATGAACAAAACAAAAATAGTTGCAATATCAATCGGGATTTTTATCCTAGTTTTTGTGGTGCTTGTTTCTGTCTTTGGAACAGTGTCGAGAAGTATGCGAGGAGGCGTAATGTCTGGAAATAATTTTGACAGCTCTGTCTCAATGGACTTGCCTTCACCATCAAGTTCAACGTTCAACAGTCCAATGGGTGGAAGTCAAGAAAAGATGGCAACTTCCGGCAGTAATTGGTCCGGAAATAGCCAATCGGAAACAGTTCTTGCGGAGACGGATAAGAAAGTGATTAAAAATGGAAATCTGACTTTAAAGGTGGATGATGTTGATGATGCAGTTGTGAAAATCGATAAAATAGCTAAGGATAACGGTGGGGATTTATTTTCTTCCAATTTTTCCAAGAATAGTCAGGATTTGAAAGGCGGAACACTCTCAATTAAAGTTCCAGTGGCTAATTTTGAAAAAACTTTTACGGAAGCAAAAAAAGTGGCTGCGGCCGTCCTTCGTGAATCAACTAGTGGTCAAGATGTGACGGAACAGTATCAGGATCTTGAAGGTCGGATAAAAAACAAGCAGACAGAAGAGGCGGCCTATCAAAAAGTTCTGGATCAAGCGCAAAAAATCAGTGATATTCTTGAAGTGACTCAAGCGCTTTCGAGAGTGAGGGCAGAGATTGAATCGTTGCAAGGAAAATTGCGCTACCTAGCGTCGCAGACTGATATGTCAACTATCACGATCACTATGTCTGAAGACTCTAATATCACAGTTTCTGACTCTTGGCGTCCCTGGCAAGTGGCAAAGGATGCTACTCGATCGCTAGTTGTGAAAGTGCAAAATTTTGTCGATTTTCTGATTGTTTTTGTGATAACCTTCCTTCCGACCATGGCGCTCTACTTGGTTTTGTTTTGGATAATCTATAGAATAGGCAAAGTGATTTTTATGAAGATTTTTAAGAAAAAAGAAGAGGGGAATCAATAAGTTCATAGAAAAATATATTAAGCAGGGACGCTCAAAATGGGCGTCTTTGTTTTTTTTGCGAAAATTTGATGATTTCGCTGTCCTTGACTTTAGCCTCGAAATGGTGTATAATCAAATATCGTGGCTGAAATCAAAAATAACGGGAAAGAGGAGGAGTTATGGTTCTTTGTAATAATAAAAAAGCGGAAAGCGGCGGCTTCTTAATTGAAGCTATATTGATTTTATATCTCATATTTTCCATTTTATTTTCTGGAGTATGGCTGTTTAAAGCAATGCTTCAAGAAAATGTTTCGATGCTGTATCCCGGAATCAATTTGGGAATTGCCTTTCTACTGTGTATCGGCTGGGGCATTAAATTGTTTTTTGAAGCTGTTGACGGTGCGGCAGAAGGGTATGGAAAATTAACCCCGGAAGATCGGGAAAAAGTTGACAGGATAGGAAAAAAGGTAGGTGTCGCAATTTTCTCCTTGCTTAAAGAAAGAAAGGATTGGCTTGGAGAACTTTGCAAAAGAATTGACGAACAAAAGTGAAGAGGAGAAGTTGAAATGAGTGAAACAAAGCAACACATTTTTCGTTCAATGGATGGGCTTGGAGACATATCATATTGCTCTTACGCCACCCACAAAGGAATGAGGCCTATCGCCTTGAAGAACAAGGACCTCCACGCATTGATGCGTGAGGTGGTAAAGGGGCTTAACAGGAAAAATGGAGACGTGATCTCCTTCTGGCCACCCTACAGTAGCAGTGTGGGGGCCAGTTTGGCTCTGTACTTTCCGTTGACTGAAGCGGAACAGATCCAGGTATGGCGGCAGTATTTCCTGCCTGATTCTGATGTGGACACCGAGTAAGACTGGTGCCGAACAATCTGCAAAAAATAGCATGGCATAATGGGAGGTTTGCCTCTCCCAAAGCAAAGCGAGTATTCTTTCATAGGATACCCGCTTTTTAATTGGATTTTTTCTTTGGTTTAATTTATAGTTAAGAGAGATGAAAATTGCGACGCAAAAAACTTTTCAGACCGTGAAAACATCCCTGCCAATTGTTGTGGGAATTTTAATGCTACTCAGTTATCTTGGTCCAATCTTGGAAAAATATTATTCCAAGGTATTCACGGGAAACTATATTATCGATCCTCTAGTCGGTGCTCTCGCCGGAAGCGTTTCTTTTGGCATTCCCGTGGCAAGTTATGTGACTGGCGGCGAACTTTTGAAAGCAGGCGTCAGTCTTTTGGCCGTGACCGCCTTTATTTTCTCTTGGACAACAGTGGGCATTCCGATGTTGCCGTTGGAAGCGGCGCATTTGGGAAAGAAATTTGCCATCATTCGAAATGCGATTAATTTTGTGGCGGCTATTCTGATCGCTATCCTAACTATTTTGACTTTGAAAATAATTTGATGTCGGACCGGATCATAAAAATTCCCAATGGGATGATATTTCTGTTTATCGTGGTGCTTATCTATGGCGTTTCAGCTTTGACCGAGCCTGATTTTGTTGCGGGTGCTTTTGGAAATTTTCTGGTTACTTTTTCCAAGGTGCTTCCAATTCTTTTGATTGTATATTTAGTGATGTTTTTTAGTTTCGTTTTTGTCAAACCGGAAATGGTCAAGCGTCAACTTGGTCGTAATTCTGGAATCAAGGGTTGGGTCTATGCAATTATTGGTTCGATTGTTATCTCGGGTCCGTCATATGTACTGTTTCCATTGCTGGGGGAGTTGCGTAAAGAGGGGATGAAATATTCGCTCATTGCGGTTTTTATGAGTAATCGCAATGTGCAGTTGGCCTATCTGCCGGTGATTGCCTATTATTTCGGTTGGCGTTTTTCTTTCGTTTTTGCTTTCTATGTGCTTGCCTTCTCGCTTCTAACTGGAATGTTGATGGGAAAGGTGATGCGAGGGAAATAGAACTGTTTTGCTGAGGTTATTTTGTGAATTTGCCTAAATTTCCCCAATGTGCTATTATTTCATAACTGGAATAAACTTGCGCGAAAAAAATAATAGTTTCTACTTGAAGTCGACTTAATGAAAACTCGGATCAAATTGTATCCAGCTGGGCAATTTCCGAGCTTATAATTAATTAAGTCGTTTTTTGTTTCTATGACTTACGCACTTGTCCGAAAAAAATTCTGAAAGCACGGTGTTCTTGCTTTGGCTGGCCCTTGCTGGTTTGTCGGAAGTTTCGGATGCTAGGAAAGTTGAACGTGCGAATTTCTTTCGGACAGGTACATAAGTCTCTATTTTTATGAATAACAAAGAAAAAATTCTTTTTGTGGCCAGAGAGCATTTGGCCGAAGTTTTCGTGAGTATAAGAAAGAATTACAAAGAACTACAAAAAACTTTGAAACTGAGCGAAGAACGTTTTAGTAGTCTTTCCTATGGCGATCAAATCGTGGAGCGTAGTGTGATTGCTTTTGGAAAGAAAAGAACTGACGAACTTGAGCATTTGAAAACATCACCCTATTTTGTGCGCTGTGATGTTGTGTTTCAAAATGACGAAACAGAGTCGAGCATCTATTTTGCCAAATTCGGTTTTGACAAGGAATCAATTTATTCTTGGGTAACGCCAGCTTCGGTGATGCGTTTTGAAAAGCCGGGCGATGTTTGCTATAAGCGGCCCGATGGCACGCTACAAAAAGCCAGGCTTTTGCGAAAAGATCAATATATGATTGTGGAGGGGAAGCTGAAATTTCTTTCTAGTGAAGCAATTGATGAGCCAAGAGAACTCGTCTATGAAGAATATTTTTCCACTCAGAAAAGCGGATTTATTTTACCGGAAATTGTGGCGCAGATGGAGAAAGCGCAAGATTCGGTGATTCGGGCTTACCATGCTGGACCATTTCTCATTTCCGGTCCGGCGGGAAGTGGCAAGACAACGTTGGCACTGCATCGCGTGGCCTATTTGGCACAATCGCCTGATTTGGCGCAGATTTATGCGGGCAAATCAATCGTGGTTTTTGTTCAGGATAATGGAACGAAAGAATATTTTTCCCACCTTCTTCCTGAGCTGGGAATTTCTGATGTAAAAATAACCACTTTTTTTGAGTGGGCTTTTGAGATTTTGGGTGTCAGTGGGAACGCTGTTGATCGCTATGGGAGTTTCGAGCGGGAGAAGGATCTCTATGAATTTCAAAAATTAAAAGCTTTGAAAAAAATGTCCAAAGAAACCTATGGCACAACAAATACTTTTTCGGTGTTGGAGAAAGTATATGCCACGCATTTTGATGAAAAACAAAAAGCGCTGTTCCGGCGTCAAAGCAGGGAAAATTTGTATGACCGGATTGACCTTACTGTGCTTTTGAAAATATTTCAGAAGAATAATGGGGAATTGAGCGTGGTGCGGGATTATTATATCGAGCAAAAAAATGGCAAGCTGAAAAAGAAAAGGGGGCCGATTAAGTTGGAATATTCGCTGGCTGTTATTGATGAGTTTCAAAATTATTTGCCGGATCAGTTGAAATTGGTGAAAGCATGTATAAATAAAAAAACACAAGCCGCGCTTTATGTCGGTGATATGGCTCAGCAAGTGAAATTGGGAACGATTCGTCAGTGGGAGGAGATTGAAGAAAAGATGGAGCAGGAGAGAAAAGTCGTTTTGGAAAAAGTCTATCGTAATACGAAAAATATTTTGCAGTTTATTCGAAAATTGGGTTATGTGATTGAAATTCCTGAGCAGTTGAGAATTGGAGCGGAGGTGGGTGAATATGTTTTGGAGACTAAAAACGCTGAAATTGGGCAAATTGAAAAAATAATCAAAAAGAGCAAATTTACCAGTATGGGAATCCTGGCTAAGGAGGGTGAATATTTAGCAGATTTTAGAAAGGCTTTTTTGGCGAATCAAAAAATTCATGTCATGACCATGAACGAAGCGCAGGGCGTGGAATTTGATGTGGTTGTTTTGGTGGGAATCGGAAGGGACTTGCCGGTTAGTTACGAGGATGGTGCGCACATAGAATTGGCAGAAGGGAAAAAAAGAATTGAAAAAGATCTGCTCTATGTGGCGCTCACCCGGGCGATTTCCGAGTTGCATGTCATGGGGAAGGAAAAATTGGAGGATATAGTTCGGATTTGTTGACGATATGGTTTACATTTAGTTTGTCATCCTGAGCGAAGTCCGTACTCGGACGCAGTCGAAGGATCTGCCTATTGTAACCGTAGTTTTTGCTATTTATGACAACGCTAGCGGTAATTGAAAGTAGATTCTCTGCCTGCCGGTAGGCAAGTTCGACTCCGTCCACATCTGTCACTGGCAAATGTGGATACGCTCAGAATGACAATATTAGCTTTTTATTTTTTTTGCCTGCTAGTGCTAGTTATTTGACTAATCGCTCAATTAAGGCTAATTTGGTAATAGTTCGTTTTTAGGAAGAAAAGGTCCCTTTTAGGGATTTTTTTGTAGTTCGTTCCCAATTGAAAAAACAAAACTGCTTTTGCAGTTGTTTATATGTCATGTAATAAGTTTTCGCTAACCCCTAGGTACAAAGGAGACATCTAATGACGCAGAAAGGTTTTAGGCAAAAATTGGCAGATCGGCAGGAAGCAATTAAGTCCCTGGTTTGTGTCGGGCTTGATCCGTTACCGGAAAAACTTCCCGCTTGTCTCAAGCGGAAGTTCTGGATTTTTCAAAAATGGAAAGCGGTTGCTCAATGGTTGATTGACATCGTCGATGCGACGGCACCACATGCGTCCCTGTTCAAACCACAGGTGGCACATTATGAAGCCTTCCCTGATGGAAGAAAGATTTTGCAGTCGGTTGTCAATTACATCCATGAATTCTATCCGGAGATTCCCGTTTTTCTTGATTGTAAGCGCGGAGACATCGGGAGAACTCAGGAGCGCTATCGAATCGCTCACTTTGAAATTGACGGAGTTGACGGGATGAATTTCTCACCCTATATGGGCAAGGAATGCATGGAATTTCTCGTTGATCTGAAGTTTCTCGGGAGAGCGATTGTTGGATTGTGTTACACGAGCAATCCGTCGGCGCGAGAAGTGCAAGATGTTATTCTCCGCCAAACCGGAAAGAGTTATTGGGAATTTATCGCAGAGTCGACAATGAAATGGGCAATGGATCTTGGTATCCTTGAAAATGCCGGCCTGGTTATGGCCGCGGCATATGAGTCTCCCAAGGGTTCGGGAAAAGTCTATTCGGAGCACCTGAAGCGGTGTCGGGAAATCACTGGCGGTAAGATGTGGTATCTGATTCCCGGTGTTGGTAAACAGCAGGGTTATGTTCGGGAAACTGTTTTGGCGTCTTATGACGGACCTGGATCGATCGCTATCAATTCATCTTCAGAAATTATTTTCGCCAGCGCGAAAGAGGACTATGCGCCGGCTGCGGCCAATGTGGCACAAAGGATGCAGGAGGATATTAATTTTGCACTGACGGAAATGTGAGAAGTAGTCTTGGCTGAAAAGTCTGGGCGAAAGGAGTTTTATGTTGAAAAATGTTAAAAAAGATCTCTCCCTGAGAATCCATGCTCTTGGTGGGATTAAATTCAAAGAGGAGGGGTACACATTCAATTTGCACAAAAAGTATCCCGATGCGCCCAAGAGTCCCAATTATGTTGACCTGCGAGGCATTGTTCGCAATAGACTTATGCGGATGCAAATTGCGGGACTTATGGCGGGTTTTATTCTAAAAATTAAACCGGATCGTTTGATTGACCTGCCGGAAGCAATCACGCCATTGGTCACGACGCTGTCTGATATGACTGGGATAGAAATTGTCTCTGTGAGATCTGAAGCGCTGAAAGGCACGACCAAAGACCATGGAGAAAAAAATATCATCAACGGTCACTTCGAGAGAGGCATGACCGGACTGCTTATAGATGATGTCGTTTCCAGTATGGCTGCCACCAAGTTTAATGCATTTCCGATTTTGAGAAATGCCGGTCTTAATTTACTGCCATACGTCTGCGTTATCATGGATCGAGAAGAAGGAGGCGCAGAGCGTTTGTCGCGCGAGGGGTATGAACTTAAAAGTCTCCTTGGGCTTCATACTGACGTGACGAAGGATTGTTTTGGAGAAGGCATAATTTCCGAGGAGATCCTCCGGATGTCCGTCGATTTTGCCAAGGTAGCAAGGGAGTATTCCCTGCAAGCCAAATAGGCTATCACAAACAACTATCAGCACAACCAGTGACCCCAACGAAAGGAGGGATGGGTCACTGGTTGTTTTTATTTTCCCAAAAATTTGATTAAATCTTGCAAATGAACCAATTATATTTTGCATCTAGTTGTGAAATGGAGTATAATTATCGCAATAGTCAAGAGAAACTTTTTAATAATTAGTAAATTTAAAAAATAAATATGGAAAATAAAAGTGATGCGATTGAGCAGTTTGTTTCTCAGCTGGTTGCGGAGAAAAAATTTGAGAATCTTTTGCCAGAAGTTCTGAATCAAATTCAGGAAGATCTTTATTCGCGAGTGGAGGACAGAATTAATGCCGTGATTTTGAATAATTTGCCCCAGGAGAATGCCGATGAATTTGATGCACTGCTTGACGTTGGTGATCCTGAGGCTATTTCAACATATTGCCATGAAAAGATTGGGAACATGGACCAGCTAATCGCTGGAGAACTTTTAGCTTTTCGTAACACCTATTTAGGTACTGGGGAATAATTAAATTAGTTTTGAAATGAACACATATGCCCTACAATGAAAACATGCCAGTTCCTTATGGTCAGGAGAATGCTCCAAAAAAAATTAAAGTCACAATCGTGGAAAATCACGATGCAGTGGAGCGGGAGGCGTTCACGGCGGCGGAGGCGAAAATGACGGAAAACAAGGAAAGTCTGCGCGGGTTCAAGGGCATTTTCAAGAAAATTTGGAAGCATAATTTATTCCATGATTATTACCGGCAAAAAGAAATATTTATTGCCAGAAAGAATATTGCGGAGAGTGGCAACTTGTATGTAAATGAAAATTTAGGAAAAGAGGCACACGACTCGGCAATGGGGTTTACTATAGAGAGGTTTATGAGCGAACATGAAGAAGAGATGATTCATGCGGGAGAAGAGAAAAAGACGATTAGCAGTGATTCGCAAGAAGGAGGGGCACTGAAAAAGCGTATTGGAGAACTGATTCGAGATTATGCGAATGGCAATTTATCCAATGAGCAATTCATCGCGGAAAAGAACGCCGTTTTTGATAATGAACTGCAAGAAGTGAAGGGCGAGTCAGGGGAGGCTATCGTTCGAAAGGGAAAAATGTATGCGGATAATCTTTTGGAAATTGCCAAACAAATTCGTCAATCAGTTGAGCATGGAGCGAAGCTTGAGGAGCTTGACACTGAATTCGATGTTGTTGTTGGCCGGGCGCGTTTGGGAGAACGAACCGAGGCGCAGTTTAATCGGGTTGATCGTTGGCTTGGGAAAATTCAAAAAATAAAATTTATCGGCAGTATTGCTAATGAGGCAACGGTTGCTGCTGCTGTTTCAGTTGTGTATGCACTTGGCACAAAGGTGGCGTTGGGTGGCGCTCGCGCTGCTTCAAAAATATTGGGGCCGCTTGGCTTTGGCATTAGCGCCGGTATCGGTGGCGCTGTAGCTGGGGCGAGGGAGAATAAGCGACTGAAAGAGGAAAGGGCTCAGCATGCTCGGGAGCGGGCGCGGGGAAAAACTTTTGAAAAAGGCGCGGAAAGACGGGCGGAGATGGAGCAGTTTCAATATGAAACAAAAAGCGCGTCTGGGCTGGCGCATGATCTGGAAACAAGCCTGGAAAGACTCAAAGCTGACCCACAGAAAGCGAGCCTTGATTTGTTATTTGCCAAACTCAATGAAGTGGAGGGACGGATTACTTTTTCTGATCGTTCAAATATCGATCTCATTCATTATAGTGATGTGAAATCGATTGAAAAAGAAAGAAAGCGACTGGATGATTTGAGAGTGGCTACCAGAGTCTATTTGAAAAAGCTCTTGGCCGAAAAAAAAGCCGGCAAGATTGATTTTAACTTGCCCTTTGCGGACGAGGCTGGGCTTAAGGATTATCTATTTCTAGCTAGAGAGGTTGAGTTTGAGGATAAGTTTTCGAAAGAAAAAGAGCAAAAAGACAAGGCTTTTAATAAGATGAAGCGGTTGAAAGTGGCAAATGCGACTGCGAAAGGAATTGCGATCGGGCTTGGGGTGGGGATAGCTGCGCAAGAGGTGGCGACAATTTGGAACGACGCTGAGGGAGTTTTCACTCCAAATTCTGCTCATGCGGCGGATGTGCCTTCTGGTCTTTCCGAGCCAACTCCGGTGCCACGTTGTACATCCTTGGAATATGTGCGACGAATGTTTGCGGGCGAGTTGCATCAGAATTATGGTGGCCCATATGCGGAGACGATTATTGGTCAAAATCATTTTAATTTGCCAAGCGGGTTTGCATTGCAAAACGGTCCAATGGGATTGAGTTTGATGCGCGGGCAAGATCTGATGCTTTCCGGGCTAAAATTGAAACCGGATGGAACGTTGACTGATGAGAGTTTGCGCTTGTTGCAGGGTCAGGGGATTACCGCTGACGCTGTGCCGATTGGCATTCCTGGCAAGGGAATTTTGGATCAAAGGATTATTGGTAATTCAAATTACAACTTGCCGCAAGGTTTTAGTTTCGTGAAAAATCCCGCTGGAACATATGACTTGATTGGACCGAAAGGGCCGGGTGGAAATATCTCAGTTGAAAATTTGAAACTCAATCCAGATGGTTCGCTTTCGCAAGAAGCGAAAGACGCTTTGACGCAAAGAGGGGTGAGTTGGGGAAATGTTACGGAGCACATCTCTGATGCGAAGCATCAAGAATATATTTTTGACCCAAAGGAATATGTGGCAAAACACACTGACAAGTTTCACCGAATCAGTCGGCTTTGGTATGATAATGACACTCCAAAACCAAAATTTGATCATAATGAATTGAAATTGCGCTGGGGTGGGGTGCATGGAACGGGGATTGATAAGAGTGGGAAATTTGTGATGGATATTTCGCATATGACAAAAGACGGATCTTTCCATAGCGGTCTTTCCGCTGATGCGCAAAAGTTGATGAGTGAGGGAAAAATGAAGATGCTATTTTCGCTGACGCGTGGTACGCAAAACAACGTAATTGAAGTGCCGATTGATGCGCAGGGACATATCAGCATCGACCCAA
>CAIZXS010000008.1 GCA_903937035.1 uncultured bacterium
CCCTTTAGTGCCATCTCACTCCTTGATCGCACAACGAAGCAACTAGTAGCCAGAACCATCTCTGATGAACAAGGTCGCTACATTCTGCTGGCTAACCCCGGAGACTACATCCTAAAGACCATGACTAATGCCAGTCAGTTTGCCCAAAAAGAAGAAAATATTACTTTGAAAGAACGGGGAGTGGTGAAGAGGAGGATTGTGGTTTAGGGGATGACTTGGAGGCTTGGCAGCTTTAAGAAAAAGATGCTAAAATAGGAGAGTTAAATTATTAGTGTATAATTTTGTGTATCAGGTAAAGCTGGATAAATTCGAAGGACCGTTGGAACTGCTCCTGGAATTGATTGAGAAAGAGAAACTGAGCATAACAGAGCTGAATCTTGCTCATGTGGCTGATCAATATTTGGAGCATATAAAAGATAATAAAAATATTCACCTGGAAAATTTGGCAGATTTTTTGTCTGTGGCGGCAAAGTTGATTCTCATTAAATCTCGTGCTCTTTTGCCGATTCTGAAATTTAGCGATGAGGAAGAAGAGGAGATTGAAGATCTCGCCCATCAGCTAGCGGAATATAAGCGGTTCAAAGAAATTTCCGCCAAAATTGGGAAATTGGCCATAGCGCAGCAGGTCTCATATTCCAAAGCGCCATATCAGGGAATCAGGTCGGTCTTCTATCCGCCAGAAGGTATCAATGCTTATGATTTGAAAAACTATTTTCAAAAAGTGCTTTCGGAAATTCCAGTCGCGTCAGTCTTGCAAGAAGAAATTGTGGGTGAAATTATTACATTGGAAGAGCGAATTAGTGATTTGGAAATTGCCCTGCGCAATAAACTTGAGACTTGTTTTTCAGAATTAGTAGCTCAGGCGAAGGATAAGATTGATGTAATTGTGTCTTTTCTGGCGATGCTTGAAATGGTAAAACAGAGGATAATCCACGTAGAACAAAAAGAGCTGTTTCATGATATTAAATTGAGTATGCGGAGCGGAGAATAGAAAAATTGAAAAATCAAATCTCAAAAATAAAAATGACAATGCAAAATAAAAAATGATTTTTAAAGTTTACACTTTATTCTAGGAAAATTAATTCAAAATTTATAAGAGCAATTATATGGATCCAGAAAAATTAAAATCAATTATTGAAAGCATTCTTTTTGTCAGTGGTGAACCATTGGCATTGATTAAATTAGCCAAAGTTGCTGATGCAACTGAGGCGGAAGTGGAGGTGGCTATTTCTGGACTCAGTGAAGATTACGCTAAGGGTCGAGGGTTGCGAATTATTAAAATTAAAGATACAATCCAGATGGCTTCCAATCCTGATAATGCAGAGCTTGTGGGGGAGCTAGTCAAAAGTGAAATTCAAGAAAATCTGAGCCAAGCCGCACTGGAAGTATTGTCAATCGTGGCTTATCGTGGCCCAATCACGCGGGCAGAAATCGAAGCAATTAGAGGTGTGAATTGTAGCTTTACTTTGAGGGCGCTACTCATTCGCGGACTGCTGGATAGAACGGAGAATATCAAAGACAATCGGCGCTATCTCTATAATATTTCATTTGATTTTTTGAAAAAGTTGGGGATGGATAGCGTGGAAAAATTGCCAGATTGGGAAACCTTGAATAAAAAAATAGAGGAGGGTGGCGCGTCTACTCCAGAGAAGCAGATTGAATCCACCATAGAAACTCCTGAAAATGAAAAACTGCCAGCTAATGAGGAGAGTCTTTGACGCGGCGGGCAGTGATTGCTAATAAATTTCGCTAACGATGTTATTTTTGCATGTTTAATGTAATATATACAATCCTATTTTTTCTATTTTTGCCTAGTCTTTTTTCTGGGAATATTTCGGGTGAATTTAATCGGATAAAAAATGATGTACTTGCTACCACTGGCGGGCAGAAAGTTCTAGGTGAGGAAGAGGTTCGGATAGTAGAAGGCGAAAGTGATGGCATAGCAAAAGACTTTGAAGCGACACAAAGAAAAGAATATTCTCCTTTTAACTTAGCTGGCTCTGGGCTGGTGCCGAAAAGAAAACCCAGTTGCACTGATTTGAAGATGTGGGCAGGATCATCGGTAGCGATTGATGTTGATAGTGGAACAATTTTGCATTATGATGACGGGAGAAAACAGACTCAAATTGCCTCACTGACAAAAATAATGACGGCAATTTTGGCGGTAGAAAATATTAAGGATTTTAATGAGGAAGTTGTTATGAAAAGAGAAGGCTTAAATGTTGCGGGAACAGTAGTGGGTTGCCCAACCAGTGTGTTTTGCAACGGGAATAGAATGTATGTAGGTGAGAAGGTGCGCGCTATCGATCTTTTTAAAGCCATGCTTCTCAATAGTGCCAATGACGCCGCCACGTCGCTCGCGATTCATATCTCTGGAACACCAGAAAAATTTGTGGAAAAAATGAACCAACGAGCGAAAGACCTTGGTCTCATTGATACGCATTTTTGCACTCCTTCGGGATTGGAGATTGATGGAAGAGAGAATGAATGCTATTCCTCAGCCTATGATATTGCCAGAATCGGCGCTGCTTCTTTGAAATATGATTTGATTTGGGATACAATGAAAATAACCGAAGGGCAGTTTTATTCGACTGATGGGAAATATATGCATCTTCTGAAGAACACTGACTTGCTTTTGGGTAATATTTCTAATTGCTTGGGAGGAAAAACTGGTTTCACTCCGCTTGCCGGGAAATCCCTACTCATGGGCTCGACTGATCCGACTGGCAAGCACAAAGTAATCACCGTGCTGCTTAATGATGAAAAGCGTTGGGATAATATGAAGCTACTTTTGAATTGGGTGTATAATAGTTATGAATGGAAATAAAATATTATGGAACTAGCGCAAATACAAACAATTCCTGATGTGATTAATGTGCTCAAAGTTTTTTCTACGGGTTTTTTGGCTTTTCTTTTAGCCTTTTTTCTGACCCCAGTCCTAACCCATTTTTTATATAAATATAAGATTGGGATAAAGATAAAGACCAATGGAGTGGACGGCGAGAAACTGACCTATGTTAGCGAACTACATAAGCACAAAAGCGGTACGCCTGTTATGGGTGGGATCTTGGTCTGGTTTTCAGTGTTGGTTCTGGCTTTGGCTTCACACTATATTTTCCCTCTATTCGCACAATGGTCGGGGATTAATTTTTTTGCGCGCCTAGATTTTCTCAGCAGAAAGCAAGTCTGGCTTCCACTCTTTGCTCTTATTTCGGCGGGAATTTTGGGGTTTTGTGATGATTGGGCGAGCGTCAAGGGATTTGGGAAGAATAAGGGCGGTGGCATTCGTTTTCTCTCGCGCTTTGGCTGGCTCATTCTCATTTCTGCTCTCGGTGCTTGGTGGTTTTATTACAAGCTAGATTGGCATCACATTCACATCCCAGCTATGGGAGATTTCAATATCGGCTTTTGGTATGTGCCACTCTTCATGTTTGTCATTCTGTTTGCCGCAATTTCTTCCAATGAAACTGACGGACTCGACGGACTTAATGGCGGCGTGCTCCTCATTGCTTTCAGCTCTTTTGGCCTCATCGCCTTTTTTCAAAATAAAATGGATTTAGCCGCTTTTTGCGTGGCAATTGCCGGAGCACTGCTCGCTTTTCTTTGGTTCAATATCCATCCCGCCCGATTTTTCATGGGAGACACCGGAGCAATTTCGTTGGGCGCAACCTTGGGCGTCGTAGCTATGCTCACTAACTCAACCATAGTCCTATTTATCATTGTTTTCATCTATGTGCTCGAATCAGGCTCAGTCGTAATTCAAATGACTTCCAAGAAGTTTTTCCATCGCAAAGTTTTCCTCGCCGCTCCCATTCATCATCACTTCGAAGCCAAAGGCTGGCCGGAAACGAAAGTTACCATGCGCATCTGGATCTTCACCGCCGTCACCGCCCTCGTCGGCATAATTATTGGAATTTTGGGGATGGGGAAGTAACATTGGATTTTTTGAGATTACAAAAAACAACGCACTGACTTTTGGTTGGTGTTTTTTATCGTTTATTTGACAGCAGCTTTAAAAATGTGTATATTATACCTAGGGGGGAGGTACTGGAAAATCCAAAATCCTAATTTCCCTGCCTACCGGCAGGCAGGCAATTTCAAAAAATACGAATTATAATAATTTCCTAAATTTATAACAATATGCAAAAAGAAGATGGACAAATTTTAATTGGACTGAAAAAAGCGCGGACGCATTTGGCCAAAGTAATTTTGATGGTTGAGAAGGGAGAATATTGCATTTCAATCATGCAACAAAACCTTGCTGTGATGGGACTTTTGAAAGCGGCTAACGATAAGCTTTTGGCGCGTCATCTCAACAGTTGCTTTATGAACGCCATGAAAGGTACGAATGAAAAAAGAAAACAGGAAATGATTGATGAAATTTTGCAACTAAATAAGATGTCTAAATAAATTTATCCCCCACCACTTTTCCGCTTTTAATGATTAAATGTTTTCATAGAATATTACTATGAGTTTATAACAAAAAATTAATTCAATAATTACTCACCCTAAGTCGCGAATGCGAGCGAAAAAGTGGTGGGGGGGGTGAATATGCAAACAAAAATAATCTATATCAAAGGCATGCACTGTGTCAGTTGTGAAAAACTCCTTGACGATGAACTTTTGAGCATTCCCGGCGTCCTGCATGTTCGGGCGGATCGCAAAAAGGGTTTCGTGGAGCTGGATTATGAAAAGGATGAACCAAATTTCTATAAGGTTAAGGCTGCGGTAGAAAAGTTTGGCTATACTGCGTCACAACAAAAAGAAATTGCACTTACCGAATCGGTTCAAAAAAGTTCTTGGCAATCTTGGCTTTGGGCAGTTGCCCTTGTCGTTCTTGTCATAGTTGCTTTTAGACTGTTTGAAAATTCTAGTCTTGGACAAAAAATCGGCGTGACCGGATCGGGCGCTGATTTTGGCACAGCGTTTTTGATTGGTCTTGTTGCTTCTGTTTCCAGTTGTTTGGTGGTGGTTGGATCGGTGGTGATTGCGTTCTCTGGGAAATATATGGGAGAGAAAAAAGGATTTCTGGGTGGTGCCGTGAAGCCTAACCTATTTTTTCACTTCGGCAGACTGGGTGGGTTTTTCGTGCTCGGTGGACTGCTTGGTGCGATTGGGGGAGGGATAAATATTAGTGGCAATTTTATTGCGTTCTATACCATAATCATCGCTATCGTACTTGCAATGCTCGGCCTAAATATTTTGGGATTATTTCCTGATATCGCGAGCCTTGGACTTTCAATGCCAAGATTTTTCAGCTCTCCTTGGGGTAAGCTAAAAAAGTCGGAAAATCCCTCCGCTCCGTTTCTCTTGGGGGTGATGAGCTTTTTCTTGCCTTGCGGGTTCACGCAGAGCATGCAAATTTTGGCGGTTGCTTCGGGCAGTTTTATGCGCGGAGGACTGGGGATGTTGCTTTTTGCGCTCGGAACAGTGCCGTCACTGCTCGCGCTTGGCGTGACAACCTCTTGGAGCAAAAGCAAAAATACTGCCATTTTCCAAAAAGTGGCCGGGATGCTGATTGTGCTTTTCGCTTTTTATACTTTTAATTCTGGATTGGCGCTGGTTGGCGCTTCTGAAAATTTATTCAGTCGCCCAAATAATGCTGGAAAAAATGATGGGAAAAATCAGTCACAAAATGTGAAAACTGATACAGCGCAGCAAATAGTTGAGATGCATGTGACTAGCTCTGGGTTTTCACCGAGTATTTTGCGCTTGAAAAAGGGCGTGCCGGTTCGCTGGGTTATAAAAGGGGATGCTATCACAGGCTGTACGAATAAAATCATTGTTCCAAGCTTGGGGATCTCGCAAGCTCTAAGTTCTGGTGATAATGTTGTTAATTTTACCCCGGACAAAGTCGGTGAGGTGCCTTTTAGTTGTTGGATGGGAATGGTGCGAGGGAAGTTTATAGTAGATTAGGGATTGGCGTTGTCTTTATTTTTGTCATTCTGAGCGAAGCGTAGCGTAGTCGACCGCGTGCCGCCTTAGCTTTAGCGGTGGCGCAAGAATCTGCTCTGGGTTATCGCAGGTTTTGTAATGAATCGTGAAAACTAGGATTATCGTAAGCAGATCCTTCGACTGCGTCCGAGTACGAACTCCGCTCAGGATGACATCTTTATTTAGAGACAGAAGTTTAGAGATGAGATTAATTAGTTTAGTTAAATATATGTCAACAAAAAAAATCATTTTTGAGATAACCGGGATGACTTGCGCAAGTTGTAGTGCAAGCAATGAAAGAGCTCTTTCTCGCGCACCAGGAATTAAGAAGGCCTCTATTAATTTTGCAACTAAAAAAGCCTTAGTGGAATTCGACAACAAGTTGATTAGTGAAAATGATGTCAAGAAAATCATTCTTTCTAATGGCTATGGGCTTGGTGGTAAGCGTATTCGCAAATATCAGATAATCAATAAATATGCTCAGTACAAGAATGAGTTATTTGGTAATGTGAAAGTTCGCTTCATCTTGTCTGTAATTTTTTCTTTTCCAATTCTGCTTGGGATGGTTTGGAAGTTTAAATTTGGAGTTATGTTCCTTGGCATCGATTTGATTATGTGGACACATATCGCATTGGCGACAATTGTTGTATTTATCTTTGGTTGGCCTTTCCATCGCATGGCCTTTCTTCAAGCAAAAAAAGGAGAGGCGAACATGGATAGTCTAATTTCCATGGGAACATTAGTGGCATTTTTCTTTAGTATTTGGGCAATTTTTCACGGACAAAAAGAATACTTTGAAACGGCAGCTGTGATTATTATGTTTATCCTTTTGGGAAAATATTTGGAGGACATTAGCGTGCAAAAAACTGGTGAAGCGATGCGTCGTCTTATGGAGCTTGGTGCGAAGCGGGCACGTATTCTTGTTAGTGGAGAGGAAAAAGAGGTGGAAATTTCGGAATTAAAGATCGGGGATGTGGTAGTCGTGCGTCCGGGAGAAAAAATTCCACTTGATGGGTTTGTGGTTGATGGACGGTCGGCTGTCGACGAATCAATGTTGACTGGTGAGTCACTTTTAGTTGAAAAGAAAGTGGGAGATTATGTTTTTGGTGCGATGCTCAATGAGGATGGAATATTGAAAGTGCGCGTTTCGCAAACAGGGGAGGGAACAGCACTGGCGCAAATCATCCGAACGGTTGAAGAGGCGCAAAATTCTAAGTCGCCGTTTCAAAAATTGGCCGATAAAACTTCTCGAATTTTTGTGCCGACAGTGTTGATTCTTGCCTTTTTGACTTTCTTGGGTTGGTCATTAATTGCGCATGAGATGATGAGAGCGATTATTTACGCTGTTTCAGTTCTTGTCATTGCTTGCCCTTGTGCGCTTGGACTTGCGACGCCAACCGCGATTATGGTAGGAGCAGGACGGGGCGCGAAGCAGGGAATATTGTTCAAAAGCGGAGAGAGTTTTGAGAGGATCAAAGACATTTCGATGGTGATTTTTGATAAAACCGGAACGCTTACCAAGGGAAAACCAGCTGTCAAGGAAGTGCTCATGAATCCCAAAGCAAAAGAAGCCAGTACTGATCTTTTGAGTTTGGCCTATGGTCTGGCGCTCAATTCTGAGCATCCCTATTCTAAAGCAATTGTAGCGTATGCCAATACGATGAATTTGGTTGCCAATGGGAATGTGATTGAAAATATCAAAGAAGATAAGGGTCGTGGCCTTTCGGGCGTGGATAGTCAAAATAGAGTTGTGTACCTGGGCAATGCAAAAATAATCACGGAAAATAAGCTGAGTAGCTCATGGATAGCTGATATGGAAGAGGCACCAAATAATCAGGCTGGCGCATTACTCTTCGTGGCGTGTGATGGAATTGTTCTTGGCGCGTTTCTGATTGAGGATGAGATTCGCGATGAAGCCAAAGATGTTGTTGCAACGTTGAGAAGGATGCATTTGAAAGTGGGAATAATTTCCGGTGATCGCATGGTCGTGGCTCGGGCAGTGGCAGAAAATTTAGGGATCAATAATATTATTGCCGAAGTTATGCCTCATGAAAAATTGGAAGCGATTAAGAAATTTCAAATCCAAGGAGAGAGGGTGGTTTTTGTCGGTGATGGAATCAATGACGCACCAAGTCTTATTCAAGCCGATCTTGGTATTGCGATGGGAAGTGCGATGGATATTGCCAAGGAGGCGGGGCAAATTGTGATGCTTGAAAATAATCTCAATAAAGTGGTTGAAGCAATTTTGATTTCCCGAAAAACATTCCGCGCCATCAGACAGAATCTATTTTGGGCGTTTTCTTACAATATTATAGCGATTCCGCTTGCGATGCTCGGTTTTCTCACACCCGCTATTGCTGCCGCGGCGATGTCTTTTAGCTCGGTTTCGGTGGTTTTAAACAGTCTGCGGGTTTCGAAATAGCAATATTGGATTTTTTCAAGAAAAGCGCTTCTCGTTAGGATGAGAAGTGCTTTTTTATGTTGAATTTGAAAGTTCTTGGCATGAACCCTTGACACCCCCAGGGGGTGTATGCTAAACTTCGAATCACTAAGTAATAATAATAAAAAATATGCAAAAAAGTAACGAGCAGTTGATTAATAATGTGATTGGTCAATTGGAAGGAATAAAAAAAATGCTCTCAGGAAAAAATGAATGTTTTTCCGTGCTTATCCAAATGAAAGCGGCTAAAGCTTCTTTTGAACGAGTAATGATCCAATATACTGAGCAAAATTTAATGGATTGTGCCGCAAAGATGAAAGTTAGTGATAAGGAAAAGTTGGGAAAGTTATTGAAAGAAATAATCAAAAAATAATAAACAACTATGCATAAAAAAAATATTGTAGGCATTTTAATTTTTTCTCTCGTTTTCTATTTTGCCTGGACCAGTTTATTTGCCAGGGGGGAAGAGAAACAAGTGGGTGGTCCTGTAGCAAAAAATGTCAGGACGGTTGTCGCGACAATGTCTGACTTTCATTCAACAGCAACATTTTCTGGGTTTGTTGCTGGTGTGAAACAAGCGGATGCCTCTCCAAAGTCCGGTGGTTATGTGACAAAAATGCTCAAAGAAGAAGGTGACACAGCTCAGAAAGGAGAGACAATCGCAGTACTCGATGGAAGTGAGCTGCTAGCTATGGAAAAAAGCGCTATGCTTTCAGTGGATGCGATCAATAAGACACTCGAATCAACCGGTGATTTCTATAATCAAAAAGTCGACGAAGCCGAGGCGATGCTCAAAAAAACTAAAGAGAGTCATTCTAATGGGGAGGCTACTAAAAAAGATGTGAAAATCGGAGAAGAATCTGTGAGTAGTGCAAAAAAAATGCGTGATCTGCAGAATGCTGGCGCAAAAGCTAGTGTTGCCGCTGCCCAGGGAGGGGCGCTTGTGGCACGTATGGCTGCTAAAAACTCAACTATTGTCGCGCCTTTCTCTGGAGTTATTACCAAAAAATATTCTTCAGTTGGGTCTTTTGCTGGACCAGGAACTCCTCTTTATGCCATTTCATCGCCAGAAGAATTGGAAGTAAGTCTTTCTGTTCCTAGGGCAATCAGCGAGAAGCTTTCCAAGGGAGACGCGGTAATTGTAAATTCTGAAGGACAGGCCGGACTAACGATTCCAGGATATATTTTTTCTATTTCTCAAGGAGCGGAAAGTGCAACTCAAAAATCAAATTTACGAATTAGATTTGCGGATTTCAAAGAGAATAAAATGCTTTTTCTTGGACAATATGCGAGTGTGGTTGTTTCGTCTGGAAACATGCGAAAAGCGATTCTTGTCCCGGAAAAATCCATTCTTTTTGAGTATGATGATACTTTCTTGTATGTAGTGAAAAATGATGGCGTTGTTGCGAAAAAAAAGGTAACACTGGGAGAGTCGTCGGGAGAACTGCGTGAGGTACTTTCTGAAATCAGCGAGGGGGAGAAAGTTATAACTGAAGGACAATATCAATTGCGAGATGGAGATGTTGTTAAAGAAAAAGAATTATAACAAATAGCAATTTAAACTTAAAAATATGCATAATACTGATCAATCTTTTGATAAGGTCCACGAAGGAAAATTGGGGCTGGCGGGAAAAATTACGCGGGTGTTTCTTGAAAAAAAGGAACTTTCAATTTTAGTGATAATAATTATTGCAGTTTGGGGGGTGCTATCATTCGTGCTTACTCCTAAGCAGTATAATCCTGAAATCGTTGCTCCTGCATTTATTATCACGACCGATTTTCCCAATGCTGACACTTCTGAGGTCTACGAACTAATCACGCGTCCGATGGAGGATAAAATTTCAGAACTGACTAAGATTGATGATATTTCCTCGCAAACTTTTCCTGGTGGCCGTAGCGTAGTGACCGTGAAATTTTTGGTCGGATCAAATCGGGAAGATGCCAAGATTGAACTTAACCAGAAATTGCAGGATAATATCGGTCTAAAGCCGACTGGTGCGATGAATCCTGTTGTGCAATCAATTGACCCTGATGATGTTCCAATTTTAGACATTGGTCTCTCTTCCGGATCATTATCGGAGAGTTCTTTGCGAAAGGTGGCTTTTGATGTTGCTGATGAATTGAAACATGCTGATGGGGTATCAAAGGTGGAGATCAAAGGCGGACGCATAAATCATCTTTTTGTTGAGCCACGCGCTGGTGAGCTTTCAGCTCGAAATATTTCTCTCTCGGAAGTCATGGGGGCGATTATGGGAGCAAACTCTGTTTTTAGTGTTAATCCGATTGAGGGGCAGACGCAAAATCCAATTTTAAATGTTTCGGGAAATATTCGTGGAGCCAAAGATCTGGAAGATTTAGTTTTGAGGCACGAAGGAGCTTCCATTCTTCGCTTGGGGGATATCGCAAAGATTACTTATGGACCAGGAGAAATTACTAGCTATGTTACGATGGCTCAAAAAAATCAGGCCGAAGTTCCTGTTGTGCATATCGCACTCTCCAAGCTTAAAGGGACTAACGCAACAACAGTTTCAAAAGATGCTTTGGCAAAATTGGAAGCACTGAAAGGTTCTCTGATTTCTCCTGAGACAACTGTTTCAGTTTTGCGCGATGAAGGCAAGACGGCGAGCGAAGAAATTGGAAAACTTACTTTTGACCTTTCGAAATCTATTCTCGTTGTGGCTGTTCTTCTGATGATGTTTCTTGGTTTTCGCAATGCCATGATGGCTTCAGTTTCCATTCCGCTGGTTCTTTTGGCGGTTTTTGGGGTGGGGCTACTTTTCGGGCAAACGGTAAATCGCATCACGCTGTTCGCGCTTATTCTATCTTTGGGTCTCTTAGTTGACGATGCTATTGTGGTCATTGAGAATGTGGCCCGCTACTTTCGGCTCTATCCAAATGAGAATCGTGTGAGGCTCATTGTGCGGGCTGTGGATGAGGTAGGAGGGGCGCTCGCACTTTCCACGCTCACCATGGCGATTGCGTTTATTCCAATGGCTTTTGTGACCGGTATGATGGGACCTTACATGGCTCCCATCCCATTTTTTGTGCCGACGGCACTTTTTGCCTCGCTCATTTTTTCTGTTTCCATTAATCCTTTTTTGGCACTGATTTTTACCCCCAAGGATTTAACAAAAAAGAAAAGTTATGAAGATGGATTTTTTTTCCGGATTTTTAAAAAAGTTGAAGCGCGTTATGCTAAGCTACTCGCTGCACTTTTGGAAACAAATAGGCGGCGCAAAACGATAATCGTCGTTACTTTCGGTATTTTTGTTATTTCACTTATCTTACCATTGTCTCCTCTGGTTCCTTTTCGCATGCTTCCCAAGGCGGACAAAGAGCAGTTATATGTCTATATTGATTTGCCATCCGGCACTGCGGTAGGAGAGACTCAGTTGATAACTAAGTCACTCGAAGAACTGATCTTGGAAAACCCGGAAGTGAAAAATATTGAAAGCTTCATTGGGGAGTCGCCAGTAGTCGATTTTAATGGTTTATTTCGAGGTAGCTCCTTTCGATTTTTCCAAAATCAAGCGACTCTGCGAGTGAATCTTACGGGAATCGATGAACGCAATCAAAGTTCGGAAAAAATTGCGCAGGAAGTTGTGACAGCGACAAAAGGATCTCTATCGGAGCATCCTAACACGCAAATGCGAGTTGTTGAAGATCCACCTGGACCACCGGTTCTCGCAACATTTTTGCTGAAGATAAAAGGGGATGATGAAAAGGTGCGAGAACAGATAGCGCGTGATTTTGAATCTGACGTAGAGGGCATTCGTGGCGTGACTGATATTGATCGATCGACCAAGGAGCGTACACTGGACTATACCTATCGCGTTCGTACTGATAAGGCAGAGCTCTTAGGAGTGGCACCAAGCGATGTTTCTGCGCTTTTGCACACCGCGCTATCGGGTTCTGCAATTGGCTTGTATCATGAGTCCGCCAAGGAAAACTTGCGAAAACCCGAACAAGAATATATCATTCTTCGTCTCGCGAAAGATGATCGCAATAGTGAAGCTGATTTGTCGAAGATTGAAATTTCTTCGCGAAATGGCACTGGCATTCCGCTAATGGAGATCATCGAAAAAATAAATATGGCAACTGATTTGCCAATCTTGTCTGATGATCGTCGGCCCACAACGTATCTTAGCGCAGAAATGCAAGATCGAAGCATCGTATATGCGGTCATTGATTTTTTTCCAAAACTGATTGCTTACAAACTTCCTGATGGAAATGGAAAGCTCGTGAGTTGGAATTTGCTTGGGGCAGAATATGAAGATTTGCAAACGGGAAAACATTATTTCGCCCAGCTTGGTGGAGAATGGAAATTAACGCTAGAGGTTTTTCGTGATTTGGGATTGGCAATGGGTGTGGCGATTTTCCTCATATACTTTGTGCTGGCAGCTAAATCTGAATCGCTATTTCTTCCTCTGCTTCTGATGGTGAGTATCCCGCTTGGCCTGGTTGGAGTTTTCCCGGGGTTTGCGATTTTGAACGCAATCAAAGGCACCTATTTCAATGCGACTTCAATGATTGGCGTGATTGCTCTGGCGGGACTTTCCGTCAAAAATACGGTAATTTTCCTGGAATATCTGGAACCACTCAGAAAGCAAAAGCGGCCTCTGATGGAGGCGTTGATTGAAACAGGACGAATACGTCTCCTGCCAATCACGCTGACCTCTCTAACAGCTATCTTGGGGTCACTCACGATCATCTCTGATCCAGTTTGGGAAGGCCTAGCTTGGTCACTTATTTTCGGCCTATCCGCATCAACCTTTCTCACGCTCGTTATTTTTCCCATCGCGTATTATATTTCTGAACATAAAAAATGGGATAAATCTGCGCAGGAATAAAATCAAAGGTATGAACCCCAGGGCAAGCCCTGGACCCTATTCGTGGCAAGCCATGGAGAATTTACTCCAAATTAGCTCGTCCGCCGACTTGTCTGCCGGAATTTCAATGGAGGCAGAAGCTTCAGCGTAGGAGGATTAAAAAATAGTTTTTGAAAATAAAAATATGTCTAAAAAAATCTATCGTCAAAATGTTGATTATTGGTATCTGGAGAGGGTAGTGTTTTTGGTTGCGGGTTTGCTTGTTGTTTTTTCGGTACTTATGTCGTTGGCAGGATATTTCAATTTCCAATATTTTGCCTTGTTAATTGGTGTGATGCTGGTCAATTTTTCTTTGACCGGTTATTGTCCCTTGGCGATTATTGTGGCGAAATTGGGAATGCGGGGAAAATAGTCTGATTTAGGGAGCTATATTCTCTCATGAAGATGCATTGCAATGCGTCTCTGCCTATTCCTTAGTTAATTTTGCAACCCCCTGTGGATAACTCCATTTCTTGGCTTAGAATATACCCCTTGTCAGGAATTTTGCTTGTGGTATAATTCTATTACGTTACACTATATATAGTATAAAAAGGAAAAAAAGTATGAATTGTCCGTTTTGCTACAACACTGAAACTAAGGTCGTTGATTCGCGAGAAACTAATGAGGGCAAAATCACGCGACGGCGGCGAGAGTGCTTGAAATGTGAGGCGCGTTTCAGCACCTATGAAGAGATAGAACTTTTACGATTAAGTGTTTTGAAAAAGAGTGGCCTCAAAGTGGATTACGACAAAACTAAGATTGAGACCGGCGTGAGAAAGGCGCTCGAAAAACGTCCGGTGACTGAAGAAAAAATTACCCAATTTATCGGAGAAGTGGAATACGAAATTCGTACCAAGGAAAAACCAGAGATAAGTACGAAGGAAATTGGCAAGATTATTCTCAAAAAACTGCGGGAATTGGACGAGGTGGCCTATGTGCGATTCGCCAGTGTCTATAAATCATTTTCTAATATTGAAAGTTTCAAAAGAGAATTGGATACGTTTGATAAATAAGTTTACAAAGTACAAATCGAGTACAAATATACAAATAATAAAAAATAATTTTTTTCAATATAATTAACAATTAAAAAATGCTATGGTGCAAAACAAAAAGAAAAAAAACGGGGGAAAGAAAGTCAGTCCAAAAACAGGGGGAAAGAAACTGAACAGTAAAAAGGGGGAAGCTGCCAAAAAAGTGGTGGTTAAGGTTGTGAAAAAAGAAATAACAAATGCGATTAAGATCAAAAAAGTCATCAAGCGCAATGGCGTTATTGCTAATTTTGATGAAGGTAAGATTGCGAAGGGTATCGCTAAGGCGCTTTCTTCAACCAAGGAAGGTACGGTGGATGATGCCAAAAAGGTAACAGAAAAAGTAGTAAAACTACTCGGTCGAAAACACAAAGAAGGCTATGTGCCGGAGATTGAAGAAATTCAAGATTTAGTGGAAAGAGTGCTTATGATTTTGGATTTTGAAGAAACTGCTAAGGCCTATATTCTTTATCGTGAGCAACACAGAAAGGTGCGTGAGGCAGAGCAATCTTTAGATGAAGCGGTGAACCTGGTGGATAAATATATTCAAGAAATTGACTGGAAGGTGAAGGAAAATGCCAATATGGCCTATTCTCTCCAGGGGTTGAATAATTACATATCATCCATTGTTAGTTCGAAATATTGGATGAATCGGGTGTACACAAAAGCCATTCGCGAAGCGCATGAGGAAGGGGATTTTCATATTCATGACTTACAATTGCTCGCAGCTTATTGCTGTGGTTGGGATTTGCAAGATCTTCTCCGACGTGGCTTTACTGGTGTTCCGGGAAAAGTGGCATGTAAACCTGCCAAGCATCTAGGTTCAATTTTAGGCCAGATGGTGAACTTCACCTATACCACGCAAGGCGAGGTGGCAGGCGCACAGGCATTTTCAAATTTTGACACATTGCTCGCTCCATTTGTGCGCTATGATAAACTGACCTATGAAGAAGTGAAGCAGGAAATTCAGTCATATGTTTTCAACATGAATGTTTCTACTCGCGTTGGTTTTCAAACACCGTTTTCCAATATCACGATGGACATTACTTGTCCTAAGAATTTGAAAAATGAGGCGGTGGTTTTTGGAGGCTTTCCACAAAAAGAAACTTATGGAGAATTTCAGGATGAGATGAATGTGATTAATAAAGCTTTTGCGGAAGTGATGACAGAAGGGGATGCAAATGGGCGAATTTTCACTTTTCCTATTCCGACCTATAATATTGGCAAGGATTTTGATTGGACAGATAAGCGCTTTGATGCAATTTGGGAAATGACCGCCAAATATGGCATTCCCTATTTCGCCAACTTTGTTAACTCTGACATGGATCCGGATGATGCTCGTTCAATGTGTTGTCGCTTACGACTAGATAACAGAGAGCTTCATAAGCGTGGTGGTGGACTTTTCGGAGCCAATCCGCTTACGGGGTCAATTGGAGTCGTTACGATCAATCTGCCTCGCCTAGGACATGTTGCCAAGAATAAGAAGGAGTTTTTGACAAAATTGAATCATTTGATGGATCTGGCCAGGGAGAGCTTGGAAACGAAAAGAACGATGGTAGAAAAACTGACTGAAGGCGGTCTCTACCCATATACTAAATTCTATCTTGCTCCAATTAAGATGCGTCGTGGGCAGTATTGGGCTAATCATTTCTCCACCATTGGCCTGATTGGAATGAATGAAGCTTTGTTGAACCTAATCGGAAAAGATATTACCACTCCGGCTGGACAGAAAATGGCAGAAGAAATTCTAATACATATGCGTCAAAGAATTATCGGGTATCAAAAAGAAACCGGCAATCTCTACAACCTGGAAGCCACTCCGGCTGAGGGCACATCCTACCGCTTAGCACGAATTGATCGCAAAAAGCATCCAGAGATTATTTTTGCTAACAATGATAATGTGAAAGATAAAAACGCTGAGCCATATTACACCAACTCTTCTCAGCTTCCCGTTCATCACACTGAAGATATTTTCGAAGCTTTGGATCTCCAGGATAACTTGCAGACAAAGTATACTGGAGGAACGGTACTGCACGGATTCTTGGGCGAGCGGATCTGGGATATTGAAACAACCAAGCAGCTGGTGCGAAAGATTGCTGAAAACTATTCTTTGCCCTATTTTACACTCACTCCAACTTTCAGTATCTGCCCAGTACACGGTTACATCAATGGCGAGCATCCCTTTTGTCCAAAATGTGTGATGGAGCAAAAAACAGAAGTTTATTCCCGCGTTGTGGGCTATATCCGTCCAGTGGCACAGTGGAATGGTGGTAAACAAGAAGAATTCTGTGATCGTAAAGAATTTAAGGTAGAGAAAAAATAAATTTAAAATATAA
>CAIZXS010000009.1 GCA_903937035.1 uncultured bacterium
ATGAAATGCAATACAAACTAAACCTCTTTCTGCATTACTACAATTACCAGAAAAAACACCGTGGATTGGGTATGAGCGGACTAACTCCAGTAGAAAGGCTCCAAGAACTGGCAAGTGTAAACTTGACGCTGCAATGCTACATCTGTTGACTAAATTAAGGAAACAGTGTAGTATAACCTAGTAGTACAAACAACTTCACGGGTTTGGCTCCGTGAGGGGAAAAATTGAAATCAAGGTGTCTCCGCCCAAGGCGGAGGAAGCTAGATGGAAACGCGAGATGAATCTCGTTCTGGCAATTCAAGAATATTTTTATTCTTTAATTGTGGGAACGGGATTTTTTTATTTACTAAAAATTAAAAAATATGCAAAAGGGCATTGATTACACTGGCATTTCAATTTGTTATTTCTGTCATGATGGCAAGGGTAATTTTGTGATGGCGAAAAGAAGTGAACAATGTCGGGATGAACATAATCGATGGGATATCGGCGGCGGCGCGTTAGAGTTTGGTGAAAAAGTTGAGGATAGGCTCAGGCAAGAGATAAGAGAGGAATATTTAACAGAAGTTTTGGAGTATGAGTTCATTGATTTTGATGATGTCCACAGAAAACATGCTGGAAAGGATACGCATTGGGTCGCACTTTTATTCAAAGTTTTGATTGATAGGGAAAAAGTTGGGATTGGCGAACCGCACAAATTCTCAGATATTAGTTGGTTTACCTTGGACAGCTTACCAGATGATTTGCATTCATCTTTACCGAATTTTTTCAAAAAATATAAAGATAAATTAATTTAAATAATTTTTTAATTTTAATAATATGGCAAATGAAGACAAGCAATTGATGATGGAAAAAATTGCGTCGCTGTGTAAAAGGCGGGGATTTGTCTATCCTTCGTCAGAAATTTATGGTGGCATGCAGGCAATTTATGACTACGGTCACTATGGAACGCTTTTGAAAAATAACATTCGAGATGCTTGGTGGAAAGCGATGGTGCAGCTGCGTGATGATGTGGTGGGCCTCGATAGCGCTATCTTTATGCATCCGACCACTTGGGTGGCATCGGGGCATGTAGGTGGATTTAATGACCCACAAGTTGATTGTAAAAAATGCAAAAGTCGTTTTCGCGCTGATCATATCTTGGAAGAATTTGGCATTAATGCGGATAAGGCGCCGCTGGATGAGCTTAATGGCTACCTAGACAAATTACGCGAGGAAAAGAAATTGAAATGTGCCAATTGCGGTTCGACTGATTTAACAGAGGCCAAGATTTTTTCTTTGATGGTGAAATCCAATATTGGATCTCCGACTGATGAGCTGAAAGAAGAAAATGTCGTCTATCTCCGTCCAGAAACTTGTGGAGGAATTTATCTGGAATATAAAAATACAGTTGATTCTCTGCATAAAAAATTACCGTTCGGCATCGCTCAAGTTGGCAAGGCTTTTCGCAATGAAATTGTGGCGCGCCAGTTTATCTTTCGCACGCGTGAATTTGAACAGATGGAAATGCAATATTTTTTGCATCCCGATATGATGGTGGAAAAATATGAAGATTGGAAAGCCACGCGTTGGAGTTGGTACTTGGAATATGGTATCAAAGAAAACGATATTCACTGGTATAAACACGAAAAACTGGCGCACTATGCTAGTGAAGCCTATGATATCGAGTATAATTTTAAAACTTTGGGAGGCTTCAAGGAAATCGAAGGTATTCATGCGCGGGGCAATTGGGATCTTTCTCAGCATTCCAAATTTTCCGGTGTTGAGCTAAATTATTTTGATGAAAAAACCGGTGAGAAATTTATCCCGCATATCATGGAAACCTCAGTTGGTTTGGGACGTTTAGTTTTCATGTTTCTCGACCAAGCTTACACTGAGGAGATTGTTGGTGATGAAACTCGTGTCGTTCTGAAATTGGACAAGCGTCTAGCACCAGTGAAAGTCGCCATTTTGCCGTTATCTAAGAAGGAGGAATTATCTGTTCCGGCTAAGGAAGTTTGGAACAAGTTGAAACAGAACTTCATGGTGGAATATGACGAAACGCAATCAATCGGCAAACGCTATCGCCGCCAAGATGAAATCGGTACGCCTTATTGCGTAACAGTGGACTTTGAAACATTAAACGACCAGGCGGTGACAGTGAGGGATCGTGACACGATGGCGCAAGAAAGAATTAAAATCTCAGAGCTTGAGAATTATTTTAAGGAGAAATTGACGTAAGCTCCGAAAGCGAACAATTCGCCAAAGAGCCTGCAAAACAAAAACTCGGCTTGCCACAAAGGGAAGTCGAGTTTTTGTTTTTTTGAAAGTTACTATTTTATAAATTTGAAGGTTGAGAGAATTTTCGAATAAACATTTCCAAATTGAGTAAAGGAAATCATATAGTTTTTATTGTCTTTTGTTGCGTATATGTAATTTAATGCTCCGGCCCCTGATGCATTGGTGCCTATGAGTTTTTTTCCCAGCACTCCGTCTAGAGTGTAATTTTCTTGAGAACTAATAAATATAAAACAATGGCCATCAGCTTGACAATCACCTTTGTATTCATCAATAATCTCATCAATTTTTTTAGCGGTAATTCCAATGCTGACGTTGCTTTCTAAATCGCATATCATTCGAATTCCAAGATCATCATCTTTTAGTCCAGAGCAGTCCTTGTGAAGATTTACTGTTGTGTCGTCTGAATTAATTTCTATGTATTTTCCGGGATAGTTAAATTCAAATCCGAGTTTTTCATTCCGAAAGGTTTTCCAATTATTGGCAAACGTATCGTGTTTAGTGAATTTGAAAATTGTAGGCGTACACGTTCCTTTTATTATTAATCTAGCTTCGCAAGTTATTTCATCACCTGTTTTTAGAGAAATATTTTGTTCATTAAAAATGCCGAGAGATTCTACATGCTTCCCATTTAAGTTTTTAGCTAAAGGAGTTTTTGGTAATGGATCAGTGGATGTAAAGACAATCTCAATATCAGTGTCTTGGGTGGTGGAAAGAATTTTACACGTTCCAGCAATAGAATCATAATTGCATTGTCCGCCAATAATATCGGGCTTGCTTTCAGTTGAGCACGGCGCAAATTCACAATTTGGCCCAGTACGAGAAACGTACGATCCATCGGGACAAGCCTTGGCTTCTTCGGTGCAAGCAATCGGACTACTTGGCTTATTTTTTCGTAATGGCTGGCTAATTTGCGTTTCATCTATCGGATGGTTCTTTTCATAATGCCAGATAAATAATCCGGCGGTGAATGCGATAATAATGAGGACTATTGTTCCCAAGCTGGTTTTTATTTTTTGATCCATTTTTTTATTTACCCAGTTAATTTTTCGCGAAGCGAAACCTATGCAATGGGCTTGAATTATGTTAAATCTTTATTTTATTATACCATAAAAAGAGAAAAAGCCGAAGTTTTTCGAGTGCTATTTTAGTTGCATGCAAAACTTAAATATGATAAATTTAGGAGTAGTAAAAAGTTAAATTTAAACGTATTATGACAATCCAAGAGATTTACAATCTAGCCATTGAGCTGGGAATCAAGAATGATTTCCGTACGAAAAAAGAAATTGAAGCCTATTTGGGACGCAAAAAAGAAGAATATGACAAGCTTTCAAAAGAAGATCAAAAATATTTCGACAAAGAAAGACTAACTAATCCCTATGCTGATTCACGAATTCATAATGATAATGGCACGAAAAAGATCGAGAAAGTTTTAGCAGGCATCGACATTTCTGTTGGTGGCTTGATTTTAGCGCGTGAGCTTGGTGTTGATTTAGTCATCAATCATCATCCAATAGGCTTGGCACTTTCGGGACTAGACGCTGTAATGGATTTGCAAGTGGAGGTGATGGAGAAAATCGGTGTGCCGGTTAATATTGCGGAAAAAATGATCCATAAAAGAATTTCCGAAGTAACGCGGGGAATCAATCCAATTAATCACTATGTGACAGTGGATGCGGCGCGACTTTTGAAGGTAAATCTGATTAATGTGCACACGCCGGCGGATAATTTGGTGGCGCAGTTTATCACGAAGCTTATTGAGAAAGAACAGCCACGCTATGTCGGTGAAGTGTTGGAAATTTTGGAGCGTGTGCCGGAATATCAGGAAGCGAAAAAGCAAGGCGCTGGGCCGATTCTGTTTTCTGGAGACAAAAAAAATCGTGCGGGGAAAATTGTTGCGTCAGAGATTACGGGTGGTACGGAAGGATCAAAAGAAATCTATGGGGCTATGGCGAATGCCGGAGTGGGAACAATCATCGGGATGCATCAAAGTGAAGAGCATCGAAAAGCGGCGGAAGACGCTCACATCAATGTGGTGATTGCTGGTCACATCTCATCTGATTCAATCGGGATGAATTTGTTTTTGGACGAGCTGGAAAAGAAGGGTGTGGAGGTGATTCCGTTTGCAGGATTAATTAGATATTCGCGAAATAAGAAAAAATAACATTTATGAATTACAAAAAAACCAATCTAAAAAATGGCCTTAGGATTATCACTGTTCCAATGCAGGAAACTCAGACAGTAACAGTGGTGGCGATGGTGGGTGTGGGCAGTCGCTATGAAAGCGAAAAGGAAGCCGGGCTTTCGCATTTTATTGAGCATATGTTTTTCAAGGGAACCGAAAAAAGACCGACAGCACTTTCCATTTCTGAAGAATTGGATGCAATCGGGGGAGAGTTTAACGCTTTCACTTCCAAGGATTCTACTGGCTATTATGTCAAAGTTGATGCCAAACACATTGACACCGCGCTCGACGTCGTGTCGGATATGTATCTTAATTCTAAGATTGAGGAGGTGGAAGTGGATAAGGAACGAGGAACAATCATCCAAGAGCTTCATATGTATGAGGATATGCCGATGCGTAGCGTGGGGGATGTCTTTGAGAGCTTGCTCTATCCAGGAACGTTTTTGGGGCGAGATATTATTGGTTACAAGAAAACAATTGAGAATTTCAAGCGCAAAGATTTTTTGGCTTACATAAAAAAATTCTATTTGTCGGGTGATACGGTGATTTGTGTGGCGGGAAAATTTGATGAGAAAAAAATTGTTGATCAAATAAAAAAATATTTTCACGAAATGCTTGATGGAAAGAAGCCACAAATCAAAAAAGTAAAGGAGGTACAAAAAGTACCGGCGGTGAAAATTAAATTCAAAAAAACCGACCAGACTCAATTAATTGTAGGCGTGCGAGCCTATGACTTGTATAGTGAGAAGCGCTTTGCACTATCCCTCCTTTCGATAATTTTAGGTGGAAATATGTCTAGTCGGCTATTTATTGAAGTGCGGGAGCGCAGGGGTTTAGCCTATTATGTGCGGACTAATACGGAATCATTTGAAGAATGTGGATATCTTGCTACGCAGGCGGGAGTGGAGCATAAAAATTTAGTCCTAGCCCTTGAAACGATTCTGGCTGAGTATAAAAAGATTGCAGTGGAAAGGGTGTCAGAAAAGGAACTTCAAAAAGCCAAAGATTACATTAAGGGAAAGATGGTGATGGGGATGGAGGCATCTGATGAGGTGGCAATGTTTTTTGTTGGTCAGGAGCTGGCAAGAAAAGAAATTCTAAAAAGAGAGGATATTTTCAAGCGAATCGATTCGGTTACGACAGGCAATATCTTATCAGTCGCAAAAGAAATTTTCCAAAACAAAAGATTGAATCTAGCGATTATCGGACCACATAAAAATAGTGAGAAGTTGCAGAGGATGTTGAGCATTTAGTTGGAGAAACTTACACATTAAACGTAGCTGTCATTCTGAGCGGAGTCTGTACTCGGACGAAGTCGAAGGATCTGTCTATTATCACCTCAGGCTTTCTGATAATAGCTAAGCCAGGGGTCATTGATAGTAGATTCTTCGACTCCGCTACGCTTCGCTCAGAATGACAATATTTTTATAATAATTTGTATTTTAGTAGTATGCAAAAAAACGAAATTGAAATTTCTACGGGGATAATTTTTCGGACAATTTTAATCCTCCTGACTCTTTGGTTTCTCTATTTAGTGATGGATGTGATTGCTTTGGTTTTTATTGCCGTGATTATCACTTCAGCAATGGATCCGATCGTGGATTGGCTGCAAGCAAAAAAAATTCCTCGTACAGCGGGTGTATTGGGACTATTTTTTACTTTATTTTTATTAATTGGCCTAGCGGTCTCATTTCTTATTCCGCCGATGATTGCCCAATTTCAAGATTTCTCTGAAAATTTCCCGGAGTATTTTCAAGTGGGAGAAGCTTCTTTTTCGCATCTGAAAGATTTTTTTGCCAGCAAAAATATTAATCTCGATTTACATCAATTGTCGAATGATTTTACAAGCTCTTTGACTAACTTATCGGGGAATATTTTTTCCACAACAGCCAATGTTTTTTCCGGGTTCATTTCGGTAATCGTGGTTTTTTCTTTGGCATTTTACATGACAGTGGAAGAAAATGGAATCAAAAAATTTATTGTTTCCGTTACCCCCGATCGTTTCAGAGATTATGCTGCTGGTTTCGCGATGCGGGTAAAAGAAAAAATTGGCAAGTGGATGCTCGGTCAGTTGCTTTTGATGTTTATTATTTTTGTGCTTGATGCGATCGGACTCTATCTTGTGGGTGTTCCTTACGCTTTGATTCTCGCAATTTTCGCCGGGGTAATGGAAATCGTGCCCTATATCGGACCGATTATTTCAGCTGTACCAGGCATAATCTTGGGCTTTCTCATATCTCCCACAACGGGATTTCTCGCACTTTTGGTCTATCTTATCGCGCAGCAAGTGGAAAATCATGTGATTGTTCCCCAAGTGATGAAAAAAGCAGTGGGTCTCAATCCTGTTGCAACGATCATCGCCTTGCTTGTCGGTCTGCGTCTGGGCGGAGCCATGGGAGCGATTTTGGCCATTCCCGTCGCCACAGCAATTAGTCTCGCGGTCAATGATTTTATGGAGAAAATGAAAGCCTAGGGTGAAGGGGTGGGATTGGAAATAAAAAAAGTCTAAGTCAAAAAGAACTGACTTTTTTGTTTCGATTGGGTTTATTTTATGAAGAGTAAAATGATTGCCAAAAGAGATATCGTGATATCGTTTAGGGAGTTGCGAAATGTCCACAAGCGTTCGGGCGAGTACTTGGGAAATTTATCATACCTGTGGCAGAGGGCATGGAATTTTTTAATTTTTCCCAAAAGTGGAAAATGAAATTTCCAATAGAGGATAGTAAGTAGGTCGGGAAACATTGAAAAGAAGGTGCCAAGTAGGACATTTATCGTTTGTGTAAGATTAATCTTTTGAAAAAATATCGCGGACAAAATTAAGAGCAATCCTGCTGATAAATCCAACGCAACTTTCCACCAAGTGTCTTTTGTGGTGGCGATGCGACTGTCAAAGTATTCTCCATGACGTAGGCCGTCCATAATAAAATGAATGGCTAGTGAAAGGATTATTATGAGAACAGGACTTTCGATGTTTTTTCCGATGACGGCGCCGGTGAGGGCGTGGGTAGCTAATATCATAATTTATTACTTCATTGCTATATTGTTAAATTGTTGGTAAATTAAGTATAGCAAATCATTTAGCAATATAACAATTGAACAATGGATTCTGGCATATTATACATTGTGGCGACCCCGATTGGCAATTTGGGCGATATTACCGCTCGGGCGATAGAGACCTTGCAGAAGGTTGATTTGATTGTGTGTGAGGATACGCGGACGAGTCGCAAACTCTTGGATCGATATGAAATCAAGACTGCCACAACCTCTTTCTATCAAATCCAGAAGAGTAATGGTGCAACCAAGCCAGTGCCTAAGTTAGATTACCTTACCGCCGAATTGATTGGAGGGAAAAATATCGCACTCATTACTGACGCTGGAACACCTGGTATTTCTGATCCAGGCAATCAGCTGGTGGCGCGCGCAGTGGAAAGTTCAATTGTAGTTATCCCTATTCCTGGTGTCAGTGCTCTTACGACTCTCGCCAGTGTTTCCGGCATAGATCTGACAAGATTTACTTTTTTAGGTTTTCCACCCCACAAAAAAGGCCGCGAAACTTTTTTTAAAGAAGTTGTCGCGCAAATTTATCCCATCAGTTATTTTGAATCACCCCATCGGGTTGTCAAAAATCTGGAACTTTTGAAAAGTCTCGCTCCGGAAAAGAGAATAATTCTCGGTCGCGAGCTAACAAAAATGTTTGAAGAAATTGTGCGTGGAACGGTAGAAGAAGTTTTGAGTTATTTTATTGAAAATCCAGGGAAAGTAAAAGGGGAATTTGTAATAATAATACACTAAGTTAACGAATATACACGAAATTAACGAATTATATTTATGAATAAATTTTATATTACAACCACGCTGCCCTATGTTAATGCTAAGCCGCATATTGGTTTCGCCAAAGAAATTGTGGAAGCCGATGTTTTGGCGCGCTTTCATCGCGAACTAGGAGATGCAGTTTTCTTTAACACCGGAACAGATGAACATGGACAAAAGATTTATCAAAAAGCGGTTGAGTTGGGAATGGACGCGAAAGCCTATTGTGATAGTGTGGTGCCTGAATTCGATAAATTGAAGCACTCGCTTAATTTAAGTTTTGATAATTTTATCCGAACGACAGACGAACATCACGTCAAAGCGGCGCAGGAATTTTGGAAAATTTGCGAAAAAAATGGTGATATCTATAAGAAAAATTATAAAGTAAAATATTGTGTTGGATGTGAGCTCGAAAAAACCGATTCGGAATTAGTTGATGGAAAATGTCCAGATCATCTAAATATGGAAATTGAAATCATCGAAGAAGAAAATTATTTTTTTCGCTTTTCGGCTTACCAAGAAAAACTTTTGGAATTGTATAAAAATAATCCAAATTTTGTCGTGCCGCAAAAAAGAATGAACGAGGTGCGCAGTTTTGTGGAACGGGGACTTGAGGATTTTAGCGTTTCTCGGCTCAAAAGCAAAATGGCCTGGGGCGTGCCAGTTCCGGGCGACGATGAACATGTAATGTATGTTTGGTTTGACGCGCTGGTGAACTATATTTCTACCCTAGGCTGGCCAATTAGTTTGGATAATTTTGAAAAATTCTGGCCAGGAGTGCAAGTTTGCGGAAAAGATAATTTGCGACAGCAATCAGCGATGTGGCAGGCAATGCTGATGTCAGCTAAACTGCCTAATTCAAAGCAGATTTTTGTGAATGGCTTTATTACAGTCGATGGGCAAAAAATGAGCAAATCTCTGGGCAATGTCATTTCTCCCTATGAAATGGTAGAAAAATTTGGCGCAGATGCAACGCGTTATCTTCTTCTGGCGGGAGCAAGTTTTGGTGAGGATTTTGATATTACTTGGGAGAAATTAATTGAAAAGTATAATGCTGATTTGGCGAATGGGTTGGGGAATCTGGTTTCGAGAGTTGTGAAATTGGCGGAGAACTACGATTATTCAGTTGATGAAATGTGGAGCCTTACAATTTCTGAATCTGAATTTTCAGAATTATTCAAAAAAATAGAATTGGATAATGCCTTGGGATTCGTCATGGATTACGTGAGAAGAGGGGATAAGTTTATTAATGATAGCGAGCCATGGAAACTCGTGAAGAGTGACAAAGATAAATTTAATAAGGTAATGAGACAAACATTGAATTCATTGCTTTCAACATCTCAAATTGTGTCTCCGTTTATGCCCGAAACTTCCGAAAAAATTAAAAAAGCTTTGGAGACAAAAAAACTGGATGAAGTTTTATTTCAAAGAATTAAATAGTTTATTTGTGTCATCCCCGCACCTGTTTCACGAGCATAAACTCCGGCGGGGATCCAGGCACCTCAGGCTTGGTATGTAGAAAAACGAGCTATTATATGCAAAGCTGACTGAAACATAATGCAAGAAGATTTATAATTCGGTTTTCCAGAGTTTAAAACTAGCGGAACCTGGATTCCCGCCTTCGCGGGAATGACACTTATATCGCTGGTCATTATTCAAAAACATTTTTATGCTAATAGAAACCCACGCCCACATAGACGACAAACAATTCGATTCAGACCGCGACGAAGTAATCGCGCGGGCTTTTGATAGTGGCGTGGAAAAAATCATCAACATTGGTGCGGGGTTGGGGAGTAGCCAGCGCAGTGTGGCGCTCGCGGAGAAATATGAGAATATTTTTTGTTCCATCGGACTTCATCCGCACTATTTTATGGAATATGGGGAGAAAAGCTTTGACAAGTTTCCTGAATTTAAGGCATTGGCTGTGAGCAAAAAAATCGTGGCGATTGGGGAGATTGGCTTGGATTATTTTATTCCTGATGGAAGTGTAATTACCGAAGAGCAAAAAGAGTTGCAGAGAAAAGGTTTTAGAGAGCAACTTGAGTTTGCAAAAGAATTAAAATTACCAGTTATCCTGCATTGTCGTGGGTCGCGCCCAGTTGCGCCAAGTGAGTATCGCGAAGCGGATGATGCCTACGAAGATGTTTTTGCAATTGTTTCGGAGTTTCCTGGACTGAATTTTGTCTGGCATAGTTTTGGTGGGCGGTTGGCTTTTGTGGAGAAAGTTTTGGGAAAAGAAAATATGCTGATTTCTTTCGCGGGAAACATTACCTACAATAAACCAGGCGCAGAGATTTTTGCAGTCATCAAAAGAATACCTCTTGAGAAAATTATGCTCGAAACGGATTGTCCCTATCTTGCTCCAGTCCCGATGCGGGGAAAAAGAAATGAACCGCTCTATGTGAAATATGTGGCACAAAAAATCGCCGAAGTGAAAAATGTCGATTTTGAGGACTTGGCGAAAGTCACCACGAGTACGGCGGAGAGGTTTTTTGGGCTCTAGGTATCTATAAAATCTCCAATATTGACTTTTTTCGCTTTTTGCGAGAGAATAGTTAAGTAGTGTAATCTAAAATATGAATAGCAAGAAAAAGGAAATAAAGATGCTGTGGTGGCAGCCGAGTTTGGTTTTGTTTGGAAAACTCAGCGGCTGGATCGGTGGACCAATTATTGCGGCCTTATTCTTAGGAAGATGGTTGGATAATAAGTATGGAACCGAACCAAAGTTATTCTTGCTATGTGTTGGCGTGGCCTTTTTTGTTTCTGCCTATGGAATCGTGAAAGATACATTGGTGGTGATGAAAAAGATTGAAGATGATGCCAAAAAAGAAAAGAAATTAAAAGAAAGTGCTAAAAAGGAAGTTGATTCTATTGAAGATAAAGATAAATAATTATGTCAGAACAAGCGACTATTACAACCAATTCTGAAATCATGGAAACGCCAAGCGCTCCGGTGAGCCATGAAGCAACGCTTTTTGCTGAGCCATTGGGACATATTGGAAGCCTTACCGTTACCAATTCATTGCTGGCTAGTTGGATTGCTGTTTTTGTGTTGGTCATGTTTCTTTTGTCTGTTGGTAAGAGAGTTCGGAAAGTGCCGAGGGGCGTACAGAATATTTTTGAAATTATTCTGGAAAAAGCTCTAGAATTGGCTGACAGCGTGACTGGTTCAAGAAAAAAATCAGAAAAGTTTCTACCAATCTCATTGGCTCTATTTCTTTTCATCTTTGTGAATAATTGGATGGGACTTCTTCCGGGAATGGGAACAATCGGTTTTAATGAGGTGGAAGATGGACATAAGCTTTTCATCCCGCTTTTTCGCGGAGGAACGGCTGACATCAACACGACACTGGCGCTAGCACTTTTTGCGGTTATTGCTTCGCATGTGGCTGGTGTGCTCACGGTTGGCGCGTGGAATTATTTCAATAAATTTGTGAACATTAAGCTTCTCCTGGAGATTCCAGGAAAGATTAGAAAAGATTTCACAATCGTACTGGTTAACCCGATTAAGATTTTTGTTGGTCTAGTGGAAATTATTAGTGAATTTGCCAAGATGGCTTCACTTACTTTTCGTCTTTTTGGCAACATTTTCGCGGGAGAAGTGCTCCTGGCTTCGATGATGGCGCTTTTCGCCTATATCTTGCCACTGCCATTTATGTTTTTGGAAATGATTGTGGGAATAATTCAGGCGCTCATTTTTTCGATACTGGCCATGGTGTATATGACAATAGCAACGCAAGAGCATGAACATTAGAGTTAATTAATTTTTTTAATTTATTCTCACGGCGACGTTAAAAACAATAAAATTTAGTCGACCGTAAGAGTAGAGATATAATATTATGGACATGACAATGCTTGCGAAAGCTTTGGCAATCGGAATCGGTTCAATTGCACCAGCGTTTGCAATTGGAAAAATTGGCGCAAAAGCTATGGAATCAATCGGGCGAAATCCTGAGTGTGCAGAAAAGATCTTGCTCCCAATGCTTTTGGCAGCAGCTTTTGCTGAAGCCGTGGCTATTTATGCCTTGGTTATTGCTTTCTCAATCAAATAATCTAGCGAATTTATTCGATTTCTCTTTGCTAGCAGAGGGAAATCGAGATAAGCACGCTAAAAATTGTTAAATTGTTTCATTGCTAAATTGTTTTTTAAATAACGATTTAACGATTTAACGACTTAACAATTTAACCATTTAGCAATATAACAATATATTTATGGACGAACTCATCAAAACATTCCACATTGAAGTTAATCTCCTTGTGGCACAGATGGTTAACTTTGCTATCGTGCTCTTTGTGCTCTACAAATTTGCCTACAAGCCAGTTCTGAAAACTCTCAATAGCCGAACGAACAAAATTGAAAAAGGCCTTGAAGACGCTGACGCAGCTGGAAAAAAACTGGAAGAGATTGTTGAGAAAGAAAAGGAAGTGATGGCAGTGGCCAAAAAAGAAGCGCAAGAAATCATCAAAGCGGCTGAGGAGCAAGCCAAGGCCAATTCAATGAGTATCGTGCTGGAAGCGAGAAATCAGAGTGAGAAACTGCTAGTCAGCGCTAAGAGTCAGATCGAACAAGAGAAAAATAAGATGCTCACAGAAGTGAAAGGCGAAATTGCTAATTTAGTAGTTTTGGCGACAGAGAAGATTATTGGGGAGAAATTGGATCAGAATAAAGATAGGGAATTGATTGAGAAGGCGATAAGATAATCATGCAACATGAAGCATGAAACATGTAACATAAATTAGAATATGCGAATAACATCAACACAATACGCAAAATCACTATACGAAGCAACTGCGGAAAAATCTCCCGGCGAGGTGGATGTTTTGGTGTCTAATTTTGTGAAAGTGTTGGCTAAAAATGGACAGATGAGACTGAAGAATGAAATTTTGCGAAAATTTGAAGTGGTATCGAACATGAAAAACGGAATCGTTGTGGCGGAAGTGAAATCGCGTGAAAAATTGAGCGAAGGAATGATTGAAAAATTGATGGGTTTTATTAAAGCTAAATATCAAGCAGAAAAAGTGGTAATTGAAAATATTATTGATGAAAAGATTGGTGGCGGGGTGATTGTGAAAGTGGGGGATGAGATTTTTGACGCGAGCGTGAAGGGGCAACTCAAAAAAATGCAATATATTTTAGGGAAATAATTTATTTTAAAATTTTAAATTTCAAATTAAAAATTATGAATAAAGACTACATCATCGAACAACTGAAAAAACAAATTGGCGAATTTGAAAGTGTTGCCACGACAGAAAAAGTCGGAACCGTGGTGGAAATCGGTGACGGCGTGGCGCGGATCATTGGATTGGAAAATGCGGTGTCGAGTGAAATGCTTGAGTTCGTACCCTCCTCCGCCAAGGCTACGGCGGGCGATGTCGAAATGAAGGCCGACTTGTCCGCCGAAGCTTCAGCGAAGGCGGAACCGATTTATGGAATGGTGCTTAATCTTGAAGAAGATCGGATTGGAGCGATGATTTTGGGTGCTTATGAAGGTATCAAAGAAGGCGACACCGTGCGCTCAACCGGGCGCGTGCTTTCTGTGCCGGTTTCAGAGAATTTTATTGGACGCGTGATTAATCCACTGGGAGTTCCGATTGATGGCAAGGGAGCAATCGCAGCAGATAAATTCATGCCGATTGAAAAAATTGCACCGGGTGTGATCACTCGAAAATCTGTGCATCAGCCGTTGCAAACTGGGATCAAAGCGATTGATGCAATGATTCCAATTGGTCGCGGACAACGCGAACTGATCATTGGAGACCGTCAAACAGGAAAGACTGCGATTGCAGTGGACACTATCATCAATCAAAAAGGTCAAAATGTGAAATGTATCTATGTGGCAATTGGACAAAAAGAATCTAAGATTGCGAGAATTGTAGCAGAATTGGAAGCACGTGGAGCAATGGAATATACGACTGTGGTTGTGGCCGGCGCATCTGATCCAGCGCCACTATCATACATCGCACCCTATGCTGGTTGTACATTGGGAGAATTCTTTATGGACAAAGGTGAGGACGTGCTCATAATTTACGATGACCTTTCTCGTCACGCTTGGGCTTATCGTCAAATTTCTCTCATTCTTCGTCGCCCACCAGGACGTGAAGCCTATCCTGGCGATGTTTTCTATATTCATTCCAGACTTCTTGAGCGTAGTGCAAAACTAAATGAAAATTTTGGCGGTGGTTCAATTACAGCATTGCCAATTATTGAAACGCAATCGGGCGACGTGAGTGCCTACATTCCAACAAACGTGATTTCCATTACGGATGGTCAAATTTATCTGGAAGCTGATTTATTCTACAAAGGAATTCGCCCAGCACTTAATGTGGGAATTTCCGTGTCGCGCGTGGGTTCTTCCGCGCAAACCAAGGCGATGAAAAAAGTGGCGGGAAAATTGCGCTTGGATATTGCCCAGTTCCGAGAGCTCGAAGCGTTTGCTCAATTCGGATCTGATCTTGATGAAAACACCAGGCAACGCATTGAAAGAGGACGCAGAACCGTAGAAATTTTGAAGCAAGGTCAATATGAGCCGATGCTTGTCGAGCATCAGGTGGCCATTATCTACGCTGTGATCAATGGATTCTTGGACGACGTGGCGGTGGAACAAGTAGCCAACTGGGAACGTGATTTTCACAAATATCTTGATTCATCAGCGAAACCGGTCATGGATTTAATTTCCGAGAAAAAGGATTTAACAGATGAGGTAGTGGAAAGACTGGTTGGAGCGATTAAAGAGTTTAAAGAAGTATATCAAAACGGTCACTAAAAAAATATGAATTCAGCACGCGACATCAAACGTCGAATTAAATCGATTAATAATACTAAAAAAATCACCCGCGCGATGGAGATGGTTTCGGCTGCCAAAATGCGCAGGAGTGTTGCCAGCGTGGTGGGAATCCGACCCTATGCTCACTCAGCTTGGAGCGTGCTCACGAACTTAGCCAGAGCTTTCAAGGATCATCAGACAGGACTTTTGGAAGTGCGTGAAGTAAGAAGTGTTTTGGTGATTGCCATTGCGTCAAACCGGGGACTGTGCGGATCATTCAATGCGCAGGTGGCGAAAAAAATTAAAGATGAAATTAGCAACCCAGAAAAATTAAAAGTTAATCGGATTGGAGATAAAAAATTGGAATCAAGCGTGCCGAATGTGGATTTGAAAATCGATTTCATTACCGTTGGTAAAAAAGGCGAAGCGATGGTGAGGAGACTTGGCAAAGAAATTGTGGCCACTTTTCCAGAGCTAACCTATTTGCCAAAAATTGAAGATGTGCGGGCTGTTGCCAAAATTGTGATTGCGGATTATCTGGAGAAGAAATATGACAAAGTTGCCGTGATCTATACCGATTTTGTTTCCGCCATCAATCAACAAACAAAAATCAGACAAATCTTGCCAGTTTCAAAGATTGACCTGGAAAAGCAGATTGCTGAGATGGATATTTTGGCTAATGAAGTAGGTCTTAATGAGCCTGATTTGGAATACAAGATTGAACCAAGTCCAAAAGAACTCTTGGACTATATTTTTCCGCGTCTGATTGAAATGCAGATTTATCACGCCATTCTCGAATCGAACGCTTCCAAAGAATCTTCCAGAATGCTAGCTATGCGAAACGCCACGGATGCAGCGGGGGAGATGGCAGATGGACTCACGCTGGCCTACAACCAACTCAGACAAGCGAAAATTACACAGGAGATCGCGGAAATTTCAGCGGGGAAGGCGACACTTGAACAGTAGACAGGAAGCAGTGAGCAGAAGACAGTAATTGAGAATAATTTATTTATAACACATTAGTATTTAATAACATTTCACAGTGGTCAAGGAATAGAAATCAGTATGGAAAATACTGTTCACTGTTCACTGTTCACTGCTCACTGAATTATGAAAAACACAGGAAAAATCATCCAGGTCATTGGGCCCGTAATAGACGTTGAATTTGAAGGAAATTTGCCGGAAATCTATCACGCTCTGGAAGTTGCGCTGACTGATGGTAATAAATTGATCCTCGAGACCAACCAGCACATTGGAGCCAATCGCGTGCGAACCGTGGCGATGGGATCAACTGATGGAATCAGTCGCGGGATGGTTGTGTCTGACACTGGTGCGCCAATTTCTGTTCCTGTTGGAAAAGAAGTTTTGGGACGGATGTTTAATCTTTTAGGCGAAACAATTGACGGAGTTGATGAAAAAGTGGTAACCGAAAAGAAATATCCGATTCATCGTGACGCACCAAAATTTTCTGAGCAATCAACTAAGGCGGAAATTTTTGAAACTGGCATCAAGGTCGTTGACCTCATTTGTCCTTTTGTGAAAGGTGGAAAAATTGGACTTTTTGGTGGCGCTGGTGTGGGAAAGACTGTGCTTATTCAAGAATTGATTCGCAACATTGCTCGTGAACACGGAGGCTATTCTGTTTTTGCTGGTGTGGGAGAAAGAACACGTGAAGGTAATGACCTCTATAACGAAATGAAAGATTCGGGAGTTTTGAAGCAAACTGCGCTAGTGTTTGGTCAGATGAATGAACCACCAGGAGCACGTCAACGCGTGGCTCTTTCTGCGCTTGCCATGGCGGAATATTTCCGGGATGACGAAGGCAAGGACGTGCTACTTTTTATTGATAATATTTTTCGTTTCACGCAAGCTGGATCAGAAGTGTCGGCGCTCTTGGGACGCATTCCATCTGCTGTGGGTTATCAGCCGACACTGGCAGAAGAAATGGGTAAGTTGCAAGAAAGAATTACTTCAACCAAAAAAGGTTCGATTACTTCCGTGCAAGCCGTCTATGTGCCAGCCGACGACTTGACTGACCCGGCGCCAGCGACGACTTTTGGACATCTTGACTCAACCGTGGTGCTTTCTCGTGCGCTCACTGAACTCGGAATCTATCCGGCCGTTGATCCCTTGGATTCTTCTTCGACGATTTTGGATCCAAAGATTGTTGGTGATGAGCACTATAACGTGGCGCGGAAAGTGCAGATGGTTTTGCAACGCTATAAAGATTTGCAAGATATCATTGCAATTTTGGGAATGGAAGAGCTGTCTGATGAGGACAAGGTGACGGTTTCGCGCGCCAGAAAAATTCAGAAATTCCTCTCGCAACCATTTTTTGTGGCGGAACAGTTCACCGGAACTCTTGGAAAATATGTGAAGCTAGAAGACACGATTAAAGGCTTCAAGATGATCATTGATGGAGAATTGGACGACGTGGCGGAGCAAGAATTTTACATGAAAGGAAGTATTAGCGAGCTTCACCCTGCTAAATAATATAACAGGGTAATATATTAACTCTATGTCTGAATCAAAGATAAATTTTAAAATAGTTACTTCGGAAAAAACCGTCTATGAAGATGTGATTGATCAAGCGACTTTTATGACGACCGATGGCCAGATTACGATCTTGCCAAATCACCGTTCATATATTACAAGTCTTGAGTCAGGTGAGGCGATGGTAAGGATTAAGGGGGAGGAAGTCTTTCTTTCTATTTCTGGCGGATTTATCGAGTTTCATAACAACACTCTCATAGTCCTCGCTGACACGGCTGAGCGGGCGGAAGAGATTGACCTTGCACGCGCGGAAGAAGCGCGAAAGCGGGCTGAAGAATTGAAAAAAGAGGCAATCTCAATGGACGATGAAGACTATGCGCGTGTTGCGGCGGCAATTCAAAAAGAATCAGCCAGAATCCGCGTGGCGAAAAAGCATTATACGAAGAAGGGGATTAATATTGGTCAATAATTCTCCTAGTGGCATCACTGCCTACCGGTAGCACGCTGCCAAAGGTTATGGCCGACGGAGCGCGGGCAGGCGAATGTATGAATAAATAAATTTCTCAAAATAGTCTCCTCGCCCCTCGGGAGAGGATGTCCGAAGGACAGGTGAGGGTGCTTACTAATACAGAGAAATTATCAGTTAAATTAAGTTTTTTTTGTTTTTGAAAGAACCCTCATCCGCCCTTCGGGCACCTTCTCCCGGAGGGAGAAGAGGATATAAAAATAAGTTTACTAAAAATTAAAAAATACTATTATGTTAGACGGTAGTAACTATTTTGATAAGCCGGCAAAAAATGATGTCGAGAATTTATGGGAAAAATCCCAGGAAAATAAGCTCATCCGAGATTTGAAGGAAGGTAGGAATTTGCAAGAGGTGATGGAATCTTTGGATAATTTCCAAGAAGCCTTTACGACGCTGGACGTGATTGTTTGTTCAGACGGAAGAGTTTTGCCTTCTAGCGGAGCAAAGCTTGGCTTGGCCGGGGAAGGTATTCTTCTTAGTCAAGAAGAACTGGATCATTTTATCGTAGAATACAAGGGTAAGATTGCAAAAGTGACTAGTCATGAAGATTGTGGCGCAGCGGGTAAGGCGTTCAAAGATCAGAAAATTGAAACCGGGACCGCCGATGAATTGGGCGAGAATTTTGCTGAGTGGCTAGCGAAGCAATTGGGCGCCACATATGAACATATTCCGATGAAAGACATGAAAAATTCTGTTCACAATGAGCGGGCAATTTGTTTTGATGGCACGGGGAAATTCAATCCAGCCACACTCACAGAAATGCCCGGACATTTTGTTTCTAGTGGCTTTGGCTTCGGTTTGAGTGAGGAATATATGAAAGAAGAGCTGGGAATACTAACCGGAATTGCGCTGGGTGATCATGGATTTGGAAAAAGATTTACCGGAGAGGATAAATTCTATATTATTGTTTCTGCTAAAGACGCGCAGCAGTTGGAGGAGATGAAATCAATCGCAAAAGAAGCAGTTGCGAAATTTGGAGACAGCGTGGATGTGGTTGGTTTTGTGCATGAGACCGGAAAGTAGGGCGCTTTTTGTAAAATTGACGAGAAATTGATTTAGGTATATATTACTAAGTTGTGTGGCGAAACTTGTCCGGAACATCGGACGGGTTTTATTATTGTTATTTGACAGGTTAATGGGAGGTGTGGGAATGTGGGATTATAGAAAGAGAGACATTATTACAACGAAGAAGTTTTTTCATGGAGGTAATCATGATGGATGTGGGCAGCTGGCGATATTATCATCAGCCTATAAGCATTTTCCGTTTATGATGACATGCATGAAAAACTCTTACTGCGGGTTAGTTGGTCCAAATCATGCTTACCGAAAGCCCTATGATCTGCTTTCGGCAAATGCTTTTCCGCAGAAGATTGTTAAGCGAAGTCGAACTGCGGTTAGAGCACTTAAGCTGGCTATCAATGTGCACGGCGTACAAAGGATTCTTCTTTTCCAGGGGCCAGATTTTCATGAGAATAATGCTTCTTCGCGATTTAGGACACGATGGGACGAAGAAGTCTTTCATAAGCAAAATCTGATGGAGGCATCAAGGACAATCAATATTCTTCATCCAGATGTTGAAGTTGTGATCGTCTATTTTCGCATAATAAACGAAGGGCGAGACGCGCAGTTTGTTGAAATTTCAATGGATGGGGATGAGACTGTTCGACTAGTGACGCCGTATGTAAATTTCGAAAGCTGCCAAGTAGCGATAATTCTTTGTATGGACTATCGCTTTGCAAAACAGGGGATAGACTGTGTTAGGGAGTTTGTAGGCAGCCCATTTGAAATTATCAGTTTTGCTGGAGCAATCGGTAGCTTCATAGAGGGGTCGGACCATGCGCGAAAAGCTGTGGCCGTTGCTTACAAAAGGGGATGCCGAAAATTTGTGGCTCAGCCACATCAAGATTGCGGATATTTTAAGAGTTCAATGTCTTTCACAAATCCTGAAGAGGAGCAGATGTTTCATGAAGGACAAGTCGAAGAATTCAGGAGTATGATGCTAAGTGAGTATGCTGATGTTGAAGTTATCGGCATTTACAATGGACTCACTGAAGATTTATCGAGGATAAGGTATATGGCTTGTTAAAAGCTCACCTTCTTTTGCTTAATCTACGTTCACAACAAACAATCAACGCCCGTTCAGATATTACTTCTGAACGGGCTGTAGTTTTTTATGGGCGCTTGCGCAAAAGATAGGAATCTAGTAGGATTTAAAAAAGTTCAAGAGGAATTGACTAATATTGGCCCATTTAAGCCAAAGCAGGCTTTTGGGAGATTTTGATTGACATTTGTTTGAATCTGTGCTATTGTTCAATGTTAATAATAAATTGGACAAATTATACATATGGGTAATAACAAAGAAATTAGCTTAGAAATGATTGTGCGTAGTTGGCGGACAATTTTAGTTTCCACTGTTGTTTTTTCTGTCGTGGCATTTTTCATAAGCACCATCATTGCTCCGCAATATGGCAGTGAAACGCAGATTTTGATTTTGCAAAAAAGTGTGGACATCGATGCTTATCGCGCCACAAAGTCTTCTGAGTTTGCTGGTGAGGTGTTGACTCGCGTGGTCAGTTCATCTGATTTCATGACAGGGGCGCTTGCAAAGGCAGGGGAGAATTATCTTAAATATGGCGCTACCCCAGAAGATCAGATGAAAAATTGGAACAAAGCAATCAACGTATCCAACTTTGGTAGCACAGGAATCATCAAGATCGAAGTTTCTGATACCAGCAAAAAAGAAGATCGCAAGATGACGGAAGCGATTATCTCCGAGCTTTTGGACAATGGTGTTAAGTATCATGGTAATGAAAACATCACACTGAAAAAAATTGGTGGTCCAGTCTATTTTAGTGACCCAGTCTTCCCAATTATCTGGCTCAATGTTTTGGCCGCAGCAATTGCAGGAATATTTTTCTCAATCGGCTTGGTATTCGTTTTGGGCGAAAGAGTGACATCTTGGTTTTCCAAAGGATCTCATGAGAGTTATGATTATGCGAATAGTGGCCTAGTGGGTGGAGCATTCGAATATCGCAGAGATAGTTTTTAAGCTATGGTTTGTTTTTCTTTTAGTCCTGACTTTTTTTAAAAAGGCAGGACGAATAAGAAACGCAAGTTTCAAGGATTGTTCTTTTGAAAAAACCGCTTAACCAATCGAGTTTGGAATAGATGTATTTTGCAGATTGGATTGGCTAAGCGGAAAATCCCTTGCATACCAACAAGGGTTAACGTTTTTTTCTGGCGTTGATTGGTAGTCATCGCTAATGCGTGCCTGCGCGAAAAACAGGCGGAGGGAGAATTATGAGAAGATGGATTTCAGGTATCTTAGGAGGGTTATTTGTACTGGCTGTGATAATTGGCGTGGGGTATTACGGTAATTATCTTTGGAATCAAGGAATAATTAGAAATCTCTCTTCCAGAGGGACGGCGGCGGATCATTTAGTTTTGGACAGATCCGAACCATCAACGCTTCGTTATGAGCTTCCGCAAGTTTCGGCGGCGCAGCAGTCACCAGCACTTCCCGTTGGAGAAAAAACGATGACAATTGACAAGCTCATCGTCAGGGAGGTTGTTGTTGACAGACAAACTGTTGAAAATTCGCATGTGAAGAAGAAGGAGGTTGATTATTCACATACGAAAAAAAAGGAAGTCGATCAGGAACAAGTGAAGTGTCAGAAAGTTGACCATTCAAAGGTCGACTATCAAGATGTCGATTACTCGCATGTCAAGCGCCAAGATGTCGACGACCAGTATGTCAATCGTCAGCATATCAACAAGCGGCGCACTGGTGGAGGCGCAGTCGCAAGGGTTGCGACAAAAGCTCCTTGTCCATCGGGCGTATGCAGCGAGTACGCCTGGAATCCGGCGGATTCCCGCCAGCCTGCTCAGGGGACAGTGTCCCTGAGGCAGTAGAAAATCGATCCTGGGGTGTGTCGTGCATGCACGCATACTCTAGGATTGTCTCAAATTAAAAATTACATTTCTTTAGAACATATAAGATTAATTACTTATATATTTCATAAGGAGTGGAAATTTAGCTCCGATGTTCTTATCAGAATAAGTCTTCTCGTGGAAGACTATGAAATTAAACACTTTTTATAAAGAGAAGGGAGTCTATTATGAAGAAGATAGTGTTTATCGTAGTTTTGGCAATTGCAATGGCTATCATGTACGCTTCGCCAAGGTATGGTGAGGCGGGAGAGTGGCCAAATATTGGCCACACAGAATGGAAAAAATCCGTACATGGTGGGAACGAAACCACCAAACAGTACTATGACCGGATGACGGTCACCTCACATGAATCTTTTCCGGAATCATTTTCGTCCGGACCTTCCCTGGAGGATAATTGGTTCCCAGTAGAGGGAAATGACAGCTCGAAGAATCCAAGCGATGAGCTTTTAGGCACAGCTCCGAAGGCATCGAAACCAGAAGCAGGGGTTTCTGCGAGTCCAGCGCTGTTAGTGGAGAAATTGCCATGTCCAAACGGTGGTTGATCCTCAGCTGCCTGGAATCCAGCTGATCCGCACCAGCCCGCACAGGGGACAGTGTCCCCGCGGCAGTTTTAAAACCAATCTTGGGTGTGTGTTATGCAAAATCATCGCATACATGCCCCAAGGTTATCTCAAAATTCAGCTATTGACAAAAAAACGAGAATAGGTATACAATAATTAGTTAAATGAATAATTACATTTCTTTAGGACATATAAGATTAATTGCTTATATATTTCATAAGGAGTGGTAATTTAGCTCCGTAGTTCTTATGCCAGAAAGCAGGTGTTCTGCTGGAAGGCTACAAATCAAAGTTTATTTTAAGGAGGAGTCGCTATGATGAAGTGCAGCAAATCTTTGTATTTTCTGGCAATCATTTTGGTGGTTGGGATGGTTTTTATCCAGACCGCTTCCGCATTTCAAACCTATAACAATACCCGTCCAGGAGGAACGCAGCAATTGACTGGTGTTGATTCGGCTGAAATTCGTCCGAATTTGTTGAACCCCGGCGCACAGCTGTGGTTCCACGATGACGGAAGATGGGACGCACAGGGAGGAAAGTTTTCCCTACTGTTTCCTTCACAGGAGGCCTTTCAGGCCTACTGTGCCAACCCCAACCCCAGCCCTGCTGAGCTCCGACGGCTTGCAGAAGCAGAGCCTTTGTGTCCAAGCTCCGTCGGTAAAGGACAGAAGTGGTTAATGTTTAAAGTCAACCGCTAATGTCCGACAGTCCTAATTCCAAAGTGTGGAAAGTGTGCCAAAAGCACGCCGACCACCAAGGAGTTGGGACTGGTTTTATTTTAGACAATCAAAAAACAGGCCATAAACCTGTTTTTATATTGCAAAAAAAATATACATTTTTTAAATATTTATTTCATACTTTTGTATTAATTTTTTCAACTTTTCCATTTTTTCAGTTTGATCTTTTTTCCACCAGATGTGAAGAGTCATAAGTGAGCGGATCATGAGAGCGGCGTTCAGAGATTTTTCATCAATCGGTGTGATTGAGTTATAGCCGATTAGGATTTCGCTTTCTTCCTCAAGTCCGACTTTTTCACTTTCTGCTTCGATGCGTGATTTTATCAGTGTCGAAGCTAAGCACATCATTGGGTGAGTGATTTTTGGGTTTGGGTCAAAAACGATGATCTCACCATCTTTGTAAAATAAATTATAAGGCCGAAAATCGTTATGGGTGAAAGAGGGTTTCTTTCCCGTTTTCATTTCATCGTCTAGAAATGCGAGCGCCTTATTCAGGGGCGCGTAAATTGCCTCCTGCAAAATACCCGCTTCAAGCATTTTGGGCAGTTTTTCTTCGAAAAGATTGTCTTTGATTTCTTCTTGAAAAGTGGCAAATTTGCCATGCACATTTGCTCCTGCAATTGCGTTGCCAAATCCATGACTGGTCAGCTTGTGCAGCTTAGCCAAAATCTCTCCACTGGTTCTTGAAATTGCGCTGCTTATGCGCTCCTTGGTGTCCATGCTGTCGCTAAGCAGTGGTGCGTCAATATATTCCATTGTAGTAAAAGAGATTGGTGTTTTTTTATCTGCCATGTGTTTTCCGAGGATCTTGGGCACTCTTATCCCTGCCTTCCCCCAGCTTTCCAGAAAATGAGGTTCTGCTTCAATTGTTTCTTTGGCCGTTCCCATCTTAACGATATAGGGATTTTCTTTCCCAAGGTTAAGGCAGAAAACAACTGAACGTGAACCGCGAGAAAACAACTCTAGATGGTCTAAGTCGATTGCTTGTTCAGGCAGGAGTCCATTTTGAGCAGCTAAAACTAAATTTGCCTTCGCTTCTTGGCGGAACTTAACTTCCTGCTCTTTCATCCAAGGTTCAATATTTATAGTTGCCTTAAAAATATTTTCCATAATCTTTGATTGCTGCGACTATTGTTTTTTTCGCGCATTGAAATCTACGCAGCCTTCTTTGATTGCCAGGGTGCATTTGCAATAGGGGACTTGGCATTTCTGCACTTTCTCATGCAGGTTTAACTTTCCTTCGAACATATTACCGAGAATTTCATTGTCGTGCGGGCAGCGCGTGATTGATCCATCAGGACGAATGCGGATAAGATCTTTTCCGGCCGTGCAGGGGACATTCATAAAAGATAGACTTTCAAAGCTAGCCACGCGATCGACTTCGGATGGAATGTGATCATGGAAAATTTTTCGCTCTTCCTCGCTATAGGCTTTGGGATAATTTTTTCCCTCATAAGTTCCGCGGAAAGCACGCGCTTCCAGAATAAAGCCTTCTTTTTTGAACTGCTCAAAAATGGCCGGGAAGCGTTTGATGTCTGGTGGGTACATTACATAGTTAATTTCGACGCGAAAGCCCGCATCGCGCAAGCGCTTTACTTTCTCGAGCAGATCATCAACTGTGAGTCCTTGGCGCTCACGTTCAGCCAGATGCATCGAAACATAGAATGACCAGATATTTTCAGGACTAACTTCGGCGAGAAATTTATCAATCGGAAGTCCAAGGTTTGTGCCAATTGTTACTAGATGTTTTTGAGAGAGACGTTTGACGATTTCCACAAAGCGCGGATAGACGAACGGTTCTCCGCCGGAAATCACTAACCACCATTTCTTGCCCGTGTCGTCAAAAAATTGGCCGATTTGCTCGGGCATGATGAAATGCGTTTTATAGGGATTGATGGCGGGGACTTTGCTTCTGACCCAATCGCCAGCTCTTGTTTTGAGGCTGCGTTGTGAGTCATCAAAAAAGCAATAGGGACATTTGAAATTACATTCCAGGTTCAGTAGCCACATGGCAATTTTGTCATAACTCTTTTGTTTCGGGGAGCTTATTTTTGGGTTTTGGTTCATAATATTTGGTCTAATTAATTTTAGAATTTATAAATTTAAAAAAGTGCTGTCATCCTTCGACTCCGCTGTGCTACGCTCAGGATGACAAGAAAGCTTGATTATGTTTTTTTCCGCCAATATTCTTGACTTGCTCCCAGCCAACTGCCAAGGAGTAGCCAGCTGATGATTTGATAGGTGAAATCCATCGATGGTGATTCGACCATTGAAATTATTATCATTGAGCCGAAAAGAACGAGTGGAACAACGCCTAGAGTTTTTAGTTCCACATTGAAATCCTTGCCCCAAAAATGAAGTTTCTCATTGAATTTTGGGTAACGCAAGAAGCTTTTGCTGGCATAATAGAGCGCTCCAATCAGATAGATGAGATAGAGAAGAACCCCCAAGACTCCACCTTCCAGAAAGAAACGAACAAGGTCATTGTGCGGATAGACATTGCCAGTCTCTTTACCCTGGGTATCTTTGATGATTTCGCTGAATGAGCCGATACCATAACCAATGAAAGGTTTTTTCCAGGCCTTAAAAAGGGCCATATCCCAAATCTCATAACGTCCATACATTGAGTCATACATGTGATGTTCGAAAATTCCTAAAATTCTCTCTCTAGTTTTATCAAAGAGTAAAACAATAGAAGAGAGCAAGAGTCCGCAATAGACCATTAGCGTTCTAACGTGTGGCTTCATAATGAAGATTGCCAGCGCTGAAATGAGAAGTCCTGACCAAGCGGTTCGAGAATAGGTCAGGATAAAAAGTAGGCCTAAGATAAAAGCAAAAAAATAGATTCCAAGCTTGGAGAGATTTGTTCTTCTGTTTTCCAGGCTTACGGCGAAAAAAGTTACTAGAAATAAGGTGAGGACAATGAAGAGAAATGAGCCGAAAGTATTGGGATGGGGAAATGTGGCGGCAATTCTCCCAAGGCTTGAGTCATTTTCAAAAAAATAATTACCAGTCAGAAGCTGAAAGATGCCAGTCAGGGCTGGGATTACAGCGGAAAAAATAATCACAAGGATTGTTTTGAGAAAATTCTCCTTTGAGCTTAGAAAGAGATAACCCAGAAAATAGGCAGAGAATCCAGCCAGAAGGTAGACTTCAAAGATAAGTCCAATGGCCAGATACTTAGATGGCAGGAGAACTGTAATGCTTAAAGCGGCTGATATGAGTAGGATGAAAAACAAGGGGATTTTTGCCATTTTCTTGCCGACTCGCAGGATTTCGATGATTGCCAGAAAGATAAGAAAGAGACAAGTTAATGAAAAAGGATTAACATATAAATCTCCTATATTCACGATATTTTGGAAAAGAGTTCCAATATTAATCTGATAGTTATTGAGCCCGACAACCACGGGAAGAAAAAATAGAATTGTCCAAAGCACTTTTTTCATATCAAAAAATGCTAATCCAGTAAGGAACATGAAAATAAAGGCGCCCATTACCAAGCGAACGTTTCCTGCGAGTTGTCCAAAGAGCAGTCCAGTAAGAAAAAAAACAACAGAAAAAAACAGTACGTAAGCATAGAAGCGAGAATTTTTATTCAATTTTGGGATTAGGCTTTGCATATTGTTGTGCGGTTATTTTTGAAAAAATTTATCAAATAGATCGAAATAGAGCGGCAAAACTTTTTCGGATGAGTATCTTGCGGTTTCTTCTAGATAAGTATTGTTTTTCTCAAAAAGTTTTTCAGGGTTGATTTTTGCAATCGATTCTTCCCACTTTGTGTAATCAACCAGTGCTCCTGTGCCAGTTTTTTCAATCATCTCTTCGATGACCCCGATTTCTTTATTGGCAATAATGGGTAGTCCGGCCCCCCAGAAATCTACAATCTTGATGTAAAGCATCATGGTTTTGAACTTGGCGGTAGTTGTCAGGCAAATGCCTGCGTCGCATGCGCAGAGGTAGTGGTAGCGTTCTGTGGGAGCATAGGATGAAATAGCATAGGAGTCTTTTTCAAACCCATATTTTTCAAAAATTTCTGGTAGAGATTTTAAGATTCCATAGGATTCTGTTCGCGCGTAATCTTCTTTCAGAAATAGCTGGAAAAAAATAGCAGGATTTTTTTTCCTAAGTCGAGACACGAGATCAACCATCTGCTCAAATTCATACCAAGCTTCAACTGTTCCAGTATAGGCAATTACCTTTTTTCCTGTAAATCCGAGCTTTTCGCGCATTTTCTCTCGATTCCAGTCTTTGTCAGGAAGTAGTGTGGCGTCCCAATAATTTGGTATGACCGTAAATTGTCCCTCATTAAGTTTGTATAATTCTCCTAGATGCTTTTTAAATTCTTCAGTTTCTACGATAGTGGAGAAGCTTTTTCGGATAGCGATTTTTTCCAGAAGTCCAATCGCGTTGGCATAGAGCAGATCTTTGAATTTTCTGTAGTACTTACGTTCTGCCACATAGGCGCCGCGCGGGCTATAGATGAAAGAAGTGTGCCAAAAATATTTGGCCCAGAGGAGAAAGGGGATAAACTTATAATTTCTGGCATAGATGACGGGCGATTCACTGGCCGTATCTTTGAGTTGTTTTTTGAAAAGCTGATATGATTTCAGTGAGAAATATAAAATAGAGGGCAGTAGGGTGAAACGGGGGACATTGATTTTTTGCAAAACTATCCCCGCCCCAGTCAATTTTTTTTCTGCTTCAGTTCGATATTTTTCTTGGGCGTCGAATCTTCCGCTGGTTTCCAAGACTTCAGTTGCATATCCAAGGCGAGCAGCTTCCAAGAGAATAGGAAAAAGCTGAGCTTGGATAACCCCATTGGTAATTGGCATTTCTGATAGAAACAAAATCTTTTTCATGCTAGCTATTCTATGACTTACGCATTTACCAAAAACAAGCTTTAAAGCGCGTGGCTGTTTGAAGTTCGTTTTTTACTTATTTTAGCATCTGAAACTATTGAAGTTTTTTCCGGATCAACCTGGGCTATAGAAAAGCTTATTCTTAGCAAACGCGTAAGTTACATGTTCTTTGCTTTTAGGTTTTTTCGATAACCTGATTTATAAACAGTATATCATTTTTCCAGCGAATAGTATCCTTTTTTAGAAAAGTGTCTATTTTTTCCTCTATCTCAGTTTTCTTTGCTTGAGCTAGTTGAATTTTTTCTGCCAGATCACTTGCCTTGTGATTGGTAAAGAGAGCGACGTCAGAAAAATAATGCTTAATTGTTTCGGAATCTGAAGTGACAAAGGGTTTTTTGAGCGCCATGATTTCTCTGATCGACCAAAGAACAGTGTCTCGTCTCTTAGTAAGCGCAAGAACGACGTCACAGCGATTCATGAGAGTCATAAACTCTTTGTGCTTTAGATACCCCGTGGTGGTAACATTCGCCGGGAAAGCATCTTTGATTTTTTGGCTAATCTTTTCGTCATTTCCAGTGAGAAAAAAAAGTGCCTGTGGCATTATCCTTGCCGTCTCAACTACTTCCTGCCAGGCATCATCAGCCTCGGCAAAGCGATTGACCATAAAAACTTTTAAACCAGCTTGGTTTTTTAGTTTTGCCTCTAACTCATCGGATAGTGCTATATTTTCCTTTAGAATTTCTAGCTTTGTCGGTGTGTAAAATTGCAAAACAGAACTTTTTTCAATTCCCCAATTTTTGAGATATTCTAAATTCTTATAATTATGCGCCGTATTCCAAATTGCCCGCTTGGCTAGGAATTTATGAAGTGGGTGAAAGTAGGTCCATTTTTTGTCGATAAATCCAGCTGTATGTGTGTCGATGATATATGCGGCCGAATTGAATTTGGCATAAAGGTAGACAACAGCGACAGCAATGATGGGCGGATTTTGTACGAAGATGATTTGTGGTCTAATTTGCCTCAATTTTTTGTATGTGTCAAAACCTTGAATGATATAGCGTACAATTGTGGGAATGGCAAAATTACCCCAATACTTTTCGCAAGAGATGATAATTTCGGCGTCAATTTCTCGAGCGAGAAATTCGCTCAATTTGACTTCCTGGACCCAGATTACAAATGCTTTTTTCATACTTTACGAATTAGTACGAATATACGAATAAATATTAGTTCAATTTTTGTCTTATACAGGGCTTACGCGTTTGCCGAAAAAATAATCAATCTGTGTCATCCTGAGCGAAGCGGAGCGTAGTCGAAGGATCTACTTTCCATTATCATAAGCGTTGCTATTAAGTAGAAAGCTCTGGGTTATGGTTAGCAGATCCTTCGGCTTTGTCCGGGTACGGACTTCGCTCAGGATGACAACTTTTTTATTCCTTATTCTTTATTATTTACGAACAGCGAACTATACGCGCGTAAGAGTTCTTTTTGCGCTGAGGCTTGGCTAAAGAGGTAACTCCCGGCTCGTTTCTTGCTTTCAGCTGACATTGACTGGCGCAAGGCAAAACTATCAATAAGGCTGACTACCGCCCTGGCAAATTCTTTTTCATTATTATTTTTAACGTAGATTGCTGCATTGCCCGCTGTCGTCTTAGCCTCTTTTAGGTCGTAGGCGATAACTGGCAGTCCTGCAGTCATATACTCGAGAATTTTATTGTGCAGAGAATTATCTGTGTAGTCATTTTTTGGTTCTGGCATAAGGCCAATTTGAGAGGCATAAAAATAGCTCGAGATGACTTTGGCATCAGCCCAGCCAGTAAAGATGACATTATCTTTTATTTTATACTCTTCACTCATTTTTACCAAGCGTTCAAAATCATCGCCATCACCCATAAGAACAAATCCGATGTCAGTTCTTTTAAGTTCATGCACGATTACTTTGATGCTGCGCAGAAGTTTATCCACTCCGTCCTGCGGGCCCATTACACCAAGATATGAGCAGATTGAGCGATACTTTGCTTGAATTTTTTTGGTCAATTCCGTATTGACTAGTTCCGGGCTGATTTGGGTTGGGTCTGGCGCGGAGCGGACGATGAAATTTTTTGCTCTTACTTTGACGCGAGAGAGGGTTTTCTTTTGACCAGACTCGCAAGTTGAAAGATGAATATCGCAAAAGCGGTAACTCATTCGTTCCATGAAAAGCAAGATTTTATAGAGAAAATGCTCCTTGGTTTTACCAAAACGGCAAAGCAACATTTCTGGCATCAGATCGTGTTGATCGTAAACAAATTTGACGCCAAGAGGTTTGAAAAATAGAGCGATGATAAAAAAGAAATCTGGTGGATTGGCAGAGTGTAGAATAGAAAAACCACGCGTGAAAAAAATTTTCCAAGCTAGATAGAAAGTTAACGTAAAAGAATAAGAATATTCCCAAAGATAGCTAAGGTAGCCAGAAGATTTTGGTGCCATCAAATAACGATGCATGTGAATGCCGTCTGCTATTTCAAATTTAGTCTGCTCTGGCTTTCTTGGAGAAATAATGGAAACAGTATAGCCAGATTTTTCAAGGGCTCGCGCTTCCATCATGATCCGACGGTCCTGGGGGACGGGCAGATTTTGGACTAAAAATAGAACTGATTTTTTCATTTGATTTAGGATTTGATAATTTTTCTGAGCATGAATAATGCTGTTTCAACTATAATAGCAAAATCCAAAAAGATTGAATAATTTTCGATGTAGTGCAAGTCGTGGTCAATATTTTCATGGATCGGTTTTTTGCGATCAGCATGAATTTGCCAGAGTCCAGTAATTCCCGGTTTAACAAAGAGTCTTGTTCTTTCAAAAAGGCTGTAATCTTTTGCAATAAATTCCATTTCTGGTCTTGGTCCGACAATGCTCATCTCACCTTTGAGCACATTTACGAATTGTGGCAATTCATCTAGTCCTGTGTTTCTCAGAAATTTTCCCAAGGGGGCTATTCTCGGGTCGTCGCTTTTATTTGGTGTTACGGCATAGGGATTTGTATTGGCATAGAGTGTGCGGAATTTATAGAGGCGAAAAAGTTTTCCGTCTTTGCCAACGCGTTTTTGAGAAAAAATGATCGGATCGCTCGAAGTCAACTTTTTAGCAATGGCGATGAAAAGCATGAGGGGAGCGGAAAAGATTAGAATCACCAAAGACAAAAAGACGTCAATGAAGCGTTTGAGGAAACTTGAAGCTGAGCTGATTCCGAAATAATTCAGTTTGTTGGAATTATTTGCGATGCTGATTGAGGCGTATTGGAGGTAATTTTCCGTATTTAGTTTGTTCATGGGTGGTCAAAATTAGTCAATTAAGTAACCGTCAATCATAGCGCATTTTTCATTCTTTGTCAATAGCGAAGGTCTTGAGCTATTGACAAATTTTAAATATGGTGCTATGCTTGACTGTTACCAATTTTGACAGATTTTTGACAAAAAAAACCGGCTCAAATCCGAGCCAAAATTAGCATCACAAGAAAAAGGAGAATCACCATGAAAAAAAGCATTCTTATGGCAGTGGCAGTTGTTTTTCTGGTAATGGCGATGTTTTCAGCTGCGTTTGGGCAGTATGAGGACATCAGAGTTGTACCTCGTGATTCTGATACTTATGCCTATGGAACAGTAGGGATTAAGTTGTACCTGAACAGTAGTAATGTTTGGGAGAAACAACTCAATCCTTTCGGAGGAACGCCCACGCCCGGGTTTAATAACCCAGTATGGGCTGCGGCCGAAGCGATGACCCAGGCCAATACAACACCGGGATCGGATGGCAAAACCCGTTATCCGGCGCCATGGATTTATCCGGCGGATGTAACGACCGCTCCAGCAGTCAGCTACTATGTGTTTGGTGATTCTGGCGTGCTCGATACAATCAAGGGCGCACTCTCGGGGACTGGTATTTCCGTGTATTATAGCAAGGTTGATTACCCGGTTTCGGTGGAGACAGCCTTGGGAAATGCAAACACCGGACTTCTCTATTCGATGGTATCTGGGTTGGTAGCCTACATACCCGTTGAAGATCAGTCTGGCCAACTGATATTCAAAGACAAATGGTTTAAAGCACTGATTGCAGTTGATTCGTTCAAGTTCTGATAATACATTGGAACAGCACAGGTCGCTTTGTCTTTCTGAACCAAGAAAGATAAAGCGGCCTGTTTTTACATTAAAAAATGCTTGACAAAAAGCTAGATTTAGTGTAGGCTGAACAGTTAATATGATTTGGCAATAATAACCTGTAAATCGTTAATTTTTATGCAAAAAAGTAATCGCAATTTTATTTTATTTTGGATTTTTTCTATCCTATTTCTCGTAGGTTGGTATTTTTATTGGCAAGTGAAAAATAATAAGGAATTTGGGACAATGAGTGCTGTTATCGATTTTTTGCCAATGAACGAACTTAAAAAGGCCAAGTTCAAAACAATGGCTGGCTTTGCTGAGTATCTTTTTGCGAAAGACGGAGAGGAAAAAACGTTTATGTTGCTTTTTCAAAATAACATGGAGCTTCGTCCCGGCGGGGGATATATCGGTTCGTTTGGAGTTTTAAAAATGCAAGACGGAAAAGTTTTAGATCTTTCCACGCATGACCTTTCGAATTTTGATGGACGCGTTCCCAATGGCATTGCTCCTCCATATCCAATCAAAGAAACCTTACGCGTTTCGGATTGGAAGCTGCGCGACTCAAATTTTTCTCCAGATTTTTTGGAGAATACTAAGAAAGCTGATGAGTTTTATCGCTTGGGTCAGGGACAGGAAGATTTTGCGGGGATTGTGGCAATTAATAGTAATGTGCTCACTTCTTTTCTCAAAGTGACGGGACCGGTGGAGATTCCAGGTTATCCGGGAACTTATGACAGTGAAAATGCAGTTCTTGATCTAGAATATCAAGTTGAACAAGGAGCTTACAAGCAGGGTATTGAAAGAGGCGAGAGAAAAAGCATAATGAATCTGTTGGCAAAAGAAATCCAGAAAAAAGTTTTCACGCTTAGTATGAGTGAGAAAATAAAACTTGCAGAGATCATTTTGGATGATTTGAATCGCAAAGACATTCAATTGTATTTTAAGGATGATAAACTGGAAAGACAGGCGCAGCTTGCGCAGTGGGATGGTAGCGTGGACAAGAATTGGTCAGAGGACTACCTGATGTTGGTTGATGCCAATATGGGATCTTTGAAAAGCGATTATTACATGCGCCGGTCATTTAACTATACGGTAGATTTATCAGGAGATGTTCCTCGGGCTAATTTGAAAGTGACCTACAATCATACTGGGAAGGAAAAAAATTGGATGACAAAAGATTATCTGACTTATCTGCGAGTCTACGCTCCAAAAAGTAGTTGGCTTACAGATTCGAAGAATTTGGGCGAGAAGCGATTTGGTGATGACTTGGGCAAAAAATATTTTGGGACATTAGTGGGCGTCCCTTTGGGTCAAACGAAAACAATTGAATTTTTCTATGATCTGCCAAGAGCAGCGGTGGAAAATTATGACCTCTTAATCCAGAGACAATCTGGCTCTGGCGAGGTGAAGGGAGAAGTGATAATTATATATAAGAGTCAAAAGAAGATGGTCTATCAGGTTAATCTTTCAAGTGATTGGAAATTGAGTGATAATCAATAATTAATTTTAGTCTCCTCGCCCTTCGGGAGAGGATGTCACGAGCACGTGACAGGTGAGGGCAAGGGCTATAAATTAAGAATAAGCTAATTTAGTTTTTGCTTGACATAGTACCATTTCCCTCATCCCCGCCTCGGCGGGGCCACCTTCTCCCTGATGGAGAAGGATCTATATAAAAAATCCCCTGCCTTGGCAGGGGATTTTTTATGCTCCTCCTATTCCTAGGATTGGAACTGGTTCGGGGAAAATAAAGGAATTGAGGATTGTGACACCATCTTTTTCATCAGTAAAGAAGAGTTTCTCCAGGCCATTATTATGGATGACGAAAGGCGTGTCTAGGCTGCCACTAATTAGATCTAGGCAGTTGCGATGATCGCGTGCGTCTAGCTCGATTATTTTTGTGTATTTTCCAACACTAAAAATGATGTGTTCATAGTCTTTGTACCACTGGATGTTTTTTAGGTTTTCAGAATAGCGTGTGATATTGTTCAAGTCATTTTCATAGCGAATCGGCTGTACGGTCCAATTGCGAGTGTAGTATACGGAGATTTCATTGTTGCTATAAAAAAGTAATTTTTTCCCATCATTAGAAAAGTGCATTTCTGTTACTTGACTTCCGAGTGCTCGGAAATATTCTTCATTTTCTCCATTATTATAGATGAAAAGATTTTGATTTTGATCAAGAAAGGCGATACGAGATTCGTCATAGACAGTGATTCTTTTTATGGTTGGGTTATTCGTGTCGGGAAAGCTATTGGTAATTTGAACTTTTTCCGATTTTCCATCAAGACTAGTCTTGAAAATGAGATTGTTGGGTGATTGGACAAAATAAACACCATTATAGGCCAAGTCATATGCACTGATGTCGCTTGCAATTTTGGTTATGTCACTCGCATCTTTGATGTTTGCCCGAAAAAGCGATGTGCCCTCCAAAAAGAAGAGATAGCCTTTTTCTTTTGGATCCCACCTTGCATAACGAATATCATTTTTTCCAAAAAAAGTGTTCAGGTTTGTTGTGCTATTATCACTAAGATCAATGACGAAATAGGCGGTTTGGAAGTGGTTTTCCAATGAGCTTGTTTTTAATTCTGCCACATTATTTTTTTCCACAGGGACAGAAAGATAATTTTCATCTGGTGACCACTCGATATTTTCCTTCTTATCCTCCGCGAGAAGTTTCCATCCGGTAAGCGTGTAATTGCTGATAACGAGTTCACTATCTAGATCTAATTCTTTCACGAGGAGTGCATTTTCCGCGTTGGTCGTGAAAGCAATGAAGCGATTTCTGGGTGATGTAAAAAACTTATCGATTCCACGTGCTGCTTCATAGGGGGTTTTTTCGTAATTTTTTCTTGTTAGGACAACATTCCAAAATTCGCTAGAGATGCCGCTATGGACGTCGATTTTTTTATTCCAGGAATAGAAATCTTTTGCAGAGATTTCAATTTCGTAATCTGCAGGAAGGAGGCCTGAAAGGTTGAATGAGTTATTGATTCTGTTTGGCGTAGCCGTTTCATCAGTATTGCCATTGAGAGTTGTGGTGATGTTTTGCGGATTGGCTTTGAAAGAAATCGTTCCGCTATAAACGAAAACACCTCGATGCCAATCGAAGCGATAACCGCGGGCTTCCAAGACGATAATCGGGGTAATTATGAAGAAAATTAAGACGAGGGACCAAAAAAATAGAGTGCGTTTGAATCTTTCCATGGATAAATATTAGCGGGATTTTGCGGTTTTGTCCAGCCCCGCACTAACCTTGCACTTGCACCTCCGGTGCGAATTGGCCAAAGGCCAGTGCAAGGTTAGTGCGGGGTTGTGCTATAATAAATTTAGCAATAAGTGATTTAACTTAAGTTTTCATATGAGTCGGAATAGCAGTATATTATTAGTAGGCGTATTTTGTTTGGTTGCCCTGATTTTTGGCAATGTTTTTTGGCAGATGTTTAATCAGGGTAATGACGAAGCTTTCGAAAAAATCAAAAAAGAAACAGATGCTAATTTGGCAAAAAAACAAATTGCTGCTGCCACTTCGCCAGCTTCAGGCGCGCCGGCTGCATTGGGCGCTTCAACGAATACTGTGCCAGAAAACAATCCAAGTGAATCAGAAGCTGCCCAGAGCCTGCCTCCAAAAAATACTGACCCACAAGTGAAGGAACTAGAGAAAACTCCAGACAGTACAATAGAAAAGCCGAAGGATGGCACGGAGGACTGGAAAACCTATACAGATGAAAAAAATAAATTTGAATTTAAGTATCCAAGCGATGCACAAGTGGTCCATGGCGGGGATTTAGTTCGTGTTTCTCAAAATAATAAAACTTGGAAGTTCAGGGTGTATTCCGATGAGGATAAGTTAGATTTGCAATCTTGGTATAGCAAGGAGTTTTCAGAAAAGGAGCGAAAGAATTGCACTCTCACAGAGTCGACCTTGAAAGTGGGAAGTTATGAGACAAAATATGTCAACCCTAACTCCGGCCAAACGGAATGCGAGAAAGCCGGTTACTATTCAATTAGTAGTACTAAGGAGCGGGTAATTAGAGCGGAGCTTGGCGATGAAACGATGGACAATGTGAATAAAATTTTGAAAACTTTCATATTTCAATAGGGTGTAAATTGTGACGCATCCGGGGCACACATTTTTTTTGACAGAATAATTGATAAATAGTATAGTATAAGAAGTAAGAGAATTTCGTTAAGGCTATTCTTAATAGCTTAGCGAATGACAGCGATGGTGGGCCGGTCGATCTTCCGAAGCCCTCTTACTCGAAGTTAATAATCTTTAATCTAGAATTGCGTTTATGACTACAATCCAAGTTACTGACAAAGAGTTTGTTGAATATGTTGTAAAACAAATTGTTAACAAACCAGATGATGTTAGAGTGGAAAGGAAGATTGATGAAATGGGTGTGCTAATTACGCTTGATGTCAATCCTGAAGATATGGGAATGATCATCGGTCGTGAGGGTGCTACAGCAAAAGCTTTGCGAACACTTTTGCGTGTGATTGGTGCAAGGAATAATGCTCGAGTTAATCTCAAGATTAACGAGCCAGAAGGATCTGAGCGAAAACCAAGAGAAGATAGGGAGCCAAGAGAAGAGGTACGAAAAAGTATTGACGATGTCGTAGGTGATATTGTTTAATACTACCTAAATTTAGAAATATGCAAAAAGGCTGGCGGATGCTGGCCTTTTTTGATTTGTTTTGCTATTATGAATGTATTATGCAATTCCACATTGTTACAATTTTTCCGCGTATTTTGGACTCATATCTTTCCGAGTCTATAATTGGCCGTGCTCAAAAAAGCCGGATTATAGAAATTTTCACACATAATTTGCGGGATTATACGACAGACAAGCATGGGAAAATTGATGACACTCCTTATGGTGGTGGGGCAGGAATGGTACTTCAAGTTCAGCCGATCTATGCTTGCGTCGAGGCGGTGAAAAAGCTGATTGCGAAAAAGTCTAAAAAAACTATAGTCATCGGGAGCAAAACGCGCATAATCCTTTTCTCTGCCAAAGGCAAAAAATATACCCAGCGGTCAGCGGAAAGATTGGCGAAATATGACAAGCTGATTTTAATCTGTGGACGATATGAAGGTGTGGATGAGCGCGTAGCGCAGAGTATTGCTGATGAAGAAATTTCCATTGGAGATTATGTTCTCACGGGAGGTGAACTTCCGGCAATGGTTGTGATTGACTCGGTGACGCGGCTTTTGCCTGGAGTTTTAGGCAATGATGCCAGTTCCAAGTACGAATCGCACAGTCGGAAAAATTATAAAGAGCATCCTCAATATAGTAAACCAGCCAGTTTCAATGGTTGGGAAGTCCCGGCAGTTCTTTTGGGTGGCAATCACGGCGAGATAGGAAAGTGGCGAGAAAAAAATTAAACTTATTTAATTTCGAAAAAAATGGCCAAACGTGAACGACATGGAGTGAATAAAAATTTACTTTTCGTAGTGCTTCTCCTCATTACTTTTGGCCTGGCAATGATCGCTTCAGCCGGAATTGCCTATTCTCGCAGTCGCTTCGGAGATTCCTATTATTTCTTTAAACATCAACTTTTCTACGGTGTTTTGCCAGGATTTTTTGTTTTATATGTCACGCAAAAAATTGACTACAACTTTTGGAAAAAAATTGCCTTCCCCCTTTTTATCTTAAGTATTTTCTTTCTCGTTTTAGTCTTTGTGCCAGGAGTCGGCTCGAAGATATATGGCGCGAGCCGCTGGCTTCAATTGGGTCCGTTTTCTTTTCAACCTTCGGAAATGTTGAAATTGTCGATCATTATCTATCTCTCGGCTTGGCTCGAAAGTCGCGCTGAAAAAGTGAAAGATTTCTATGAAGGCTTGATTCCCTTTCTTGCCGTGGTGGGAGTTGTCAGTTTTCTTTTGGAAAAACAGCCAGACATGGGAACGCTAGGCGTAATCATTTTTATTGCCATGTCAATATTTTTTATTTCAGGCGCTCGACTCTCACATATGTTTATGATCGCTGCTTCTGGATTTGCCGCGCTTGCCATTCTCATTAAATTTGAATCCTATCGCATGGATCGTTTTTTGGTATTTCTTCACCCCGAACTTGATCCGCGCGGGATTGGCTATCAAATCAATCAAGCGCTTCTTGCAATCGGTTCCGGGGGAATTTTTGGAGTGGGATTAGGCCATAGTTTGCAAAAATTCAACTATTTACCGGAACCGGTGGGCGATTCAATTTTTGCTATTATTGGAGAGGAGCTTGGGATGATTGGTGTTGTTTCGTTGGTTTTATTATTTTTGTCTCTTGCGATGATTGGCTTTCGGATTGCCAAGAATGCCCCTGATCGCTTTTCCCAACTCACGGCGATTGGCATTACATGCTGGATCACTTTTCAAGCTTTCATTAACATCTCAGCTATCTCCGGACTCATTCCACTCACCGGTATTCCATTACCATTCATCAGTTACGGCGGAACATCACTGGTTTTTTTGATGGCAGGAATCGGGGTGCTTTTGAATATTTCCAAACAGACGAGTTTGAATAATTGATTTAATTTTTTAAAATCAAAAAATATGAGTGAAAAAATGGGAAACGGAGGAGAAATTCTTTTTACGAGGCATAGTAAGGCAAAGTATGGAACCTACGGAGAAGCAGTTAAATCGGAGAATCCGGAGGCCCCTCATGATCCAAACAGGCAATTGGAGAATGATTTGCCAGAAGCGGGGATTGAGCTAGCGAGAAAAAAAGCAGAAGAACTCTTCGCGACAATGAATCCGGAAACGGACGCGCTATTTTTTGCATCCAGCAAAGAGATGCGAGCGTTTGAGACCGCTAAAATTTATCGGGACATTGCCAAGGAAAAAGGTTTTGAAATTATTATTCCCTATACCGAAGAAAACAAGGAAAAAAAGAGCGGCATAACCAGAAAATTAGCCGACGAAAATATCAAAGCAATTGACAGTCTATCGCTGAAAATTCCAAATTCATTAGTGGGAAATGTGTTTAATCCGGAAGCGTACTTGGGTGAAATCAATTGGAGTGCAGTTGACGAAGAGACTAAGCGAAAATGGAAAGAAGCGAGAGAAATAATCAACTCGGATGATCAAGGGTCATGGGGCGCTAATTTCTATAAACATTCAGAGGCGATCCAAAAAATATTTCCCGAAATAAAATCTTCCCGAGATGAATATGCAACAACTTTTCAAAAATTATTAAGACTTACTGAATTTGCTCAAAATAAGATTAAAGAAGTCGGGCATGGTAAAAATGTAAAAGTGCTATCTTTTGGTCATGAAAACTACATGGGATATGCAATGAATAAATATTTGGGAGATCATAATTTGGGCAATTGCGAGACTGTTTCAATTGATGTGGATGGGAAAGAGCTTATTAAAAAAAGAAGTTAGATTGAATTAACAATTTACAGTAGTCAGCTATATGAAAGAACTTAAAAAGAATAAGTATAAAATTTTGCGTAACAGGAGGGTGATGCCGCTTCCTGCGATTTGGAATGGCAAAAGCCAATCGAGTGAGGGCGCAAGAAATATCCATCATGTCGCTCTAAAAAAGATCTGGAATTATCTTGAAAATGAAGAAATAATCGCATTTTACATAGGAGAGGAGTGGACTGATATTGGAGAATATATCGCAAAAAGAATGATTGAGGATAAAAAGTATATTCCCAATGTGTATAAGCTGCAAAGGGAAAGGGGGAGATTCTTGGTTTTGCTTTCAAAGGAAATCCGAAGATTGAAATTGGGCAATCTCAATTTAGACCAACTTTTTGCGGAGTATCAAAAAATTGAAAATGCGTGGGTTGATTTTGATCATGTTAATATGCCGACTTGGCTTATCGGAGGTGAATATTTTCAAATAAAGCTCAAAAACAAGCTGGGTATGTTGGGTATATCAGAAGAAGAGATATATACACTTTTGACACCGAATGAATTATCCTTCAGTGCAAAGGAAGAGTTGGGAATTTTGAAAATAGCGCTAAAATTAAAAAGTGATTTGCGAAGCAATAAGAAGTGGATTCTTTCAGGTGATGCAAGGAGGGGCATGGCTGCATTGGTAAAAAAATATCATTGGATTCCTTTCGGTTATGATGGTCCAGATCTTTATGATACAAAGTATTATGAAAAAGCCGTGCGAGAAATGGTGGAAAAAATGAATTCAAGAGAAATTAAGCAAAAAATTGAAAAAATAGACAGCTACAGCTCGAAAATAAAAGAAAGGCAGGGAAAAATTTTTGCAAAATATCACTTATCGAAAGAGCTGAGAAGACAGATCAAAATCATCCAGACCTTAGCCAAAATGACGGACGAACGAAAGGAGTATACTTTTCAATCGCACATTGCATTTCAAGGTGTAATAGAACATATAGCACGAATCTTGGGGCATGATTGCTTGGTGCTAAAGCATCTTATTTTGGATGAGATTAGGCAATATCAGAATGATCCGAAAAAAATTATTAAGTTGGGAGAAGAAAGAATGAAAAGCCCTGTGATGTTTTATAGGCATGATGGGAAGCTGGACATTATCACTGGCCCAAGAGCGAAAAAAATGTTCAAAGAAATGATTGGAGAGGATGTCGCTTCGGATGGTTTGATTTTAAAAGGCAGTGTGGGAAGCAAGGGGAGTGTTCCAATTGTGCGAGGAATCGTTAGAATTCTTAGTACACCGCAAGAGATGAATAAATTAAAAGACGGAGAAATTTTGGTGACGGCGATGACTACGCCGGAATATGTTCCGGCGATGCGTCGCAGCCTCGCCATCATCACCGACGAAGGCGGCGTGACGTGTCACGCGGCGATTGTGAGCCGCGAGCTGGGAAAGCCTGCGATTATCGGCACAAAAATCGCGACAAAATTTTTGAAAAACGGAGAGTTCATTGAAATGGATATGAAAAAAGGCCAAATAAAAAAACTAGCCCAATGATAGTGTGAACACAAGGTTCACGATATATCATTAGGCTAGCGACGTAGTTGGTTGGTTTGCCAATTACATTTGGAGTGCGGGGTCAAAAACTCCATATGCAATCATCTGATCAATCTGACGAATTTCTCCGTCATTACAGAGGATGCGATATACTGCCGCGCTCTTTCCGTTGATGCCCAAGGCGATCATGAAAGGTCTGCCGGAACAAACCACAGTTTTATCTGCAAGCCCTGTGATAAACCTTTTTGCAGATACGGAGTTGTCGGCGAGGGAGGTGTACAGGGCGATATTGATATGGGTTCCATCGGACAGGATTACAATTTTTTCACCGTCAATGACTTCCATGCTGTCGGGATCGCCAACAACGGAAGAATAACGACGGATTTCATTGTAATTCAGTGCTGTGGCCACATCAAGATGGCGTCCCCCGGTTCCAACAACCAAAACGGGTATTTTTACGGGAAGGAGGTGGCGGAGAGATGCGATTTCTTCAAATCCCTTGGGAGTCATGCGGGGATTTGGGCCATTAGTCTTATCACCATGAGTTACTACAAAAATTTCGTTCATTCTCGGGTCCTTTCATAATTGCTATTGGTTTGTAAAATGTACTTCCAAGCTTTTTATTTTAACTGCTAATTATATATCAAATTCAGCTAATTGTCAAGCCGTCGCTTAGCTAGAGCTGATTTGAGCCTCAATATGCTTACAAAAAACTTCCAACAACTATCCAAATCAGACGCTCAAATCGCCGGTGGCAAAGGTGCGTCACTTGGCGAAATGACAAACGCGGGAATTCCAGTTCCACCCGGCTTTGTCGTGCTTTCTGATGCTTTCGAACAGTTCCTTGCCGAAACGGATTTGAATGTGGAAATTGAGGCAATTCTCAAAACTGTGGATAATCAGAAAATGCATACGGTGGAAAATGCGTCAGAAGAAATTCAAGCGCTAATTCTCCAAGCTAAGATGCCGGAAGATATTGCAAAAGAGATTCAGGAAAACTTCAAAAAACTAGATGCCAAGTTTGTAGCCGTGAGATCAAGTGCCACCGCCGAAGATGGTGCAGAAGCGGCCTGGGCTGGGCAGCTAGACAGTTATCTCAATACGAACCAAGAAGCACTTCTCAGAAACGTCCAAAAATGTTGGGCGTCACTTTTCACGCCGAGAGCCATCTTTTATCGCTTTGAAAAAAAACTGCACAAGCAAAAAATATCCGTGGCAGTGGTCGTGCAAAAAATGATCCAAAGTGAAATTTCTGGCATCGCTTTTTCCGTTCATCCAGTCACCGAGGATTATAATCAAATGATTATCGAAGCTGGCTTTGGTTTGGGCGAAGCGATTGTTTCCGGGTCAATTACGCCGGATGCCTATGTGGTGAGCAAAAATCCGAGAAAAATAGAGGACATCAATATTTCCCAGCAGCCCAAGGGACTTTTTAGAAAAAAAGATGGCGGAAATGCCTGGCAAGATATTCCCGAGAAAGAAGGCAAAAAACAAAAACTATCAAAAAAACAAATCCTGGAATTGTCAGATCTAATCATAAAAATCGAAGACCACTATCAATTCCCGGTGGACATTGAGTGGGCATATGAAAACAAGAAATTCTATATTGTGCAATCGAGACCGATTACGACGCTTATCAAAAAGTTGGGAGATATGCCAAAGAAAAATGTTGGCAGTGGAAGTGGAATCTTGGAGAATAATTTAGGCAAAAAGGATGGAAAAGTAATTGGGAAATTGTCGGACTACCAACAAATGTTTAAATGGCAAAATTCTCTTCCTTATCTCGTAACGTCACTTTTTTTGACTTACTATAAAAAATTAGATGTTTTGATTCTGTCTGATCCTAAGTTGTGGGTAGCATATTTGCCTCTATCGAAAATGGAAAAAACTCACCAAGATGGGTTTAAGATTTATGGTGACAAAAAAAGATATGCAGAGTATAGGGATGACTTTAAGAAGTATATGGAAAATTCCGAGAAGTTCTTTAAGAATGTTATCCACAGTAAAGATTTGGACAAAAGCCAGACAAGAGAATTCTTGAATAGGGTGGCAAAACTTTTTTCGTATTATTCAAAAGCAGAATTTTTTTATACTGAAAAGGCATACTTTGAGCAGGAGAATAACCTGGCTATCAAAGAAAATTTTGCAACTTTTGAGCAGCTAAAAATAGATGGTCGAAAATTTTTGAATAAAATATTTTTCGAAAAAGATACCTACTTGCTCCAACTAATGAATAGATTATCCGAAAAATTCAAAATTTCATCAGATTTTCTTCTGACATATAATCAACAAGAAATTCTCGATTTGTTTGAGGGGGGTATTGTGGATGAAAAAATAATTTTGCAAAGAAAAAGAGCGTATATTTCAAAAGGAAAAAAGGAGGGGATTGCTAGTTATCATGGAACGGAAGCGGAGAAAATGATTAAAGAATTTAATTCGGAGCAATCTGAAAGCGGAAATGTGTTGAAAGGGCAAGTTGCCAATAAGGGATATGCGAAAGGCGAAGCTCGAGTTTTTAAATTTGGCTTGAATGATTTTCATCTATTGAAAGAAATGATTGATTCTATGAAAAAGGGAGAAATATTGGTAGCTGAAACTACGGCGCCTGAAATAATGGTAGCTTGCCAAAAAGCTAGCGCTATCGTGACTAATCAGGGAGGCATGATGAGTCATGCAGCGATTATTTCACGAGAAATCGGCATCCCGTGTATTGTGGGGACAAGTATTGCAACAGAGGTTATCCAAAATGGCGATTTGGTGGAAGTGGATGCTAATGAGGGAGTGGTGAGAATTTTAAGAAGAAACTCTGATGAAGAAAGTGGAATTGTTTTCAACAAAAAGTATGAGCGTGTTTTTGGCGGACCGAATATGTCGTTTCTAATTTCGGATATTATTACGGATGTGTATGCCCCAAAATATGGATTCGTGACGATGTATAAAAATTCCATTTGGACATGCTACATGCCCATTGAAGAAAAAAACAAAACTTTAGCAGAAGGAGCGGAGTTGTATGAGAATATGGAGAAGTATGAGGAATTTAGAAGTGAATATCTGAAATTTATTGATGCTTATGATAAACACTTTCGCGAAATATTTAATCCAAATAAAGTTATTACCAAAGAAATATTTGAAGCGCTTATTGATCTATTTAAAAAAGCGGAGTCATATTATGCATATACGCAATATTTCTACACCGATGGGATTTCCCAAGCAAATAAAGAATTTGAAGTAGAATTTGGAGCTCTCAAAGAAAAGGGTCGAGAACTTTTGAATAGGCAATATTTTTCTGGCAATAATTACCTAAACGAAGTCCTTGAGGCAGTTTCTAAGATAATAGCTATTAAAAAAGATGAACTGTATAATTATGCCTGGCAGGATATTAGTTTGCTTTGGAATAGCAATAATGCCAAAAAAGACATTCGTAAATGGGAAACTTATGTCACGTATCCAATAAATGGGTCCAAGAGCACTGCCTTTGAATCGGAAGCTTTGGAAATTATTGATCAATTTTTATCAAATCATAACGATCACCGTGAAATACTGAGTGGCACGGTTGCCAATAGGGGCAAAGTCGTGGGTAATGCTTATGTTCTTGATAAGGGCTATGATCACAGGGGTATCGGAAAATTTATTGATGAGATGGAAAAAGGCGCTATTCTTATCACTGAGACAACTTCGCCTGAGATCATGACTGCTTGCGAGAAAGCCAGCGCAATTGTGGCTAATCAAGGAGGACTGATGTCGCACGCCGCCATCGTTTCTCGGGAATTAGACATCCCTTGCATTGTCGGATTGGAGGGAGCGACTGAAATTATAAAGAATGGTGATTTGGTTGAAGTGGATGCGGATAATGGAATCGTTAGGATTTTGGAAAAGGCGAAAAATGATGAATATTTCAAGTTCAAATTTCCGGCCTATCGGTATTTTATGGCAAATAGGCTGATTCCTACTTTTAAATATGAAGGGGTCTATTTATGGGGGGAGATATTTGGCGAATATTCTTTCGATGGTATACACAGAACTTGCACTAATAAAAACGTTCTCCTTGAGCCGGGAAAAAAACTTTTTGCGCTACTGAAAAAAGGTGATCAAAAACTGGAAAAAGAACTTCTTGCGCTTGTGAATAAGATTATTCCATTGGCAAGAGATCTTCAAGAAATTATCTTGAGAGATAAGCTCACCGGTCATGTTTCCAATCTCAATGATTTTTTCCCCAATTACGAGAAAGTATTCAATAAAGCCTTGGCGTTCGGTTATCCTCTTGATTATGCTATTGATGAATATCTCAAGAAAGATGCTTCGCTCTCAGAAAATTTGCAATCCCCATACAGTTCTTTTTTGATGGAGGAGGAATATGAATTGTATGAAATATTTTCAAAAAAATATAAAAAACCAGAACTAGGCAGGGCACTTGAGCGCCACCTGGCGAAATATGCTTGGATTAAATCTGATTATCAAGGAGAAAATGTGCTGACAATTGATGATTTATATGCAAAAGAAGCTCGGCTGATGGATACGAAACAGGAAAAAACCAAAAGTGTCGGTGGAAAAATTTCCGCTCCAAAAAATTTGCAGGAATGGATTTCTCTTCTGATATATTTGAGAGATGTGAGAAAAAAAGTAGGGATGATTGGTGTGGTTTTGCTAGACCGATATTTAAAGCAGGAATGTCAAAGATTGAAAAAAGATTATCTGAAAGCCAGACTGTTATCGGTGGCAGAGTTTGAGCAGTATAAAAATAAAAAACTTCCGGAATATCTGGACAAAAGAAATGAACGCATGTCTCCTGATGGCATAGAAATTATACCCAATGAAAAATGGCAAAAGTATCCCTTTAATCAAGAAGTGGTGGTGGACAAGGAAAAGCTTTTAACAGGAGTGGTTGCCAATAAAGGTAAGGTTAAGGGAATAGCAAGGATAATCATTGGAAAACACGATTTTCATAAGATGGGAAAAGGAGAGATTATCGTTGCTTCAATGACTAGACCGGAATTTATGCCAATTCTCAGAAAAGCTTCTGCCATACTAACTGAGCAGGGTGGCATCACTTGTCACGCAGCGATTATCTCAAGAGAGTTGGGTGTGCCTTGTATTATTGGTATCGAAAATCTGACAGCGGCATTGAAGGACGGAGATTTGGTGGAAGTAGACGCGGATAATGGGGTGGTTAGAATTTTGAAATAAAAAAACAGCCCAATCTCTCGCAGGAGATTGGGCTGAGGTTGTGGCGGTTATTTTTCAGAAAACCGGCGCGTTACCACCCTGTACATCTTGGCCATGACGTTTTCGGCAACTTCGTCATGGTCTCGCTGGTCGCTGGATGGCCAGGGGTTGGAGAGTTGAATGTTAAAGATCTTTTCGGTTGGTACCTTATACTTCCCGAAAAGTTCTCCGGCTACCGTCTCATCCACGCAAACGATGAGTTCATATCGTGATAGATCAAGTGAGCCGACCCATCTTTTCTGGTGGCCAGAGAGATCAAGCCCTAACCGTTTGGCAGAAACTACGCCATTAGGACTGGCGGAGCCACCGTTCTTGGTGAACTCCATCATTCCAGCGCTTTCTACCGTAACTTCATGGCCAGCGTTTTGGAGATACATCCCCAGAACGGCAGCCATAAGCGGGCTGCGATCGGAATTGCCAATACATACACAAAGAACTTGTTTGATATTAAGCACTATTCACCTCACTGGTTGATTGTTTTGCCATTGTGGCACATGAAAACTACTTTCCTCGACTGACCCAATAGTATAGCATATCTAGCGTAAAAAGTCAAATGTCAGTTTGATTTTATGGTTTAAATGGGGTAGTATTGAGTAAGATTGGATAATTTTTGATGTATGGAGAGGAAAAATAGCTATCAAAAAATGTGGGGAGCGCACGCGATGGGCGTTTTTTGGGGTGAGCTGGTGATGCGCAATTTTTCTAGGAAGAATAAATATAAAACGGTGGCCGGTATCAGCGAAAAAAACGCTGTTTTTTATTATCACAAAAGCGTGGGAACAGCATTTTATAATTCAGTTCCCGAAATGGACGTATCGGGCGCAATTGGTCGGGAAAGATTTTCTAATCAAAAAGAACTAAAGAAATATATTGAAAATTCCAAGGAGGCTATTGGAAAATCTGATGCATTGTATTTTGACGTGTTAAAAGAAGACTTAGATAAAAAGAACGCTAGAGCGCTTTTCAACCTATTGGAAGCGCAAGCAGATTGTTTTAATGAGATATACAGCTACTATCATGCTTGTCAGCCACAATATTTTTCTGAAATAGAAAAAGATATAAAATTATATCTGGCTAAAAAAGGACTGAGTCGAGAGGCTAATTATTATATCGGCTTACTTTCTTCTCAGGAAGAATTGGATGTGATCGCCAAAGAGGAAGTTGAATGGCTGACTATTGCCAGGATGATGCAAGAAAAAAAGTTAGATAGGGCTTCATTGGTCGAAGCTAGCGAGATGGAAAATAAATTAAAAAGGCATATTGATAAATATATGTCTTTAGGTAGCGGGGAGGGAGGGCGACCATGGGATAAAAAGTATTATTGGGGTATTTTTGAAAAAATTGATTTTGATATTAATAAGAAGATATCAGATATTAATGAAAGAAAAAAAGTCTTAATGCAAGAAAAAGAGGCATTTATTCGGGAGAAAGAAATTTCCAATGAGGTCGTGGAACTTGCCAATGCCGTGGGAAAACTTGGCATGCTGCGATTGGAGATTCGTCTCAGTTGGATGCGGTTTAGTCACACTATTACCAACACGCTTTTAGCGCTGGGGAAAGAAATTAGTCTTGATAATATCTTGGAAATAAGGATGGATGAAATCAGGAACATAATAGAAAATAACGATCATGCAGTGACGGAAGAAGAAATAAAAAGACGCCAGGAAGCCTTTTTGTTTTTAGTTGAAAATGAAGAGGAAAAATTATTCATTGGAAATGAAGCGATTAGTCTCAAGGAAAAGCTTGTGCCTTCCGAGATTTCAGACACTTTGGAGATAAAAGGATTTGTGGCTTGCAAGGGTATGGTTCGAGGGAAAGTTTTTATGATTGATTGGAATAATAAAAATCTGACTGAAGCGATGAGAAACATGGCGGAAGGAGCTATTCTAATAGCTGGACAAACCAGACCTCAGCTTATGCCAGTTATCAAAAAAGCGGCGGCGATTGTAACTGATGAAGGAGGGATTATGTGTCACGCTGCTATTGTTTCCCGTGAGCTCAACATTCCTTGCATCATCGGCACCAAAATCGCTACCCAAGTTCTCAAAGATGGTGATTTGGTGGAGGTTGACGCAAATGAGGGAATTGTTAGAATTATAAAGAATTAAAAATAATTAATTAATAAAAAAAATATGGAACAAAACGAATCAAGTATGTTTATGACTCGGCACACGATAAAGCCCAAAGGCGAGGATCTTAAATCGGAAAGATATCCTGGCGCGTCTGAGCGTGGCGTAGATTTGGCAAAAGAGAGAGCGAAGGAAGAGATCTTGAGTTTGATTGAAAAGGCAAAACCAGGAACAGTGGTGATTATTAGCGGTGCGTCTGAAGTGGACAGAACAAAATCAGCCGGAGAAATATATGGGGATGAGCTCCAGGAGTTACTCAAGGATAATCCGGGCTATCTGGTTGTCACAAGAAGCGAAGTTCAAGACATGTTGAGTCAAAAAGATGGCAAGGCACTTGATAAATTAGCAGAAATTGTTAGAAGTAATCCTGATAAAAAGATTGTTATTGATTTTCCATTATTCTTGAAAGAATTTGGTTTCGGTGCTGGGAGGTGGACAGAAAAAGATGGAAATCTTACAAAATATTTTCAAGCATTGTTAGAAAAACACAATAATGATGAAATGGCATGCGTCAAGGATTGGATTGAAAATGAAGGACGCATTGATGGGTCGTCTTTGCAAGGACCGAATCCAGCTGAGATGGCAAAAGAGCACATCGAGGGACTAAAAAGAATTAATGATTTTGCTCGAAAACTGATTGGAGGGAGTCGGCCAATTATGGTGGGCGGTGTAGGGCATAGTGTGAATTTGGATGCTACCGCAATATATTTGTCCAATAATGGTCAAGTAACAATGGAGGGATTTGAAAAACTAGGTGGGGAGTTGATAAAAGAAACCGAACTGATGCAGTTAGAGACAAAAGATGGAAAGACCATCTTCAATTACAGAGGCAAGGAATTTATTGTTTAGTCTGCTAATTAGTAAATCATGGATATGACTTGGAAAATTTATACACGAGGAACAATTTTCCCTCACTCATTCTCACTTTCCTTTAAAGCGCATCAGCTGTCAGAAAAGCTGATTGGCTTTAATTTTCTAGCTTTCTTCTATATTAATATTGAAGATAAATTGTGGTGGGCATGGAAAGAAGACGATGTTCTTTTCCTAGGCGCTTCAATCCTCAAAAGATGTGAGACGAAGAGGGGGCAAGAAAGGGATTTTAAGAAATTTGATGAATTTTGCAAAAGAGCGCTAAAAGCGGCGGATAAAGTAAGAAGGATGGATCTGGGAAAATTTAGTGACAGAGAGTTGCTCGGACTGTACGATTATATTTACAAAGAATCTGCCAACGCGCATGGTCTCATGAATCCCTATATCGACGTAATTGATGTTGTTTTTGAAGATTTTTTGATGGAAAAAATTAAGACTGAATTGAAAGCTGCAACAGAAGCTGAGGCGCTGAATGTTTACAAAGAGCTAACTGTCCCAAGCTGTTTGACGTATTTGATTAGAGAAGAAGAGGATATTATTCGAGGTATTATTAGTGGAAAATCAGTTGGGGAAATAGCTAAAACTATTTTTAAGAAATATTGGTGGATAAGTCTTGGGTGGGAAAATATGCATCCCCATAGCGAGCAGTATTTTGCGAAAAAAATTACAAAACATTTCAAGCTCAAAAATTTAGCTGAACGCTTGGGGAAAATAAAAAGCTATGGTCGGGAGATAAAAAACAAAAGAAAAATAATAATCAAGCAATATGGGTTGTCAAAAAATATTGCGTATTGGCTGGATGTCTTGGACGAGCTGGCCTATTATCATGATGTGAGAAAAGAGATGCAAATGAGAACTGTTTATGCGTCGCATCAGGTGCTGGAGGAGATTAGTAAGAGGATTGGTATTCCAGTGAAAAATCTATTGTGGTTTTGGGAAGATGAGGTGAAAGAATTTTTGTTAAACAAATCGTTTGACAGGGAGGAACTAGAAAATAGAAAAAAAGCCTTTTTTAGTGTAGTGTATAAGGGTAGCACTTCTTGGTTATCAGGAGAGAAGGCTCTCAGTGAAAGCAAGAAGTATATTGGCCTAGAAAATGGGAAACATGATTTGGTAAGGGAATTTAGGGGTTTTGCCGCATCCAAGGGGATGGTGAGGTCAAAAGTGAAAGTGTGCGCGGGATATGTAGAAGCTTTAAAGAAGGTAAAAAAAGGTGAAATTTTAGTGTGTGGAATGACTACACCTGACTATGTTCCTGCTATGCGAAAAGCTTCTGCTATAATAACAGATGAGGGTGGTATTACTTGCCATGCTGCGATTATCAGTAGGGAGCTGGGCATTCCCTGTGTCGTGGGAACAAAAGTCGCTACTCAAGTTTTACATGATGGTGATTTGGTCGAGGTTGATGCGAATGTGGGAATTATTAGAATTTTAAATAACTAAAGTATTAGAGGACTTACGCGTTTGCCAAAAGCAAGCTTTTCCATAGCCAAGATTGGTTTAAAACCCTAGTGATTTTAGGGGCTAAAATAAACAAAAACAAGCTCTGAGACACCACGCGTTTTAAAGATTGTTTTTGGTAAAGGCGTAAGTTATATACTAGATAAATTTTATGCGTATCATTCTTGCTGGAGGAGGAACTGGTGGACATCTTACACCGCTTGTGGCGGTGGCGAGGAAGATCAGAGAAAAAGTTCCTGAAGTCGAGTTTTGTTTCATTGGACCAAAAGGAAAATTAGAAGATGATATTATGGGGCAAGAAAATATTCCTATTAGAAATATCCAGACAGGAAAGTTGCGACGCTATTTTTCTTTTCGAAACATCTTGGATTTTTTCAAAATTCCATTGGGAATCGTGAAATCCATGTGGCTTTTATTGGTGTTGATGCCTGACGCCATTTTTTCCAAGGGAGGCTACGCTTCGTTTCCTGTCGTTGTCGCTGGTTGGCTATACCGCATTCCAATCCTCATTCATGAGTCTGATTCCAACCCGGGCTTGGCCAATTCGATGCTGGGAAAATTTTCCAGCCGTGTTGCTGTGTCATATATGGAAGCAGAGAAATATTTTCCGGCTGCGCAGGTTGTGCTCACGGGAAATCCATTACGCGATAATATTAATAAGGGTAGCGTTGAAAAGGCACGACAATTTTTAGGTTTCACTGAATCACGAAAGATTATTTTTGTTTGGGGTGGGTCACAGGGAGCAAAGAATATCAATGACAAAATCGTGCGTCTTCTTCCTCGGCTTTTGCATAAGTATCAGGTTGTTCATCAGGTTGGTGAAAATAATTTCGAGGAAGTTAGTCGTATGGCAGGGGAGCTTGGTTATAAGGTGGGGCATGATGGCTATTTTGCCGCGCCATTTTTCAAAGAAGAGCTAATAGATATTTTGGCAGCTGCGGATTTGGTCATTTCGAGGGCGGGGAGCACTTCTATTGCAGAAATCGCCGCCAATAAAAAACCGGCTATTATTATTCCATTGGAGACTTCTGCTAGTGATCATCAAAGAATGAATGCCTATTCTTTGGCACGAATCGGTGGTTGTGTAGTGATGGAGGAAAATAATATGGGGGAGCATATGTTATTGGAAAAAATTGATGAAATTATGGATAACGAAACATTGCGCAATAACCTCTCCGCAAATATCGGGACATTTTATCATCCGGATGCGGCAGAAAAAATCGCAGATGGAATTTTAGGAATGATTAAAGAATAAAATAACTATATGGAACTAGATTTAAGAAAATTAAAGAAAGTCTATGTGATCGGCATCAAGGGTTCTGGTGTTGTCGGTGTGGTGGAAATTTTGAACTCCGAAGGAATTGAAGTGACGGGCTCGGATACGGCAGAAAAATTTTTCACGGATGAAGTTTTACAAAAAAACAAAATTAAATATTTTGAGAATTTTTCAGTTGAAAATATTCCCAAGGATGTCGATTTGGTGATTTACTCTACTGTCTATAATGTGAAAAATAATGTCGAATTTCAGGAAGCCTTGAAAAGAAAATTGCCCATGCTCAGTTATCCCGAGATACTTGCTCAGTTGTTTAATGTTAAATATGGCATTGCGATTTGTGGGACACATGGAAAAACGACTACCTCGGCGTGGCTTGCTAATACTTTGAAAGAGCTCGGCGCTGATCCTTCGGCTGCGATTGGTAGCCGAGTGACAAATTGGGGTGGCAATGCACTAATTGGTGAGGGTGAATTTTTTGTGATGGAAGCAGATGAGTATCAAAATAAATTAGCGCGCTATAATCCTAATGGCGTCATCCTGACGAGTTGTGATTATGATCATCCGGATTTTTTTCTTGATTTTGATTCGTATAAACAAGTGTTTAAGGATTTTGTGGCGCGTATTCCCAAAACTGGTTTTTTAGTTGTTTGTGGTGACGCGACGAACACATTAGAGGTTGCAAAATCAGCTACTTGTGCGGTTTTGACCTATGGTTTTTCTACTGATTGTGATTATCAGATTTCTAATTTAGAATTGAAAAAAGAAAATGAATTACATGTTCAATCTTTTGATGTCTTGCGGGGAGAAGATTTGCTTGGTAGGTTCGAGATTGGACTAGTAGGGAAGCATAATGTATTGAATGCTCTTGCTGTGATTGTCGTTTGCCATAAGCTTAATTTTGGTGCGGAAAAAATTCAGGAAACGCTTAGATTATTTCGTGGAACATCGCGGAGGTTTGAATTTATTGGCTCGAGGCATGGCGCAATTTTGATTGATGATTATGGGCATCATCCGGATGAAATTCGTGCGACGCTGAGCGCTGCGCGTGGCCTATATCCGGAAAAAAATATTTGGGCGGCTTTTCATCCGCACACTTTCACTCGCACCAAAGCTTTGCTTTCTGAATTTTCACAAAGCTTTGCTGATGCGGATAGGGTGATAATTTTGGATATCTATGGTAGCGCGCGTGAAGCGCAAGGTGGTGTGCATTCCAAAGACTTGGTGGAGCTAGTTAATAAATATGATAGAGGAAAAGCGGAATACATTGCAACAATCGATGAAGCGGTGGGATTTCTCAAAGACAAAATTGGCTCAGATGATGTCGTCATCGCTATTGGCGCCGGAAATGTCTGGGAGGTGGTATCGAAGTTAAAAGAAAAATAAAAATATAGTAAAAATAAAAATGCCAAAACATGTATCCGCCTTGGGCGGAAAAAAACAAATTTACAATCTCACTCCCGAAGAAGTCTTGAAAAAATTCAATTCAAATCAGGATGGATTGAGTTTGGACGAAGCGAAAAACAGGCTAACTGAGTTTGGAGAAAATAAGATCACTAAAAAGCAAAATTGGAAATGGTTGAAATTAATTTTCGCTCAATTTAATGATGCACTGGTTTGGATTTTGCTTGTGGCAGCGGGACTGGCTTTGGCTTTTGGGGAATATCGCGATGCGACAATTATTTCCATTATCGTTCTTTTGAATGCTACGGTTGGTTTTTTTCAGGAGTTCAAGGCGGACCGAGTTTTGGAAAGCATTAAAAAGTTAACAGCTAGTTACGCACTTGTGTTTCGCTTGAGCGAGAAAAGACAGCTTGATACGAAGCTGGTTGTGCCTGGGGATATTGTTTTTATCGCGGCTGGCGATAGTATCGCAGCGGATGGATATATTTTGGAAAGTTATGACTTGAAAGTTAATAGTTTCATTTTTACTGGGGAATCGAAACCAAAAAGGAAAGAATCAAAAATAATCGAGGACAACGGTGTAGTTTTTGCTGATATTGATAATATGGTTTTTATGGGGGAGACGGTGGCAACTGGCGAAGCAAGATTTGTGGTGACAGGCACTGGAATGAATACGGAGCTTGGGCGCATCGCGCATCTTACGCAAGAAGTTGAAAATGATCTGACGCCACTTCAAAAGCAAATGCGTACGCTTGGACGGGATGTGACAATTCTCTCTGTTTTCATCGGCATTGTAGTTCTTGTCGCTGGGCAATATTTCAAGATGTCTCTCTATCAGAATTTTCTATTTGCCCTAGCTCTCTCAGTTTCTGTCGTTCCAGAGGGGTTGCCAGCGGCCATTTCCGTGGCGCTGTCTTTTGGTATGAAGCGCCTTATTAAAGAAAATGTGTTGGCTAAAAAATTAAATGCTGTTGAGACTCTCGGTTCCGTCTCAATGATATGTACGGATAAAACCGGAACGATTACTCGCAATGAATTGGCTGTGACGAAGATTGTAATCAATGGAGAGCTTTTGGAGTTGGATGGAGCGGGTTATGTTCCAGCTGGAAATTTTTATTATAAGGGTGAAAAAATTGATCCGAAAGTCGTTCCTAACCTGGAATTGCTATTTAAAATAGGAACGCTTTGCAATGATGCTAGTCTTGCGTATGACGAAAAAAGCTATAAGATAATTGGCGATCCGACGGAAGGAGCGATTATTGTGGCGGGGCAAAAATATAATAAGACAAAAAAAATCTACGAGAGAGGGGAGAAGAAGGTTGATGAAAATCCATTTTCTTCAGAGCGAATGCGGATGAGCGTGATATATTCATCTCCCACCACTTTTTCACGTAGCTCTCGGCTTGGCAGTGGTGTAACGGGCGAAAAAGTGGTGGGGGATAAAAATGCCAAAACAATCTCCTATGTCAAGGGCTCGCCAGATGTAATGATTGATCTTTGTAATTTTATCAAAATCGGGGAAAGTATTTTGCCTTTCAATGAGGAGGAAAAAAACAACGCTAGGTTGATGTATAATCAAATGTCAAAAGATGCTCTGCGTGTCTTGGCTTTTGCTTATCGCGATCTGGGTGGATTTTCGGAAAATAAATACTTACTGGAAGCGGAAAAAGGTTTGGTTTGGGTGGGAATGATGGCGATGATTGATCCACCGCGTGCGAATGTGGGGAACGCAATCGCGGAGTGTAGAAACTTAGGCATCAGCGTTGTTATGATTACGGGTGATTATGAAATAACGGCGAAAGCGATTGCAGAAAATGTGGGACTGATCAGTGAACAAAAATCAGTGAACAGTAATCAGGAATTGGGAAATAATTTAGTTATCAACGGTAAACAACTTGATGAGATATCTGACAAGGAATTATATCAAAAAATCAAAAAAGGCGTTTGTGTTTTTGCGCGGATTGCGCCGGAGCAGAAATTGCGGATTGCAACAGTGCTCAAAAAAAATGGCGAAGTTGTTGCTATGACAGGAGATGGTGTGAATGATGCACCCGCGCTCAAAAAAGCCGATATTGGTGTCGCCATGGGAATCATCGGTACGGACGTTTCGAAAGAAGCGGCAAGTATGATTCTTATGGACGACAATTTTGCTTCAATTGTGAAAGGTGTGCGAGTTGGCCGAACGGTTTTTCAGAATCTCAAAAAATTTGTACACTACGTTTTTACTTCCAATGCTAGCGAGTTATTTACGGTGATTATCGGCGTGCTTTTGCAAATTCCTTCTCCAATTTCGGCTGTGCAAATTTTGGCAGTTGATTTGGGGACAGATATCTTTCCGTCCTTCGCGCTTGGCCTTGAGCCAGAAGAGCCGGGAACATCAAAAACGGGATTGAATTCCAAAAATAGTGTGATGAGTTTTGGCGGTTTTCGCCGGATTATCTATCTTGGATTGATTATGGCAACAGGCGCGGTCGTAGCGTTTATTTGGTCAATGCTTCGTGGTGGCTGGTATTTTGGTGAGAGTTTTTCTGTGGATAGTGTCTTGTATCTTAAATCGACTACAGCGGCTTACGCGGTCCTTTCGATGACACAGATGGCCAATCTTTTGCAGGCGCGTAGCGAAACACTTTCACCGTTCCAATTAGGATTTTTCAAGAATATTTATGCGATTGGTTCGATCGTAGTATCCTTTGTGATCTTGCTTCTTTTTATGTATTTGCCGTTCTGCCAGGAATACCTGCGAATGCTTCCGATTGATGGAAAGGATTGGCTTGTTGTTTTAGGCTCATTTTTGGCGGTCTTTTTCTGGGAAGAAGTGCGTAAAGATGATAGACAGAAGGGAATATGATTTGGATGGTTTTTGTGTTAGAATGGTAGTATAAATAGAGCCAAGATAATTATATGCTAACCATTCAAAAAAACATTCCACTTGCACCACTTACCACTTTCAAAATCGGCGGACCGGCGAAGTTTTTTTGTGCGATAAGGAATGAATATGAACTTTTAGAAGCACTAAATTTTGCCCATGAAAGTAAGCTGGAAATTTTCATGCTTGGCGGGGGGAGTAATGTTTTATTTAGTGACAAGGGTTTTGATGGGTTGGTGATTAAGCCGCAATCGTCAGAAGTCAACGAGCAGGAATCAGCGAACAGTAGGCAAGGGGGAATTGAAATTGCAGGAGAAGCTATCGAGTGTTGGGCGGGAGAGAATCTTTCGCGCATAGTCAATCTTGCTAAAGAAAATAGTTTCACAGGAATGGAATGGGCAATTGGGATTCCTGGCACGGTTGGTGGTGCTATTCGTGGCAATGCTGGCGCTTTTGGCGGAGAGATAGCGAACAATATTGAAAGTGTGCGTGCGCTAGAAATTTTTGGCAGTCGTACTAATATCGTGGAGTATAAAAAAGCGGACTGTAATTTTTCCTATCGAAATAGCTTTTTTAAGGAAACCCCCGGAATGATTGTTTTATCGGCTAAGCTAAAAGCTGCAAAAGGCGAAAAAGAGACAATCGAAAAAAAGATGCAAGAAATTATCAAGATTCGCACAGAGCATCAGCCAAAAGGCTTTAGTTCTGGTAGTTTTTTTCAAAATCCAGTGACAGAAAATCAAGAATTGATTGCGGGATTCGAAAAGGATACTGGGGCAAAAGCTAGGGACGGAGTGATTCCGGCTGGCTGGCTGATCGAAGAAGCTGGCTTTAAGGGGAAAAAAATTGGCGGAGTAATGGTGAGCGAGAAGCATGCTAATTTTTTTATCAACGACGGAACGGGCACTGCAGAGGATGTTGTAATTCTTGCCGGAATAATCAAGCAGAAGATACGAGAAGAATTTGATACTCAAATCAAAGAAGAGATCATTTATGTCGGATTCTAGTTATAGATTAGTCTAATTAACATATCGGGGTTTTAGGGAAAAAGTCATTTTCCTCATAATCTCGATCAAAAACATATGGTAGTTAAAAAACCACAAAGCATGAGAATGATGTTTAAGGGTATGGAATCGAACAAGAAGGCCGAGGCCTATATTGAAAAAAGATTACAAAAAGTCAATCGAATAATCAAGACTGTTTTGGAGTTTGAGGTGGAAATTTGCCTAGATAAAAAGGGTAAGTATCGCGTAGAATTAATGGTAAAGACTCCCTACGCGCTTTACCGAGCGGAAGAAATATCCGAAAGCATTGAAGGCTCAGCTGACATTGCTTGTGAGGAATTGACATTGCAAATCGTGAAAGACAAAAGCAAAATGATTGACCTCAAAAGACGCGGCGCAAGATCGTTGAAGAAAAAAATTGTACTGGATGAGGATGCGAGGTTTAAGAAATAAAATGAAATTTTAGAAAGTTAATTTTTAAAAGGGGAATAAAATGAAGGATTTTTTTAAGCCAAATAAGACAATTATCATTATATTGTTTATGGTTATCATTTCTGTGGGTGTTATTTTTGTCGCCCCTCAGTTAATAGGCCCGGGAGGTGAGAATTGCTTCGGTGGCTGTAGATCACCTATAATCGATGTCGTTACAACGAAAATTCTTTGGCTTATTTTTATTCCGTTAGGCCTTGTTCTGCATTCTATCGGTGTTGGTGGTCCTGACGATTTTCTTGATGGATTGGCTATGCTTTTTTCGGTATTGGCGTATCTTTACCTAATTTCATGTATTTTAAATTTTATAATTTATAAAATTAGAACAAGAAATGAAGAAATTAGTTACGAAAAACAAAAAAGCGATGCCATTACTAGTGTGCTTATCGTTGTCTTAGTAATTATTGCAGGAATTATAGAATTAGTATTTTCAAGAAAAATGTAAATAAAAAGTTGACTTGACAGGCTTGACCATTTTTTGCTAGAGTGAAAACGTAAATATTTTAAACACATGCAAAAGGCTAAAAGAACAATTTCTCAAGGTTTTCCAGTTCCGGCAAGGGCAGGCTGCTTTTGTGTGTTTGGAATCGGAGATTAAACTTCATCATTACAAACAGACATGAAACAGCTTGCCTTTTGTGAGCTGTTTTTTTGTTCTTTGGTAGAGGTGTTTCTGTTTTTTACTTTATTGTTTCAACGAGAATGAAAGGAGTAAGCGATGGACTACGAAATAGGAAAACTTAATTTGGGACAAGCAGAAGAAGTCAGTGTATTGTTGAGGGAAAAAGGCATTGAAAAAACTGTTGATGAAATTTTAACTTCCAAGTGTCTCGTGGCGATTGATGAAAGTGGAAACATTATTTCTTTTGCTGAGCATATTGGTCAGGACAAAGCCGATGTGCATCATTTCAGGGCGCTAAGTAAAAAAGAAAAAACGAGAATAAAAGTTGGATTTTTCTCGGTAATTTTTAGGAAGCAAGTATGGGAGAGCAAGGGACCTATTGAAGTTGGTACCGAGACTGAAATTACTGAGAATCATGGCGGCTATATGTTTCCTGGAGGATGAACTTTTCCAAGTAAAAACAGAAAAATTATGAGAGCGGTCAACGCGCCGCTCTCATAATGAAATTTTTGACAAATAAGCTAATAAAACCTATTCTTAAACTAATAATTATAATATACATAACTATGAAACAATCACAACTATTTTCCAAAACCAACAAAGTCGCGCCTAAGGATGAGGAAAGTATTAATGCTCAACTGCTGATCCGCGGAGGCTATGTCGACAAGTTAATGGCTGGGACATATTCCTATTTGCCCCTCGGTTGGCGAACATACAAAAAACTGGAAGAGATTATCCGAGAAGAAATTAATGCTGTCGATGGACAGGAGATTTTTATGCCTTCAATGCATCCGAAAGAGAATTGGGAGAAAACTGGCCGTTGGGATGGACTCGACGTTCTCGTTAAGGTTGGATTAGGCGAAGAAAGGAATATGGCGCTGGCTCCGACACATGAAGAAGTGGTGGCTCCGTTGGCGAAAAAAATCGTTGAGTCTTATAAGGATTTGCCAAAAGCTGTCTATCATTTTCAGAATAAATTTCGAGGAGAAAAAAGAGCGAAATCGGGAATTCTACGTTTGCGCGAATTTATTATGAAAGATTTATATTCTTTCCATGTTGACCAAACTGATCTTGACGCATATTACGACCGAGTGGCGCAAGCCTATAAAAATATTTTCGAGCGAGCGGGGATTGGCGCGCAGACCTATTTCACCTATGCCTCTGGTGGAACATTTGCCAAATATTCTCATGAGTTTCAAGCCGAAACAGAAGCTGGCGAGGATACGATTTATGTTTGTGATGCTTGTCACATTGCTATCAACAAGGAAATTATTGAAGATTTGGAGCATAAATGTCCTCTTTGTGGTAATGCAAGTCTGCGTGAAACAAAAGCTGTTGAGGTGGGTAATATCTTTAAGCTTGGCACAAAGTATTCTACACCCTTCAATTTGACCTATAAGGACCAAAACGGAGAGGAAAAGCCAATTATCATGGGTTGCTATGGAATCGGCCCACAACGCCTTATGGGCACGATTGTCGAGATTTTTCACGACGACAAAGGCATCCTCTGGCCGGAAGCTGTGGCGCCTTTTAGAGTGCATCTGATTGGTCTCGGAAAAGATCTTTCTGCTGCAGAAGAATTGTATCAAAAACTAGTCACAGAAAAAATCGAAGTGCTCTTTGATGACCGTGAAGTCTCCGCCGGAGAAAAATTTGCCGATGCGGATCTCTTGGGTCTCCCATATCGTATTATCATCAGCGAAAAATCCCTCGCTGCTGGTGGAGTGGAGCTCAAAAAACGTAATGAAAAAGACAGTCAAATCGTGAAAATTGAGGAACTTTTAGGGGGGTTATGATAATATTAAAGAAATGAAAAAATGCCCATTTTGTGATCCGGAAATAATTAGCACTCAGTCGATATTTGAAAATGGAAATGTGCGCGTTATTTACAACAGGAGCCCTGTGAATACGGGGCAATGTATGGTTGTGCCTAAGAGGCATGTCACGAATATTCGCGAATTAAACCAGGAGGAGTTAATTGATCTTATTACTACTGTGCAGTTAGTTTCTCGGAGATATCAAGAAACTATGAAATTGGAAGGTTTTAATTATGGATTTAATGAAGGCCATTATTCAGGACAAAGAGTTGATCATTTTCATTTTCATATAATGCCACGAGTTGAGGGTGACAAAGAAAAACTTTCAGATTATCATCTTTTCCACAGAAAACCTGAAACAAAAATAACCCTATCTCCCGATGAGATGAGGCCTGCTGTGGATGAGATGAAAAATTTGTTTTTGTAGTTATTCGAAAAAAAGAGCGCTCCAATTGGAGCGCTCTTTTAGTTCTATAAATTCTATTATTTCCTCCCAATTCCACTATACTTGATTCCTAGTTTTTTGATTTTGTTTTTGTCGAGGCAATTCATTCCGTCGACGATGGCTTTTACGCCATTTTTCTTGAATTCTTTTGGATCTAGCGCGGCGAATTCGCTGTGGTTGGTGACGAGGATAATCGCTGTGCATTTTTTGAGAAATGTCGTGAGGTTGGGCACATCGGACATGGAGCTAATGAAGGGGTCATAACGGATGATTTTGGCTTTCTTTTTTTTGAGTTCCAAGATTATTTTGATGGCAGGGGATTCGCGGAGATCATCTACATCAGCCTTATAGGAAAGTCCCATTACGCCAATAGCCGTATCTTTCATTGGCAATTTAATGTCATTTAAGAGATCTTGCATGGATTCGACAGTATAGGCTGGCATTGAGTTGTTGATTTCTCGAGCTACGCGCAGAAACTTGTGATCAAAGCCGGAGGCTTTGGCTTTTTCGATTAAGTAATAGGGATCAACAGGGATGCAATGTCCACCAACGCCACGGCCTGGATAATGTGCCATAAAGGCAAAGGGTTTGGTGGCGGCGCCATCGATGACGTTTTTGACGTCGATTTCTAGCTTATCGAAACTCTTGGCCAGTTCGTTCACAAAAGCGATGTTGATATCGCGGAAAGAGTTTTCTACTACCTTGCAAGCCTCTGCTTCCTTGATCGAGCCCATCAGTTTGATCGGAGCGTCAATGATAGTTTCATAGAAGTTTTTAGCGATTGCGAGACCCGCAGGAGATGATGCGCCAAGGACACGCGGGATGTTGGTGACATTCCATTTTTTGTCTCCCGGATTGATACGTTCTGGGCAGTGGCCAAGAAAAAAATCTTTACCTTCCTTGAGTCCAGCCTGAGTGAGAATTGGAGCGATGACATCATCACAGATTCCAGGGTTGATGGTTGACTCAATCATAATGAGTTGTCCGATCTTGTGATTTTTGACAATCATTTCGGTGGCGGAGGTGAGGGGAGTGAGAATCGGAAAAAATTTCTCATCAACGGGTGTTGGCACACAAACCACAACGATATCAGCTTTTTTGAGGATAGCTGGGTCAGTCGTCGCAGTTATTTTTTTCAGGAGATGTTTTCTTTCTTCGATGAATTCTTCCTTGAAAGGACTTTGACCTTTTTTAATCAAATCAACTTTCTTTTTGTCGAGGTCGAGTCCAAACGTCTCATAGTCTTTTTCCGCACAACGCATCGCCAGAGGTAATCCGACATAGCCTAGACCAATAATTACTACAGATTCAAGCTTTTTTTTATCCGCCGGAGCCTGGGCGAAGGTGGACTTTTCATTTGCCATAGTTTTTTGTTGTTATTAGTTAATTTCAGACCTTCTAAATAATAGCGAAAAAGTGGATTTTTTGCAAAGGCGTTGCTAGTGAGGCTATTTTGTGCTAAATTGAAATCGCTAGGGACTGGCTGATGGGTGGGGCGATAGACGTTTAATGTGAATATATGTTTGTCCCAGAAGATTTTCCAAATACGTTCTTGGCTATATGAGGCTGTATTGCACTTAGGCCAAAAACTATTGTATAATTTATGCGCAGGCTTGAACCCTGCGCTTAACCTTTAAATCACAAAATAATGAATGTACGGCCAAAAATTCATCTGGATTCTTTTGAGGAATATCGCATCTCAGTTCTTCGTCGTATCGAATGGATGTTGCAGAATCACTATAAGGATTTGAAAAAAATTACGATGAAGGATATTAAGAAGGACGAAGGAGAAATTAATTGCTATGAAAATTTCAATCAACTAGAGTCTATCGATCCCAATAAGATTATAATCTTGGATGATGATAAAATTAGTTCAACCCCAGCAGAAAAAGCCATCTTGGCTGGGAAATTTTTATGGGAACATACGGCAGCTGGGGAGGCGACGCGTTTGGGCTTGGGAACGAAGTATATCTTGAACTTAAGTCAGTTCACTCTTGAAGACGTTGTTTTTCACATAAAGCGTGAGGCCTTATCAGAATTAGAAAAAAGAGGCACCAAGGGTGCGGAATTGTCCAAGGAAAAGAAAAGAATGAATAGAGAAGTGACTAATGAAAAAGTATTGGCAGTTTGCGAAGGTGATCCAAGAAAGTTAATGAATATATCTCTGGGTAATCGCCATATGCTTCAGATGGCTTTTGATGTTTTTAAGATTGCCAAAAAAAATCACAAGGATCCTAAGGCTGTTTTGGCGAAGCAAACAGCACTTATTGTTCTCAATGAACAGACGGCCGAAGAGATCTTAGAGGAATTTAAGCAATTTAATTTCTTCTGCTTGAATCCTAAGAAAACCTTTTTCATGATTCAACGCAGTTTCCATGGAATTTACATCAAAGAAGGAGATTTGTTTTATGATCCAACAACCGAGAAGAACAAGAGATTGCATAACCATGGTCAAATGATGATGCAAAAAGCGCATGATAATGTGATTTTTCGCGTTGATCCAAAAAATACTAGTAAAAGGGAATATATTACTAATAAAGAATTTGAAAAAATTCTTACTGCCCATGATGATTTATTGTCCTATAATGTGGAAGATTTGGGATTTTTGACTGGTTCAGTTGACTTTCCGAGTCTAACTTTGGCACTTGAGTTAGGAAAGAAGGGCTATAATATGATTATGGAAATCGTGGCGCAAAATCCAGTGAAGCCGCAAAAAGGGGGAGCATGTTGCTTTGATAAGAAACTGAAGCGAGTAGTTATGATTGAAAGTAACCAACTCAAGGACATAAAGAACGAAGAAATTAAGCACCTCAATAAGAACTTTAATCATTATCCCAATCCGGTCCAGTCATATCGGGTAATGAAAGAAGAGGGTTTGCCATTGTCATTTGAGGTTAAAAATGCCTACAATCAAAGTGGCGATCGTCAGGAATACATCTATGCTAATCCGGTTCAGGGTAATTTGAATTTTTTGGTTAAAACTGCCTATGTGATGCGTAAAAATCTAAAGTCGATTTATAATTGGAAATCGCCAGCTACGACGCCGATTGCCGTGAAAGCCATGTTTGAGCAAGACAAACAGGAAGGTTTTGGAGAATTTGTAAAAAAAATCAAAAAAGGGAGATGTTGATAAATATTTGAAAAAATGAAAAGTTATGCGCATCGCTATACAAGCAGCAGATTTAGACGCGAGTCGGATTGATGGGACTCGCGTTTATATTCACAACATGCTTAAGTTTTTTGGCAAACTGGATTCATCAAGTGAGTTTATTCTATATCACAAAAACAAATTCAATCCGGAACTTACTCCGCCTGAATTTAGTAACTATCAGGTTAAACAAAAAAGCTTTCCACTTTTTTGGACTCAAGCCTGGCTTGCGAATGAATTGCGAAAAGATACGCCGGATGTACTTTGGATGCCGATGCATAATATTCCAGTTCTGCATTCTCCAAATTTGAAAACTGTGGTAACTGCGCACGACCTGGCTTATAAATATTTTCCGGAGTATTTTCCTAAAAAAGACCTGTTCAAACTTAATCTTTTGGGGAAGTGGGCTTTTACCAAGGCGGATAAGATTATTGCGATTTCGCAGTCGACCAAACGAGATATCTTGAAATTTTATCCAGGCGTTCCAGAGGATAAGATCCGAGTTATTTATCATGGCTTTGATGCTGAAGTTTTTTCTATTGCGCGTGATTTTGAAATTGAACATGAAGTAAAAAAAAGAATGGGTATTTCGGGCGAATATATCCTTTATGCTGGTGCCATTCAGCCAAGAAAGAACCTGGGCGTTTTAGTTTCAGCTTTTGATGTGTTTAAGAAAAAAACTAAGTCAGAAATAAAATTGGTCATCGCCGGCGAAAGGGCTTGGTTGGCTGATGACGTTTTTGAGCAAATCGATAAAAGTCAGTTTAAAAAAGACATCATCACGCCAGGCAGGCTAACTTTTTCGGACATGGGAACGCTAGTTCGGGGTGCCAATGTCTATGTTTACCCATCACTCTATGAGGGTTTTGGTATCCCTGTTTTGGAAATTTTAGCTTCTCGAGTGCCTTTGATTTGTGCATTGAATTCTAGCTTGGGCGAAGTAGGCGGGGATGCTCCACTATATTTTCAAGAAAAAAATCCGCATGATTTGGCGGAAAAAATCGAACTGGTTTTGGGTGATAAAAACTTAAGAGACGAGATGATAAGAAGGGGCTCTGAACAAGTAAAGAAGTTTTCTTGGGAGAAATGCGCACGGGAGACTTTAGAATATTTGAAAAGTTGAAATTTATTCTTCGTGAAATAGAATCTGATAGCTGAGATATCCGATTCCAAGGCAAGCTAAAAGAAAAAATAAGTTTAAAAAAACATTCATTTCTAGCTGGCTATTGAAGATGAGTAAGACGCCAAGTAATATAAATGAAATGATGATTTTTTTCGACTCTTTCTTTTGAGGAGCAGTGTTGACGCTGACTTTTTCAGGCGTGATTTTTTTGGCGAAAATTCTTAGCAAAAGAACATTGAGAAGAATCGTGATGATGATTTTAGAAAAGCCAATATGAGAAATGATGATTCCCGGGAGGACTGCTTCGGCGATAAGTGTCAGTATGAAAAAAACAAGCACCATAAAAAGGCTGTCATGTAGTAGTTTATACATTATAATAATCGTTTCTTTCTCTATTAGCTTTGGATAGATTCTATTATTCAGTTTGGCGAATAGGTTTGGAATTTGCATAGTTTTTGAAAAAAAATTATTGCACTGTCGTTTGAATGCCATAGCGCGCTTTTATTTTCAGGATCATATTGCGCAGGGCCAATTTGAGGTTTTGAATTGTCATATTTTTTTCATAGAGTAAGTTGAGGTTGTCGATTTTTAGATCATCTTTTGTCGTGAATGTGAATTCATAATATTTTCCTGCTGAGTCTTCCGTATCATTAAGGGGGAGAAGGCAAGAATAATTTCCAAAAAAATCTTTTTTCAAGTCGCATCCACCCAAGACCTCAAGACTCTTAGCTGAAACGGTAATTGGCTTTTTTTTCAACCACGAACTCGCGATTTTTTTTGATGGTAATTCATGTTTTCGGAGGTTTTCAATCCTATACCATTCGCCTGAGTCGGGTGTGAAGAAGATTGTTCCGTCGGGGTGGACACTGGTAAGCGTGAATAGCTTCTCCTTTGTATAAAGGGAGAATTCATCGCCGCCGACTGTGATAATGTCGCTCCAATTGTAGCCTTGATTAATGAAAATTTCTGGGTCGCCGATCGGATAGATTCTATTGGTACTGACAATATAGGCAGATGTTCCGTAGGTCACTATCGACCCATCGGCAAATCCAACCGGATTTTCTGCAAGAACGTAATTACTAAGAAAATCAACATTTTTGGAAATAGCTATATTTTCATCGTATATGCTATGAAACGCACTACTGCTGATAAATTTTTTTAATGTTCCTTGCGAGTTTAATATGTAGTATTCTTCGTTAATTTTAAAGATAGAATCGGCGGGGTAATTTTTTGTGTCAGAGATTTCCTCGCCAGGAGAATTGTATTTTAATTCGTCGTCACTCTCAACGGAGAGAAAAGCTGTTTGGGGAAAATTTAGTGCCGCAACAGTTGCAAGGCTATTGAATTTTCTTAATTTGCCATCGGAAATGAGATAGTAATCACTCTTGTTTTTTATGAGTGTTCCATCTCTGAAGCCGATTGGATTGCCTTCTGGGTAGAGAAATGCGCGGTAGGACTTGCGAAGAGCGATATGAGAATCATCTGGCTTTTTCGATTGTCTATTTGGCGTGAAGCTGAGTTTTATTTTGGAAAAACTGCCAACGAGAGAGGCGTCAAAATAGCTCTTCTGTTTGGCCTGAAATTTTCCATCAGTGATCAGTGTCCCGTCGTTGGTTCTGGGATTTAGCGCATTTCCCTTATTTGAGGTGAGCATCAAAAAGGAAAAATTGAATTCTTGCGTGGGGAAGAATATGAAATAGGCGACATAGAGCGATGCGCAAAAACAAAAAAAATAGAAAAGTGCTTGCAAACGTCTATAACGTGAGTAACTATTTTTTTCTAGCTTGATTTCTTTTGTTAGGTCAAAAAACATAGCTTCAGGGTTAGCGTTTTAATAAATAGATATTACCTTTAGTTAGAGTTTGAGATTCAAATGGGAGGCTTCGAGATAGGACACTGTCTTGGGATAAATCAGGGACAACGAGATATTTTCTTTCGATTTGATACTCTTTTTGTAAAATTAATTTTTCTAGCAGGCCAAATTTTTCATATAGCGTCAAGCTTTCGTCAGGGATGATTAGATAAACGTTAGTAAACTTCTTGGTATTAATTTTATCTAAATCGGATGGGTTAAAGAAATAGGCTGTCTGTTTTCCATAAAGAAAATTCATTGGAGCGCTAATCATCGACCAGCCGTCACCTGAAGCTAGTTGATCGATAAGCACTAAATCTGTGTCGGAGAAGTTTTCACTGAGCGATTTTGTTTGTGCTAATAGTTGTTTGTTTTCAGAGAAGTTCATGAGTGACAAGGAAAAGATCAAGCTGGTAGCGACAAATAAGGCAGAAAGAGTGAGGAAATAAATTTTTTTTGCAAAAAGCTGATTGATTAGCAGCGCTGTGTAGAAAATTCCCATCGGAATGATAGCGAAAGAAAAGCGACGTAGCATCCAAGGATGATCTGGGGAAATTCCCGGGTGGACAATATAGATGAGAAGGGGGATTGTTAGGATGAATGGAACGAGGATGGAATAATTTTTTTTTCGAAGAAAATAAAGCAGTCCCAGCACTTCAATAATAAGAAATATTAAAATGCCGTAATAATTGAAAATTTTGCCCAGATAGATTAGTGTGGGGATCGTGCCAAGGCTAGCACTTTCGAAAGAAAAAGAATGCACTAGCCCCTTTAGGGAGGAAAGGTAAAATTGACTATTGATTTTGAGTGTAGCGAGATAGCTGAGCAGAAAAATTCCCAGGAGCCAAAATATTTTTTGCTTTTCAACTTTTGAAAAAATAGTCTTTTCTTTCCTTTGCAGGGCAAAGAGTGTTGCGCCCAACATAAAAAGAAGTGTCCAGGCTTCGAGTCTGGTGAATGCGAGAAGAAGGAATGTCGAGAGGGCAGTAAGAAGGAAGAATTGATCTCGATATTTCAAGAAGAGGGAGGTTTCCAGTAGAGCGAACCAGACAAAGCCGAGTGCTAAATTTTCGCCTAAGGTGAGTTTTAGAAACCAAGAAAAAGTAAATGTGCTAAGCGTGAGAAGCAACCCAAACCAGGCGGTTCTTTGATTTGAGTGAATTTTGACCAGGGCGAAAAAAGAAAGTAGAAAAATAAAAAATAAGATGCCATTTGCGATTGAATATCCCAATAGCCCAAAAAGACTATAAAAAACAGCCAGCCATGCGGTATAGCCTAGTGAAAAATGAGTAACTAATTTTCCGTCCTGGGTGTAGTTAAAACCCGGGTAATTGAGTGCAGTGCCTGGGCCATAAATTCCAAAAAACTCACGGGAAGAAGTTGTCTCAAATGGCAACTTATGGTTTTGGGACAATCTTGCGGCGGCTTCACTAAAAGATCCTTGATCGCGTCCGGAAAAAACAGACGGTTCAGCGTGGAATGAGAAGTATACGATTACCAGAATAGAAATAAGGGAAAGGATTATGAATTGGAGGTTATTTAGCACTTTTCGGTTATGAAAAAAAAGAACTATTAATGCGAGTAGCCCGAGCAGGAGGAAAATAGCTAGAATCGGCCAATAGAAAATTCCAAGCAGTGTTAAAATAATTGCCAAAAATTCCAACCCTAAAAGAAAGATTCCAAGGGCGGAAAATAGCTTATATCCATTGAGATTACGCGGTATTTTCATTAATCTAATTATATATTCAAAAAGTCTTTTTGCCAAACCTGTTCTTTTCGGATAGAATTATAATGTTTTTTAAATCGTAAATTAAGCAAATATCCTAATTCAGGAGTTTTTGCAGAAAATGAAACAAAAAATCACCTTATGACAAAAATAAATTTCGAAAGAGGAAGTTCAAATGGATCCAAGGTTAAGTTTTATCTAGCATTAAAAAAGTTCTTTAAGAAAAAAAATATTATTCGACTGACTCTTCTCACAGTCTTTGTTTTAGTTTGCGTTTTTTTGTTTTCCCTTGCAAAAAGTAATAAGCAGATAATCGGAGTGAAAACCTTATCTGCATTGAACAAGTTTTCCAATCTGTTACCAATTACCAAGGATGAACAAAAAGAACTTTCCGTGCTCAATGCACTTGTGGAGAATTTTACTCAAAAAGATGGAGAAATCAAAACGTTTATGTTGCTTTTGCAAAATAATATGGAACTTCGTCCAGGGGGTGGATTTTTGGGTCAGTACGCGATCATTAAGATAAAAGACGGCGAGGTGCTTTCATCATATTTTGAAGATGCTAATCTATTGGATCAAAGAATCAAAGCTAAGGTGCCAACGCCCTATCCATTTGAGCGGATGATGCAACTCAAAAATTGGAAATTTCGTGATTCCAATTTTTCCCCAGACTTTCCTATTAATGTTGAAAAAGCGAAATATTTTTACCGCTTGAGTGGCAAAGGTAGCACTGCGTTTGATGGCGTAATTGCGATTAATGCCCAGGTCCTAAACGACATTTTGAAATTAACCGGACCGATCACTGTTCCTGGCTATGCGACTGAGTTCAATTCAGATAACGCTTTTCTCAAGCTGGAAGAGGTTGTGGAAAAACAATATATCATGAATCCAGAAATTGATACGCAAAACAGAAAAGCGATTATGAAAAAAATGTTGCCAATTGTTATTGATAAGCTTTTTACTCTTGGTAATATTTCCAAGTTGACGGAATTGGCTCACCAGGAGTTTCGTTCCAAAAATGTGATGGTCAATTTTTCCGATGAGAAATTGCAAGCACTGGCTGCTGGTGTGGCTTGGACGGGTGAGATGAATCAGAATTGGGATGGCGACTATTTGATGATGGTGGACGCCAATATGGGGGCTCTAAAAACGGACTATTACATGAAACGGGAAATTAACTATGATATTGACTTGACCGGAGAAAAGCCAGTCGTGAATCTGGGAATCCTCTATAAAAATACAGCGCCCTATGGTGATTGGCGTACCAGCGACTATCACACCTATATGCGACTCTATTTGCCCAAAGGCGCGACGCTTTTGGAGCGGGTAATGATGAATAATATCAGCGCGGGAGAAGATTTTGGCAAGAGCTGGATCGGTTTTATGGGGCACGTGCTGATTGGCGGGCAGACGGATGTGAAAATTAAATATGAGTTGCCGGCTGAATTTCCACGTGATAATTACAAACTACTCATTCAAAAGCAATCTGGTGTGTCGGATATTCCGGTTAAGGTCCATGTAAAAACAAAAGACGGTGAATTCAATCAAGAGCAAATAATGAATAGTGATTTACATTTTGAAGTTAAAGAAAATACTAATTGATTTTTTGAGTTATCATGACTTCGTGTTCGTTTAAAGGCAACCAAGCTTTGTCATCCTGAGCGAAGCGGAGCGAAGTCGAAGGATCTATTTTCCATTATCGTAAGCATTATTGTTAATTAGAAAACTATGAGTTACGGCTAGTAGATCCTTCGACTGCGTCCTGAGTACAGGACTTCGCTCAGGATGACAAATTTAATTCGAACGTGTAAATTCTAAGTTGTAATAAATAATGAGTATTTTGCTTAAAATTGACAAGGTTCGCACCCTAGTTCGCAGCAATGGTCTTTTTGGAAGTGCGAAAAAAGTTTTTGGTTATGTTCGAAAGTATCGCGCTGCTTTCGTCGTGACTCCTGGGGATATTCTTTTTATTGCTTCTGGTGTGGGGGATAGTGCGCATTTTCGAACGTGGAACGTGGCCGAGGAATTGTGCTTGCATAATTTGCGTGCATCAGTCACGATTTCTGATAATCCTCAATTGCTTGAATTGGTGGACCAATTTAAAATCTTTATTTTCCACAAAACAGTTTATTCTGAGAAAATTGCCAAAGTCGTTGAGAAAATAAAAGCGCAAAAAAAGGAGATCATTTTCGATACGGATGATTTGAATTTCGACCTAAAATATTCCGGACAAATGGATTATTTGAAAAATGCTGGCGAGGCGGAAAAAGCTCAATATGTGAAAGGTTTGGGACGAGAGATTTTGGAAGACGAATATGTAAAAGTGGCAACGACCACAACGACCTATTTGGCTAGAATTTTGGAAGAAAAAGGCAAAACAGTTTTTGTGGTGAAAAATAGAATTTGTGATGCTGAATTGGATTTGGCGAACAAGCTTTGGGAGACTGGCAGAAAAGCAAAGGATGATTTTGTCTATTTAGGATATTTTAGCGGAACGCCAAGTCATAATAAGGATTTTGCCATAATCACAGATGCGCTTGTTGTGGTGATGCGGAAATATGCTAATGTGAAATTGATTTTGGCTGGACCATTAGAGAAAGAAAACGGCCTCAATGAATTTGCGGACAGAATCATTACATTGCCATTAGTGCCAAGAGGAGAACATTATCGAAATATTCAAAAAGCAGACATTAACTTGGTTTCTTTGGAAAGCAACCCTTTCTGTGAAGCGAAATCCGAGCTGAAATTTTTCGAAGCAGGCATTTTGGGTATTCCGACAGTGGCTATTAGAAACGAAACCTTCGCGGGTGCAATCGAAGATGGCGTGACTGGATTTTTAGCGGGAAATGCTCTAGAATGGACCGAGAAGTTGGGGCGATTAATTGAGGACGCCGATTCGCGAAAAGCGATAGGGGAGAAGGCTCGAGAAAAAACGCTCAAAGATTATACAAATAAAAATAGTCATAGCGATGAATATTATAATTATTTAAGCAAAAAACTATGAAAGTACTTGTAACAGGAGGTGCGGGGTTCATTGGGTCAAACCTGGCAAATAAGTTATTGGAGCGCGGGGATCAGGTGGTGATTATTGATAACTTCAATGATTATTATGACCCGAAAGTGAAACGCGATCGCATTAAAACCATTCTTAAGGGCAAAAAATTTAAACTCTACAAAGGCGATATTCGCGACGTGAAACTTTTAGAGCGGATTTTTAAAGCAGAAAAGCTGGACAAGGTGGTGCATTTGGCGGCAATGGCTGGCGTGCGTTATGCGATTGAAAATCCCTTGATCTATGCTGATGTGAACGTGCTCGGTACAACCAATCTCTTGCAACTCGCGGCGAAATATAAATTGAAAAATTTTGTTTATGCTTCCTCTTCTTCGGTTTACGGTAATAATAAAAAACTACCATTTTCCGAAACTGATTCGGTGGATACGCCGATTTCCCCCTATGCTGCGACCAAAAAAGCGACTGAGCTGATGGCGCATGTTTTTTCTCATGTGCATGGACTGCCCACAACGGGCTTGCGCTTTTTTACGGTCTATGGACCATGGGGACGACCGGATATGGCCCTTTTTAAATTTACGAAAAATATTTTGGCTGGACTTCCAATTGATGTGTATAATCACGGAAAAATGAGTCGCAATTTTACCTATGTCGATGATATCGTTTCTGGCACAATCACCGTGCTCGATGCTAATTTGCCATGTGGCGTGATGAATATCGGCGGAGATAAAGAAGAGACGCTTATACGTTATATTGAAGTACTGGAGAAATGCCTTGGGAAAAAAGCGCAGATGAATATGATGCCGATGCAACCAGGGGATGTACCTTCAACTGTGGCGGATATTGGGAAATTGCGAAAATTAGGCTGGAAGCCGACGACTAGGATTGAAAAAGGTATTGCAAATTTTGTGGAATGGTATATGCGGTATTATAAGATAAAGTAAGCATGATTAGAAAGCTAAAAAATAATGCCTTTGCCTGGAATAGTTTTGTGCTTTTTTCCGGCAGTATGGTGAATAATGTTCTCAATTACATTTTTCATTTAGTCGTAGGGAGAATGGTGAGTGTGACTGTCTATGGAGAGACGGAATCTTTGATTTCTCTTATGTCCATTATTTCTGTTCCAGCTGCGACACTGGTGATGGTGATGACAAAATACGCAGCCGAGTGCAAGGCGCAAGATGATAAAAAACGGAGCTATGAACTTTTGCGTTATTTTAACAAAAAAATAATGCAATATGGTACTCCGGTTTTTCTACTGACTATCCTTCTAACTCCATATATCAGTCGCTTTTTGAATATTGAAAGCAATGTCCCTCTGCTTATCGTTTGGACATCAATGCTGCTTTCGCTTTTTTCTTCTGGCGCTTCCGGGATGCTGACTGGTTGGCAAAAATTCAAACAATCGAGTTGGGCGGCGATTGCCGGAGGTGCTCTAAAATTAGTTTCGGCATTGATTTTTATTGCTATTGGACTAAAGATAAATGGGTTGATGCTGAGTTTTTTTCTTTCCGCAGTCGGAACGTATGTTATTGCGCTAATTTGCCTCAGATTTATCATTGTTGCGGGAAAGGGGGATAATAATGAAATAAGTAAACTAAATTTTGGATCAGTTAAAAGTACGGTGGCAACTTTTTTTATGGGAAATCTGGCGATAAATGCTTTGGGAAATCTGGATATGGTTTTGGCAAAGCATAACTTGAGTGATATCGAAGCCGGGCAATATGGCGCACTGACGATTGTTTCGAAGATAATTTTTTTCGCGACCGGTGTGATTGCTTCAGTTCTTTTCTCGATGTCGGCGGAGCATAATCATAAAAATGCGAATACAAGAAAACTCTTTCTTCAGGCCTTTTTCTGATGTTGGGAGTGTCGCTGATCTCAATCGCAGTTTATTTTGCTGCTCCAAAATTGATTCTTTCTTTGCTTTTTGGTGCAAAATATAATGACGTTTCCGCCTATTTGGGCTGGTTTGCTATCATGGTTGTTCTTTTCTCTCTTGTTAATCTTACTTTGCAATATTTGCTTTCCTTGCATCGCATCAAGGTTGTCTATGGCATGCTCACAGTGGCGATTTCGTCCGCGATTGCAATTCTTTTCCTTGGACACACGATTTCTGCTATACTAACCATAGGTATCGTGGCTCAACTTGTGGCACTGATTAGTACGCTACCTTTTATGTTAAATTCATTCAGCAAGCATCCTAAATAAAACTTAATCATATGGAAGAGTCAAGGAAAAAAACGCTCTCAGTTATAGTCCCAGTTTACAACGAAGAGAAAAACGTTCCACTTTTCTATGAAAAGATTCAAAAAGTGCTTAATGCACTAAATTATGCTTGGGAGATTGTTTTTATTAATGATGGCAGTCTCGACAAGAGCATATTGGAATTGGAGAAGATTTCTAAGGATGATTCTCGTGTACGGGTGATCGATTTCTCTCGCAATTTTGGCAAGGAGATTGCTGTTACTGCCGGGATTAATAGTTGCATCGGAGATGCTTGCATGATCTTGGACGCTGATTTGCAGCATCCCATTGAGCGCATTCCGGAGTTTATTAAGAAATGGGAAAAGGGCGCTGAGGTCGTGGTTGGTGTACGAGCAAAGAATAAGGGCGAAGGTTTTGTCAAAAAAGTTGGCTCCTATATTTTCTATAAAATGATCAACCAAATCTCAGACATGGAGATCGTGACTCGCGCAACGGATTTTCGTTTGTTGGATCGCGTGGTGATTAATGAGTTTAATAGATTGACCGAAAAAAATCGGATGACAAGAGCGCTTATTGACTGGCTAGGTTTTCGACGGGAGTATATCCAATTTGAGGCGAATGAGCGGATTCATGGTGCGCCAGCCTATAGTTTTTGGAAATTAGTGCGCTTAGCTTTCAACAGTATGATTTCGTTCAGTCTGTTTCCCTTGAAATTTGCTGGTTATATGGGAATTATTATCACATTTCTTTCGGGTCTTTTGGGCGTTTTTATTTTAGTTGATCGCTATATTACGCAAGAATTGCATTTCTCTGGCTCAGTTATTTTGGCAGTCGTGATTCTGTTTTTGATTGGTATCGTACTGATTTGTCTTGGACTGATCGCACTTTATATCGCTAATATCCACGCGGAAGTGACTAATCGACCGATGTATATCGTAAGGAAAAGCAAAAATGGCTAGTTTACGGGAATTGCTTGACAAAAATCTTCAAAAGCCTTAAACTATCTCAGTAACCTAAATTATACAAAAAAGAGCGATATTTTCGTCTCTGGTTTTTTATTAAAGACAAACTTTATGCTGACTATAAGACTCGCAAGAACAGGCAAAAGAAATACGGCACAATTCAAGATAATGCTTCAAGAGCGCACAGTTGCTCCAGGAGGGCGTCATGTTGAGATTTTGGGGAGCTATAATCCTCATTCTAAGGCAGTGGTTCTTAATGCTGATCGGATCAAATATTGGATTGAGAGAGGGGCATTTCTTTCAGATACGATGCATAATCTATTAGTAAAAAATGGTGTTATTTCCGAAAAGAAGCGAATTGTAAAATTGCCGAAAAAAGCAGTTGTAGCTGAGGCTGAGGCACCTGTCAGTAATCAGGAATCAGTGAGCAGTGAACAGGAAAAAGAGAAAAAAGAAGATGTTTTATTGGAAAAAGCAGAAGAAGCCGTAGTTCCAGAAAAGAAAGAGGAAGCTCTGGCTGAGAAAGTTGAAGAAGTTGTTGCTGAGAAGAAGGAGGAGATTGTGACTCCAAAAACTGAAGAGGCTGTTGTTACAGAAAAGACTCCTGAAGCGAAGGCGTAGTAGTTTTATCATTATAGGATAGTAAATTTTTTTCCGCAGACGATAGGCATCCATAAGTCCTATTGAGGAAAATATAAAAAGATTTTCTTTTTAATTTGATCTGCGGAGTACCCGCAGTTTTTAATTGGAATAATTTGAACAATATGCAAACGAAGAATCAAAAAGAAGTGATTGTATCTGAACTTAGCGATAAGTTGAAGGGTGCAAAAGCGGTTGTTTTTTCTGATTTCAAGGGACTTACCATGAAAGATATGGTAGCTTTGCGAAAAGAGCTCAGAGCGGAAGGTATCAGTCTTAAGGTGGTTAAGAAGACCCTTATAAACATTGCCCTTAAGAATGCTGGAATTGAAGCTGATGTGCTCAAAATGGAAGGACAAATTGCAGTAGCGGTTTCTCCCAAGGATGAAGTAGCTGCGGCAAAGATTATGAGCAAGTTTTCTAAGTTAAATGATAAGCTGAAAGTGACTGGAGGTGTGCTGGAAGGAAAAGCAATTAATACTGATGAGGTGATTGCGCTTTCTAAATTGCCATCCAAAGATGAGTTGTTAGCAAAATTCGTTGGAACAATCAATGCTCCTGTTTCGAATTTTGTTCGAGTACTGTCTGGAAATTTGAGCGGATTTGTGCGAGTTTTGAAAGCAGTTGCTGAGAAGAAATAATAATAATAGAGTTAATTAGTTAATTTTTTTAAGGATAAATATATGACAGACGAAAAGAAAGATGTAGTTGTTCCAGAAAAATTCCAAAAACTTGTTTCTGAAATTGAAACAATGAGTGTTTTGGAGCTTTCTGAACTCGTGAAGGTTTTGGAAGAGAAATTTGGTGTTTCTGCTTCCGCTGGTGTTATGATGGCCGCAGCTCCTGCTGCTGATGCTGCTCCAGCTGCGGAAGAGAAATCAGAATTCGATGTTGAGGTGACTGCTTGTGGCGCTTCAAAGATTAATGTGATCAAGGCTGTTCGTGAATTGACTGGTCTTGGACTCAAAGATGCCAAGGATTTGGTTGATGCTGCTCCAAAGGTAATCAAGGAAAAGGTTTCTAAGGCTGATGCTGATAGTATGAAAAAGAAGCTTGAAGAAGCTGGTGCAACTGTGACTTTGAAATAGTTTTTATTTCAACTTGAGAATAAAAAAATCCACTCTTGAGTGGATTTTTTTAGTTGCTAAAAATGACTATTGAATAGTATAAGCGCTAGACATTACACTTAAAAACCAGGGAATAATGGCAACAAGAGCGATGAGTGGAAGGACAATAGTGGCAATGGTGATGATCATTGTCCAAAGAAAATATTTACGCATCTTTTCGATCGAAGCATAAATTTGATCGAGCTTTTTATCTTGCTCAGCAAGTCTTTGTTCGAGTTGTGGGTCCATAGGTTTTGTTGGTTGGTATTTTAATTAAAATGCATCCTCTCCCTTCGGGAGAGGATATCACGAGCACGTGACAGGTGAGGGTACTTGCTAATTCAGATAAGATTATAAGTTAAATTAAAACGTTGATGTTCACTAAAGCTCCCTCATCCGGCCTCTGGCCACCTTCTCCCGAAGGGAGAGGGGAATTCGGGCAAAGCCTTTCTTGATGGTTAGTGCGAGTTATTTAATCCTAGATTAATTTTTATTCCTCCACCTTAATCCCCAAAGGTAATTCCTTAACAATCTCTGGTACTGGCATTTCTTGCGCTTTATTTAGTTTCCTTTCAATCGTGCGACTTTTTCGCGAGGCGCTTTCAATCGTGTTGGAAGCTTCTTGTAATTTTTTATGGGTCTTATCTAGAAGATCGCCAAAGGTGGCAAACTCGGTTTTGATGGCTCCGAGCGTGGCCCAGACGTCGCTCGATCTCTTCTCAATTGCCAGTGTGCGAAAACCCATTTGCAAGCTATTAAGAATGGCGGCAATGGTTGTTGGTCCGGTGATGATTACTTTGAAATCGCGTTGCAGTGTATCCGCTAGACCCGGGCGACGCAACACTTCCGCATAGAGTCCTTCAATCGGCAAAAAGAGAATGCCAAAATCAGTTGTATATGGCGGATCAAGATATTTTTCTTTGATGTCTTTCGCTTCAGATTTAATGCGTAGTTCGAGTGCTTTTCCGAGTGACGCGATCAAAGTTAAATCGCATTTTTCCTCTGCGTCAATGAGATTTTGAAAATCTTCCAAGGGAAATTTGGCATCAATCGGCAGCCAAATATTTTTAATCTTATCATCTTTGGCGGGGATTTTAATCGCAAATTCGACGCGATCGTTTGAACCTTTTTTAGTGGCAACATTTTTTTCATATTGCTCAATGGTCATGATTTGATCAAGAAGTGAGCCTAGCTGGACTTCGCCCCAAGTGCCACGGGTTTTGACATTTTGCAAAACTTTTTTCAAATCTCCCACGCCAGTAGCGAGCGATTGCATTTCACCAAGTCCTTTGTGGACTTGCTCTAAGCGATCGCTTACGAGTTTGAAAGATTCGCCCAAGCGTTTTTCCAAAGTGGCATGCAGTTTTTCATCGACTGTTTCACGCATTTTTTCCAGTTTTTCGCTGTTGTCCTTTTGGATAGTATCTAAGCGTTTTTCGATGGTTTCTCGAACATGCTCCATTCGTTTGTCATTTTTTTCAATTACCTCACTTAGTTTATCAGAAAAAGCATCGAAATTTTTACTTTGTGCCTCAGTCAGGCTGAAAATACGACGATCAATCGAGTCTCCAAAATTTTTAATTGCCCTGGCAATCTCTTCGCGCGTTTCCTTGGAGGAAATGGATGTTTCCGTGCGATTGGCGGACATTTCTTCTCTGAGCGCTCTTGCGATTCTTTCATTACTTTCCTTGATTAGTGCGGAATTATCGCTTGATTTGCGAATGAAAAGGAGAGTTAGTATGACTAGATTGAGGATAAGAGAAATGGCAATGAGGGTCGTGAGCATAAGTTTTTTCAAAATGTTTATAGCTCAATGATAGCACTAAACGGAATGGGGGTAAAATTAGGAAATTAATGGATTGTTTTGAAATTATAGGTGACTCATGCTAGGATAGATTTTATGGAACTAACTGACAAGCAATTGATCGAAGATTTTTTGGCGGGAGATGATGCTTCTTTTGAACTTTTGGTAAAAAAATATTTGAAACCGGCATATAACTTCCTTTATCGTTTAACTGGGGGTGATGTGGCACTGACAGATGATTTGACACAGGAAGCATTTCTGAAGGCTTGGAAGAATATTAAGCGATATGACTTGGAGAAAAACTTTAAGGTCTGGATATTTACGATTGCTAAAAATAATGCCAGGGATGCGTGGAAACGGAAAAAAACCTTGCCTTTTGTGCTTTTTGAGAATAGTGACGGATATAATAAGCTAGACGAAGTTGCTGAAGAGAAGCCGTTGCCAGACGAAATTTTAGAGCGAATTGAATCAGCAGGGGAGTTGGATGTGAAATTGAAAAAACTTCCAAAGAAATATCAAGCTATTTTGCTTATGCGCTATAAAGATGATTTGAGTGTGGCGGAAATAGCCGAAGTTCTGTCAATTCCTTATAATACGGTCAAAAGTCAGCACCAAAGGGCGCTGGGTTTGCTAAAAAATGAGCTTTTGCATCCATAATTAAACCCCAGTCGTAATACAATTGAGACGTGCGCGTTTGATTGCTTCCTATGTTTTTTCATTTTCATAGAGCATTAGGCGCGCAAGTCCCTGGAATACATACTATGAGTAACAACTTAAACCAACTATTCAAGGGCATTGCTGAAATAGATCCGCCAATCGCGCTGGCGGGTTTTGTTTTTTCCGAAATTGTGAAAGAAAAAAATAGAAGAACAAAAAGACAGTTATTTTTTTCCTATTTTAGTTTCGGTGGATCATTCGCTTTGGCGATTTATGTGGGAACTGTTTTTGGGCAAGCTTTTTTACAATCGGAATTTTGGACAATGCTTTCTCTTGTGTTTTCAGACGTTGCTACTGTTATGAGAAATTGGGACACTTTTTTCCTTTCACTTTTGGAAACTTTCCCTGTTGCACATGCAATGATTCTCTTGATTCCAATTTTTCTAATGCTAGCTTCGGCGAGCTATTACTTTAATAATAAGACGAATTACAGATATAAATATAATTTAATAACACGCTGAATATGAGTACACAAGAATTGGTTAAATCAAGAAATTTTAAAATAGCCCTGAGTGTCGTCGGAGCACTGTTGGTCGTTTTTGCTAGCTTTTCAAGCGGTGTTGCTGTGGGATTGCACAAAGCGAAGTTTTCCTATCAGTGGGGTCAGAATTATGAACGTAATTTTATGGGACTAGGGAAAAGAGCTGGAGGAATGATGGGCACTGATGATCGCGGACAGATGATGGGCGGCCGTCGTGATGGCGGAATGATGGATTTTCCGAAGAATATCGAAGGTCGAGATTTTCGTAATGCGCATGGCATTGCTGGAACGATAATTTCCGTCGCGGACAATAATTTGATTATTAAGGATCGTGATAATAAAGAAAATACTGTTGCTGTGACAGATAAGACGATTATTAAGGATCATATGATTGATGTGAAGATTTCGGACCTAAAAGCTAACGACCAAATTGTTGTTATGGGAAGGCCCAATGATCAGGGTATAGTTGATGCTGATCTGATTCGAGTTTTTTGTTGTGGGGGGTCAGGCGAAATAACTAAGAGTAATAATAACTAATTTGTATGAAAATGAAAAAAACCTATATTGTGGTTATTGCGTTAGTTGTGATTGGAGGAGGCTACTATTGGTATAAAAAATCAAATACTGCCAGTACTGCTCCGATATATAAAACAGCTGTGGCGGAAAAAGGGATGCTTACAAGTTCAATTTCTGGATCAGGCAATGTAATTGTTGATCAGCTGGCGACAGTTGATCCAACTATTTCGGGCACAGTGGCAAACTTAGCTGTTAAGATTGGCGATCCCGTCAAAAAGGGTCAGTTACTCTTTACGATTGTGAATGACCAGTTAGGAGTAAGTGCGGCGAAAGCTGGTGCGAGCTATGCACAATCCAAGAAATCTCTTGATGATCAAAGATATGCTAAAAAGCAAGCTGAGGCTGACTATAAGGCTAATCCAAAGAAACTCTTAAAAGACAAAGTGGCACTAGCAGATAATGCGATTGATATTGCTGAACAAAATTTGGCAGTGTCCGCGGCAGATTATCGCAATCAACTTGCTGACGCGGCGAAAAGGAGGGTGACAGCGCCGATTGATGGAACTGTTAATGAAGTGAATATAAAAAATGGTGATGATCTGGGAAAAAGTTCTAGCTCAACAAAACTTTCGCCAATAATCATTGGTGACCTTGGGACACTAAAAGCTTCGGTATCAGTCAATGAAGTTGATATTCCTAACGTGGCTGAAGGGCAAAAGGTTATGTTTAAATTTAGTGCGATAGATGGCCTGGAGCTTTCTGGTAAGGTGGAGAAAATTGATTCATTGGGGACGATAACACAGGGAGTTGTGACATATAATGTGACAATTGGTTTCGACGTGACAGATCCTAGGATAAAGCCTCAAATGAGCGTTTCAGCCAATATTATTACTGCAGTTAAGCAAAATGTGCTTCTTGTCCCAGGTGGTGCTGTCAAGACTCAGGGCGGAAGTAGTTACGTTGAAGTTTTAAATGATGGAAGTAAGACGCCTGTGCAAAAAAACGTTGAGATTGGATTATCAAATAATACTGACACAGAAATTATCAGTGGCATCAGCTCTGGCGATAAGGTTGTCACGCAGACCATAACTTCAACAACCAAGGCCGCTTCGACAACTGCCTCAGGCGCTGGCGGTCGAGGTGGGATGGGGGGATTTATGGGACACTAAGTCGCGGCGTTGAAATAATTTTAAACAATCAACGATCAGTTTTCATCGAAGTTGCAATCAACTAAACATCAATTACTTATAAATTTAAAAATTATTTAATTGAAAATTGATTGCAAATTGAAAATTGCAAATTGAAAATTTTTTGTGATTGAATGTAGAAACCTGGTAAAAACCTATGTGAATGGTGATATGAAAACCAACGCCTTAAATGGCGTGTCTTTTGGGATTAAGAAAGGCGAATTCGTTTCAATTATTGGTCCTTCTGGCTCGGGAAAATCAACCCTTATGCACATTCTGGGTGCGCTTGATACGCCAACCACGGGACAATATTTTCTAGATGGATTTGAGGTGTCAAAACTGAATGATGATGAGTTGTCTGATTTGAGACGAAATAAAATTGGATTTGTTTTTCAGTCGTTTAATCTCTTGCCTAGAACTACCGTTTTGCGAAACGTCATGCTGCCCTTGTTGTATTCCGGAATGCCTCATCCAGAGCGAGAGGAAAAAGCCAAAGCATGCTTGCGTTATGCTGGAATGGAAGAAAGTAAGTTTGGCAATCTTTCCAATCAATTATCTGGTGGGCAGATGCAACGGGTAGCGATTGCTCGTGCGCTTATTAATGATCCGGCGATAATCTTGGCTGATGAGCCAACAGGAAATTTGGACACAAAAACTAGCGCGACAGTGATGAGAGCTTTTCAGGAGCTGAACCAAAAAGGGCACACCATTATTCTTATTACTCACGAAATGGACGTGGCTGATTGCGCTAATCGAATAATCTATGTTCGCGATGGAGTGATTGAGAAAGATGTTTTAAATAAGCCGCAAGACCATTTTTTGCCGCAATAGGACTTACGCAGTTACCAGAAAAAAATCTCAAGAGCGCGACCTTTTTTTGGGCAAACGCGTAAGCCATGTGTAAGTAGTTTTGTTTTTAAATTTAAGCGTGAGCTGGCTGACAATATTTTTGTTACATGCTTCATGTTGTATGCTACATGATAGTCGATTTATTAAAAGAAACAGTTTGGTCGCTTGCTGGTAATAAGGTTCGTTCTGGTTTGACAATTCTGGGAATTGTAATTGGGATTGCTTCCGTTATCACTATGGTGGCGATTGGACAGGGGGCGAAAAACTCAGTTGAGAGTAGTATTGAATCAATTGGATCAAATTTAATCATGATTAATCCAGGAGCGCAACGAGTGGGTGGAATTAATCAGGGTGGCGGTAGTTCGCAAACGCTGACAGTCGAAGACGCGACTGCGATTAAAGATGAAATAATGAACGTGAAAGCAGTTGCTCCATCAGTGACGAAGCGCTCTCAGCTTACTGCCAAAGGAAAAAATACTAATACTCAAATAATTGGGACTAATGCGGACTATTTGATAGCAAGAAATGTCACAATTGACACCGGATCTTTTTTTAGTGAACAGCAGATGAAAAGTTCAGCGAAGGTCGCAGTTCTCGGTCCAGCTACGAGAGATGATTTGTTTGGTGAAAACGCGAACCCGATCGGGCAAACCATTCGGACAAACAATATGGATTTTCAAGTAATCGGTGTGACAGCTTCCAAAGGAGGTTCCGGATTTAGCAATCAAGACGACATTGTCTATGTGCCATTAACCAGTGCCCAGCATTATTTGTCCGGGAGTATCTATGTGAATAATATTAGCGTCGCTGCGGAGGATCAAACTTTAATGGCTTCGGTTCAGGATCAGATCTTTGAGCTTCTTTTAAAGCGACATAAAATCAATGATCCGACTCAGGCTGATTTTAGCTTGATGAATCAAAATGATATTATTGCAACTGCGACGAGCATTACGGGGACTTTTACTATTTTACTTTCTTCGATTGCGGGGATTTCACTCTTAGTGGGGGGAATTGGTATTATGAACATGATGCTCACGACAGTTACAGAGCGGACAAGAGAAATTGGTCTGCGAAAAGCGGTTGGTGTCAGGAAGATTTATATTAATCTGCAATTTTTAGCCGAAGCAGTACTCTTGACATTTTTGGGTGGAGCGATGGGAGTGCTTCTGGGCTGGGGAGCTTCAATGCTTGTTTCGAAATTTGTAAGTGGTCTGACTACGAGCGTTTCAATGTCGGCAGTCCTTTTAGCTTTTGGGGTGTCAGCTGGGGTAGGTATTATTTTTGGATTTTACCCTGCTCGCCGTGCTGCTAACCTAAGTCCGATTGAAGCTTTGAGATATGAATAATAATTTAAAAGTTTAAAACTATGAACAAAAAAAGGCATATTATGTCAATGATTGGCGTTATTGTCCTCGTTGCCGGAGGAATGTTTTACGGTGGAATGTTGTATGGGAAAAACGTCACCGCTAAGGCCGCTTCTCAAACCGAACAAAGTCTCGGCAGAGGAATGGGAAATAGGACTGGAGGCGCGAATGGGGGAGTCGCTGGGGGTAAACGTGGTCAGCGAGGACCAGCAGGCCCTGGATTTTCTAATGGTCAGATTATTTCAAAAGACGATACTAGTATTACTGTCAAAACTCATGATGGCGGGTCAAAGATTATATACTATTCTGGCACAACTTCAATTGGGAAAACAGCCCCTGGAGCCGTTTCAGATCTTAGCGTGGGGGATGATGTGATGGTAACTGGAATAGCTAGTGCGGATGGCAGTGTTGCTGCGGAAAACATCCAAATTAGACCAGCACAGCCAGATCAAAAAAATTAAAATTAATCAAAATTAAAGAAGCTCACGGCTTAAGTATTTGTAAGGGAATTGTCCGCTATAACTAAAGAATTGGGTGTAGAATCTTAAGGAGGGTTGATGTGAGATAATCGCTGATTTTCATTTTATACCTTTTTGGTTCAAATTTTGTGGAATGTTTTTTCCAGCTAATTATTACTTGCTCCAATTCTTGGAGCAATTTTTTTTCACGGAAAAAAACTCCTGCTTCTGCGTTTAGTTCAAAAGAAAGCATGTCCATGTTTTGTGATCCAATTAGACCTTCGGCCTTATCGATAATGAGTAATTTCGAATGGTTCATAGTTTTAGGTAAATAGAATTTTATGCCCAATGGATAAAGGGTATGCATGTAGCGATAATTCAGGAGATTCATGATGGGCCAGTCTACTTTTTTAGGAACAAGAATTTCCACTGTAACTCCTCGTCTTATTGCATCATCCAAGAGAGATATTAGCCAGCGTGGCGGTGTGAAATAGGGTGTGGCAATCTGGATACTTTTTTGGGCGCCAGAAATTTTTTTGACGTAGTGCTCTTTAAGAGTGTAGATATTTCTTGTCGGCCAATGTTCGATGAGCCAAAACTTTAGTTTGCTGGTAAATTTTTTTCGGTGGTAGCGAAGAATCTTTTCATTTTTTCCGCCAGCCATTGTATAGGTATAGGCAAAAGATTGAAGCAGGCTTTTTACAACCCTACCTCGCAGCTCCAGCTGGAGGTCATCCCAATTCTTAAAACGCTTGCCAATGTTTACTCCGCCAATAAAAGCGACCTTTTCATCGACAATTAGGATTTTGCGATGGATATGACGAAGCCAATGACTGAAAAAAATGAATTCTATGCCTGATTTTTTGATGGTTTTTGCAATCTCTTCTTTGAGGATTTTACTACCAAAGGCATCGGCAACAATCACGACGCGTACGCCTTTTTTGGCCTTAGCTCTTAGTTTACCGATGAAATTATGGCTTTTTTTAGTGTCATCAAGAAAGATATACATCTCGATATAGATGGATTTTTGGGCGCTATCGATAGCACTAAGCATTGCGTCCCAGGCTTTTAGCGATGTTGTGTGAAGACGATATTTCATTTTGCAAAAAAAGAATTTCAAAAGCTGAATTTACTTTAGCATATTTAGGGAAAAATAAAAAATATCAAAGTTGTTTGCCGAATTGCAGATTTGTGATAGAATATAAGTGTTAGGTTCTTGTGTAAAAAAGATAAAAGTATGAACAACCAGGGCAAAACAAGTTGGCTCTCACTTTCAGTATTGGGAAAAGACGTATACCTTTTTTTTGTAAAAGATGATTTGAAAAGTGGACCGATTGAAATTCTGAAAAGTTCAAATGGCATAGACTTTAGCCATGTGAACCAAAGAATGATTTTCAAAAATAAAATATTCGGTTTAGGGAGTAAGTTTGATATTGAAAAGGGTTTCAAGATATCAAAAATAAAGGCTGGATATTTTCTTTCCTATCAGAAGTTGGGAAAAACCTTAGGAGCAATGTCTGAGGATGGTCTGTGCTGGAAAAAAATAGGCATAACTGAAAACATCAAGAGCTGTGGCTTAGTGATTGAAGCTAATGTTCCTTCAGAAGAATATCTTATGTTTTTTGGCGAGCGTCAAGTGCGCGTCGCGACCTCAAATGATTTAATCAGGTGGGACATTAAGCGTTCCGCTTTTTTGCATACGCGCGATGGTTATTTTGATAGTCAATCGCTTTCAGTGGTGAGTACTTTTTCTTCGCAAGAAGGGATAGTTTTAATCTATACCGCAGTGAATAAGGCCTATAAGTTGAGCTTGGGAGCAGCGATTGTTGATAAAAAGGATTATCGCAAGATATTGTGGCGTTCAAAACGGCCTATCTGGACGCAGCCGAGAGAGTGGAGGGGTGGCGAAATAAATTTCGTGGGAAGTTATTACCAGGGGAAAAGACTGCTCGTATATTGGGATTTTTGTGGCGAACTTAAGGCCGTTTCAATTGCCAATACATGGACAATCTTGGGTCGTGCGAAAAGTGTAAAGAAAAAAATTTCCAAGATTCAAAAATTGCCCAAATTACCCAAATTGCCGAAAGCGTTAAGGTTGCAGGAATTTTCCAGTCAGCTTGAACTGGACAAGCATGAAAACAATCCGATCATCGGACCAATCGAGGAGCATGCCTGGGAATCTCGTGAAACATTCAATCCAGCGGCGGTTTATCTCAAGGGAAAAGTTCATTTGCTTTATCGCGCTTTGGGAGAAAAAGGTATATCAGTATTGGGCTATGCATCAAGTGAGGATGGAATTAATATTGACGAAAGATTGAAAAAACCTGTTTATGCCCCAATGCAGCCATTTGAGTATGGTGGCATAAAAAAAGCCAATCATTGCTATCCCTATAGCTCGGGAGGGAGTTGGAGTGGTTGCGAAGACCCGCGTCTTTCTGTTATCGGCAAGCGGATATATATGACCTACGTGGCTTTTAATGGATCTTGTCCTCCGGGTGTTGCATTAACATCGATTAGTGTCAAAGATTTTCTGGCTAAAAACTGGAATTGGAAAATTCCAAAACTCATTTCAAAACCTGGTGAAATTCAGAAAAACTGGGTGGTTTTCCCGGAAAAAATTAATGGTAAGTTTGCTATTTTGCATAGCATTTCTCCGAGTGTGTCGATTGATTATTTTGATTCTTTGGATAATAAAAAAATTACGATTGAAAGTTATCATAACAACAAATCAGATGATACGCGTTGGGATAATATTTTGCGTGGTGTTGGCTCGCCACCAATTAAAACGGACTACGGCTGGCTGGTTTTTTATCATGCCATGGACAAGCGTGACCCTAATCGCTATAAGGTTGGTGCGATGATTTTAGATTATCAAAATCCAGAAAAGATCCTCCATCGTTCTTCTCAGCCGATTTTAGAGCCGATTGAAAAATACGAAAATGAGGGATCAAAGTCTGGTGTTGTTTACGTTTGCGGATCAATTGTCAAAGACGAAAAAATTTATGTTTACTATGGTGGCGCAGACCGGTTTACGTGTGTTGCCACAGCATCAGTGCAAGAGTTCCTTTTGGCACTTATTAATTCATCAAAAACCACTCCTTTCATCAGATTGGCTGTGGCATAACAATAAAAAACATGCTTATTATCAATCGTTCTCCCGAAAATCCTATTCTTATTGGTGAGAGTCATAGTCCGTGGGAAGCAGAGGGGGCTTTTAATGGTTGTCCGATAAAAAATGCCGAGGGGCATCATCTGTTCTACCGAGCGCTATCTTCGCCAATTTTGCGACACGGTGTTGTTTTGGAAGTTTCTTCTATTGGGCATGCTGTTGGCAAAGATGGTATCCATTTCAAGAAACACAAGCAGTTTATTGCACCAGAGTACAACTGGGAACAGTTCGGTTGCGAAGATCCTCGTGTGGTCAAGCTGAATAACAAATATTATATTTTTTATACCGCTCTTTCTTCCTATCCCTTTGGTCCAGAGGGAATCAGCGTTGGACTGGCTATTTCCAAAGATCTCAAAAAAATTGATGCCAAACACCATATTACGCCTTTCAACGCCAAAGCTATGTCACTTTTTCCTGCAAAGATAAAAGGGAAAATGGCGGCGCTTTTGACGGCCAACACTGATCGTCCACCTGCAAAAATCGCTTTGGCGATTTTTGATAAAGAAGAGGATCTTTGGTCGGAAGAATTATGGAGCAAGTGGTATGAAAATCTTGACGAGCATGTTGTGCCTCTACAGCGAGACCCTGAGGACCATATTGAGCTTGGTGCTCCTCCAATTAAGACGAAAGATGGGTGGCTTTTGATTTATTCATACATCAAAGACTATCTAAATGAAAGAAGGACTTTCGGAATTGAAGCAGCGCTATTGGATTTGGATGATCCTCGAAAAATATTGGGGCGAACAGAGATGCCCTTTATGGTTCCTGAAGAAGAATATGAAATGTACGGAAAAGTTCCCAATATAATTTTTCCTTCCGGTGCTTTGGTTGATGGCAAGAAGCTGCGGATTTATTATGGCGCGGCTGACACAACTTGTTGTGAGGCTAGTTGCGATTTGAAAGAGTTGCTTTCTGAGATGAAAGAAAAAAAAGATGATCATCTATTGCTTAAGCGCTATTCTGGCAATCCTGTCTTGGAGCCGATTGTGGAAAATGCCTGGGAGGGCAAGGCGGTTTTCAATCCTGCTGCCATCAGAGAAAAAGGTGTGACGCATATTCTTTATCGCGCGACATCTTTCGATGATACCTCTTCTATTGGATACGCTTCCAGCGTTGATGGTTTACATATCGATGAACGTTTGTCTTCGCCAATCTATGCTCCCAGAGAATCATTTGAGCAAAAAATGCGAGGTGGAAATTCCGGTTGCGAGGATCCGCGTGTGACAAAGATCGGCAGTAAGATTTATATGTGTTATACAGCCGTAGACGCCGTGAATCCTCCGCAGGTTGCGCTGACATCAATCAAGGTGAGTGATTTTGTGGCGAAAAAATGGAATTGGGAGAAATCAAAATTAATTTCTCCTCCTGGTTTTGATGACAAAGATGTGTGCATCCTGCCTGAGAAGGTGCGAGGCAAATACGTAATTTTTCATCGAATCCAACCATCAATCGATGTTAACTTTTTTGATGATTTGAAATTTGAAGGTGGAAAAATGCTAGAGCAAAATCCGATTTTATTGCCTAGGAAAGGTATGTGGGATAATAAAAAAATTGGTATAAATACAGTTCCTCTGAAAACCAAAAAAGGCTGGCTCATGCTCTATCACGGAGTGTCCGAAGAGGATAGTGTGTATAAGATTGGAGCAGTACTCCTTGCGCTTAATGATCCGGGGAAAGTTTTGGCAAGAACGAAGTTTCCCATTCTCGAGCCGGAAATGTTATATGAAAAAGTTGGCGTGGTGCCAAATGTTGTTTTCCCTTGTGGGATGGTGGCTATGAATTCTAAGCTATTCGTTTATTATGGGGGAGCGGATAAGGTTGTTGGAGTAGCGACGATGGATCTAAATAAACTTTTAAAAAGTTTGGTTTAGTAACTAATTATAAAGCAAGACTATGCAATTCAAAAATTACAATGTCTATTTCTTTTTTCTAGCTCTGGCAGGCATATCTGTCTTGACCTATTTTATCGTGGAACCCTTTTTGGTTTCCTTCTTGATTGCGGCAATTTTGGCACATCTTTTTAGTCCCATATATGGCTATCTGTTGAAGGGAGTTCGGAAGAAGGGCGCCAGTTCTTTTTTGACCTGTCTAATTATCGCGCTAATTATCGTTGTGCCAATCTTAGTAGTGCTCTCATTGGTGGTGGATGAAATTCAAGGTATTTTGAATAATTTTAGTATGAATCCAGATAGTATCAGAAAAGCGGTTAGTGTTTTAGGAGAAAACTTGAAAACTATCCCAATTTTAGAAAATTTTGATCTGGAAAGTAAAATCAACCAAGAGTCAATAACACTTGGTGTTAAAAGTCTTTCTCAGTATACTCTGACTATTTTGCAGGGGACATATAATGGCGTGGCCCATTTTGTGTTTGTGACGTTTGTTATGTTTTTTTCATTATTTTATCTTTTTATCGATGGAGCGAGTTTAGTGAAAAAAATAATGCAACTTAGTCCTTTGCAGGACAAATATGAAAAAGTGCTCATTGATAAATTCAATTCCATAACCCGGGCAACTATCAAAGGCACAACGATTATTGCTGTTATCCAGGGTTTTTTGGGTGGCGTATTGTTTGCTCTAACTGGCGTTCCATCTCCGGTTCTTCTGGGGATCCTAATGACTGTTTCTTCGGTTATTCCTTCTTTTGGCTCAGGCTTGGTTTGGCTCCCAGTGGGGATTCTCATGCTAGTTTCCGGCTATTTTACCCAAGGCATTATCATTCTTCTCGTGGGAGGTTTCGTGATCAGTATGATTGACAATTTCATTCGACCAAAATTAGTTGGAAGGGACACTCAGATGCACCCACTGATGATCCTTTTCTCTACTATCGGTGGCATCGCTCTTTTTGGAATCTCTGGTTTTATCGTTGGCCCAATCATTATGTCACTTTTTATGGCTTTTTGGGATATTTATGCACTGGAATTTAAGGCGCAGTTGAAGGAATATAACTAAATTACAAAAAATAGAAAATTAAAAACCATTCCACTTGCATGCGAGTGAAGTGGTTTTTTAGATTAGTTTTCCCGGTCGAGCTAGTCATTATGGTAATATGAAAGTCTTGTTGGCTTTTTTTCGGTATTCCTGATATGCTGGATAGTAAATAATTAGCAATATGAATATCGAGAAAAATTCTGAATTACTATCAGTCATGAATGCTAATGGCGTTCTTGAGGCGAAGTACCGAGAGTTGGTAGAAAATGCCAATAGTATCATATTGCGGCTTGATTCAAAGGGAAATGTGACTTTTTTTAATGAGTTTGCTCAGAAGTTTTTTGGTTTTGGTGCGGATGAAATCATTGGCAGAAATGCTGTCGGAACGATTGTTCCTGAAAAAGATTCCAATGGCCACGATTTGAAAAAAATGATTAGAAATATCATTAAACACCCGGAACAGTATGAAAACAATGAAAACGAAAACATCAAAAAGGATGGGTCGGGTATCTGGGTTGCTTGGACGAATAAGGCGGTTTTTGATGAAAAAGGAAAGATTCTACATGTACTTTGCATTGGAAATGACATAACTGACAGAAAGAATTCTCAGGAGTCTGAAAGGAAAGCGCATCGAGCGCTAAAGATGCTAAGTGAGTGCAATCGGGCTCTTATTCATGGTAAGGACGAACAGGCATTGCTCAATGAAGTCTGTCGGATAATTGTGGAGATTGGAGGTTATGTGTTGGCCTGGGTGGGCGAAGCGAAACGCGATGAGTATAAAAGTGTTATCCCAATTGCTCATCGTGGTTTTGATGGTGGGTATCTTGATGTGGCAAATGTGAGCTGGTCGAATAAGACAATCAAGGGTAGGGGGCCGACCGGAACATCTATTCGGAAAAAAAGAATTTTTATTGGTAAAAACTTTTATAAAGATCGAAAGCTGGCGCCATGGAGGAATCGGGCTATAAAAAAGGGCTATGCTTCTTCAATTGCGCTGCCGCTTGAATCGGACGGAGAAGTCTTTGGCGCGTTGACTATTTATGCGGCAAAGCCATATGCTTTTGAAAATGAAGAAGAGGTTAAGTTGTTGGCTCAGTTGGCCAATGATTTGTCTTTTGGTGTGACGGCGTTGCGAATCAGAAAATCAAGAGAAAAAGCTGAGGAGCAGTTAATTGAATCATACAAGCATCTTGGCACGATCAATCGAAAGGTTTCTCTTCTTTTAGATTTGAATCAAGGTGGTGCAAAAAAGAATAAAAAAGAAGTCGTTGAATATATCTTGGACTCTGCCATTAACTTATCACGAGCCGCTGTGGGGATGCTCTATCGATTGGAGGAGAATAACGTTTTCTGTCTGTTGTCGCATCGGGGAATGAATAGGGCGCAAAAAAAGAAAGTTGAAAAAATTGGGCATAAGGAACTTGGTGCTCTTGGGCTTTTGTTGAAGCAAAAAAAGATGCTAAGAGGGTCGGTCAAAGAGCATCATTTAGGTAAACTTGATTTTGATAATAAATTGAAGTATTTTGTTATGCTTCCCTTGGGGCTAGAAAAAAGTCCAAAGGGTGTATTGTTTTTGGGATTTTCTGACCGGGAAAGTATGGAGAGTCAGGAGTTGGAGTTTTTGGATATTTTTTCCGTGCATACCTCCTCCGCACTTTTTAGTGCTGGGATTTTGAAGTATAGTTAATTTTTTGATAAATATATGACTTACGCGTTTACCAAAAACAATCTTCAAAACGCGTGACCGTCTAGGGCTTGCTTTTGCTTTTTTTAGCTCTCAAGACTACTGAAATTTTCCAGATTAATCTTGGCTATAGAGAATCTTGCTTTCGGCAAACGCGTAAGTCTTGAAATAGAGAAAAGGCTAGAACTAGGAGTGGTCCCAAGGAGGCTATTTTATTATGGTTTTTGTATTTTTGGGCACGCTGCATTGACAAAAAGCACGAAGTGTGCTAGAATTTTCAATCGAGTTCTTTTGTAATAAATATCGCAATTCGGCGAAATTATATTTTTCAGGAGCCATTTTTTATTATTTTTTTAGCGTCATTTGGCGCAAATATTCCATACCGAAAGAGGAGGTAGTGATGGTAGAAGAAGCGAAAAAGATGACAGAGGCAGGTGGCTGGACACGTAAGGTTCTGGCAACTTATGAGGGCGTGCGGGTTAAGGTTCCGTCCGTTGACGCCGAAAATGATAACATGAAACTCATGCCAGGATTTGTTGACGCCGATGGCAAAAAAGTTTCAAGTCGGTGGCAGTATGGCATGATTGTGAAGCCACCAGTTTGGTTGTCTGGGCGACTTGCGGAAAGAGCGGTTATTTGTAACCGCAATTTCTACGACATTGATTCTGATGATCTCGGCAGGAAGATTACTGCCAGAGTTGAGATTATTAAAAAGAGTCGAGGCAATCAAGTTTTTGTGATGATTGATATCACGAAAACAGAAACTGCCGTGACCATTTCGGACCTGAGAATATCTCGGGATGGTCAGGGGATTTTGATCCCCGGAACGAAGTTCTGGATCTCAGTTGTCCCGCGGAAATTTCCCGAAAAAATCGCCAAGGCTGCCTAGAATGACGGGCGCGCTATTTAGCAAAAGGGGTTTTGAACAGAAGTATGTTCGAAGTCCCTTTTTTATTAAATGATTTTTTGTCTGTGAGCTTGATTTATTCTCTTGGTTGTGTTAAAATATTTTGCGTATTCATGTCTACTTGGAGTACAATTGAAATGTGCTTGGTTGGTACTGTTCATGAATTAGACGTACAATAATTCAACAACGTTAAACTTTATATAATATGTCAAAAATCCGTTATTTGGATGGACTTCGTGGTCTCGCTGCTTTTGAAGTTATTTTTCATCATTTCATCTTGGCTTTTTATCCGGCCCTTTTTTCTGGTCCCGAAATTTTGACTCACATGAAGGCGGGTGATGAGGTCTATTTGTCCGGATCTCCATTGAATTTACTCTATAATGGAAATTTTGCCGTTTGCATTTTTTTTGTGCTAAGTGGATACGTTTTGAGTCATAAATTCTTCTTACATAAAGATCACGAGATTATCACGGCCAGCGCAATCAAGAGATATGTGCGACTGGCGATTCCTGTCGCGGTCTCGATTTTTTGCGTATTCATCTTGATGAAGTTCTCGCTTTTCTATAATCAACAAGCAGCTGAAATTTCCGGATCAGGCTGGTTGGGTGGGTTTTGGACGTTCAAGCCTGATTTCATGGACGCCTTGAAGCAGATGTTTTTTGGGACTTTTTTTTCCAATATATTCGACTATAACGCAACGCTGTGGACAATCGCTTTTGAGTTTATGGGGTCTTTTTTGGTGTTTGGTTTTTTGGCGCTTTTTGGAAAGATGAAAAATAGACACTTGGCATATTTCTTTTTTGCCGTCGTCTTTTTTCAGACCTATTATTTGGCGTTTATCCTTGGAATGCTTTTGAGCGATATTATGGCCCACAAAAATACAATTATTCGAAAGTTTGATAAGAGTAAGCTATTGAGCCTGGGCCTGCTTATCTTGGGGCTATTTCTTGGCTCATATCCATCCGGGCGCGATATCACGGGAACAATGTATGCTTTTATGTATAATCCGCTTCTGAGTGAGCCGGAAATCGTCTATCATGTGCTTGGAGCATTTTGCGTTATCTTGGTTTTGCTTGATTCAAAGAAATTACAAAAATTCTTTTCCTATAAATATTTCCTATTTCTGGGCGAAATTTCTTTTGCGATGTACCTTTTGCATTTTCTTATCCTTGGATCGTTTTCTAGCTTTGTATTTTTGAAGTTGGTGCCACTGATGTCATATGCCGAGGCATTTGCGATTTCGTTTATTCTTTCCGTTGCGCTGACTTTTGCTCTTTCCTATTTGATGTCCAAATATGTGGACAAAAAAGCAGTCCGTTTTTCTCACAAGCTATATGAGCGCCTATTTCAACGCAATTAATGTGATTTGAACTTTGCTTTGAATTTTTCAATTATTTCTAAGTCAACATTCTTAAAGGCCAAATCGATTTGCGCGATGTTTTCGATCGCAATCCATTTTATTTCTTTGATTGTTTTTACGCTTTTTATTTTTGGTTCTCCTTCAAGTTTTCCATGAAAATAAAGATGTAGCGTTGGTTCGGGATCGGCAGTGTATTTTAGGCGAAAGAGTTTGGGGCTTAGTATGTTTGTTTCGAAATCACCAAAAACCTCCGCAGAAATGGCTAATTCTGGATCGGGTTCTCTTTCTAGCGCGCCTGTTCCACCAGGCAGTGACCACTGGCCATAGCCCGGTTCGCGGTTTCTTCTCACCAGCAAAAGCTCACTTTTATTGTTCCGGTGAATGATTGAGACGAGGATTAGTTTGTATTGCATATAGTTAATTATGACAATGGCGGAATATTTAAAATAATTAAGTGCCCACATGATTATTATTGCACAAGACACTAAAATAGAAAAAATGTGGTGTGGACAAAATTAGGCTATTTTATTGACGAGGCGTGGTCGCTGTGCTATATTGATTTATTGGTTCTTTGGAAAAATGATTCAAATATGGGACTTTGTCTGTGATGCGCTTTTGGTTAACACGGGGGATATTATTACTCATAATTAGGGAGGAAGGAATGGCGAATTCGATTTATGCGCAGTTAATTGTTTTGTTGAAAGCCAAGGCTGAACTGTTGCCTCCAATTGAGGATTTACGGATGATAACTAAGGAGGAGTTTCGGTTTCCAGATGAGAGCTATCGTTACAGAGCCGGGAAGAGGGGACACACACTATTTTCTCTCAGATATGCGGATGGAGGTGAGGTATTTATTGTCGCTGACATCTCTTTGTCTAAAGGTTCTCACTGGCCGATTCAAGAGTGTGAAAATGTGAAAAAAACTTTGGCGGCTGTGTATGTGTTCGATGGAAAGGACACTATCGTAGAGTATTTCCCGAATGAAAAGGAAGGCAAGTCCTTTAACGGAGCTTTGGGTTGTACCAAGGCTTTGCGTAGTCATTTCGACAGCATCTTGGGTGTGAGCACCGGATGCGAGTCAATTTCAATGTTTTAAAGAGCACTCAAAAGTAGTGCTCAAAAAAGCCGTCAGTCGGATACTGGGGGCTTTTATTAATTACAGATTGCTGAATTTTTGAAAATAAAAAAACCGCTTCACCCACTCTTTCGAATGTATGAAGCGGTTTGCGGTCGATGCCGTTTTTGATTTCTCAAATCACGGCGATTCTGTTGAAAAAGGCTTCCAGGACGTCGTGTACGGATGTTCTGTGGGCCAATTCAGCTTTCATCCGTTCTCTGCCGAAGGTGCCTTTTTCAATTCCTTCAGCAAAAGGGACGAACCCGTTCCAACCTGAATCTTCATGGTTATCTTCCAGTCGATGTTCGCCCAGAAAAATAAGTCTTTGAAGATCGCTGATTGTTCCGGTGTATATGAGGTGGTTTCCATCTTTTCCGAATTTTTCATCGGGACAAAATGTAAACGTTTTTACTCCGGATCTCACCGGGTCTCCACCTGCCTTAATGGTTTTTGCGAATAACTTGGCGTGATCCGTGCGCATTACGGCTTGAACGCCATTTAGTTCGTTGATCAAAAATTTTGGCATCCTAATTACTCTCCTTTGTGGGTAGGTGATACGGTTTAAATTGAGATTTCGTTTGGTCCCTTGGCCCAAGTTCCTGTAAATCTGCTGGAACGCTGGGTAATGATCGGGGTGTCGTTTTTATTATCCGACGGCTTCCAGGAGCATCGGACTCCAGTTTCGTCACGGAGAATCCATTCAGTGATGGTTTCTGTGATTTTTGGGTCGTAGTAGGTTACAAGAACCCACTGCTCAGCCTCGTAATCGCGGCCGAGAGCATTGATAGTGGTGCATGTAATGACACCATCCTTGATGCTATATATGTCAAGAAACACACTTCCTCCTTTTTAGTGGTTGGGGGAATTTGCTATCACAAAAAACAACCTGACATCTGCCGGCACTTTTTTCCCGTCCAGTGTTCTCATAAATGACTTGGTCAGACACAGATGGATCTCGCCGCTACTTTTTGTTTCGCTGTACTCGGCGTAGAAGGTGGACGTATCCACCAACTCTCCTACGCTTCTTCTGAAAGCTTCCCTGAATAGGAAGAGTAGCGCGTTTTTTGCTTCTTCCGGCGTCTCGAAATGCGACGCCCTCACAGACAGGTAGTCTTCCCCGTTTTCGAGTCCGTACGATTTTAGAGAATATTCCTTCCCATCCGGACCCTTAAAGGTCGGAAAAATACTGGATGCATTCATGCTTCCCGCGTTTGCGGCGGGGATAATGTTGATCAGGATGACGAGTAAAAAAACGATGCTGGTGATGACGGATTTTTTCATAGCAATCTCCTTTTGATGATCATTATTGGTTGAGGACCCATTAAAATCGTGCGTAAGCAGTAATAAAATGACAATTTTTGCCGTCTTATTGCTGCTTACGCCAGTATTCCATTTTTAATGAACTAACTGAGAATGCTAGCACTTTTTCGGGTTTTTGTCAATAAATGAACGGGCATATTGTTAGCATTGCAGCAAAGGAGTTTACACTTTTTAAATAAAAAAGTAAGCTAAAAAGTTAACTTTTTAGCTTAACTCCATGAATAAATACGATAACCGCTATCTTATGCTGCAAGAAGAGAAACTGACCCAAATCATTCA
>CAIZXS010000010.1 GCA_903937035.1 uncultured bacterium
ATGAAATGCAATACAAACTAAACCTCTTTCTGCATTACTACAATTACCAGAAAAAACACCGTGGATTGGGTATGAGCGGACTAACTCCAGTAGAAAGGCTCCAAGAACTGGCAAGTGTAAACTTGACGCTGCAATGCTACACATATTGACAGACGCTTCGAAACACACTATAGTAGCCAGTTATCCTAAGAAAACCGTGTGGAATCAAATTATTCGGAAAAATTGAAATTTATTTGGCTATCCATGGCTATCATAGCTATTCTGGGGGCTATTAATGTTGTTTTGGTGCGAAGAGTGATCATCTTCAATCAATATAGCGGTCTTGTTGATTCTCTTGAAGAAGTGAAAAAGGGGACATATTCTAATAAATATCAATGCTTGGATTTTTCTAGCGACCTGCAAAAAAAGCTTAAAAAACAAGGGATTGATAGCCGAATTAGCATTGTTGAACCGGAGGGAAAAAACAATGAACTTCACGCGGTTGTTTCAATTTTGATTGAACCGCAAACTGGAAAAGCGGTCAGCTATAAGACGGTTGATAGTTGCACAAGCGAAAGTGGCAAATTAGTTTGCGAGAAAGGCATAGTTGAGGATGAAAATGTGTATGTAGCAAATAGGATTGAGAAGGAATAAAAGTTATTAGAATTAGGCATGAATCATTGACAAGCATGCCTAAATATGATAGATTTTCGTGAAGTTCATTCCCAATTTATACTGGCGCAATGGGCGCCAAATCGTGGTCTAAGGATCTCCAAAGATGAATAATAGGGCGACAGCGTATGGAAACATCCCTATTGAAAATTTTTTGGAAATAATTCCATTGGTAGCGGATATCTTTGATGAGTCTCAGATTGCTGAGGCGCTTGTTGAAATATTTAATGAAGAGGGACTGGAAGTTATTTTTCTCCCGCCGGTCAGAATATGGATTGGAAGAAAAATGCTTCTTAAAGAATGAAGTTTCACATAAATGCGAACGGATATGCCGTTGTGGATCAGAAATGATCTGCAACGGTTTTTATTTTGAAAAGATTATTTTCGCCTCAATCGCAGGAGCAGTCCAGTGGGATCCGTTTCATTTTTATCTTCATGCATTGAATAGGGCAAATTTTCTTCCACAATAAAATACTCAAGGCATTCTTCTGAAATGTATTCTTCCATGGTGTGGGGAGGGTTTTTGATTTCAAGTTTTCCATCGAATATAGGGAATTTTATTTTTTTTCCCGGTTGGATGTTTTGCGTTTTTGCCATCTTGGTATCATGCAGGGGATGAGGCGTGGCAATGAGAAATAGTCCGTCTTTTTTCAGAACGCGAGCGACTTCTTTGAAGGCCGTTTTAAAATCAGTCAAAACGTGAAACGAATAGCGCGTCGTTACGGCGTCAACACTTGCATCGGCCAGCGGAATGCGTTCCCATTCGCCAACGACTAGTTGTATGTCGGGATGATTTTCCCTGAGGGATTCTTTTCGCTCTTTGAGCATTGCAAGAGATGGTTCAACGCCGATGACATTTTTCGCTCCCAATTCTCTGTAGGCAATCAGGTCGTCTCCGGCTCCGCAGCCAATGTCAACAATCGTCTTTTTTTCAATGCCGGCCAACAAAGATTCTCTGAAGAAGATTCTTCCAGTATCCGGAGCATCCGAATAGAATTCGCGTTGCAACGCCACATATTTTTTCGCATGCTTATCAAAAAAAGCATAGGATGAATCTTCTTTGGGCTTTTGAGGTGTGGGAATTTTTTCCATAGTTGATTTTAAATTTTATTATTTAATTATATTTGGACTTGCGCGTTTGCCCCCAAAAAATTCCTAAAAGCGAAGTTCCCTCGTTTTGGTTAGTCTGCTCTTTGTTTGTCAGCGGCTTTTTGTGCAAATAGAGATAAGCGTGCGGAATTATTTTGCGACAAATGCGTAAGTCTAGTATATAGGTAAATCAAAAAAGCGTCTAAAAGCGTTTTTTGTATAAAAAATCCGCCTTTGCACTGTGAGTGCGCGGGCGGAGTGGGCCAAGGACGTATTGGCCTATTTGTCAGGCAATGATTGGTAATGGCGGGGGACTGGGCGCCATAATTGCCAATTTTTCCTTGCAACTGTCGCAAATTTTTGAGCCTGCAAAGAGATGAGAGGCTGGCTCCCAGCAAATCATTCCGCCCGGCAACATAACCGTGCAGTGATTGGGGGACATTTTGTTTAATGTCTCCTTCATGTGCAGTATAGTTGCCTCCATCTGCGTGTTAACCTCTTTCAGGATGCGATTTTCTCCTTTTTGGTATATCAACATCAGAAACAATATACCGACAATTGTCATTTCTGCTAATGCTAGTGTTTTCACTGCGATTTTCTCCTTTTGTATGGTTGAGTAGTGATGGGAACTGTTTTTGATACAAAAATAGCATCAAAGTAGGCTAGCATGAAATTTACAAGTAGTCAATCACTTTTACTTAAAAGGAAAACAAAAAACGAGGATCATTGATGTGATCAACTCGTTCTGTTTTTAGGGTGGGTCGCTTATTCTCTTTTAAGTACAATTTGGGGCTCCTTGCGGATGGGACCCAATCGCTTCCACGTTCTAGCCGTGGACCCACGTTTCTTGGAAGAATAATAAGCGACCCCTTGAGAGATGCGGACGGCGCGGGTGCCCCAGTTGCGATCCGGCGCGGTAATGGCCGGGGCGGTGGGCGATGCGGTTTCCGCTGGGATCTCTCTATTTGGCGCTGGCCTGGTTTTCGTGCGGGCCCTCTGAGTAGGGTAGTCGCGGATTGCCAGCGGCGCAAATTCGGTAAAAAGAACAGTGTAAGCCTTGAAAACTATTCAAAATTTACACTATTTATCTTAACGGTCCATCGTAGCATACATCGGAGTATTTGTCAATAGCTGGGTTAAAAAATAAGATAGAGTAAGAAAAAAAGGCTCAAAATGGCCCTGCTTAAATATTATAGATAGCGTGATATGTTTCCTTGCTTTTTTTTAGTGGTGTGCTAATTTGAAGACAAGTAGGCAGTTTATTGAAATCCAAATCCGATTTTGTAAGGAGGTGGATTTTTTCGTTACTTAACAACAAAAAAGAAAGGACCCAAAGAATGCCACGAAAAAAGAAAGCCACGGTCATTCTTGACACCAACGTCATTCTTCATGACAGCGCCTGTATTTATCATTTTAGAGAAAACAATGTCATCATCCCGATCACAGTTCTTGAAGAACTCGATCAGTTTAAAAAAGGCGGTGAAATCCTCAACTTTCATGCCCGCGAATTTGTCCGTACATTGGATCTTTTGTGCGGGGAACATTTATTCAATGGCGGAGTGTCGATTGGACCTGGTCTGGGCAAAATTTCAGTCAGACTGGACAGGAAATTTCATGAGGATCTCGTTTTGAGCTTTTCAGAATCCCGGCCTGACCATCACATTCTCAACATTGCCTACTATGAAGCCAAGGATAATTTATCCATTCAAGTTATTCTCGTTACCAAGGATGTTAACCTTCGCATCAAGGCAAAATCTATTGGCCTAGTGGCTCAGGATTACAAAAGCGACCAGATAAAGGACGCAACAAAACTTTACACCGGAAAGTGCCTGGTTGAAAATGTTCCGGAAAACGTTCTGAAAAAACTGCGTGAACAGCCTTTTGAAATAGATCCGTCGATGTTGCCATTAGAAAAAGAACCTGTGGCTAACGAATACTTTGTTATTAGGAATGGCAACAACTCCGCTCTGGCTGTGTATGATGCTTCTATCCAAAGAATCCGTCGGGTTGATAAGAATCCATCTTTCGGTATTATGCCACGCAATGCGGAGCAAACATTCGCACTGGACGCCCTAATCAATGACAGTATTAAGCTGGTGACGCTCAGCGGAAAAGCTGGCACTGGGAAAACCCTCCTGGCTCTGGCCGCCGCACTCCAACGTAAAAAGAATTATCGCCAGATTTTTCTGGCAAGACCGATCGTGCCGCTTAGCAATAAGGATATCGGCTATCTTCCGGGGGATATTCAATCCAAGCTTGATCCGTACATGCAGCCCTTGTTTGACAATCTAAGTGTCATCAAGTCTTATTTCGGCAAAACCGACTCCTCACGGGATGACATCAGTAAATTGTTGACCGAAAACAAACTGGTCATATCCGCTCTGGCGTACATACGCGGACGCAGTTTGGTGAATATCTACTTTATCGTTGATGAGGCTCAGAACCTGACGCCTCACGAAGTCAAAACCATTATCACCCGAGCGGGTGAGAATACAAAGGTAGTATTTACGGGCGACATTTTTCAGATCGATCATCCCTATCTAAACACTCAGTCCAACGGGCTCAGTTATCTGATTGAAAAAATGCACGGGCAAAAACTCTACGCCCACATCAATCTGGAAAAAGGGGAACGCTCGGAATTGTCCGAACTGGCCAGTCAGATATTGTAAAATTCGGCTGCCTAAGAAAGTGAGAACCTGGAGATCATAACCGATCTTCAGGTTCTTTTGTTTTCTCAGCTACCCAACTCAAACCCATGGGAATTTCCAAAATGAATGAAGCCTTGAAAATCTAGGATCGTTTTTTCGATTGTGCAGTCCGTGAAATGCGTGCCACCGATGGCTGCGCTGGTAAAGTCGGCTTTTTTGAGGAGGCATTTTTCAAATCCGGCCTTTTCCAGTTTGGAGTTTTTGAAGCTCACTCCTGTGAGATCACAAAGAAAAAAGACGCTGCCGGATAAATCGGTTTCTTCAAATTTGCAAGAGGCGAGTGAGAATTTCTTGGCGGGCAAATTGAATGTCGCTTGGCGTTTCTCAAAAACACAATTTTGCATGATAGCGCCCGAGAAATCACAATCAGTGAATTTGACGGCCAAAAAGTTTAGGTTGCTCAATTTGCTTTCCGGAAAAGTGCAGTGGGAAAAACCGGTGCTTTCGCAATTAATGGAAGATAAGTCGCAGGCATTGAATGTGCAACCACTAAAAGTGGTGAACTTGAGATTAATTCCAGGGAAAGAGCAAGCCGAAAATTGACAATCAGAAAAATGCTCACCGCGAACTTCTTTTTCTGCAAAAATTTTGTTTTTATAATGCATAAGGCCTAACTATTTTATCAATTATATCATTACACAAAACCAGCCTCATTGAAAGGCTGGTCATTTGTTGGGGTTGTTAAGCTAAATTCAAGCTTTTTTTAAGAAAATTCCGATTCCAATTTTTAGCTTTCCGAAAATTCGGAACAATGAAAGCGATATTAGGTTTTATTTTTTTTGTTTTAAATTTTTTAGTTTCCTTATTTCATCCTGAAATAAGGAGATCAATTTTGCGTTCCAGTCAGCGATTATTACAATCTCATCGCTTGTATATCCAGAAAGAATCTTCGGCATTTGATTTGCGAATAAATTACGAGCTATTTGTAAGTGCTTTGGATGTTTGACTAGAAGCTTGATGATTATTTTTCTTCTATCATTACTATCAGCTATGCGCTTTATGAATCCTGCCTTTTCCATTCTATCAATTACAGCAGTAATTGCGCCAGTCGTTAGTCCGGTGACTTTTGCTAAATCTCCAGCGGTTGCGGATTGAGCTTCAGTTAAGAAATCCAAGCATCTTATATCGGTGATATGTATGCTAGAATTTTCAGCTACAGTTTGCACAAAAAGCGTTGCTGTACGGGTTTCTTTCCGTATCAATGCGATTAAGTTACTTATTAATTGTTCCTGAGAGTTTTTCATAATTGCTTAATTATTAAGATAATTGACAATAAAGATGCTTAATATTATAATTTATTTAAGAATAGCAGATTTTTTAAAAATGTCCAGCTATTAAATGTATAAATACTAGCCAACTTAAATTTTATGAGCAAGAAAACTTTTTTTATCACTGGGATAATTGTCATTATTGGAAGTGCTCTGATAGTGTTTATTTTTCAAAGATCTAATCGGATTTCGTATGACTTGGCACAGGTGCGTCGAGGAGATATTGTGCGTGAGGTTTTAGCGAGCGGCAAAGTGGAATCACCAACTACGGTAAATTTACAATTTAAAAATAGTGAAAGAATTATTTTTTTAAAAACAGAGATTGGCCAGAGGGTTAAAGCTGGGGAGGTTCTAGCTAGACAAGATACGAGTTCATTAAATGCCCAATTGAATCAATTGCAAGCAACACTAAAAAATCAAAAATACAAGCTCAAGTCAAGAGAAGAAAATAATATACAAAATTATGATGACAAATACGACATTAAAGCTCAAGAATCCTTAGTTAAACAAGCTCAGGCCGATATCGAAGTGCAAAGGGCAAAAATCAATGAAGCGGTTTTGATTGCACCTATTGATGGATTCATTGTTGCTGTTAATGGCGAGATTGGTGAAATTGCGAAACCAGAGATAATTGTCGTTTCAATAATCTCAGATGATAAATTGCAAATTGATGTGGATATTTCAGAAACAACCATTGCAAATATTGAAATTGGTCAGACAGTAAGAGTAACATTGGATGCGTTTGAGGAATTGGAATGGATGGGGAGGGTGATAAAAATTGATCCAAGTGAATCAACCAAGGGTGGCGCTATTTATTACAAGACGACCGTATTTTTTGATAAGGAAGATGTTAGAATTAAGCCAGGAATGACTGCTAATGTTTGGGTTAAAACGGATATTTCCAAAGATGCATTATTTATTCCTGTAAGTGCGGTACAGAAAAAAGATGGCAAGATAATCGTTAAAATTTTGCAAGAAAGAAAAGCCTTAGAAAGAGAAGTAGTTACTGGATTAAAAAATAATGCAGGTATGATAGAGATTGTCTCGGGGCTTTCGCAGAGCGAGCAAATAATTCTTGGTACAAAAAAATAATTATGAATCTGACTGATATAAAAACAGCTTTTTTTATTGCATATAAAACAATCACTAAAGGACATAAATCTACGGTAGCATTGATTATTTTTATTTTATCTCTTTCTTTTTTCAACTTGATGTTTGTTTCAGGTTTTTTGTATGGTTTTTCTGATGGGATTATGAAATCAATGATTAATAATTCGACGGCACACATTATTATTATGCCCCAAGAAGAACCATCAAGAAAAGACTTTATTCTCAATCAAGATAGTGTGCGTGCTGAAATTCAAACAATTCCAGGAATTATTGGAACCACTAGACATTATCAGCTTGGTGGCTCTCTTGTTTATGATAAGGAAAATAATGGGAAGTTTAAATATGTTTCGGCGCCGATTATTGGTGTGACGCAAGCAGAGGAAAAAAATATCCTGAAAGTACAGGAGAATATGGTTGCTGGAGAATTTCCAGATAGCCTTAACGATGATGAAATAATTATAGGTGCAAATCTTGCCGGTGGTTTCGGCACGAAACAAACAAATGATCTTGGCGGTGCTTCTGTTGGAAGAAAGATACAAGTGCAATATTCAAATGGTATCGCACGAACATACACGATAAGAGGTATTTTTAAGCTCTCTATGGTCGGGTCTGTTGCTAGTACGGCATTTATTTCCAATAGAGAGGCAGAGGCAGTGCTATCATCATATAATAGTGCTTCTGAAATTTTGGTGAAAGTTGATCTTAAAAAACAAACACTAGATGAGTATGTTATGAGAATCAAAAATTTAGCTCCTCATCTTAAGCTTGAAAAATATACAGCTAGATTATCAACTGTTGGCATATTAGTTACAGCCTTTGATCTCATCGCCGTTATTGTTAGTGTTATTAGCATTATTGTATCAGCCATAACAATTTTCGTTATGATTTATGTGAATGCTGTTAGCAAGCGCCGCCAGATAGGCATCTTGAAAGCTATCGGAATTAAGGAGAGTATTATTGAATTATCGTATATTATTCAGTCACTTTTTTATGCTATTTGGGGTATTATCATTGGGTTGATGATAATATTTTGGTTAGTTATTCCGCTTCTCGTCGTGCGACCAATTCCAATGCCTTTTGGCGATGCAAGTTTATTTTATACTCCAATGGGAATTTCTATTAACATTGCCAGTCTTTTGGTTTCTGGAATTTTAGCTGGATTTATTCCGGCTAAAATTGTTACAAGAGAAGATATTCTTAAATCAATTTGGGGTTAATGAAAAAAAGATTATGATTAAAGTAGAAGATCTTATAAAAACATACCCTGGAAAATCTCCAACTTTTGCACTTAAAGGTGTTTCGCTTGAAATTTCCGAGGGAGAGTTCGTGGCACTAATGGGTAGAAGTGGATCGGGAAAATCGACTCTTTTGCATCAACTTGGATTACTTGATATGCCGACAACCGGCAGTGTTATTATTGATAATTTAGATGTTTTGAGATTGTCAGACTCAGAAAGAACTAGATTTAGACTGCAATATCTGGGATATGTCTTTCAAGAATACGCCCTTATTGCCGAGTTTACAGCATTGGAAAATGTCTATTTTCCAGCAATGGCACTTGGAGACAACACTGCAAAAAAACGTGCGGAGCACCTTCTGGAATTAGTTGGGCTGGGAGATCGGATGGATCACTATCCAAACGAGATGTCCGGAGGTGAACAACAACGAGTGGCTATTGCACGATCTTTGATAAATAATCCGAAAGTTCTTTTTGCGGATGAGCCAACAGCTAATCTTGATACTGTTTCTTCGGAAGTTGTTTTCAAGCTTTTCCAAAAACTTAATAAGGAATTAAAGCAAACAATTCTTGTCGTAACCCATGAACCAGAAGATAAAAAATATGTAGATCGAGTTATCTGGCTGAGGGACGGTTTGATTGAGAGCGATAGATAGTATCATTTCTGCCGTTCCAAATTTTTGAAACACTAAATCATAAAAATTTTCTCTTCCTCTAGTCGCCAACTTTGAAGAAAGAAAGCGATAATAGAAATTTTAAAAGATAAAATTTTGTTGGGGCTATAGGATGAAGTTGGAACTTATTTAGCTCAAAATTATTCTTATCCAGCAATAGTTGCTAGGTATTGATCTGTTATGTAAAGAACTCCTGTATCTGGAAGTTTTGGTATTTCTATTTTGTCTATGAAGCCATGACTCAACGCTTTGTTATCGTGATATGTGGTGGTTTTAAGAAAAGCATGCTCAATCGTTTTCTTCGTAAGTGGAGATTTGGCTTTTGGTGCTGTTTCCTTATGTATTATTTTTTGTGTTTTTTCATCTGTCGCTATCAGATTTGCTCTTTGTGTATCTAGATCAAATACATTAACTTGTTCAGGTAATATTGTTCTGGGAATGGTCGTTTGGTGAATCATAAAGCTACAATCAGGAACACCAATCCTATTTTGAAAACTTAAGAAAAAAGGAACTCCAGCTGAAGCAACTGTGCCCATATTGTAAATAGTGGTTTTTTGGGGAATTGATTTTATGAAATTGTACAAGCTAATGGCTGAAAACGGGCTTCCGCCAAGAGAGGAAAAATAAACAACGTATTCAGAAATTTCCTCTTGACCTGATTGCGCTTGATTGATTATTAAACCAACAAAAACATCTTCCATTTTCTTCGTAATTGCAACGCTACACCAAATATGCTGTACTTTTCCTTCGAGTTTTTTCATGTGTTTGTGTTATTAATTTAATAAACCAATAATAGAATAGGACTTGATTTTTGTCCAAAAATAAGCCAAAACAAGTTTTGGTTAAAATTCTTCTTTTTTCTGTCATTCTCGTGAAAACGGCCTGCCTGTCGGTAGGCAGGGAATCTAGTGTAAAAACTTAATGATGCGAGACTGGATTCCCGCCGGAGTTTATGCTCGTGAAACGGGTACGGGAATGACAATGGTAGGGTTTTAGAAAATAAAAAAACCGCTTCGGTAGTAGATGATAACTACCGTTGCGGTTTTTTGGTTTTTCGGTTGGAGATTATTCAATCCCGAACCACCCTTTTAACTTGTTCCGGATTTCCGGAGGAAGCGACTTGATTTGCGGAACACATCTCTCGTTAAACACTGCATATCCACCCTCTTTCGGAAAACCAGAAAAGGAAGATGTAGTATTAAGAGTGGATCCGGTGTATCTTTTCAGTCTTGTTTTTCCATCCTTCACTTGAAGAATTACCAGGTCGGTAACGGTTCTACCATTCCAAGCATAGTCTTCACCAACGCCTTCCACCGTGCCGTTGCTGTAAATATTAACCCGGCAAGACGCTCCGGCCAACTCAAGGAGGTGGCTTTCGGCATTTAATCCATTGGCGTCAATAAAGACTTTCTTTTCCCATCTCAGCATTTCATCTGCGAAAGAGGAGGTCGCAAGAATGGAAAGAATGGCCAATACGATTGTTGCTACTACTGTAATTTTCTTCACTGGTAATCTCCTTTGTTTAAAATATGCTGTTTGGCTGGAATTGCTCCAGCAATTATTACCCGATTTTCTGTAATTTTCAATTATACACCTAAACAGCCTTTTTGTCAACCGCTGTAGCGGCGAATTCAACCCTGAAGTGCAACACTCATTAATTCTAATGGTGTTTTCCAGTTAAGCCTTTTTCTGGGCCTTGTATTGAGTTCATACTCGACTTTGGATATTTCTTCTTCTGTAATCATACTAAAATCTGTTTTCTTA
>CAIZXS010000011.1 GCA_903937035.1 uncultured bacterium
TATTTTCTAGTCTTATCTGACATATCTGGGGTATTATTGATTACTGTTCCATTGCTTAGTAATAATTTCATAGTTTTTTTGCTTAATGATTAGTTTGTTAAGATATTGCTGGTCTTTTTTTGGTGATTTATCTTAACAGCGCAGTATACAGCATTTTTAGCCAAACGTCAATAAATATGCCTAAATATAATTGAAATAACTAGCTAAGAATAGTTAAATAGTGCTTAATATTAGCCAATAAGCACTTTTAGCGTTATTTGGTTGTCAGTATCGTTGACTATTACGCCGAATCGTGCTAGAATTGAGGCGTAATTAGCTAAACGGACTATTATGGAACATTTAATCGAGCCGCTAAAAAATCTGGGTTTGTCAGAAAAGGAAGTGCTGGTATATTTAGCGCTCTTGCAAATTGGCTCAGCTACGCCTTATCAGATTGCTAAAAAATCGGGTATTAAAAGGCCGACCGCCTATGTTGTCGCGGAAGAGCTGGTTAAGAAGGGTTTAATCATTCATATTCCTGGTGAAGAGAAAAAGCGATATATTGCTAAAAAACCCGATGCCTTTTTCGAGGAGCAGGAGGGAAAGTTGGCAGCGGCGCGGAAGATTTTGCCAGAATTGCGATCATACCAGAAAAATATCGCCGAAAAACCGAGTATTTTGTATTTTGAAGGACTTGATGGTTTGCGTCAGGCACATGAATATCGGCAGAAGGAGTTACATGGAAAGGAAACCGTAAGCTTTTTTGCTGCTAATGATGATGCTACTTCTGATGTAACGCAGTACTTGTTGCATTTTAATGAATATCGAGAAAAGCATAATATGTATGTGCGAGGTGTTACGGTGGATAATCCTAACTTGAAGCCTTATTCTAAGTTTATTGCTGAAGGAATCGGCACGATGACTACAAAATTTTTGCCACAAAAGATGTATAATTCCAAGATTTCTATTGAATCTTGTGATAATCAATTCGTACGCATCTTTTTGTTTGAAAGTGTGGAGACATTGATCATTGAGTCGCCGAAATTTGCAACTGCCATCAAAGAAATTTTTGAGTTAGTTTGGAAGTCGATGGCAGGTAAATATGATAAACCAGAGACTTGGGTTGGGTAGTATGATTTTGCAGAGATCATATTCGCTATTTTGGGATATTTTTGCTAGAATGGTGAATATGAAAAAGGAAAATAGGCTGAATTCTAATATACCCAAACATGTTCTCTTAGTGATGGAAAGGCTTGAGGAGGCTAGTTTCGAGGCGTATGTCGTGGGCGGTTGCGTGCGGGATTTATTGTTGGGCAAAGCGCCGAAAGATTGGGATATCGCAACTAATGCTAGGCCAGATGATGTGCAAAAAATATTTCCGGATTCTGTGTATGAAAATAACTTTGGGACAGTAGGAATCAAGATTAGAAATCAAGATGCAGACGGAAAAGAAATTGTTGAGGTGGTTGAAGTGACGACTTATCGCATTGAATCAAAATATTCCGATAAGAGGCACCCAGATGAGGTGAAGTTTGCGAAAACTTTGAAGGAAGATTTATCTAGACGTGATTTTACGATTAATGCGTTGGCGCTTAGGGTCAGTGAACAGGAATCAGTAAGCAGTGATCAGCAAAAAATTGAAAAAATAGCTGGAACCAAATTTGAATTAATAGATTTATTTTCTGGGCAGGAGGATTTGGAAAATAAATTGATTCGAGCAGTGGGTGATGCAAATGAGCGTTTCAATGAAGATGCGCTGCGAATGATGCGGGCGATTCGGTTTTCGGTGACGCTGGATTTTTCAATTGAGAAAAAAACTTTTCTGGCAATTCAAAAGAATTCCGAGAATTTAAAATTTATTTCACCAGAACGAATTCGGGATGAATTTTCAAAAATTATTTTATCGTCAACTCCTGCAAAAGGAATTGAACTTTTGCAAGAGGCGGGAATTTTAAGAATAATTTTACCAGAAATTGAAAGTGGGATTGGTGTGATGCAAAGTCATCATCACTATTATGGCCCATATAATACAGTCTACAAACATCTCGTGGCGTCTTTGGAAAAATGTCCATCAAAAAAATTAGAAGTGCGCTTGGCCTCGCTGCTTCATGATGTGGGAAAACCAAAATCAAAAAGAGGCGAAGGAGAAAATGCGACTTTCTATAATCATGAATATATTGGAGAGAGAATGGCAAAAGATATTTTGGAGCGCTTGCGATTTCCGCGGAAGGTAATCGACAAAGTAACGCTTCTGGTGCGAAACCACATGTTTTATTATAATGTCGATGAGGTGGGCGAATCGGGCGTGCGCCGTGTGGTGCAAAAAATTGGTTTGGAAAATATTGGAGATTTGATTGATGTGCGGATTGCGGACAGATTGGGTAGTGGTGTGCCGAAAGCAGTGCCCTATAAATTGCGTCACTTTCAGTTTATGGTAGAAAAAGTTTCGCATGATCCTATTTCTGTAAAACAACTTAAAATCGATGGTAATGATTTGATGGAGGAATTAATTGTTGATCCGGGGCCAAAAATTGGAGCGATTCTAGCAGTGCTGCTTTCAAAGGTTATTGACAATCCGACACTGAATGAAAAAGAGAATCTTTTGATTTTGGCGACAGAATTGGCCAAGAGTAATGTTGGGGAACTGCGAAAGATGGCGGAGGATAAAATTAAAGCTGAGCAAAAAAAGGAAGAAGAGCTTATTAAGAAAAAACATAGAGTTAGTTAGTATGGTCCAATCTGTTACTTTTTAAACTTTCGCACTCACCCGAAAAATTGTTCCTAAAAGCGCGGCTTTCTCTTTTTGGTCAGTTTTTACTGGTTTACCAGACGACTTGGATGCTAAGAAAAATTGACGTGCGGAACAATTTTTCGGGCGAATGCGAAAGTCTTGATCTATTCAAAAATAAATACTTCATACTAAATACAAAATACTAAACACCAACCATGGCCTCACAAATTGCGCATATAGTTTATGCAAAAAAATATTTTGATAAGATTGAAACTGGAAAGGCTGATGATGATTTTTTGGATGAAGAAAAAATCAATCAAAATCATAAAATTAATAAAGACGAATTTCTACTTGGTGTTGTCTTTCCAGATATCAGAAGGATTGAACCGAAGATAAAAAGAAGGGATACGCACTTAAGTTTTCAGCCACTGAATTTGGATTTTTCTGGATTAACTTCATTTGAGGCGGGTTGGAAGTTTCATCTCTATTGTGATATGCGGCGCGATGAAATTCTTAATGCTCAGGGTTTTTTTAAATTAGAAAAGACAACCGAACTGTTTGGCCATCCTGCAAAGTTTTTGGAAGATGAGTTGTTATATGATTGCTATAATAATTGGGAAAAGCTGGTGAACTATTTTAGAAATCCGCCTCTAGTTAATTTGGAAATCAAAGCAGACCGACCGACGTTTGTTCTATGGTATGCGATTCTTGCAAAGTATCTCGAAGAAAAGCCTAGTGAAAAATCAGTACGAATATTTCTTTCTAAGCAACTTAGTCTTTCTCAAAAAACTAAAGATATAACAGTTGCAATTTCTGCGTTGCGGAAGAATAAAAAGGTAGTAGAAGGTTTGAGGAAGGTTTTGAGTGAAATTGTGTGATTCTCCTTTGTCTCGCCAGGGCGGGGCTATGGCGTGTTGAAGTATGGCAAAGAATAATATGAAAAAAATATTAGACTCGATTGATTTTCCTGCTGATTTGCGAAAGTTGCCCAAGGTTAAATTGCCGGAGCTTTGCGAAGAGATTCGGACATATTTGATTGAAAGTGTCGCTCAGAGTGGTGGGCACTTTGGATCAAATTTGGGCGTGATTGAACTTACTGTTGCTTTGCACTATGTTTTTGATACGCCTAAAGATCTTGTGGTCTGGGATGTTGGGCATCAGGCCTATGCGCACAAAATTCTGACTGGACGGAAAAAGCAGCTACACACAATTCGAAAAAAAGGAGGTCTCGCGCCGTTTCCCAGAAGAGAGGAGAGTGAATATGACACCTCAAACATGGGGCATACTAGCACATCAATTAGCTTGGCAACGGGAATGGCAGTTGCGAATAGAAATAAAAAAAACGCGCCTTGTGTTGTTGCTCTGATCGGTGATGGGGCACTTGGTGGTGGGATGGCATTCGAAGCGCTTAATCACGCAGGGGATATTAAAGCAGATATTTTGGTTGTGCTTAATGATAATAAGATGTCGATTTCACCCAATGTTGGTGGGATGGAGAAATATCTGACAAGGCTTATTTCATCTCCTGCCTATGTTAATTTGCGTGATAAAGGTTTAGAAGCTCTGAAAAATATGCCAACTGTTCAAAAATTAGTGCATCGTGCGGGAATTCAGGCACGAGGTGTAATTACCCCTGGAACATTGTTTGAGGAGTTGGGTTTTAAATATTATGGTCCCATTGATGGGCATGATACGGAAACTCTAGTGGAGGTTATGGAGAATTTGAAAAAGCTAAAAGGACCACGTTTTTTGCATGTGATTACAAAAAAGGGCAAGGGTTACGCGCCAGCAGAAAAAGATGCTTTTTCTTTGCATGCGACAATCCCTTTTGATCCTGTTACTGGCAAGAAGAATGGCTCAGTCAAAGATATCGCTTACACAGACGTTTTTGCTAATTGGATTTGCGAGAAAGCAAAAAAAGACTTTAGTTTGCATGCTGTCACTCCGGCGATGGGTAGTGGCTCCGGCCTGATTAGTTTTAGTGAAAAATTTCCCAAGCGTTATCATGATGTGGGGATTGCTGAGCAACACGCCCTAACTTTTGCCGCCGGGTTGGCCCTAGTGGGCAAAAAACCAGTCATAGCAATTTATTCTTCTTTTTTGCAACGCGCCTATGATCAGTTAATTCACGATATTGCGCTTCAAAACTTGGATGTACTTTTGGTAATTGATCGAGCAGGAATCGTTGGACCGGATGGCGCAACGCATGCAGGTAGTTTTGACCTGTCTTTTTTGCGTGTCGTACCAAATATGATCGTGATGGCACCATCCGATGAACATGAATGCTATGCGATGTTGGAAGTTGGCTACAATCACCCGGGACCGGCGTCCGTGCGTTATCCTAAGGGCGCCAATCTTTGTGGCTGTGGTGGAAAAAAAAGTCAGCCGATTGAAATTGGTAAGGCCAGAATTGTAAGGGAAGGTAAGAATATGGCAATTTTGGCTTTTGGAACCATGGTGGGCAGAAGCAGAAAAGCCGCGGAAGTTTTGGACGGAACATTGGTTGATATGCGCTTTGCAAAACCGCTTGATGAAAAACTATTAAGAGAATTGGCTAAGTCTCATGAGTATTTTGTGACCATTGAGGATAATGTTGTTATGGGTGGAGTGGGTAGCGCAGTAAATGAATTTTTTGCGAAAGCAAATTTGAGTGTTAAACTTAAAAACCTGGGATTACCGGACAAATTTTTGCCTCATGGATTACGCGGAGAAATTTTAGCTGAGGTTGGATTGGATGAGGAGGGGATATTGGAAGCAATTTCGGAATTTATAAAGGAGTGAAATTTTTATTTATTTCCCCTTCGCCCTCCAGGAGAAGGTGGCCGAAGGTCGGATGAGGGAAGGGGCTTTTGAAATTTTTTTATTCTCTATGATATAGCGCTTATACTAATTACCCTTGCCCTCACCTGTCCTTCGGACATCCCTGCCTACCGGCAGGCAGGCTCTCCCGAGGGGCGAGGAGGATATATTGAGTTACCGAGCTAACTGCAGATTTTCTTTGTTCATAGTAATCAATAATTTTTTAAAAATAATATTATGAAATCAGACATCCAAATTACCAAGGAATCAAAAATGGAACCAATCGAAAAAGTGGCGGAAAAGATTGGTCTTGCGAAAAGTGATTTAGAATTGTATGGGGACTATAAAGCTAAACTAAAGCCGCAATTGTGGGAAAAAATCAAAAATCAAAAAGACGGAAAGTTGATTTTGGTCACGGCGATTAGTCCGACTCCGGCAGGAGAAGGGAAGACGACGACTTCGATTGGGCTTGCGATGGCGATGAATCGGTTGGGCAAAAAAACGATGCTGGCTTTGCGCGAACCTTCTCTTGGGCCGTGCATGGGTGTAAAGGGTGGCGCAGCGGGTGGTGGATATTCCCAGGTGATGCCGATGGAAGAAATTAACTTGCATTTCACAGGCGATTTGCATGCGATCACGACGGCGAATAACTTGCTTTCGGCAATTATTGACAACCATATTTTTCAAGGTAACGAGCTGCAAATTGACGCGCGACAAATTCTTTGGAAGCGGGCGATGGACTTGAATGACAGGACTTTGCGAAATACGGTTGTGGGCTTGGGCGGGAAGTCACAGGGTGTGCCAAGAGAAGAAAGTTTCAACATCACGGTTGCATCAGAAATTATGGCTATTCTATGTCTGAGTAAAGATCTTGCTGATCTTAAGAAACGATTGGGAAATATTTTAGCTGCTTACACTTTTTCCGGCGAGCCAGTTTATGCGCGCTCCCTTAAGGTGATTGGAGCGCTCACTGCAATCTTGAAAGATGCACTGAAACCAAATTTAGTGCAAACATTGGAGCATACGCCAGTGATTATCCACGGCGGACCATTTGCTAATATTGCGCATGGTTGTAATAGTATTTTAGCAACACGTTATGGACTGAAGCTCGGTGATTATCTTGTGACAGAGGCGGGTTTCGGCGCGGATCTTGGCGCGGAGAAATTTTTTAACATCAAATGTCGTATCGCAGGACTGAAGCCCGATGCAGTTGTGATTGTGGCAACAGTGCGCGCGCTTAAATATTCCGGTGGAATGGAAAAAGAAACGCTGGTAATGCCAAGCCTCAATCACCTGAAAAAAGGTTTTGCTAACTTGGAAAAGCATGTGGAGAATTTGAAAAAATTTGGCGTGCCGGTGGTGGTCGCCGTGAATGTTTTTCCATCTGACACGCAAAAAGAATTAAAATTGCTCGAACAGATGGTGAAAAAACTAGGTGCGTCATATGCGTTGTCGCATGTTTGGGAAAAAGGTGGAGTTGGTGGAGAGGATTTGGCAAAAGTTGTTCTGGAAACTCTGGCCAAGAAAAAGGCGAATTTTAAAGTTTTATATTCCGAGCAATCGCATATCAAAGTGAAGATTGCAGCGATTGCGCAAAAAATATATGGCGCGAAAAGTGTGGAGTTCAGTCCTAAGGCTCAAAAACAGATGGAAAAATTGGAAAAAGATAACTTAGATAAATTGCCAATTTGTATTGCCAAAACCCAGTATTCTTTTTCCGATGATCCAAAGCTCTTGGGACGACCGAAAGGTTTCACGATCAATATTCGAGAACTGAGAATCTCCAACGGCGCTGGGTTTGTTGTGGCGATCGCCGGAGAAATTATGACCATGCCGGGACTGCCAAAAATTCCCGCGGCGGAAAAGATCGATGTGAGTGAAGATGGGGAGATTGAGGGTTTATTTTAATAGAAAGATTTTTATATTAAAAGAGGCGCGAGTGGTTGCGCCTCTTTTAATTATATTTTTGATAGTGCGAATGTTGGTAGATTATTTCAAGTATTCCCAAAGCTTTTGAAAAATCATCTTTTGAGTTTCATGAATCATTTGATTTTCAATTAGCACGCCTACAGGATTGCCTTCCGAATCGCGAGAAATGAAAGCGCACTTTCCCGCGTAAATTAGGATGAATGTTGCAGAATTTTTGTTAGTACCTAGCCAGCGGCGGTCATCTAGCCCATGCAAGTTGCCCCCTTCAGCTAGGGAGATCGATTTCACGCGAATTTTTCTCTTAACTCTTTCTTTCGTGAATGTTGGATAGGCCTTGTAAATATCTGCGCTTGCTTCGGTAGAGGAATAGATATGGTATTCTCTTTCACCTTCTGGCAGGGAATGCATCGAAGAAAGTAAATCATCCAGGATTGTTTTTATTCCTGCGCGGTTATCATATAATTTGGAGACTGGTCTTAGATCTTTTTTATCCTGAATTGATTTTAACTCTGGAATAATATCTAGGATACCATTTTTAACATCCTTAATTTCAAGCTCTCTGCTTTTGAGGATTTCTAATAATTTTTCAGGTTCTTCTGCGACGAAGCGCTGTTTTTTTTCTTGATAATAATAGCTAACAAGACCAATTTCTTGCAAACGCTTTAGAACATCATAGGTTGTTCCGCGGTTTAGCTCGGAGATCTCTGCTAGTCCGCGAACTGAGATTGCTCCATACTCGAGTAGTTTTAGGTATATCTTGACTTCTTTATCATTAAGGCCAATTTTTCTTAAGATTGTTGTGTCCATATTTATAAATAAATTGTTTGTAAAAAAGAAAACAGGAATAAATGCGATGATTTATTCCAGGGTGTGAGAGAGAAAAAGCGAGCGAGAAAGTTAAGAGAAGAGAAGAGAAGAGAAGAGAAGAGAAGAGAAGAGAAGAGAAGAGAAGAGAAGAGAAGAGAAGAGAAGAGAAGAGGTGAAGAATAAGGTGAGAAGGTGAAGGGGAAGAAAAGAAGATAGAAAAATGGAAAGGTGAGAAAAAAGAGAGAAAGGAAAGAAAATGAGAGGGGATATTGGTAAGGTTTTACCAATAAAGAAATGAATCGGGAGAAATAATATTTCGCCCATCCCAATCAAATTCTGTATAACTTCGGCCGCTCCTCGCTGGCTTATGATGTTTAAAATGTACTAATTAAGTCCAGTATAGAGTAGTATTAAAAACTTGTCAAGTAATTCTCGAAAGAATATATGATAATTACGTAAAAGACCGATAAAAAGCCATAAAAATAACTAAAAATGTCAATAAAATAACGACATAATTATTGGGATATTGAATGATTCGATTTATGCAGGCGATTTTTGTTGGGAGCTATGATGATATAGGGACTACCAAGGGTGTCTGCGGTGGAAAAGATTGATGTGAGTGGAAAAGGGGATATTGACAGTTTGCTTTAGGGAATATTGGGTGTTGTGAGTGATTCAATTGTGGGGGGTGTGTGTGAATGCTGAAACACTTGTATGCAGAGGCATCTTTATTGAATTATTAGAAGCTGCATTAAAAGTGAGTACTAATATTGTGTATTTTTTAAATTTATTTCATGAAAACTATATGAATATGAGAAAAAAAACATTCGCCGTTTTTGTTGCAATATTTGCTTTTTTGTTTTTTGCAATTCCATCAAGGAATGTTTTTGCCGCAAAGAGTCCAAGTCTAAGAATAACTTAAATTGGAGGCATTTATTCTTCGGATATGCGAGTGCATTTTCAGCTCAATCCAATTAAGGCCGGTCAAATAATAAAGGTGAAGTATAAATTGAGTACGGAAAAATTTAATGATGTTAAATATAAAATTCCAAAAAATGCAAAAAGATCAGGCATTGTTACCGCTGCGGCAAGCGCAACTGGATCGGCTATCGATTTGCATGATATGCCAAAAAGCCTAGAGAGGTTTATTTATAAAATTAAAGTGCAAGTCAAGGTTCCTGGAAAAACTTGGTCATCTTGGTCGAATGCATGTGCTATTTAGGCTGGGCTTGTTTTAGGCTTTTGCGTTGTTTACTATGATTTTTTATTGATAGTTGCATTAAGATTCATGTGCTGGTAAGCTGTTAATGTGAAGTTCGATTTTTTCGAAAAGTTATTTTTAAAGTTTATTTAAGGAGGTATGACTTATGGCAGAGACACTAAATGGTGAATTGTGGTACTGGCGAGATGTTATATGCGACTTGGAAACGCAAGGTGGAATTGGCGGGGTGAATATCGATAAGATGAGTGCTTCTCGGCATTTCTTTGCTGGAAGAACTAAAAAGAACACTTGGTTTCACGTCTTGTGGGAAAAAAATGTATCTGTAGTAATAAGTGTTTCGCATGAAGAACCGGCGCTCATCAATGCTTTTGGAAAAGTTTTTGAATACCTGCCATTTTGTCGCTATATTAGTGAAAATGGCTTACTTACCTTCGAATGGAGCAAGGATGCTGCTGATGCTGAAAAGCGTTTTGCTGAATTGCAAGAAATGGGGGCAATGGAGCTTCAAAGAGTCTAGCCATTGATCAATAGTATTTATAGCTCACAAGGATAACTTCTTGTGAGCTATTTTATTTTAGTGGTATTTTTTATATATATCTAAAAGTTATTAATTCTTTCGGCGAATAGTTCTGATCCGAGCTTTTAAGATGAAGTTGGTGATCTAGCGCTTCTCAATTTCTGGTAGGTGGTCCCATAATGCTTCAAAGATAAGCTTCAATGTGTTATATATTTCTGAACTCTCGATAATGACTGCTAAATTTTCCTTGGCGGAGATGAGCGATATTTTTGAATGTCCATAGATGTCTATTTCTATGGAAAAAGGATATTTATTTTTATCAATCAATTTTGTCGAGCGCAGCTCTTTCTGATCGTTTTCGCGGAGTATCTCTCGGACATAGTTTGTTTTTGGTAGGATTGCCCGCACGCTGACGCCCTTTTTTACTCTCTTTTTGATGAAGGCATTCATCCATTCCTGTTCGACAATCTTGACAATATCTTCCGAGCCGAAGGCGTAGAATCCTCCTGAATATTTTAAGGTGTCCATATACACTTCTTTAATGCCTTCAACTCCTTCATAAAACCGGATCTTTGGCTTGACTCCGGAGATGTTATAGAGAGAGCGGAATTGTGGCAACGCTTCCAGGAAGACCGCCTCCTTCCTTTCTAGGTCTTTTTTTAACTTTTCTGGATCTTCAGCAATGAATAATCTTCTTTTTTCCTTCGTTGACTCAAAAATCAGGCCCTTAATTTTTAGATCCAAGAGGATGTCATAGCAGGTAGTTCGTTTGATGTTGGCTTTCTTGGCGATTTGGATGGTTGTTCCTGAGCCCAATTCCAAGGCGGCCAGATAGACACTAGCCTCATGACTGGTTAGCCCGATCTGCTCCAAAATATCTTTTAATTCCATATATTTTAGTTTAACGACGACGAAACCGTCATCTTTTGTATTATATCAAAATAAGTAAAAACAGTCAATATGTGCTTTATTAAAAGAGTATGGCGCATAAAACCAGCCTGGCCGCTTACAAATATTGACGTTTGTTTTGACATCGTTACATTTTGGCAGTATAATGGCTAGTTAAGATAAAAAATCTAAAAAACCGCCGAAATCTTAGCAACCTAACCATTAAGCCAAAATATATGAAAATGTTACTAAACAATGGAAAAATTATTAGCAATGCTCCGGATATGTCTGAAGAAGTCCGAAAACAACTCAGTAGTCTCTGGCACTTTCCCTCCAAGGAAGAAGTGGAGAAGGAAAAAGAAAAATATTATATCTTTGATTACAAAAGAGAAATTCACCGCAGAACCGATCAAGTTGAAAGCATAATCGAACCGTAAATTCTAGTGGGAGATAGAAAGAAGCTTTCCGTCTCTCCTAGAGTTTGTCTAAATCTAGATAACTCACAGTTTTTTAAAAAACAACAAAAATGCTGCCTGTATCGGCGGGATAGAAATGGAGCAAGGAGGAAAATGAAGATTATTCTTTTAATCGAAGACAAGAGTGAAGAAATGGAAAAAGCCAAAATGATCCTGACAGAAGAAGGATTTCGTTTTGTTTCAGCTGATAATTTGGACGATGCTATGCGCATCTGGTCAAGGCTGGCAGATAGGATTAGTGGGGTATTAACCGACCTTCATTTTCCCGAAACAACAGGTCAGAAAGAAGGGGCTTGTGGCTTCGCTGTAGTTACCCGCGCGGTACGCTTGGGAATTCCCGTTTCCATTTGTACCGATGTCAATCACCATTTCTGCGGATATATTAAATATTTTGTGGAAGATATGGGCAAGCTTACTGGTCGGAAGATTCCATACACGATGGACAGTAAGGACTGGCGGCAGGCGGTTCAGAAACTAGTTGAACAATTCAAGGAGGATTGATATGAAGAAATTGATGATCGTTAGCGGAGATATTTTAGGAGAAACACTGAAAGTGGTTTTGGCGATCCATTTCGATGAGGTGTTTCTCGTAGAAAGCAAAAGTGCGTTGGAGGCTTTTCTTCTTGAGGATCCGACTCATGTTCTTGTCTCAGATATGATTCGCTCTCCCAAGGATGCGCAAGTGGTAAGGGACCTGCAAGGGGCCAATGTCTCGAGTCTTATTCTTAGATATGGATTCGACAATAAGGTAGATATTCAACTTCCATTTGAAAAAAATAAACTCATCGATATTCTGATGGGCAAAACTTAAAAAAGGATTTGAAGCGAGGATGATTTATGGCGTCCTTAACACTTAAGATTTTTAAACACAAATCGACTTTGAGCCAAGTCTTGAAACATGGCTCTTTTTTATTGGGGAAAGTTAGTAAATCATGTACTATAAATATTTAGAATTCCCCAACTCTTCCGGCAAATAACTCTGCTCGTGGCTATCTTCAAGTGGAGTGTATTTATAGCCTTTGCTATAACCCAATTCTTTCATTAGTTTTGTTGGTGCATTTCGGAGATGTAATGGGACAGGGAGATTGCCGAATTTTTCTACGTCTTTTTTGGCTTTGCCATAGGCGGCGTAGGCAGTGATGTCCTTTTTGGATTTAGCCATATAGATCACACATTGGGTGAGGTGGACATTACATTCAGGATAGCCCAGTTTGTGGCAGGCATCAAAAACAGCATTAGCGAGAAGCAGAGCGGTGTTGTTGGCGAGGCCGATGTCTTCACTGGCAAAACGCACGAGGCGTCTTGCGATGAAAAGTGGATCTTCTCCGCCTTCAATCATTCGCGTCAGCCAATAGACGGAAGCGTCAGGATTTCCTCCGCGCATTGATTTGTGCAGGGCGGAAATGATATTGTAGTGTTCTTCGCCGGATTTGTCATAGAGTAGGTGGGATTTTTGTAAAACCTCTCTTACTAGTTCTGGAGTGATATTTTTGGTTTGGTTAGTGCAAGCTTCTAAGGTATTTAGTGCCATGCGTGCGTCGCCGTTGGAAAGATTGGTGAGTAGTTTTATGGTGTCAGAATTTATTTTAATTTTTTTAGTAGTTTTGATTTTTTCTAATGCGCGCGTGATAATTTTTTCCAAATCATCTGGTGTCAGTTTTTCCAAAACAAATACGCGTGTGCGGGAAACTAAAGCGGAGTTGACTTCGAAGCTGGGATTTTCCGTGGTCGCGCCAATAAGGGTGATTGTGCCATTTTCAACATAGGGCAAAAGCGCATCTTGTTGAGCTTTGTTCCAGCGATGGATTTCGTCGATGAAAAGAATTGTTTTTTTATTTTGCAGTTTATTCTCCTGGGCTTTGGCAATAATTTCAAGAAGCATTTTTTTGCCAGAGGAAACGGCGCTGATTTTCAAGAATTCTGATTTCGTGGCGGTGGCGATGATATGGGCGAGCGTGGTTTTTCCGGAACCGGGCGGACCCCACAGAATCATTGAAGGAATGTTGTCGTTTTCGATGGCACGAAAAAGATAGGAAGTTTTTCCAATCAACTTTTCTTGGCCAAAAAAATCAGAGAGATTTTGGGGGCGGATGAGATCAGGGAGTGGGGTTGGCATAAGTTTAGAAATCAGTCTAATTTCTAATTAATTTAAATAAATTCAAGTTAGCATCTTCTGGGGATATTGTATCACTGATAATAATATTAGCGCAAGTGCTTGGATCTTGGTAAGGATGGTCAGATTGACATTTATCTCAAATTGTGCTATTATCATTGGTCAATGAATAATTAATAAGTTAAATAGTTTCAAGAAAATAATATGAAGAAAGTCACTTTATCGTTTTTGATGTTAGCTTGTTTTCTTCCAGCTACATCTTATGCCTATGGTTCGGCATATGGTAGCAGCTACTCGCGTTCCTATACCCCTAGTTACAATAGCAGTAGCTATTGGAGAAATAATATTGACAGGCAAAATAGACTAAACCAAGAATCTCTGAAAAGATCTATGGATGATCTTAGTAGGCGGAATCAGCAAACCCTGAATGATAGCTATAAGCGGAGGAATGAAAACATCAAGCGAAGTAATGCTGCGATGGAGGAACGCTTAAGACGTTCACGGGCTAGCAGATTATACTCAGCTACTGCGCTACAAAAAATCAGTTCAGATGATTATTTCATCGATGACTCTGAGGTAAATTTTTTAGAAGGGAAAGTGAAAATCTTCTGTTCTGTCACTGGATCAGTAAAAAAATGTCAGAGATATTGTGAAAAACTAACCAACCTGGACAATGGAAATAAGCTTTGCCAGGGCAATCCAGCTGCCAAGGTGGCTAATCCATAAAAAATCAAAAGAGCTTAACTGAAAAACTGCCAATTTTTGGCAGTTTTTTTTATGTGCTATAATTAATTAAAAGCAGCCAAGTTGTTCCTTGTTTGAGTTTAAGACTTTTAAAATAAAGAACTATGAGAAAATGGAAAATAATCAAGGAAAGTGACGTCTCTCCGAGTAAATGGTTTCCAGTTTTGCGGCACACCGTCGAATTACCCGATGGGAAGATCGTTGATGATTATTTCATTTCTCCTATGGGCAATGTTGCGATGGTTTTGCCGATAACATCGAAAAAGGAGATAGTTCTCGTGAAGCAATATAAACATGCTTTGGGAGAGATATTGATTGAACTCCCAGCTGGTTTTCAGCAGAAAGGGAAAACCTTGGAAGAATCAGCAATAGCAGAACTCGAAGAAGAAGTTGGTATAAAGACGACCACTGATAAGCTAGTTTTTCTTGGCAAAACTGCTAACAATCCAACTAAGACAACCCACGTGACGTATTGTTACTTAGCTAGGGATCTGGAATTTAATTCGGAGCAGAACCTGGAGGAAACAGAGGAAATTGAAATAATTAAAGTATCTCCGCAAAAAGCTTTGGAGATGGTGAGGGATGGGGATATTTGGGTGGCGGATTCTGTTGCTAATATACTAAGAGCGGCATTGCAATATCCTGAAATTTTTAAATAATAAAAAGCTATGGCAAGAATAATTGACGGAAAAAAAATTTCAGAAGAAATTAAGGAAGAATTGAAAAGCGAAGTTTTGGCCTTAGGAGAAAAAGGTATTGTGCCGGAACTGGCTGTGATTTTGGTCGGGGAGGATGGCGCTTCGCAGATTTATGTTAAAAATAAAGAGCGAGTGGCGAAAGAGGTTGGGATAAGTTCTGAGGTCATGAGGTTGTCGGTGGAAACTTCGCAAGAAGAGTTGGAAAAAATAATTTTGCAATATAATGCGGATGAAAAAATACACGGGATTTTAGTGCAGCTACCATTGTCAAAACATATTGATGCAAAAAGAATAATCAACTTGATTGATCCAAAAAAAGATGTGGATTGTTTCCATCCAGAAAATGTTGGCAAGCTCATGATTGGTGACGCGCGTTTTTTGCCCTGTACTCCGGCGGGAATTTTAGAACTACTTGAGCGAAGTGAACTTTTAGTCGAAGGAAAAAATGTGGTGGTTGTGGGGAGGAGTAATATTGTCGGAAAACCACTCGCGGTGATGCTTATTAATCTTGGTGCAACTGTGACGGTTTGCAATTCCAAGACGAAAAACTTGAAAGAAATTTGCGCGCAGGCGGACATATTGGTTTCTGCGACGGGGCGAGCAGGGTTAATCTGCGAGGATATGGTGAAGCAAGCTGCTGTTGTTATTGATGTTGGAATGAATCGGGATGAAAATGGAAAGCTATGTGGCGATGTTGATTATATCCACGTTTGTGATAAAACACATTGTATCACTCCTGTCCCAGGTGGAGTTGGTCCGATGACGATTATGATGCTGATGCGGAACACTATTTTAGCTGCAAAAAATAAATTTGTAATTTAAATATATGCAAATAGACGTCAAAAATGTCGAAGGTAATCCAGTGAATAATTTGCGCCGGCTTGGGTATTCATTTCAAAGGCACGAGGGAGACGAGATGAGTTTTGTGCGGCCACTTGCGGCGGCGGGGTATCCCAGATTTCATATGTATGTCAAAGTAAGCGGGACAGATATACTGATTAATATTCATCTCGATGTGAAAAAGGAAACTTATGGGGACAATACTAGGCATCATGGAGAATATGGCAATGATGGAGCTTTAAAAGAGGAAGTCCGGCGGCTTAAGGCGCTTTTAGCGTAACCTATGTATTCTCCTCTCCCTTTGGGAGAGCCTGCCTGCCGGTAGGCAGGGATGTCCCGTAGGACGGGTGAGGGTTCTTGTCTGTATAGGAAAAACTATCTGTTAAAATAAAGCTGGATGATATCACAAAGCGCCCTCATCCGGCCTCCGGCCACCTTCTTTCGAGGGGAGAAGCGGCTTTATCTACAATTTAGATAAAAACCAAAAGTTTGCTAAAAACACTTTTACGTCGTATGATGAATTGGTGTATATCGGGGGTGTGGTGAAATTGGTATACACGTAGCGTTCAGAACGCTATGATCGCAAGGTCGTGAGAGTTCAAATCTCTCCATCCCCACAAAATCATGTAGCATATAACATGAAACAAAAATTAAATATGCCCAGATGGCGGAATTGGTATACGCGCCAGTCTTAGGAACTGGTTCTCGCAAGGGATTGGAGGTTCGAGTCCTCTTCTGGGCACACAAATAATGTACTATAGTGGCGTTTTCAGATAAGAGTCCGTATGGATTCTTTTGTTTTTCTTAAGTAAGCTATGTTTAATGAGTATATGCAAAAAATAATTATTACAAAAGATAGCGCAGGTGAACGATTGGATAAATTCCTCAGTAGTGGGATTCTTTTTGATGGCAAGATTACGCGTAGTGAAATTTCTCGGCAGATTAAGGCGGAGAGAATTTTAGTAAACAAAGAAAAAGTGAAATCAGGCTATGTTTTAAAAAATAATGATGAAATTACTTTTGACTTTATTTTTACGGAAGAAAAGGTAATTTTGCCTAAGGCTAAAAAAGAATTGCCAATTATTTATTCTGATGGAAATATTATCGTGATTGATAAGTCGGTAGGTATGCAGGTGCATCCAGATGATACGCGAAAAGAAGAAACGCTCGTGAATTATTTAGTGTCACAATTTCCGGAAATTGAAAATGTTTGCGATGATACAAAAGAGGGTAAGTTGCGGCCAGGGATTGTGCATCGGCTAGATAAAGACACTAGCGGTGTGATTGTGATTGCAAGAAATATGGAAACTTTTTTGGAGTTGAAACGGCAGTTTCAGGACAAAGAGATTGAAAAAAAATATCAAGCAATTGTTTATGGCGTGCCCGTTCCGGCTGAGGGTGTGATTAAGAAGGCCTTGGCACGCTCAGCTGATTATAGACGGCAGGTGGTGGCTGGACATAAAACTAGGACAAGAATTCGTGACGCTGAGACTGGATTCCGAACCATAGGGACTTTGGGAGATGGATATGCTCTTTTGGAGCTTTCCCCTAAAACCGGGAGAATGCACCAGATTCGAGTGCATTTGACATCGATTGGTCATCCAATTGTAGGGGACAAAAAATACTTTTTGCGAGGCATAGACCGTCTTGATAGTGCTAGAAGGCAATTGCTCCACGCGCAGTCTATTAAGTTTGTGCTTTTTGGTAATGGCTATGAGTTTAATTCTCCACTTCCTCAAGATTTTCTAGATTTCGGCCATTTCCTTGACGAAACAGAGGAAAAGAGATAGTATATAAAAGCGAAAAATTACACCTCGTGGTGGGGTTTTTGGTGAAGTTTGAATGGCTTTTGAGGCCTATTTTAATTTAAGGTAATAATTTGCTATAATAATTGTATGGAAAAGAAGATTATCGAATTTAACAAGACCCAGAGAGCATTGAAAGACGAACAGAAATTTCACAGCGGAGATGTAGTGAAGGTATTTCTTAGAATTAAAGAAGGTGTTAAGGAAAGAACTCAGCTTTTTGAGGGTCTAGTAATTGCCGTTAAGGGTGGACAGAGTTCTTCTCCAACAATTACGGTGCGAAAAGTAACTCATGATGTCGGTGTTGAAATGATCATACCAGTTGGCTCAAAAAATGTGGAAAAGATTGAATTGGTGAAACGAGCGAAGGTGCGTAGAGCTAAACTTTATTATGTCCGAACGCTTACGACAAAACAAAGCCGTATGAAATATAAGGATATTAAGGATGTAAACAAAAAAGACGAGTCGAAAGTAGAAGGCGCTAAAAAAGAAGAAGCGGTTGTTGAAAAAGTGGAGAAAAAAGTTGAAGAGAAAAAAGCCTAAATAATTTTTTCGAGCCTTCGTGGTGGAATTGGTATACACACATGCTTGAGGTGCATGGGTCGCAAGGCCGTGCGGGTTCGAGTCCCGCCGAAGGCACCGCAGGCAAGCGAGGTGCATGGGTCGTAAGCCCGCCACGGCGGGGGGTTCGAGTCCCGCCGAAGGCACCATGAAATTTAGAAAGAGAGATAATAGAAAGTGGTCGGATCCTTAGCTCAATGGCTAGAGCACCTCGTTTACACCGAGGGGGTTATAGGTTCGAGTCCTATAGGGTCCACAAAATCATGTAGTATGCAACATGAAGTATGCTGTGCTTACCGGCAGGCAGGTAACAACAATTTCTTTCTTCGCACTGTTACATAAATTGCATTGGGCCAACAGGCCGAAGTAGCTCAGCGGTAGAGCGAAGGACTGAAAATCCTTGCGTCGGCAGTTCAACTCTGCCCTTCGGCACAAGATTGAAAAAAGAAAAGTCCGCCTTCGCGGACTACTAGCGGGCTTTGCCCGCCGTAGTCACGCTACGGCGTGACGAAGGCGGGTGTCGTATAGTGGCTATTATATCAGCCTTCCAAGCTGAGGAGGGGGGTTCGATTCCCCCTACCCGCTCAGATAAAATAGAAATCTCCCCAACAAGGAGGTTTTTATTTTGGTCTGAGATTTTTTAGTAAGGGGGAGTCGAAGGGCGCGAGTGAAAAGCGAGCGTACGCAGCTTTTCTTGTGTGAAGCGCCCAGGCTCCGAGTCGGAGCGAGGAGGATTCCCCCTACCCGCTCAGGATAAAAGCAGCTCTTGTGGGTTGTTTTTGTTTGTGAAAAATTAATTAATCAAGTGAAAATAGTTAACTGATTATTCTATGCTAAAAAACGTTTCCAAGCTATTGGGCTATTACATGCCTATTGACAAAACAAGAATTTTAAGATATATTAAAGGGCTTCATAAAAGGAGCGTGGCGCTCCTTAAAAAATAAATATTTTAAGAAAAGGGAGGTTGTTTCATGGAAATTTCCAGTAGAGTTAGCGGACTTTCTATAAAGCGGCTAGTGCTTGTTTCGGCTATGATTTTTTTTGGCTGGAACTTATTTTCGGCGATTGAGCGGGATGTATGTTTTTTTCCAGTTGGTAAGATTTTTTCCATCGAACTATTTTTATCGAATAGAATAGAGCCAATGGGTATGTCACTTTCAGTTATGGGCAGTATCGCCCGTGATATTAAAAAAATTTGGAAGGAAGAAAAGCTAGAGATTTATTTTCTTCCTGTGGAAGTAAAACATGAAAACAGTAGGAAATATCCAACCGGCGATCCGACTATGTGTGTTTTTTATCGGTTGGATGATTTTCAGGGAAAAAAACTCCGCAGATATGTGGACTTCGAGTATAATAAAAAATTTGCTGATTTAATACTCAAAGAGACCATATTGATAGAGGGGATTGAGCCGGAAGATGATGAAGTTGCAGAAGGAAAAATGGCCCCATGGCAGAGGATGTTGCAAGAGGCAAATCAATTTAGTGAGGAAGGGTATGAAAAGATAAGGGAAGAGTTTCCCGGATTGGTCTATTCCTTTGAAGAACTGCGGGCAATCAGGGCGAGTGGCATCGCGATGTCGGCCGTTCACTCACTTGCACATTTGACACAAGGGGGTGGGTGTCGGTTCGATAAATTTTCGAAGAGCTCGCGAAATTTCAAATTCAGCAAAGATCCTCTTATGGATCAATCAGCGACCATGTACAGTTCTTTCTTCTATGCGAAGTTTAAGAAATTGTGCTGGTTGGAGGATGCTAAGCATAAAAGTGAAATAATTCTTCCTATTCTAGCCTTGATGTTACTCACACTTCATTTTAGGATGGGTTTTTGGGGAATTCTCTCCCGTGAGCTTTCTGCTTGTCGCATGCAATTTGATTCTCGGCACCGAGTGCGGCTGTGTTTTAAGTTTTGGCGACAGTTTTTATTTCCCTTTTCCCAGTTGAAATTATCCGGGGTTGTTGCTGATATTTGCAACCATCAGAGGGGACATGATGATCGGGAGAAAAAAAGAAGAACACTTGAAGAGGTTTCACTTGTGAGCGAAGAGTTGAAAAAAGAAATAGGTGACGATGTGTTTTTGGGAGATCGTTATCTACAGAATTTAGTTGAAATTGCTCAGGGCAAAGGTGACAAAAACTTAGCCTACAGGGAAAATTGCTTGCGTTTGCTTGGGGCATCTTTGGAAAAACTCAGAAAGAAAGATATCACTTCTGAGGTGATTCCATTGAGGGTAGTCCCAATTCAAAATGGCAATAGTGGTTCTTGTGAAAGCCGATCGAAGGCGAGGGCAAGAATAGTAAGGCGAGAGGCGCTTTTATCAAAGGTAAAAAATTTATTACCAAAAACTTGCTCGCTAGAATTCGATTCCTGGAAGAATAGTGAGTTGGATGATTTATGTCTAACGCTTAGTCTGCTAAGGATTATAAATAACAACCTCGTGCATATTTTCCTTGGTCGGCCAAACTTTGAGTCGCTTATTAAGAACAAGCAGTCATTGTTTATTGTTGCAGTCAAGGCTGACCGACGAGAGGAGGTTGCGAGCATTCTCAAAGAGTTTGGTGCTAGTAACCGTTTTGTGGAAGAAGCCGAAGTTGAATATCGATTTCCTGATGATCTGGAGATTGATGTGGTCTTTGGCGAAAAACCATGGGGGAAAGCTTCTCTAATAAAAAGAGCATTGATTGCACTTGGAGCAAGAACAGTTAATTGCTATGAAGCGTCCAAGGCTGGACAGTTACTGTCCATTGCAGGAAAGACTTCTGGCAATCGGCTTGTTGTAACAACTTTCCCGCCCCATGGACACGGAAATATAATTTTCGATAGTGGGTTGAGAAATTTCTGTGTTCAAATAACAAATGTTGATTTATTCGCAAGGGAGGTCGCAAAAAGATTTCATAAGCTTAACTGTCAAGAATAAATACTAATCGTAAGCAGTTTGAGGAAGCTGCAGCCAGGTACGTTAAGCCTGGTTTTTTGTTTGCTTAAAATTATGTGGGCTTTAACTGATTTGACATAACCAGGGTTTTATCCTGAAATAAGCCAAAATTTTGACCTTTTTCTAATTTATGCTATGGTGAGTGAGAAATGGGGGTAATTATCTCCAAAATAAATCAACTCTCTTGCTGGAGATATGAAAAAACATAGATTTGGATATTATCTTAAGGAGGTTATTTTGGGCATCTTGGGTGCTTTACTTATGGTGCTATTTGGCACGGCAATTGCCACTTTTTTTATTTATAAAAATCATACACCGAGTGTAGCTGATATTTCTAGTTTTCGGCCTCCACAAACATCAATTATTTATGACCGAAGTGGAAAGATCGTGCTCTATGAAATTCATGGCGAGGAGAACCGTAAGGTCTTAATGCATGAGGAAATTCCCGATGTGGTGCGGATTGCGACCGTTGCGACGGAGGATAAAAATTTTTATAGTCATTTTGGAGTTGATCTTTTGTCGATATTGCGCGCGATGAGAGTTAATGTAAAAAATGGTGATATTTCTCAGGGAGGATCAACGATTACTCAACAGTTAGCACGTAATGTGTATCTGTCGCGTGAGAAAACGCTGCGCAGGAAGTTTATGGAGACATTGATCGCTCTTAAGATTGAAAAGAATTTCACTAAAGATCAAATCTTGGATCGTTATCTCAATCAAGTGCCATATGGTTCTAACGCTTATGGTGTTGAAGCAGCAGCAGGAGTTTTTTTTGGAAAAGAGGCAAAAAATCTAAGTCTAGACGAAGCTGTTTTCTTGGCGGCGCTTCCTAAGGCCCCTACTTATTACTCTCCCTATGGAAATAATGTGGAAAAATTAAACTCGCGTTATCAAAGCATTTTGGACAGGATAAATTCGCTTGGATTAGTCGGTTCTTCTGAGATTGAAAAAGCAAATAAAATAAATATTTTGGCTAAGGTGGAACCTTTTCGCGAGTCTATTTTGGCGCCTCATTTCGTATTTAATGTAATTGAGCAATTAGAGGCTAAGTACGGAAGAGATTTTCTAGAAAAAGGAGGATTGAAAATAATAACAACATTAGATTTTGAGTTACAAAAAACTGGTGAGAAAGTTGTGGCAGATGGCGGATTAAGAAATCTTAGTCATGGCGCAAGTAATGCAGCGCTTGTTGCAATCGATCCGAAAAGTGGCGATGTGCTAACGATGGTGGGGAGTCGAGACTATTTTGACACAACGATAGATGGGCAGGTGAATGTGGCACTGCGTTTGCGTCAGCCGGGGTCATCTTTCAAGCCGATTGTTTATGCGACGGCTTTTGAAAAGGGTTATCAGCCAGAAACACTCATAGCTGACGAACCAACAAATTTTGGACCGGATGGCGGAGGGATAAGCTATATTCCACAAAACTATGATGGCAAATTTCACGGCGTACTTCCAATGAGAAAAACACTTTCAATGTCGCTTAATATTCCAGCTATAAAAACGCTCTCACTTGTTGGTATTGACAATGCAATCGATATGGCGCATCGACTTGGAATTACAACACTAAATGATCGAAACCGCTATGGACTTTCGATGGCGATAGGAGGCGCCGAAGTGAAACTCGTTGATATGGTAAGCGCTTTTTCAGTATTTGCTACTGAGGGAAAGAGATTCCAATCGCATTCAATATTAGAAATTATTGATAATAATAATGAGTCATATTTGAACAAAGTCCAGGGTGAGCAGGTGATTGATATTGAGGTGGCTAGAAAAATCAATTCAATTCTTTCTGATAATGATGCTCGCTCGGCAATATTCGGACCGAGGAGTCCTCTCTATATTCCTGGAAGAGTTGTTGCGGCAAAAACGGGAACGTCTCAAGAGTTTCGTGATGCATGGACGGTTGGCTATACGCCATCAATCGCAGTTGGAGTTTGGGCTGGGAATAATGATTCGCATCCGATGAAAGCAGGTTCCGATGGAGTCTTTGTAGCAGCCCCGATTTGGCGCAGCTTTATGGATGCGGTGTTGTCTCGCTATCCTGACAATAACTTTATTGGCTATAAGTCCGTTTCTTCTGATGAAAAAATGGTTTTGAACGAAGAGGAACTTAAGAAGTGGGAAGAGCAGAGAAAGAAAGAAGAGAAGGAGAAAAAGAAGGAGGAAAAGAGGAAAAAGAAAAAATGATAGACATATTCGTGCTTATTAAAGCTTCTTTCGAGGCTTTTTTGATTTTTAGGGCTTATCTTGGCAGCTTATAGATAAAAGTGGCTAGTGCGATGGCTTATATCAGCCAAAAAGTAGCCGTATTGCTTGACTTTCCGGCAAATATTTGCTAACATTGTAGGTCAGTCTGAAAAGGGGAACTAGATCCCTGACTGGCAATTAACAATTAAAGTTTATGTATGCGTATTAGCACGAAATTGGCTATTCTAGCTAGTTTCTCTCTAGTCCTGATTTTTGGGACAATGACTGAAACGGCTAAGGCTGACGAGTCTAATCAAACAAAAATAAACTTCAATATCGTCGAAAACATCCTTACTCTTGGTCAAACAAATGTTTGTATGGCCGAGGAGCTTGCTCCAACAGCGGAAGTTGCAGAGGAAAAGAAGGTGGAGGAAGTGGAAAAGGAGAAAAAAAATATAATTGAAACTAAAAAAGTACTTAAAAATAGCGACTTACCGAAAGGAAAGTTCACAATTAATGCTTCAGCGTATACTGCTGCGGCCGATGAGTGTGGCAAAAGTGATGGGATTACTGCTTCAGGAAAGAAAGTTAAAGAAAACGAAACGATTGCTTGTCCCAAGAACTTTGCTTTTGGAACAAAGGTGAATATTGAAGGTTATGGAACCTATATCTGCCAAGATCGTGGAGGTGCAATCAAGGGGAATAAGATTGATATCTATGTGAAAACAAAAGCGCAAGCGTTTGCTTTCGGTAGACGAAACTTAGTAGCTGAGGTTGTGCTTGAATAAAAAAAAGCACCCCGAGTAATCGGGGTGCTTTTTTTGTGCTCGAAGCCTGTCGGTTGACTTGAGCTCTTTGGCTTGGTACTATTTACCTATGGTCCGGTGGCCGAGCAGTTAGGCAAGGGTCTGCAAAACCCTGTACAGCAGTGCGAATCTGCTCCGGACCTCAAATTCATTTAGCACGTAATATCTGCCCGGATGGTGGAATTGGTAGACACAAGGGACTTAAAATCCCTCGAGAGAAATCTCGTGCGAGTTCGAGTCTCGCTCTGGGCACAAAAATAGTTTGTCTAAATTCTAGGCATTTTTTATTTTATCAACGTTCTTTAACTCCAAGAAAGGAAAGGTGCAGATGAAAACAAGAGCGGAGCAGATGGAAATGTTGCGTAAAGGCGAGGCGCCTCCAGCAGACGCTGGACTTTTTGGGGCAACCTTAAGGGAGGAGCATTGTAAGTTGATGTTAATTCCTGTGCCATGGGATGGCACAGCTTCTTACGGCAAAGGGACGGCATTGGCACCCGATGCTATTCGGCAAGCCAGTCATCAGCTGGATCTTGAAGATTTATTCTTCGGCAGGCCATATCAAAAAGGAATCGGGATGCTGGAAATTCCAGAGGAAATTTTGCTGATGAGTAAAACGAAGGCAACGCTGGAAGAAAGAAATTCTCACAGCAGAATTGTTAATCGGTATGTTTGCAATCAAGCCAAAAGACTTCAGGGTAAAGGAAAAATCGTTGGAGTTATCGGCGGTGAGCATTCTACACCCTTTGGTTTAATTGAGGCACTGGCAGAAGCATGTCCTGATTTTGGAATTCTGCATATTGATGCACACCACGATTTGCGTGAGGCCTACGAGGGCTTGCAATTCTCGCACGCGTCTATTATGTATAATGTGATGCAAAGCTTCCCTGGAATTTCATTGTGTCAAATCGGAATACGGGATTTTTGTTTAGATGAGAGGGAATATTCTAAGGAGCTTGGCCAAAGATCCAGAGTTTTTTATTGGCAAAACATATTTCAGTGGATGGACGAAGGGACTACTTTTAGGGCGATTATCGATGAAATTTCTGATTTTCTTCCCAAAGAGGTTTACATCTCTTTCGACATTGATGGGCTGGATCCATCTAATTGTCCCAATACCGGGACTCCTGTTCCAGGCGGGTTATCCTTTTCGCAGGCAGCCTATCTCATCGAGAGACTTTCTGTAAGTCACAGGATCATCGGGTTTGATTTGTGCGAAGTTGCATCCGGAAAAGAGGGAGACTGGGATTGCAATGTTGGTGCTCGCATTTTGTATAAGCTTTGTGGGGCAGCTTTAAAATGATTTTTCATCGCAAACATAAAAGCCGTTTTCAGGTTGAGGAACTGAGACGGCTTTTTTTAATTTCCATTCTTCTTGATCTAGCTTTGGCTAAATTTTGATTTTTCAAAAATTATCTTATTTCTTCCTGCTCAATTTTTGCAATAATCTTCGGAATCCGTTTGAAATCTTTGATCAGTGTTTCGCGCATCGATCCATTATAGAGCGCCGCCGCTGGGTGATAAAGTGTGTAGAATACCTGCCTGCCGGCAGGCAGGTTTGCTTTGCCCATACCTTCGATTTCTTTTCTCAGCGCCTTGCCGTGGACTTCGGAAATCTTGAAGCCGGGTAAGAATCTTTCCATCGAGTGACGGCCAAGTGTAACAATTAATTTTGGCTGGATAGTTTTGATTTGCGCAAGAAGCCATGGCCAGCAAGCAGCGACCTCTTTGGGAAGTGGATCGCGATTTTCTGGTGGGCGACATTTGCAGACATTAGCGATGTAGACGTCTTCGCGCTTAAGTTTTATTGTTCCAAGCATTTCATTGAGAAATTTTCCCGCTGCTCCAACAAAAGGTTCTCCGGTTTCATCTTCTTTCTTGCCTGGCGCTTCGCCGATGAAAAGAATGTTGGCTTCAGCCGAACCTGCGCCAGGGACGACTTGGGTGCAACCTTGTCTGAGCGCGCACTTTGAGCAGGCAAGCATCTCGGTGTTTAGTTTTTTAAGTTGTTCTTTTTTGGTTGCCATATATTTTTCTGATTATGACGAAAATCTTTGAAAAAATTATATACTTGATTGTCATCCCCGTGGAGACGGGGATCCAGGCACCTCAGGCGGAAGATAAAGAAAAAACTAATTATCAAAAATCTAAGACTGACTGAAATGAAAAATCCGTGAAGGTGTGATTCGATTTTCTAGAGTTTATAGCTGGTGGAGTCTGGATTCCCGCCTGCGCGGGAATGACACTTTCGTTTAGTTTGCTTTTTGTGTCATTTGCGTATTTGCAGGAACGACACATGAGATATTTATTTCAAATCATGAATTCTTAATAACTTAAAATTATCATTCTCAGTATTCCATATGGCAAAAGTCGGTGGATAGATTTCTCCGGCGACGTTTCCAGGATTGAGTATTTTACAATTGCCGATCATTTCCTCCCAAGGCTTGTGGGTGTGGCCATGAAAAACGAAAGCGTATTTTCCGGTTTCCGCCAGTTTTTTGGCTTCGCGGGGAAAATGGACAAAGGCAATTTCTTTTTTATCCATCTCCATTTCGCCAAAACTTTTAAATAGAAAAGTATTGCGATATTTTTCCATTGAATCAAGTTCGCGCAGTTCAGTATAATCAGCATTACCAAAAGTGTAATAAATAACGCCTGCAAAATTATCGTTCATGAGATCCAGCACTTCTTTTGATGCGAGATCACCACAGCAAATAAGCGTGATAATTTTTTGTTCTGCACAATAGCGCAAAACTTTTTCAAGATTCACTTCGTTGTTGTGAATGTCTGAGGTGATGGCGATTTGCATAAATAAATATTAATTCTTATATCAAATCTATTATAACATGAACAGTCAAGGGGGGATAAGTCGTTTAGCTTAGGCTCGAACTTAGGGCTAATATGTTCATAAACTCCTTTCTTTTATCATAATTTTCCTTGAAAATTCCTCGGGCGTCCATCGTGGTCATTTCACCGTTGTTTTTTTTGACTCCGCGCATTTCTTTGCATAGATGGCGTGCTTTCATGATGAGGATTGTGCCTTTTGGCTTCAACTCTTTTTCAATTGTATCAAGTATTTCTTTAGTCAAATTTTCTTGCACCTGTAGCTTGGCTGAACAATAATCGATTAAGCGGGCGATTTTGCTCAGACCAATAATTTTTCCGTTTGGGATGTAGCCGAAATAATATTCCCCGAAAAATGGTACCATATGATGTTCGCAGTGACTGTAGAAATAGCCATGGTCTGAGACTATTTGGTCATAATGCAAATTGGGATTGCTAAAACTTGTTAGTTTTGGTTTCTTTTTTGGGTCATATCCCAAAAACATTTCCTGGTACATTCGCGCCACTCTGTTTGGAGTATCCCTGAGTCCTTCGCGAGTTGGATTTTCGCCAAGTTCGATTAGAACGCCTTTCACTAAGCCGACTAATTTTTTCGTGCTCATATGTTTTTCTTATTACCAAAAATTAAATATTGCAATCTAGGAGAAAATAACTTACCAGTTCTCACGCAATATTGCCAAACAGCTTTTTCAATCACCTTGTTAGCCTTTTTATTTTTCGTGGTCAGTGGCATGACATAGTCTGCAAATTTAAGCATGTCTTTGTCAAAATCATTTCCATCACTGACAACTTTGATGTCGAGGGAAAAATATTTTTTAAGCGCATGGACTTTTTTTGCTGTCAAAATGTCTTTTGGAGAACAAGTGATATTATCGAAATGAATAGAATCTTCCTTGCCAAGTAAATCACCATTAGTTTCTATCGTGTGGAATTTGTTTTTAGTCGCCTGGATTATTTGATAAATTAATTCTTTTTGCAAAAGCGGTTCTCCGCCAGTCCAGCAAATATTTTTCAACTTATTTTTTCTGATGATTGCTATGAGTTTTTCTGGAGCCATTGGTTTTGATTTGGTGTGATATTTAGTATCACAAAAACTACAATTTCTGGTGCACCCGCTCAGTCGGATAAAAAGTGTCGGGGTTCCCATAAATCTTCCTTCGCCTTGAATTGAACTAAAAATTTCTGAAATTTTCATATTAGTTAGTATAGGTTATTGATGAATTATCTGCTTCCCAAACTGTAATCGCTATATTTGTGTTTTTGTTGTTTTTAAAATTAAGATTGATCTTATCGTGAATATATTTGGAGATTAATTCCGCTGTTGGCTCAAAAGGCAAAAGCTTGTTGAGATTTTTGTGATCAAGTTCATTCACGATTTCTTTCAACTTAGTAAAGTCGATGACCATATTTTTTTTAAGTTTTTTTGAATTTATTTCAATCAAAACTTTCCAGTTGTGGCCATGAATCGAATCGTTGCATTTTTTATCATAGGCATTTGTCAGTTGATGTGCTGCACTGAAATTTGTGGTTAATCTTAGAGTGTACATATTGTTGTTAATTTAAAAATTATTTTATTCTCAACTCATATAATCTCCATTTGTAATCCGTGCGAAAGGGTTTTTTAGCAATGATTTGCAATTCATACCCGGCATCAATAATCATTTTTTCTAAACCATCAAAGTCTGCATTTGAATTTTCCCTCTTTCCACTTTGCAAATTAGCATGAGGCAATAAGATTCGTCCGTTATCAGTGAGGTGTTTTTTAGCTTGCGCTAGAAAGTTTTTGTGGATTATGTGATTATTGTCATATAGCGCCAAGTCGATCAAGTCTTTTCCTCCGTCAAAATCAATAAAGGGAAGATTAGCTAAGATTAAATCATATTTTTTAGAGCTCTCGATCTTAGTAAAAAGATCTGACAATATGAATGTTATCTTTGCATCTACTTTGTTTATTTGAGCATTTTCCTTGGAACATTTTAATGCTTCGGGATTTATATCGATCGCGTCGATATGCCTTGCTCTAAAAAGAGCTGCACTAATTGCTTCAATTCCACTCCCCGTGCCAATATCAGCAACTTCGGCATTCGCGAGATCAGGAAAATTCTTCACAAATTCGCCGAGCAAAAATTCTTTTTGCGGCGGAAATACTTCGGGAAAGATCTTGAGTGAAATGTTTTTTCCCACGCAATTAACACTTATAGGATATACTCCTTTTTCAGATTCACGTTTAATTTGATTGCGAAAATAAATTGTTGATTCTGGATTGATTTCCATAAATTTTTTCTAATGGTTGAATTATTCTGCTTGATTATATAAAAAATGTTGATTGATAAAATTAGGTGAGTCAGGATGCCTACAATAAGTATCCTGACTCACAACTACTTGATGGCAAGTGCTTGCCAAAAGGCCGGGTAGCCAGTCTCGCCAGACTGGTTGCAGGCGTCGAGCGCCTTCTGGGTCACATAGCGACTCTGGGAGTGCACTACATTGAAGCCTGCTTGTTTAAGGAGGTCGATGAGTGTCTGGTGCGGATGGCACCAAATCACTGAATGAAATACCTCGCCCAGCGAATTCCGGTATTCCTCACGGAATTGCCGATTCTTAGTTGATGATTTCTCATCCGCCGGGAAGTATTTCGCCCAGCTAGATCGATTGGTCCGATTTGGGCTGTCTTCTCTGAAGAGATATTCATTCAGGGTGGATAAGACAATTCGCCCTCCAGGTTTCATCACTCGATAAGCTTCCTGAAAGAAAGACGAGCATTCTTCGGGGCTATCCTGCAACAAAACTGCGATGCAGGCAATGGCGTCAAAGTAATCCCCGGCATATGGCAGATTAGTAATGTCTGCTATGGAGTAGTTGATTCCCAGAGGCTTTGAGCACTCTAATTCCTTGGCCGCGGAGAGCAAAACTTCTGCTCTATCACAACCAAAGACATTAGCTCCTGACCATGCCAGCCGACGTGTGCAGAATCCCGCACCGCAGCCAGCATCCAGAACTCTCTCGCTAGGCTGTGGCCTCAGGAGTTTGATGGCTGGCAAGCGACCAAGGTGGTCGCCCATGACCATCAGTTGGTCGCCTTTTTCTGTCCAAAATGATGCATGATCGTCATAGACTTTAATTTCTGGGATGGTTTTCATGCGTTCTCCCTTTTTTGGCTTTATTTAAGGTGCAGTGTCATGCTTCGGACGATCCTCAGCTTGACTCAACACTATACCATAAATACAAGAAAATGGTGGAAAATATGTCAAACTGCTAAATATAAGCTTTTATATTGCTTAAATATAGGCTTTTATATTGACAAATATAGCCAAATAGGCTATACTTACAGCGATGACATAAATAATATCATTTCTATGAAAAATACATATAAAGACCTCGTCGAGGCAGGGCTTAAAGAAAAAGAAGCCAAAATATATATGGCGATATTAGAGCTGGGAGAGGCGAATATCGCTCATATAAGCCTCAGGTCTGGCGTAAATCGCAGTACGGTCTATCTGGCACTCAAAACATTGAAGGAGAAGGGATTACTTTTGACTGTCAAAAAAAATAAAACACTATTTTATGCTGAAGATCCGCGAAAGATGCTTGGTGATTTGGAAAAAAAGAAAGCCGTTTTGGAACGGGCAATGCCAAATCTATTGGCTAGCTTTGCGTTTATTGATAAAAAACCTGAGGTGAAGTATTTTGAAGGTGAGGAGGGTATCAAGAAAATATATGAAGATGTTTTGAAAACGCCAAATTCTGAAATGTTGGCCTGGTATTCTAATGAGTATAAAGAATTTTTTGATGAGAAATTCTTTTTTGATTATTTTATTCCCGAGAGGAAACGGAAAAAAATTTGGCTGCGATCGATCTATCCGGAAGATGCTTCAATGCGTGCGCTGGCTTCGAATAATGAAGAGCAATTGAGACAGTCACGTTTTATCAATAATGAAAAGTTTAAGATTGAAAGTGAGATTTGTCTTTACGAACATAATAAAATAGGCATTATTGCCTATAAGGATAAGTTGGGTGTCATTATTTCCAGTCAAACTATTTTCAATACTTTAAAATCGATTTTTGAGGTGATGTGGGACGGGGCGAGTAAATAAAAAAACCAGTCAAAACGGGACTGGTACCGGATTATTTCTCTTTTTCTAGGTTTTTTGCTTGAGGGCAAATATTGCAAGAAAAAAAGAATTTATGCTTTTTTGCAAAGTCTGTGCAACCTTCGAGGAAGGGACAGTCGAGATTTTGATGGATATTGATTTCGTCGGAAGGAGGTTTGCATGATGTTTTAAGGAGCATGATTGAATGTCCGGGCACATCGTTTCGGACATATCTTCTAACTGGCTTAAACTTAACTGTCCTTTGGCCGCTTTCAATATTTTCCACGCTTTCACGGTAGGTTGGAAGGGGAGTGATTTTTGGTGCTATCTTGTGATCAGCTTTTTGCTTTTCCCAATCAGCTATTCTCCAATATAGCCAAACCCTAATGGTTATCCCATAGACTACTCTCGTCCAAGCTCTTAGTGCTAGACCGCTTTTTTCGAGTTCCAACTTCTCCCAGTCAGTTAGCCAGATGCGTGGATTTTTAGTCGACGCTATCGCAGCCTTTTGATTTTTTAAGAGATCATTTTCGTCATTTTTCATTTAGACCACCTCGTATTTTTGTAAGAACTATGACTGTTGCTTAGTTATCACGAAAGGATTTCAAAAGATTGATATCTTTTTCCACCTCATCATGCTCAGTTTCCAAAATCATATCGACGTTGTTTTTATTTGCAAAAGCAGCGATATCTTGAAAGGCTTTTGCGCCGATTTTTCCTTCACCGATATGGGCGTGGCGGTCGCGCTTGGAATTGAAATCAGTCAAGCTATCATTGATGTGAAAGAGTTTGATATTTTTCAGACCTAATTCTTGATTGATTCTCGCGATAGTTTTTTTGTAATCTCGCCAGTCATAACCAGAAGCAAAAGAATGTTGAGTGTCGAGGCAAATTCCGGCGATGGATTTGCTATCTATGCCATCGATAATTGTTTTCAAATCTGCGAGCGAACTGCCAATGATTTCTCCGGCTCCGGCGCTATTTTCTAGGAGCAACTTAGTTTTGCCGGAATAATTTTCCAAAGTCTTCTTTAGTGTCTCAATTACTTTCTGAATCGATTCGTCGTGAGTCATGCCTTTAGCGGAGCCGAGATGGGTCATGACGTATTTCGCACCAATGAGACTTCCGCGCTCCAGTTCGTCGCGGACAATACTGACTGAACCATAGCGGATTTTATTATCCAAGGACGCGAAGTTGATGTAGTAGGGAGTATGAATGTAGGTATTTAGTATTTGGTATTTAGCAGCTAGTATTTTAAATTCACCTATAACTTCCTTCGTCAGTTCCGGTGCTTTGCCACCGCGTGGAGAACGGGTGAAAATTTGCATTATTTCGCAATCTAAACTAGCGGCTCTCTCGGGAGCATTGATTATTCCGCCTGCGATGGAGATGTGAGCGCCGATGTTCATTGTTGTATTGCTAATTTGTTACATTGTTAAAAAATACAAAAAATAGTTTAACAATTTAACAATAAAACAATTTGACAATTTATTCAATTTTCCACCCATTCTCCGTCTCAACAATTTTGCCTTTAATTTCAAATCCGCTAGCGAGTTCGTGTCCTCCGCCACCAAATTGGGCAGCGAGCTTGGAAACATTTACGCCTTTATATTTTTCACTGCGCAGGCTTCCTTTGATCATCCCATCTTCTCTTTCTGAAAGTACTAAGGAAAATTTTGTTCCCGGGACGGTATTGAGAATGGTGGCAACTTGTGCGATGTCTTCGGTGGTGGCGCCAAATTCCTTAATGTCTTCCATTGTGAGAACGGAAGTTATCATTCCATTCTCTTGGTTGATGCGTGCTCGTTCGAAAGCGCGACCCCATAATTTTAGGGTGGAAATTTTTTTACTATTAAAAGTGGCGTTGACAATTTTTGCCATTGGAGCACCTTTCTTCATTAGTTCGGAAATAATGCCTAAGACATGCGAGGTGGTGTTGGAGTGCTGTAGTATTCCGGTATCAGCGATAATGCCCAGCATCAAGAAGGTGGATGTTTCCCTGGCAATTTCAATTTTATTTGATATGAAAAATTCGTAAATCATCTCACAAACTGAAGAGTAAGCTGGATCAACAATTTTAATATCAGCAAAAATGGTTATATCGGGATGATGGTCAATGATGGCAGTAATTTGCTTTTTATCTATTTGAGGAAGGATTTTTTCAAAACCTCGCTCGACGCTATCTGTTGCTATGATTAGCTTGTATTTGGTAAGGTCAATTTTGTCAGGATGAATAAATGTCGCGCTAGAGAGGGTCGCGAGATAATCAGGAAGCGGATCAAAGCAAGCAATGTCAACATTTTTTCCTAAAAGTTGGATGTATTCTCTTAGCGCCAAAACAGATCCGACAGTGTCTCCGTCAGGTCGGGTGTGGGCGAAAAGCAGAATATTTTCGCAGCCACGTATCGTGTAATTCAGGGTATGAAATTCATTAGCAAATTTGTGCATAAAATAACGTCGCCATTCTCTCCTTAGGAGAGATGGTTGTGCGTAGAGACAAGGAAGATTTAAATTTTTCTAGAGTTCTTTCAGTAGCTTTTCGATCTTGTCCGCTTCACTTTCGGTGAAATCACTGCGAAATTCAATGCGGGGAAGGGGTTTGATGCGAAGTTTTTTATTGAGACTTAATTGAATATTGTGGCGCTCTTTTTCGAGCGTTTTCAGGGCATAGGAAAACTCGCTTTCCGGAAAAACACTGACGAACACTCGAGTATAGCGAACATCAGGAGAAGTGTCAACTTTCGCAATGGTCAAAAAAACTCCGCTCTTAAGCGAGAGTTCTTTCAAGATTATGTCATTGACATATTTTCTTACGAGTTCATTGATTTTTGGGAGACGATTAGCTGGCATGGGTTTATAGAACTTTTTTCTTCAAGTCTTCTTTAAATGAAATTAGGATATCATCGACTTTGATTTTTGTTTCGCCAATAAAAGTAATTCCACATTCATTTGGGGCCTTGCAATCAATCACATCAACTTTATTGGACTGAAGATTTCCCATTTTGCCTTTGCCAATAACAGTGTCATTTCTCTCGACCTCTAAAGAGGAATTGTTTTCAATTCGACCTGAGGTGACGCGTCCACCGATGATCATATCTTTTTTGCCAGTCTTGAAAATTGCAAGCACTTTCATTTTTCCAAAATCTTCTCTTTCAAATTCGTCTGGTAGCATGGCGACAAGACGAGCTTTAATATCATCAATTAGCTCGTAGATGATCTTATAATTTTTCACTTCGACGTTTGCAGCATCCGCCATTCTTTTGGCAACCGGTGTTATTTCAACATTGAAGCCAAAAATTATGGACTTAGAGCTGCTGGCAAAGCGAACATCTGATTCAGTGATGTTTCCTACGCCTGTTCCAACATAGTCAATTGCAACTTTGTCATTTTTAATTTCCCCGAGTATTTGCTGAATTGCTTCAAGTGAACCATGCACATCAGATTTCACAATGATATTTAGTTTAGCGATATTTCCGCTGGCAATGCTGGAGTATATTTTTTCGGTATTAAGATTTGTTCCACTTTCGGCGTGAGAAAATATCTTAGCTTCATTTAATTTTGCTTGACCGATAGATTTCGATGCCACTACTTGCAAGATGTCATTGGAATTTGGGGTGGCATGTAGGCCGATGAGGCTCACAGGTGTGCCTGGCCGAGCTTCCGTGATTCGTTTTCCGGTGAAATCTTCTAGTCGGCGTACGCGTCCAAAAGTGCTACCAGCTATCACATCTTGACCTTCTTTTAGTGTTCCAGTTTTAACTAGGATAGTGGAGACTGGTCCTTTGTGTGGATCGAGGTGGGCCTCAAGAACTATTCCAAGGGCAGTTCTCGCATGGTTAGCTTTGAAATCTTCAACTTCAGCGATGAGCAGGATATTATCCAAAAGATCGTCAATGCCGATATTTTGTTTGGCACTGACCTTTGAGGAAAGGACTTGTCCGCCCCATTCTTCAAGTAGGATGCCATTTTCAGCTAATTCTTGCTTTACTCTTTGCACGTTGACACCAGGCTTATCAATCTTATTGATCGCAACAACAACTGGAATTTTTTTAGCCAAAAGATATTCGATTACTTCCTTCGTCTGTGGACGAACACCATCATCAGCAGCAACAACCAAAACCGCGATATCAGCAAGGCTGACACCTCGTTCGCGCATGGCTGAAAAAGCTTCATGACCAGGAGTGTCGATAAATGTGATTAATTGGCCTTTTTTCTTTACTTGGTAGGCACTGATATGCTGGGTGATTCCACCGGACTCTTTCATGGCAACGCTAGTCTTCCTGATTGTATCGAGAAGTGTGGTCTTCCCATGATCGACGTGGCCAAGAATGGTCACGACTGGTGGGCGTGATTTCAGATTCTCTCCAGATCCAATCTCGCTCTTGCAGATTTCGACAACTTTTTCCAGTGTCATTGTGTCTCCAGCATCAAAAACCTCCTCAGTTGCATCAAAACCCAAATCACTGGCAATGATTGAAGCAGTTTCGAAGTCGATTTTTTCATTAATCGTGGCAAATATCCCGTTTTTAATCAGTTCGGTGATAACAATATTGACCGGAGAAGATAGTAGTTCACTGAATTTTTTTACAGTGACTGACGGCGGGAGGATTACCTTTTTTCTTTCGACTTCTGTCATGATATTTTTAAATTAGGGCTATTTATGGACTTATTTCTTCTTTTTATCTTCAGGCAAGAGGGCTGTTTCAATGGCTTTCTTTTCTTCCTCAGTTAGGGGGAAATTGGTAGACTCACTGTTTGTTATAGCTTTTGAATAGACTCTGGTACCTTCCTTAGTGTAGAGCGCTGTGATGGTTATTCCGTTATTTTTGCCGTTTAGGAGTGCGATTGAGAAACTTTGATTTCCGCCGACATCTTTGAATGGATTGAAGCGAATAGCGGAAATCTTGTGAATTCCTCGCAGAGCAAGGTTGTTGATTTCATTGGAAATTGTATAGAGCTCCTGGATGTCCTTGTCGAGTACTTTGAGGTTTTTAGCTTGGTCTAGGAGCACTTCTTCCAGGTTTTTGACCTTTTCTCCCTTAAAAAAGGCTGCATTGGTAGCTTGAATTTTTCGGAGAGCTAGATGTAAGTAGATACTCCAAATCAGTGACACTAACAGTAAAACCAAAAAAATGGCCGATAAAAGCACTAAGTTGGTTTCGACTAGGGTTTTTAGTATTAGCATAATAACGCTTAAAATAAGTCTCTCTCCTTGTTAGGCTAGCATTAAAAATGAGGAATGTAAAGCTTTTTAGTATAATATTGAGTAGATCCTTGCTCCACCGCTAAAGCTAAGGCGGCACGCAGTCGACTTCATCATGATTACTATCAGGAATTCACTCAGAATGACAAAAAATTGCTATTTTTTTCCAAATTGACCCAAAGCTTGTTTTGTGCTAAAATTAAAGGGCTAAATCATAAAAATCAAAAAATATGGATTGGAAAGCAAAACTAGAGGCACTTATTGGTTCGAGCGTACTTAGTGATGAAGACAAGGCTAGCTGGGCAGAATTAATCGCGACTTCCCAGGAGAATTTTATTGAAAGTTTGTCAGAAATTTTGGAGCAGTTTCCCGAAGAATTGGATTGGTTTAATGATGTATATAAGCGAAAAAAAGCAGCTTTCGCACTTTTTTCCAATAATAAAGCTGAGGGACAGGCGATACTCAAGGAGATATATGAAGAGGAAAAAGCTAAGCTAACAGAACTATTAGGTCGATAACATTAATCTTTATAGGATAAATTTATGGAATTAAAAGAAAAAGCTACTGCAAAATTGTCTGAACAGGGTAAGGATGAGCTATTAGAGGATGAGATTGGAGAGGTCGGTCCAGAAAAAAAGTTAGAAGGGTTGGATAAGGATCTCCTGCAACAGGCAAAGAATATGTTGAAAACAGTGAGTGAAGGTATCCCTGAAGTGCTGGATTCTGAGACTGAAGCTTTGGTTGAAGAGGAAAGCGCAAGAGCAGAAGGCGTAGATTTGACTGATGGAGTGAATAAAAAGGAAAAAAAGAGAAGCGGGCGGCTTAAGCGGGCAGCACTTATTATGACTGTACTGGCAGGGATGATGGTTTCTTTTGCATCAAAAGCTGAAGCAAAAAATGTTATTAGTGATACTATTTCAATCCTCATGACCGGTCAAACTGAAGATCAGCGCAGGACAACAGAAGCGGCGGGTAGGCGGGTGTATAATAATGCCGTAAACCGGAGTGAGCGGGCAAAGGATGTCATGTTTCAGGAATGGTCAAAAGATGTTAAGAATCAGAGGAATAATATGCGTTCCAATCCGGCGGATAAAAAAATCGAAGCTGCAAACTGGAAGCTTGTGCAAGAGGCATTGAACAATTTAAAAAAAGATCCTCGCTATAACGGCAATGAACAAGGTAGAATAGATGCCGGACAAAAGATTCTGGATGAATACAACAAGCGGATAAATGGTTTGAAATAAGTTCAAAATGTATTTTTTTAAAAAACGTCCAAGCAATTATTGCAACGGACGTTTTTTTATTTTTTTGAATCCTTGTTTTTGTTGGTTGTAGTTTTTTTGATTTTATTGTAAAATAAAGAAATAGAAAAGGTTACTTAATTTTTTTTGTCATTTATATTGTTACTCTTGTAAATATTTGGTTTAGTGTTCTTTACAGGAGATGCGAGACTGGATTCCCTGCCTACCGGCAGGTAGGCCGCATGTACGGGAATGACAAAAATAGACAAATGGAAAATCAAAAAAAAATTAACGTTGGTGGTATCGCTGGTGATTTGGGAGATCTGTCTTTTGGGTTGAAATTTATCAATCCAAAATCTATCATTGATATGCTGGAAGTCACGACTGGGATGTTTGTGGGTGACTTTGGTTGTGGAACTGGCTATTTCACCTTTCCTTTGGCACAGAAGGTTGAGCAAAGTGGAAGGGTTTATGCCTTGGATATATTGAAAGAAAAATTGGAGGCGATTGAGTCTGAAGCGAAAGTCTTGGGATTGAGCAATATCATCACCAAGCGGGCTAACCTAGAATTGGTCGGTGGATCGAAATTAGACGAAAATAGCTTGGATTTGGTATGCTTAGTCAATATGCTGTTTCAAAATAAGGACAAAAACTTGATTATTGGAGAGGCGGTGCGGGTTTTGAAAAAAGGAGGAAAAATTTTAGTCGTTGAGTGGAATGTTAATGATTCTTCATTCGGTCCAGAGAGTGAATTGCGAGTTTCAAAAGAGGATGTGTTTGCATTGGCTGAGAGCAACGGACTTTCCGTTTTAAAAGAGATTAAAATCAGTGATTTTCATTTTGGGATAATCTTGGAAAAATAGGTTATTTGCTTCGCGAACCCGTACTACAAAAACGGGACATGCGAATAATATTATATTAAAATTCTTATGCGGCAAAATAAATTTAGAATTTTTTCAGTTTTGTTTCTGGCAATCGGCATTTTGACGATTTCTGGTTGCGGGTGCAAACCAACAGTACAAAAATATAAGGTTGATTTGGAGGTTTGGGGTGCGCTGGATGATAGCGATGCTTACTCGGAAATATTTAAAAATTATCGTGAGCTGAATCCGAATGTTGGAGAGATTATCTATAAGAAGCAACGCATCGAAACATATGAAAAAGATTTGGTTGACGCCTTGGCTTCAGGCAAAGGTCCAGATATCTTTTTGATTCACAATACATGGCTGCCTGCTTTTTCCAATAAGATTGTGGCTGCGCCGAAAGAGGTTTTGACGGAGCAGAAATTCCGCAAAGATTTTGTGGATGTTTGCGCAAATGACTTTGTTTCTAAGGGGGATATTTTCGCGGTCCCACTTTCGGTCAATTCACTAGCGCTTTACTATAATAAAGATTTGTTTAATGCAGTTGGGATTACGGCCCCACCGAAAACGTGGGATGAGTTCATTGCTGCGACAGAGAAAATTACAAAAATAAATGCTATAGGGGAGATTGTGCCTTCAGGCGCAGCAATGGGTACGGCTTTTAATATCAATCGTTCGACGGATATCTTGGGCGTTTTGATGATGCAAAATGGCACTAAGATGCGAGATACTAATGAGAGGGTGAGCTTTGGGAACGATGCTAGTGCGAAAAAAGCGTTAGAATTTTATACAGATTTTTCCAGAAATTCCGCGCCAAATTATTCATGGAATCCTCAGATGCATTATTCCGTTGATGCTTTCTCCGAAGGAACGCTCGCGATGATGCTCAATTATTCTTGGCAAGAGGGAGTGATTCGGGGCAAATCACCTAAGTTGAATTTTTCTGTGTCAGAATTGCCACAATTAAATTTGGGCGCTCCAGTCAATTATGCAAATTATTGGGGATATGCAGTTTCGAGCAACAAAATTATTAAAGCTGATCCGAAAAGTAAGTTGGCTCCAGTTTCAAATACTCTTCGTGTAACTGAAGCTTGGAAGTTTTTAACCTATCTAACGACAAGAGCAGAAACGCCAGTGGCAGTGTCAACCCCCGCAACAAGCGCTGTGAAGAAACCGGCAGGAAAATTTGATCCAGCAGAAAATTATTTGGAAAAAACAAAACAACCGGCAGCGAGAAGAGACCTTATTGATAAGCAAAAAGACGATCTTGATCTGGGTGTTTTTGCGAGCAGTAATTTGGTGGCGAAAAGTTGGAAGCAAAATGATCCTTTGGCGATAGAGTCAATCCTTGGAGAAATGATTGGTAATGTGAACCGAGGAGCGGCAAGTGTCGCGGACGCACTGAAAACAGCCGAAGGGAGAATTCAGAAATTGGAAATGAAATAAATCTCATATCATTCTCATAAAAGTTGAGATTTAGATGTTTTAAGGTTTATGTGAAGAGATGGTGGCATGCATGGCTTGGTAGTAAGAGTTGGTAGATTTATAATTTGCTTTGTGATAATAATTAGTCTTGTGGTGCCCGGATCCCCGCCGGAGTTTATACTCGTGAAGCGGGTGCGAGGATGACACTCATTAAAAAAATGCAAAAGAATAAATATTTTTTTAGTCTAGTGATTTTGATAGTTGCTTTCTCTGGTTTCTTTGGCGAAGCAATGGAAGCGGGGGCAGCGGATTGCTGTTATAATAATTTAAGCGGCACTGCTTCTTGCGACACTTGTCTGCCTGATATGAGTAATTGTATTGAGGATCCCGTTGCTGCTGCATCGTTGGGCGTTACGCTTTGTCCACAAAAAGTGTCCTGTTCAAGTTCTTTGTGTCCAGCTTCGGTGCAGTGTTGTGTTGATAATAGTCAGACTCCTCCAGTTTGTGGTAATCCGGTAGCTGGAGCTTGCACTATTGGTACTCTAAAAATTGGAGCTTGTTCAACTTTTTGCACAACGTCAAATCCTATCGGCACAGAGTCAACATCAACAACATTTACTAATCCAATTACATCAAACTCAATTAGTGATGTTCTTGGAAAGCTTATGTCTGCGCTATCAGGACTGGTGATTACGCTTGCGATTATTTTTATTGTTCTTGGTGGAATACTTTACATGATGTCGGCAGGGGATCCGGGCATGATTAAAAGGGCAAAGGATTGTTGGCTATTTTCCGTGATTGGCCTGGCTATTGTTGTGGCGGCGCCAACGTTTCTCAAGGAGGTGATGGCAATTCTCGGTGGAACTTTGCAGAATGATACACTAAATTCTGCGCTAACAATTACAGAGATTGCAACGAATGTTATGAATTTTCTCTTGTCGGTTGTAGGAATTATTGCTATAATTAGTTTAGTGATTGCTGGTGGAATGTATATGACAGCATACGGAGATGACACGCAAATGGGAAAAGCCAAAAAAATGGCAATGTGGGCGGTTGTTGGAATCGCAGTTGCACTGGGGTCACTTGTTTTAGTGAAGCAAGTTGCTGATTTAATTGCTGGACCGTAGAGAAGAAAAAATTGATTCAAAGATATAAATAAAAATAAAAATAGAAGGAGGTGTATCAATGAAAAATAAAATTAAAGGAATGGTATATGGCGCATCAGCTTTGGCATTGACTTTGCCTACGCTAGTTTTCGGTGCAGCGGGTTATGGAACTTTTGATCCGGAAGCAGGTGGTTCAACTGGCCTTGCTGGAGGTAGTATCATGGAAATCGTAACTAATATCATGAAGTGGCTTCTCACGGCAGTGGGAATTGCCGGCGTGATTGGGTTTGCGATTGCTGGTATTCTATATCTCACAGCAGCGGGAGACGAGACCAGAATCAAAAGTGCAAAATCAGCCATGGTCGCTTCTATCACGGGAGTGATTGTTGCAATTGTTGGTGTCGTAGCGCTTACAGCTGCTAACACTATGCTTAAGGGAGACGCGGCGTTCTAGTAAAAAATTTTTTGTTAGTTTGAAATAGTCCCGATTTGTCGGGACTATTTTTATTTTTATTTTTATGGTATAATTTTAGTGTAATAAATTTATTTAAATTTAATTACTACGCTTCATTTTCATATTGCAATATGATTAAAAGAATCGTAGAAAACAATAAAATGAAAATAAAAAAAATATATCCTGCGATGGGATTGAGTCTGGGCTTATTGTTTGTTTTCAATAAAGTGGCTAAGGCCGCTTGGGATGTTTCTTCCTTGGATGCTTATGATCTTCCTGATCCATCTGACGGCATCTATGGTATAATTTCAAATATTTTAGAGTGGCTTTTGACAATAGTGGGAATCGCTGGCGTGATTGGTTTTATTATCGCGGGGCTGATGTATCTGACTTCTACGGGCGAAGAGGCAAAGATTAAGGTTGCAAAAAGTGCGATGACCGCTAGTATTATGGGTGTGATTGTAGCAATCTGTGGAGTTGTTGTGATTAAAGCGGTGGACAATATATTGAACGCTGAGTCTGCTTTTTAAGCGTTTAAAATAATTGCTCCTATTGAATGGATAAGTTGGATGACGGGATAATCTATGAAAAAAAAGATAAAATTAATTTTAGTTGTGAGTTTGTTTTTTGTTGTGGCGCTGGTTCTTTTTAATGATGTTCAGGCCGCAACAACATTGACTTATCCAACTACATCGGGGTTACCGGAAAATACGGAGGGCGTCAAGGGTATTTTTGCAAATGTTGCTAACTGGCTTTTGAGTGTCATTGGTATTGTTGCTGTTATTGCTTTTGTGATTTCTGGTTTTCAATATTTTCTCGTGGCAACAGATGAGAAGATGTTGCAAACAGCCAAAAAATCAATGGTTGCTTCTGCGATTGGCATTGCGGTGGCATTGTCGGGAGTAATTGCGATTAAAGCGGTGGAGATGTTGCTTACGGGTTAGAAGCTTTTGTGTGAAACTTTTTTTGATATCATTTTTTTGGGAAAAATAAAAAATAGACAAGGAAAAAGGGCAGTCTCGAGTAAATCGAATCTGCCCTTTTTTGTCACAATTTTTATCTTTGAAAAATCGTGACAGTTGAACTTCCAGATGGGGATAATACCCCGATTGTCTGGCGTGAATTTGTGATTTCAAATTCGCCAGTACCTCTTGCATTCCATCCTTCCCCAAGATTAACCTTGGTATCAGATGGGACCACTCGGTATTTTCCGGTTTTTATTTCCCGGGTTTCGAAATAACTTTTTCCGCCAGTAATTTGAATTGTTGCCGGAAATGTCGATAGTAATTGATTTTGCATGGGTGGTGGGTTTGCGGTACCACCATCGACCGGTGGTGCTAAAATTTTCTCATCAGCCTTGAGTTTGGCCTTAAACTCATCCAAGGTTAGGCCTTGTTTGGCTGCTATCATGTCCTGCTCTACTTCCGTAGGCAATGCTTTTCCTGGATGGCTAATTTGCCAAGCCGCTGCCTTCTCCGTTGCTTTTGTGAGCATAGCTTGGCGCTGTCTTTCGCGAAGCGCATTTACTTTGCTAAGTTCACGCGCGTTTTCACCTGCTAGCTTTCCTGCTCTCAGCTTTGCGACTCCCTCTGAAACAAGGGGAATATATCCAACTTGTGGGAACATATCGTATCCTGCAACAAGAAGGAAGATGCTAATGGTCATGACAGCGACTGTGCGGAAAATCCACAGACCTGCCTTTATGGAGATCATGGCAATAGCGAATATTACCATAATCAGAATCGGCAGCCATAATCTTCCACCACTTGTTAAGTTAAAATACAACGGAGCGGCAAGAAAAATTATTGTCTGAGCCAGCCACACATTAATGGCATACTTTCGATAAGTTGCCGCCAATTCGCTGTCCCAGATTGTCTTGTTTGTTTCGGGACCGATAGCTTGAAAGCTATCCAGCATCTCCCCAGCGATGGCTACATGAAGATAGCGCCAAATTCCGAAAATTCTATAGGCACTGAAAAGCCACAGTGGGAAAGAAATATAGAATGAGTGAGCAATTGGCGTTCCGAAGAAAGCCGGTAAAACACCAATGATTGTTAGGATGAAAACCAACCCAAGCGTCCAACTGATTTGCTCCACAGTAAGACGCACCCTTGCCCATGAACCAATGAAAAAATTTGGTATAAATTGGAACATTTGCGTTCCTCCTTGTATTTTTTTGACTTGTTTAATTTGAAAACATTTTTTTCCACCAAGGGCGATCTTGGAACTCATTCAAAGCTGTTTCCGAAGATTGTCTGAAATTATTAGAAACAACATTAACTTGTCCCACAAATCCTTTAATTTCATTCCAGGCACCAATCGCCCATTTTTGGACAATAGCAATTTTTTTCTTAGTTTCCGCGTCAGTGCCAATGTGGATAATATTATCCTTGATCATTTGTACCCTTGAATCATCATCGGCGTATTCACTTATTCGATGGATGAACCCATGGATGATTTGTTCGCCCGGGCGTTTTTTTGTTTTTTCATCAGGATTGCCCAGAGCAACCAGGATGATGAAGTTATTGGCAATTTGCTTTTCTTCTTCAGTGCCAGACCTCAACTCTTTGAATGCACGAATAAGAAGTGCGCGTTCTGCCGTTGTTAGGTTGCATTCACCGAGAATATAACCATATATGGCTTCATTCTCGAGACCCTTACCGCTAGCGAGAGATTTGATGAAATCAGCTCCTGCTTCAATACCCTTTTCCTTGATAATTCCTCTTAGGGCATCCATCAGGCCAACGGCGACAGCACTTCCCATTAAAACTTGGAAAGCACCTTTTAAATTCTCATATGCGTTCCTAAACATACTCATCTTTTCCTACCTTTCCGCCTTATCAGCGTAGAAAATATTATATAAAATTGTCAAAGAACCGATCATCCGGTTCTTGGTTTTCCCAATTTGCCGAGTCGACGCTTTGTTGCGTTAACCTTATATATTAGCACAAAATAGTAAAAAAGTCAATAAATAGTTGATCTGACGGCTAGATTTACCTAAAATAGGGCATAAAATTGATAGTTTTCTTCACGGATAGGCATAATGTCGCCTTATAGAGCCAAAATATTAAAAAAATGGTTATTTTTGGCCTATTTGTGGGAAATGTCGCGTATTTGACAAAACCTAGCTTTACGAGCTATAATGCGAGTGTTGATAGATTGATGACTCAGGTTCGCGAAAGCGGGCTTTTTATTTAAGTTAATCCTCCTACGCTGAAGCTTCGGCGGACGAGCTAACTTGGAGTAAATTCTCCGTGGCTTGCCACGATTAGGGTCCGGGGATTGCCCTAGAGTTTATGCCCTTAATTTAGGATTTTAATTATTTAAAAATAATACTATGCGAAAACTTGGACAAATTAGAAAGCCAAGAAAGGATAAAGAGGAAGAAGAGGCTCCAAAAGGAACTGGTGATTTTGGAAGCGCAATTTCTGCTCTTTGTGAAGAAAAGGGAATTTCAAAGGAAAAAGTGATTGAAACAATTGCGGCGGCGTTGGCTGCGGCTTACAAGAAAGATTATGGAAAAAAGGGACAAAATATTCGCGCAGAATTTGATGAGGTGAGCGGTGGTGCAAAGTTCTATCTTGTAAAAGAAGTTGTTGATGAGACGACGCGAGAATTTGTAGAGGAAAAAGAAGATGGTGAGGCGGAAGAGAAGCATGGTTATGCGGAAAGAGCTCATGGTGGCAGAGACTCATCTTTTGCTGAAGCGGTAGACGAGGAGAGATTGCCTCGTTTTAATCCAGAACGTGATTTGACATTGGAGCAAGCAAGAAAGCAAAAGAAAAAAGCGGTTGTTGGCGACATCATTGAGACGGTTTTGCCAGAGGAAAAAGACTACGGTCGCGTGGCAGCACAAACTGCAAAACAAGTAATCATTCAACGTATCCGCGAAGCTGAAAGAGATTCGATGTTTGAGGAGTATAAAAATAAGGAGGGCGAAGTGATTAGCGGTGTTGTGCAGAGAGTGGAAGGGCGCAATGTTTTTATCGATATTGGAAAATCGGTTGGCGTGCTTTTTCCTGGTGAACAAGTGGAAAGAGAGAATTATCGTATTGGCCAACGCGTTAAGGTGTATTTGGCAAAAGTTGATGCAGGAACAAAAGGTCCTGGGATTACTCTCAGTCGAGTTCACCCTGATATGGTGCGACGACTTTTTGAACTTGAGGTGCCGGAAATTTTTGCCGGAACGGTTGAAATTAAAGCCATTGCCAGGGAAGCTGGTGAGCGTACAAAAGTTGCCGTGGCTTCAACGGAAGAAGGGATTGATCCAATTGGATCTTGCGTCGGACAGAAGGGCACAAGAGTGCAAGCGATTATTGAGGAACTGGGCGGCGAAAAGATTGATATTATTCTTTGGAATGAGGATATCGCTAAATTTATCTCAGCGGCGCTTAGCCCTGCAAAGGTTTTGCGAGTTGACTTGAATGAGGCCGAGAAAAAAGCAACAACTATTGTGCCGGAGGAACAGCTATCACTAGCTATTGGAAAACGTGGACAAAATGTGCGTTTAGCTGCAAAACTAACTGGCTGGAAGATTGATATTGCGGGAGTGAAATCTGAGGAAGAGGGTGATGCGTCAGAAAGCAGTGAGCAGCAGGCAGAAGAGGAAAAGAGTGATGTTGCAGAAGTTGTTTCGCCTGAAGTTGTGGAAGATGAAGTGGTTGATGATAAGGCAGTAGAGTAGAAGCTTAAATTGTGCTATTCCTGCGAAGGCGAGAATGGCAGTGGGATAAATAATTATTGTCAAAAAGATGAATAAAACAATTATTATTGGACACAAAAATCCAGATACCGACTCAATCGTTTCCAGCTTGATTGCAGAACATTATTACAAGAATGTTCTCAAAATCGATGCTGTGGCATATCGCGCAGGCGAACTTAATAATGAGTCGAAATTTATTCTTGAAAAATTTTCATTTAAAACTCCACAGTTACTAAAAAAAGCAAGTGGAAATGAACGGTTTATTTTGGTGGATCATAATGAGCTCAGCCAAACTGTGGATGGTTTGCAGGGCGGACAAATTGAAAGAATTATTGATCATCATAAGGTTAATCTGCAGGTAGAAGCTCCGTTGTATCTGCGAGTTGATCCAATCGGAAGCACAGCCTCGGTTCTTGCAAGAATGTACGGCGAGGCGGGAAAGAGAATTCCAGCGAATATTGCAAAAATAATACTGGCAGGAATTCTTTCTGATACGCTAAACTTAAATTCACCCACCACAACGGATGTAGATCGAAAATTAGTGAGAGAATTGAATAAGATTGCCAAGCTTGATTTGAAGCAATTTGTGGCTGATTTATTTTCTGCCAAATCAAGTCTGAAGGGGATTTCTTTACCATTGCTTATCACTCAAGATTACAAGATATTTGAAATGGGGACGAATAAGGTGGGCATTTCAGCGTGGGAAACTACCAATCCAGGTAGTGTAACTTCGGAGAAGGAAAAAATTATAAAATTGTTAGTTGAAAAAAAACAGCAAGAAAAGTTGGATTATATCATTTTCATGCTAGTAGACATAGTTAAGGAAAATTGTACGCTGTTTATTGTTGGAGAAAAAGAACAATCAATTTTGCAAAAAGTATTTGCAGGAAAAATTGTTGGCGATGAGATGTTTTTGCCTGGTGTAGTTTCTCGCAAGAAACAAATCGTACCACAGTTGACCGAAGCTCTAAGTAAATAATTATTTTTTAAGTTGTTATGATTAAAAAATTACCTAAATCGAAAATTGAAGTTGAATTGACTGTTTTTTGGAAGGACTGGGAAAAGTTTATTATTCCTGCTGTGGCGGAAATTTCTGCTGAATTTAAGTTTCCAGGATTCCGTCCAGGAAAAGCTCCGCGAAACTTGGTAGAGCAAAAAGTGGGCAAGGAAATGATTTTGAGCCATGCGGCGGAAAAAGCAATCAGTAAGAGTTATTCTGATTTTGTCGTCCGCGAAAAATTGGCAGTCCTTGGGAGTCCGAAAGTGGAGATTGATAAGATTGAAGAGGGTGGCGATTTAGTGTTTAAAGCGACAGTATCAGTGATGCCAAAAGTCGCAGTGTTGGATAAATATAAGGAAGCAATAAAAAAGATTAATGCGGAGTATCAGAAAAAAACAACAGAGATTGGCGAGGAAGAAATAATGTTAGAGTTGGAGAAAATCGCCAATAGTCGCGTGAAGCTGGTGACAGTTCGGCGTGCGGTGGCTAATAACGACAGTGTGGAAGTAGACTTTGCTGTTAGTGTTGACGGGAAAGTGATTGAAGGCGGTGAGAGCAAGAACCATGCGCTTGTAATTGGCAAGGGTGTATTTATTCCCGGTTTTGAAGAAGAGCTGATTGGCATGAATGAAGGAGAGGAGAAAGTATTCGAACTGACTTTTCCGAAAGATTATCATAAAAAAGACTTGGCTGGAAAAGCAGCTAGTTTTCAGGTGAAAATGAATTTAGTGCAGGAGAGGCAAGTGCCGGAAATAAATGATGAGTTTGCGATATCATTGGGAAAATTCAAAGATCTTTCTGAGTTAAAGGTTAACATCAAAGAAGGTTTCGAGCATGAAAACGAGCATAAGATGAAAGAGGAGAAACATACTAAATATTTAGATGAGATTGTGAAAAATCTGGAAGGAGAGTTGCCAGATGCACTTGTCGCTGATGAGCTGAATCGCATGGTTCAAGAATTCGAAGGTCAAATTCAATCAACGGGAATGACGCTGGATAATTATCTGGAAAAACTGAAGAAAACCAAGGCGGAACTATTGAAAGAATGGGAGCCACAAGCTGAAAAAAGAATAAAATCAGCTTTAGCATTGAAGGAAATTGCTAAACTAGAAGAGATTAAGATGGATTCAGCTGAGATTGAAGCAGAGATGAATAAAACCCTTCAGTATTACAAGGAAGTGAAGGATTTTGAAAAAAATGTGGATATGGAGCGACTATATAGTTATGTCAAAGGAACTTTGGAGAATGATAAGGTATTTGAATTGTTGGAGAAATTATAATTGTTTATAATTGCCAAAGCTATGCAAAATAAAATTACAAATCAATATCTCATTCCAACCGTAATTGAGAAGACTAATAATGGCGAGCGAGCTTATGATATTTATTCGCGTCTTCTGAAGGATCGCATAATTTTCTTGGGCAGTCCAATTGATGATGTATCGGCCAATATTATCATCGCGCAGCTTTTATTTTTAGATTCACAAAATGCGAAAGAGGATATCAAGCTCTATATTAACTCGCCTGGTGGATCAGTTACATCAGCGCTAGCAATCTATGACACGATGCAATTTGTCAAAGCCGATGTCTCGACAATTTGCATCGGAATCGCAGCGAGCGCCGCTGCTTTGCTTTTGTCTTCTGGGGCCAAAGGTAAGCGAATAGCGCTTCCTAATAGCGAGGTGATGATTCATCAGGTTATGGGCGGCGCACAAGGGCAGGCGACGGATATTGATATCCATGCGAGACATATTTTGAAAACAAAGGAGCGTTTAAATGAGATTCTGGCACGGCATACCGGGCAATCAATTTCTAGAATTGCCATTGATGCAGAGCGCGATTTCTTTATGAGCGCGATTGAGGCGAAGAAATATGGAATTGTGGATAAGATTATTAAATGATTTAGTTCTATGTTTATATATAAAAAACACCCTGCTTAAGGCGGGGTGTTTTTTATAGTCAAACTTGTGCTATTTTACATAACCCAAAAATGACAAGAGGCTTTCGCCGGACATTTTCGTTGGTTTCTTGATGTTCAGGAGGTCTAGAACTGTCGGTGCGATGTCACTGAGTAGCCCCGATACCTCAAATGTGTAGGCACTTCCACCTGTTTGGTGGTTTTCATTTGTAATAAACCAAAGAGGGACAGGATTGGCTGAATGCTCGGTGTTTCTTTCGCCCGTTCTGACGCTAACCATTTCCTCAACATTTCCATGGTCAGCGGTAATGAGTAAGCAGCCATTTTTAGAAAGGACAGCCCCAATGAGTTCTTCTACGCATTTGTCGACAGTTTGGACTGCTAAAATTGCAGCTTCTTCATTTCCTGTGTGACCAATGATGTCAGCATTGGCATAGTTGATTAGGATGAAATCATATTTTTCCTCTCTAATGAAGCCACAAACTTTTTCAGTGATTTCTTTCGCGCTCATTTCCGGCGCTTCATCAAAACGTGCCACATCTTTGGATGGTATGATTAGGCGATCTTCCAGGGGGAAGGGTTCTTCGTTTCCTCCATTGAAAAAGTAGGTGACATGAGCAAATTTTTCTGTTTCTGCGATGCGTAATTGAGTGAGTTTGTTTTCAGCCAAAACTCCCCCCAAACAAGTGTTTACTTCAACTATCGGGAAAGCAATATCGTTTACTGGTAGGTCGGCTTCATATTGAACCATGGCAACAAAATGAAGATTATTGATTGGTGCTTTTTCGAATTTATTAAAACCAGGCAATACGAAGGCTTTTGTTATCTCTCGAGCACGGTCTTCGCGAAAATTGAAAAAAATAAGAGAATCGTTTTCTTTTATTGTGGCAACTGGTTTTCCGCCTTCAGTGACAACTGCTGGTTCAATGTATTCATCAAATATATCCTTTTTGTAAGATTTTTTAAGGTATTCGATTGGATCTTCGATTTGATTTTCAGTTCCCTTGGTCATTGAGTCATAGGCGAGCTTGACGCGATCCCAGTTATTATTTCGATCCATGCCGTAATAGCGGCCGCCAATGGAGGCGATTTTTCCAACACCATAACCATTGATTCTTTTTTGTAACTCTGCGATGCAGTCTGTTCCCGAAGTGGGGGCGCAATCTCTTCCGTCGGTGAAGATATGCAGATATACTTTTTTAAATTTCTGATCTTGCATCAGCTCTAAGAGGCCATAGAGATGATCGACATTAGAATGGATGCCGCCTTTTCCCAAGAGGCCCATTATATGAACGGCTGCATCATTTTTTTTGGCATGTTCAATCGCACCCAAAAAAGCATGGTTTTTGAAAAACTCTCCATTTTGAATTGACATTGTGATGCGAGGAAGGTTTTGATAGAGAGTTTGCCCTGTGCCCAATGTAAGATGGCCAACTTCAGAGTTTCCTGGCTCTCCCCATGGAATACCAACTGATATCCCTGATGCCTGGAGGGCGATGTGTGGGTAAAACTGGTTGAGTTTGTCGATGGTGGGTAGTTTTGCAGTGCTTAGCGGGTTACCTTGTTGCTTCTCGCTGATGCCCCAGCCGTCTAATATTACTAAAACAATTGGTTTGAAGATGCTTTTCATATTCTGGGTGTGTTTTTCTAATTCTTACTGATAAATAATAACACTTCTCGTACTTTTTGACAAAAGACGGCCATTGTAATACCATTAGGGGGGTAGATAATTGTTTAAATAAGTCTAGCTTATATTGGTAAAGGGAAATAATTGGGGGTGGAAGCCCAATTTTTCGAAAAAATAATTGTGTCTAAGTGCATTTATGATTTATCAATTGATTAGAAAAAAATATTATGGAAATAGGTCTCACGGTGCTTGTCACCGGTGTTTTATCTTTGGGAATAGGTGCGGTCTTGGGCTATTATGCAAGACAGACAATTGCTAAAAAGCAGCTTTCTACAGCAGAAGGCAAGGCGGTGAAGGTAGAGGAAGAAGCCGAAAAAAAAGGACAAGAAATAATTTTAGAGGCGAAAAATAAGGCAGTTAATATCCTGGAGGAAGCAAAGAAAAAGGAATATGACCGGGAAGAACTGCTCAGAAGAACAGAGGTGCGTTTGGACAAGAAGGAAGAAGGATTGGAAGCGAAAATCTTAGAGCTAGAAAAAGAAAAAGATCTTTTGGTCCAAAAATCGGAAGAAGTGAGGACTATTAGGAAGGAAGTGGATGAAGCTAGAAAGCAGGAACTAAAAAGACTGGAAAAAATTGCTGGTCTTTCTAAGGAGGCGGCAAAAAAAATTCTCTTGCAACTTACAGAGGAGGAGAGTCGCGACTTGTTAGCCAAAAGAATGAAATCATTGGAAATAGAGGGCCGCGATACTCTTGAGAAAAAGGCTCGAGATATAATGACTCAGGCAATCCAAAAATATGCTGGCTCTCACGCTGCAGATGTCACAACAAGCATTGTGGCAATCCCATCGGATGAGGTGAAAGGTAGGATTATTGGAAGAGAAGGAAGGAATATTAAGGCCTTGGAGCGTCTTACGGGAATTGAAATTATTGTCGATGACACTCCAGAGGCAATTGTTATTTCTGGTTTTGATCCAATACGCAGAGAGATTGCGAGGATTGCGATTGAGAGGTTGATTTCTGATGGTCGGATTCACCCAACCAAGATCGAGGAAGCAGTCGATTTTGCTAAACTAGAGATAAATAACAAAATTCGTGAAGCAGGAGACGCCGCGGCGTATGATGTGGGTGTCGCCGGCTTGGATCCTAAATTGGTGCATATTTTGGGACGCCTGCGTTATCGAACAAGTTATGGTCAAAATGCGCTTTTGCATTCTTTGGAGGTGGCACATTTGTCCGGAGCATTGGCTGCTGAACTTGGAGCTGATGTGAGTCTTGCAAAGAAAGCTGGACTTTTGCATGATATTGGGAAAGCGATTGATCATGAAGTGCAAGGAACACATGTTGAAATTGGTATCAAAATTTTGGAGAAATTTAAGATTGGAAAAGAAATTATTGATGCGATGAAATCACACCATGAAGATTATCCATTCGAAACTCCTGAATCAATGATAATTTCAGCAGCGGATGCGATCTCAGCATCTCGTCCGGGAGCAAGAAAAGACACATTGGAAAATTATCTGAAGCGCCTGGAGGAGTTGGAGGCGGTAGCGACATCTTTTCCTGAGGTTGAAAAAACTTATGCGATTCAAGCTGGAAGAGAGATTCGCGTCTTTGTTAAGCCTGATAAGATTGATGATTTGGGTTCGATAAAATTGAGTCGTGCGATTGCTGACAAAATTGAAAAAGAATTGAAATATCCAGGAGAGATAAAGGTTAACGTTATCAGAGAAACTCGAGTTGTGGAATATGCTCGCTAGGAGCCATCCCGCACTAACTCTGCACTTTCTTCGGGTAAAATAAGTTATTTGGAGTAAAAATAAAAAACATTTATCTTGGTGTTGTGGAAAACTTTTGGCACTCTGTGCCAGTGCAAAGTTAGTGTGGGAAAAACCATTTGCTTTATTTAAAGCAATTGTAGTAAAATAGAAAGACAGATAAAGATGGCCTGCCTATATCGCTTCGCGCGAAGTGTGGTGGGTGGGGATAATAATTAAAGTACACGCCAAAGTTTAGTTTCCGAAAAATTAAAGGACTTGGCGAAACTATTGAAAGGAGGTGATAATATGGCAGGCAATATTAATAAAGATGCTTTGGTAAGTGCAATCAGCGAAAAAACTGAATTGTCAAAGAAGGACATCGAAATGGTGCTCGAAACAATGATCGAAGTTATCACTAAATCTTTGAAAAGCGGAGATAAGGTGACAATGACCGGTTTTGGAACATTTAAGGTTTCCAATCGTGCAGCTAGAGAGGGTATCAATCCTCAAACTAAGGCTAAGATCCAAATTCCAGCAATGACCGTTCCTAAATTTACAGCAGGAAAGGCTTTGAAAGAGGCTGTTAAATAAGGTCTAGTCTAAAATTATTTTCTAGAAAATAAATTAGAAGATAGAGGCAAAATCCCGCGCAAGCGGGATTTTGTTATGGCTGTTGACTTAAGCGCTATTTACGGATATGATTTATAAGTAATATTTGCGGTTGTTCTCTTTAGCGAGCTTGCTCGCCGAATCGGAGCTTCAATTTGGCGAAGTCCTCCTTCGCGGTCTATTTGCGGGCTTTGCCCGCCGTAGTCACGCTCTAGCGGGACGAAGGCGGGGCGTTGTGTAATGGTAGCGCGCTTGGTTTGGGACCAAGTAGTCCGAGTTCGAGTCTCGGCGCCCCGACATTTAGAATAGAATCGCAAGGCTATTTTTTTTAGCTTTTGTCTAATGCCTAGCGGGCTTGCCCGCCGAAGCTTTAGCGAAGGCGGGTATCGTATAGTGGCTAATATACGTCCTTGCCAAGGACGAGCGACGGGTTCGATTCCCGTTACCCGCTCAGATATGATAAGAATCTCCCTTAAAAAGGAGATTTTTGTTATTTATGCAAAGTTGAGATTGGAGGGAATCGAAGGGTATTTTAAAAAAGTGAACTGCTTCACTTTTTTGAAAATCCAGGTTTTGAGGGGGGGATGGAGCCTGTGCCGTAGGCACGTGCGAAGTGACGGACGAGAAAGATTCCCGTTACCCGCTCAAACGAAAAGTCCTCCGATAAGGATGGCCTTTTCGTTTTGATATTATTTGTGATAAAATAAATTAGTAAGAAGGTTAATAATAAAATATTATGCAAAAAGAACTTTATTTGCGCATCTTGGATCAATTTCCTAATCCAATCTGGCGCTCGGGGCTAGACGCGAAATGCGATTATTTTAATAGCGCTTGGTTGGCTTTTACCGGAAGAAAAATAGAAGAAGAAATGGGAGATGGCTGGGTTAAGGGAGTTCATCCTGATGATCTTAATCCTTGCGTCAAAACCTATCTAGATTCTTTCAAGGCCAGAAAGCCTTTTGAAATGGAATACCGACTAAAGCATAACGATGGAACATATCATTGGTTGCTTGATTCCGGCAGTCCATTCTTTGATGATAGTAATAACTTCATGGGCTATATCGGATCTTGCTATGATATAAATGAAGTTAAAAAGCACATGACAGAGATTGAGGAAATGAATAGATATATGACTGACCGAGAACTGAAGATGGTTAAGATGAAGAAGCAAATAACTGATCTGGAAAATAAACTGAATCAGCAAAAATAAAATCCTCTTCCCTCCACCCAATCCGAACTGTCTAAACTTCTCCGCTCAGATATGATAAGAATCTCCCTGAGGAGGAGATTTTTATTTTTTTATATATGCTATAATTAATCTTATGCGTATAATAAAATTATTAGTTGTAATTGCGTTGGTTTTTGTTATTATTGTTTCGTTTGGTTTTGTCTATTTTAAAGTATCAGCGCAAAACACAGGAAGCAATTATTTTAATAACAATTTGCGCCATAAGTTTGCGCGGTATCCTATCGCGCGCCAAATATTGGGACTGCACTTTGATGGCGATGCGAAAGCGGATTATTTAGCCAATAGATATCAAAATATAACGATAAAAATCATTTCGATGAATGGTCTCGGTATCAGCGAAGAAACTGCTAAGGTGTTTTCAAAGAGAGTGGAAAATGTAACAGGGAAAAAAACAAAGTATCTCTTTTATCCAAGCATCGCATATAAACCTTTGGTGGGTATGGAAGAATTGCGAAAGAGCTTGGGTGCGATGGGTTCTTCTCGAGACGCAGCTTTGTATGTTTTTGTTGTAAGTCAAGATGCTGATAGCGAGATTTTGGGTTCGACGGTTTTGGAGAATGGAATGGTGCTATTTAAAAATTCCCTTGCTAATAATATGCGGATGGATAGCGAAAAGAATATCGATTCCTACGTTGCGAGTTTGCTTCTTCACGAATTTGGACATCAGATCGGACTTGGGCATAATTTGGCGTCGGGGTGTCTTATGAACGAGAAAACGGAATTTAGTGATGGGGGCAGGCTACTGGAGAAGATTGATGATTTTTGTGAATTTGAAAAAAAACAGGTCAAAAACAGCGTCCTTTGATTTTTGCATCTTACTTTTTTGACGCAAATGCTTGTTTTTGTAGCTTGTCTTTATGGTATTTGTTTTTTGGGCTATAATATAGATTGGTTAAGTTTGGAGTTGGGCATTTTCGAAAAAGTTTAATTCCAGCCAAAAACAAATGGACTTCAATCTTTATAAACCGGAAAAAAAACCTTCGATTTGGCGATTGCAAATTTCATTTAAGTTTGCTGTTTTTGCAATGATACTTTTGTCATTAGGAGTTTTGTGGATGTTATATATACAAAACAAAATCAGTTCTGTCCGATATGATTATCCCGCCATTACACACAAAAAACATGTAGCCAAAGTTATTCCAGATGTCCCAGTGAAGGACGAATGGCGTTTTGTCCCCGGACCAATTTCTATGGAGCAGATAAAAAAGAATGGTTGCGTAGCAGATGGGTTTCTTTCCGGCTATGGTGATAAGACGGCTGAGATTTCTAGAATGCTTGAGCGTTCTAATTGTGTTTATTTGCACAGAGCCCTTGAGACATGGCTTCGTCCGCCGGATTTTGAAAAAGCAGTCAAAATAATGAAAAATGTTGACAAAAAGCCAGTCGTTTATGGTATGTTTATTGCCGAGGCAATCTCAACTTGGAGAAAATATTCTGATCCAGATTGGGACCATAAGTTTGAGTTCAAGAAAATGTGCCGAAATGGAAATTATAACCAATGGGAAAAAAATAGTTGCATTCCATCGGTTAATAATCCAGAGTATCGCAGGTATCTCAAGTCAATCACGCAAAGAGCAATGGACACGGGAATCCAGAGTTTTCTCTTCGGTCAAATTAAATTGCAAGATGAAAATCCTAATTTTGAAGAAACGGAAATAAAAAGCGTTCTTTCAGATATGCGCGAGTATGCGAAAGCAAAAAATATGCAAATCATTATTGGAGCTCAGACTGATGATATTACTGATGAGAAGTATTTGCGTCTATTTGATTACATCGAAGGCGGAGTGGGAATCGATGCAAATGGTTCCGTGGAAAATCAGCCGTGTTCTAGTAAATTTTCCAGTTGTTGGGGGCTTTTGTGGGACAAGGAATATAGCGCACGTGCAAACGCAGTTTTGCTCCACCTTGATTGGAGTGGGCTCACCTGGGATGATATGGGTATATTCGCGAGAATGCCTCAGGATAAGCGGATTGAGACGTTGAGAAGCTTGTATGGCAAGTTTACTGGGCAAAACATGGGCTTTTTGATGCCATTCCTCGCTGTGCTTAATCATGAAAATGAAGGTTGCTATGGACCGAGCAAGCATTTTTATACTCCGAGCAACAAATATCGTTGTAGTGATGAAGATAAAATTAATAAAATGATGCCGAGTGTGAAATAATAGTTTAAAAAATGGCAGTATTGTAATAGATGCAATACTTGATTTTATTTCTTATGCAAAAAACCCTCAAAAAATATTTCGGCTATGACGAATTTCGTCCGCTGCAGGCGGAGATTATTTCACACGTACTTGAGAAAAATAACGCGTTTGTGCTCATGCCTACTGGAGGTGGGAAGTCGCTTTGCTTCCAATTGCCGGCGCTCAAGTTTCCTGGGATTACGCTTGTCATTTCACCGCTGATTGCACTGATGAAAGACCAAGTTGATGCGCTGCGTGCCAATGGGGTTGAGGCGGAGTTTATCAATAGCTCACTGACGTCCACAGAGATAAATCGAATTGAAAATCGATCCAGAAAAGGGGAGATTAAGATTTTATACTTAGCGCCGGAGCGTTTGGCACTTTCAACCTTTCAATATTTTCTCAAAAGTTTGGAAATTAGTCTCATTGCAATTGACGAAGCGCACTGTATCTCTGAGTGGGGACATGATTTTCGTCCGGATTATCGCAATCTTGCAAAATTGCGAAATATTTTTCCGTCTGTGCCGGTAATAGCGCTCACGGCGACAGCGACAGACAAGGTGCGAGAGGATATTGTGCGGCAGTTGGAAATGAAAGACGCCCCGGTCTTCATTTCTAGTTTTAATCGGCCCAATCTAACTTACGTCGTGCGACCAAAGAAGAATGCTTTTGCTAACTTAGTGAATTTGCTCAAGAAATATCCAGATCGCTCGGTGATTATTTATTGCTTCTCTCGCAAGGAAACGGAAAGCATCGCGGCTGATTTGAAGCAGAAGGGTTTTAAGGCGGCGGCCTATCATGCGGGGTTGGAAAATGAGAAAAGAAGAAAGACTCAGGAGAAGTTTGTGCGTGATGAAGTGCAAATTATTGTGGCGACAATTGCCTTTGGGATGGGGATCGATAAACCAGATGTGCGTTTGATTGTGCATTATTCGCTGCCCAAATCAATCGAAGGCTATTATCAAGAAACCGGGCGCGCGGGACGTGATGGGCTCCCTAGTGAGTGTGTGCTTTTCTATTCCTACGGAGACACAATGAAACATAATTATTTCCTGCGGGATATTCAAGACGAGAATGAACGAAAAGGTGCTCAAAAAAAGTTGGCGCAAGTAGTTGAGTATGCAGAGCTTCGGACGTGTCGGCGTGCATATCTGTTGGGTTATTTTAGCGAAAAACAAGAGGCAGAGGGTTGCGGAGGCTGTGATGTATGCCTTCGCCCGAAAGAGGAAGTTGACGCGACAATTATTTCTCAAAAAATTCTCTCCGCCATTGTGCGCACGGGGGAGCGGTTTGGCGGAAGATATGTGATGAGTGTGTTGCGCGGGTCGCGCGTCAAAAAAGTGCTGGAGTTTGGGCATGATCAGCTTTCTGTTTTTGGAATTGCCAAAGATTCAAGTGAGGAGGAAATTATGTATTTTATTAATTTACTCATTGCCAAGGGATATGCGGCCAAGAGTGAGGGTGAATACCCGATGATATATCTTACAAACTTGGGAAAGAAATTTTTGAATAATCGGGAGAAAATATTTTTACTCAGTCCTCAATTTGAAAAAGAATCGGAGTTGGAGGTTAAAAAGAAAAAGGGCGCACTGGAATATGACACGCAGTTATTTGAACAGCTCAGAGCTATTAGAAAAAGTCTAGCCGAGCAAAAAGGCGTACCTCCGTTTATTGTTTTTAGTGATGTTGCGCTGCAAGAGATGGCCTACTATTTCCCGCAAAACAAAGAGAGCTTTTTGCAGATCAGTGGCGTGGGAGCAATGAAGCTTTCTGAATACGGAGAGAAATTTATGGGTGTGATTGGAGATTATGCGAAGAAAAATAATTTAGTTGAAAAACAAAATATTTCCCATAGAGACGCGCCGTCACTGCGCCTCAAAAACAATCGAAATCAGGACAAAGAAGTTCTGGCGAGGCGTATCCATGGAGGTGCGGGTTCTACATATATGGAAACGAAAGAAAGGCTGAATGCGGGGATGAGTTTGGGGCGAATTGCCAGTGAGCGCAAATTATCTCTAGTAACGATTATTGCCCACATTGAAAAGTTGAAAGAAAGCGGAGAAGAAATTGAAATTGAACATTTGCGATTGCCAGAAAAAAGATTTCAAGAAATCAAAGTGGCTTTTGAAAAATCCGGCGGAGCATTGCTTTCCCCGGTGCTAAATATTTTAGGAGAAGATTATAGCTATGAAGAGTTGAGAGTGGCGCGGTTGTTCTTGTGATTGAGAATTATGCTAATTCTGGATTCAGCTTTTTTTCACTAATCTCCCACATTGTCTCAAAAAAACTCTTTTGCGTGTTATGGATCATCTGGCTTTCGATGATGATGGCGATTTCTTCTTCATAGGAAACCATGCCAATCTTGTTTCCGCCATAAATGACCATTTCAATTTCTACTTTGAATTTTTCTGATTGAATGGTGCGGCTTTGGAAGAAATGTTTGTCTTCATCCTGGGCGATGGTGCGAAGTTCTTTACTGCTGGGAAAAAGGATTCTAGCCCAGATTTTCTTTTCTTTTCGCTTGGGGATGAAATAGCTCATGAAATAGTTGTCGAAATCGAAAAATTTTTCGTTTAAAGTCCCAAGCATCTCGCTTCCAGGGTATTTTAGGACATCCTTGAAAACCTCCCGATAGGCCTCACGGCCTTCAAAAAATTGGATTTTAGGCTTTTTATCAATTAGATTGGTGAAAGCCAAGAGCTCCGGCATAACTTTGTCGAGGGCTTTTTTCTTTTCTTCAAGCATTTCTGCCAGTTTTTTGGGGTTTTCGGCAAAACAAACAGCTATATTGTTGCTAGTGTAGCTGTTCATGAGACCTTTTTCTTTTAGTGTTTCCACGGCCAAATAGGTGGTTGTGCGCTTTACGAGCGACTTTTTGGCCAAACGATAGACGCTGGTTTCGCCCAATTCCAGGGCGGCCAGGTAGACCTTAGCCTCATTTTCGGAGAGTCCGGCGTTTTTAAGTTCGTCTAAATGCATAAAATGTGGTGTTATAGTGCTTACTGCCATCAAAAGTGACGACAATATTATTATAACATAGCTTGTCAAAAATAGCAATAGATAAGCCAAATAGTTGGGTTTCCTAAAATTGCTAAACTTGACAATAGTCGTTAACTATGGACTAGTTGCCAATTTTCTGATATACTACGCTGTTAAGATAAATCACCAAAAAAAGACCAGCAATATCTTAACAAACTAATCATTAAGCAAAAAAACTATGAAATTATTACTAAGCAATGGAACAGTAATCAATAATACCCCAGATATGTCAGATAAGACTAGAAAATA